>NZ_JACHFF010000001.1:0-952025 GCF_014207425.1 Jeotgalicoccus coquinae | reverse complement strand
ACAATGACCCGATAGACCAATCCCCGGGTACTTGTGGAAGTGACAATGACCCGGGAGGCCAATTTTGGGGTACTTGTGAAAGTGACAATGACCCGATAGACCAATCCCCGGGTACTTGTGGAAGTGACAATGACCCGATAGACCAATCCCCGGGTACTTGTGGAAGTGACAATGACCCGGGAGGCCAATTTTGGGGTACTTGTGAAAGTGACAATGACCCGAAAAATGTTTTGCGGGATACTTGTGAGGACAACAACGACCCGGGAGCAGCGCTCCCGGGTCATTGTGCTTTATAATATTAAAGGAAATCTACGAAAATACCTTCTGGTACTTCGATTTCACTGTCTAATCTTGATATTGTGCCGTCTTCATTAATTTTAAACAGAACAACGTTGTGAGATTTCTCATGTACGCAGACTAAATACTCACCGTCGGGTGAAATATTGAAATCGCGCGGCCAGTTGCCGTTTGTTGATTCAATCTGCAGACGCTGGAGTGAACTGCCACCGTCTGCAATTTCGAATACAGCAATGCTGTTGTGGCCGCGGTTTGTCGCGTAAATATATTTACCATTGGGATGCTTACGGATTGCGGCCGCCTGGGAATGTTCAGTGAAATCCTCAGGCAGGGCAGAGTAAGTTTTAATTGGTATGAAATTGCCGTCGTCATATTCGGTAACGATAACTTCGTTGGATAACTCAGTAAGAATATATGCGTAATCGCCGGCATCACTGAACACTAAATGACGCGGGCCGCTGCCGGGCGCGACTTTGGACTCCGCTGCGACGACGAGACGTTCATCTTCTACAGCAAACGTCACAAGCTTATCTGCACCTAAATCAACTGCTGCGAAGTATTTACCGTCCGGCGTTTCCGTGATAAAGTGCGAATGTGCGTGAGTCTGTCGTTCGTGCGGACCATTTCCAGTTGCCTGGAAAATATCGAGTCGTTCTGTGACAACTCCGCGGTCATCCATTTTATATAAACGGATTTTTCCTGAATCATATACGGCGTCGAGCATATACTTGCCGTCGGATGATGGGGAAAGATAACATCCGTTTTCTCCTTCGGACAGACATTCTTCAATGAGTTTAAGCTCGCCATTATCAATCTCAAACGTGGCAATGCCTGCTGTATCGCCATCCTGTTTTAATGAGTACAGTTTATCGTTTTGTATATTTAAATATAACGGGCCTTGAAATTCCTCGATTAAGTCACCGCCGTTTAATTCTTCTGCTTCCGGATCTAAAGTGAATCGGTAAATGCCTTTACTTTTTTCCTGTGTGTACGTTCCAATATATCCTATCATTTAATATCCTCCTGAATTTGAAGTGATTAAATTGTTACATTACTGTATACCCTGAATATGATATTTGAAAAGGGGTATAAGATGAAAGATTAACAAAGGAGGCGCTGCATATGAAAATCAGAGAGTCGATAAAGGTAGATATTTCGGATTTCCAGGGGAATCCGGGAAGTGCTTTTGAGACAGCTGAGAAGAATAAAAGTGTTGTTCACATAGTGAATGAAGACGGTGTTGCGGGTGTCCTGATGAGTAAAGAGCAATATGAATTTACACGTGATGAAATTGAATCGCTGTATGAAGTAATCGAAGAATTGACGCTATAGTGCATGAAATGGAGAAAATATGGAAAATATAGATCAGAAAGCTAAAGAAGAGTCTATTAAGTCATTGGAGTCTACATATAGAAAACTTTCGAATGCTTATATGAGTATGAGTGAAAAAGGTTCAAACACGACGCTTGTTGAAAAACGGCGAAATTGCAGTCCGCAGAAAATATTAAATGAACGACTAAAAAGGAGTAGATTAGATGTCCAATAAGACATTCACAAATATGATGGAGACACTAATGGATGTTCCCGGCGTAAATGATCACATTAATTCATTGCCTGTACAATTAGGTTTAAAAGTACTCAGGCAGCGTATGGAGTTAAATTTAACTCAGAATCAAGTTATTAAACTGGCGAAGCATAAGGGGATACAACTGACCCAAGCGCAGTTATCAAGAATAGAAAATGGTGATACCAATACTGGTATTGATGTTTATAAAAAAGCGCTTAACGTTTTAGGAGGATCATTAAAAGTAGAGGTGGAATTTGATCATCCGCCAACTGAACGTGAGCTTCTCAATATATAATTTCCCGTTTGTTTCATTTTACAACACAGAAATTGGATGATATAATGTACTTATCAATTAAAGTGCTGAACATGAATCACCGAACGCCCAATCTACTGCTATAGATTGGGCGTTTTTTTTATGGTGTATTGGCAGTTATCCAGTTACTTATCGTCTTTATTCAGCCAATAACTGAACAACACGATTGTTGAACCGACTGCTATCGGTGCAATTAATACCTCAAAAAAAGTGCTTAACATGATGTCACCTCCTTCCATGCTATGCGCACGGAAGTGAACTGGACAACCTCTGCAATTTTACCACAAATCCTACCTGTTACATATGTAATAATAGGGTGGATATTCAAGTAAATATTAATTGAGCGCAATATTCTGATAATTTAGATTGATAAAAACCCGGAACCAATTGAAATACACATAATCTTAGAATTCAACGAAATATGGAGAAAAACTGTAAAAATTAGTTCCATATAAGTATCGTATGGAACTGATGCAGCATGTATTGAAATTCAGCTGAAATTTCTGTATAAATCCATATAAGCTGAAATACTTAAAACGTTAAAATTAGCCAAATTTGAGGATGATTTTAAGAACGGATTATACATATGGAATGATTAACTGAGCTTAGAATGAGTCAGCCGGATGACAGATTGAGCTGCACAGAGACAGACACATGGGATTAACAGCGCATGAATGCAGAATTGAACATTGCGAACAGTAAAAAGACATATAAGTACATAAATGAATCATGTTAAATAAACATATAAAAACATATGAATTTGAACATCTATTATATTCAATATACTAAAGTTTACATAACATATATTATAGGAAGTTATATGTGTTGCCAAATACTGGGTTGTACAGTGACCTATCTGGACACTTATGTGTGTTTCTATCATTTTTTCATGTATGAAATATAATTCACAAACTATATTAACCTATTCCTGTACATGTATTTCTCTTAAACTCCGTATGCTCCCTTTCAAAGATCAGTCTGACTCACTGCAGGACACGAGACCTTTGTCGTTTAATTTCACCACCTATGTTTTAAATACCTGCTTTAGGATATACATATTAATGTGTTCATTTTAAAAGGACAAATTATTTGGAGGGATATTATTATGGCACCATTTATTAAAGCGTATCATGATGATGACAAGATCCAGGAAGCGATTGAAATTTTAAAATCCAACAAGATTAACCCTAAGGAGATTTATGTAATCACCCACGACGACGATCGTACGAAGCGAATTGCAGACAATTCAGGTGCGAATGTTATCGGTATGAGCGAACAAGGTCTTGCTGATGCTGTGAAAACTACTTTCAAGAAAAAAGGCGATGAATTACGCAACAAACTTGAAAGTATTGGTTTTGATGAAAACAAGGCCATTCAATACGAAGCCCAGCTCGACAAAGGTGTTGTATACCTGATCGTTAAAGAATATTACGGTGTCAATTTAGACACTGTCTTAGCATAACAATATAAGAATTTTAAGTGAGCTGCGCCCCACTGTATTTTGGGTCGCAGCTTTTTTGATGTGTCCGCCCTGCTTTTATGTAATCACAATTTAGATTTCGAACTTATTGTTGTAAATAGTTAAGACGCTATACCATTTCTTTACAGAAAGCATTATAATAAATAATTGTGAATAAAGATACGCATCATTGAATAGGAGACGCGGAATGACACGATTAATTTCTGAAATATTCTGGATGAGAGCCCTCGCCTGCATCGGCATTGTGGTTATCCATTCTATTTCACTTACGGTTGCCAATAATCCTGATTTAGTTAAAAATCAGTGGCCCACGTATGTTCAGCTGTACTTAATGTTCTGTACTCCGCTGTTTGTATTTATTACTGAGTTTTTAAATGCTCATAAGTACGGAGATAAGCTGAAAAAAGGATTTATAAGAAAAAGATTACTGTATTTGGGTATACCTTACGTAATGCTCAACTTATTTTGGACGATTGATAAATACTCACCTGCAACTTTAACGGAGTTGATAGAAGGTTTTATCATGGTAACGATTCGCGGGCATTCAGTAACCTACTTTATACTGATTATTTTTCAGTTCTATATTTTACATATGATTTTCTCTAGATACTTGAGAAAACTGAACCCGTTCGCAGTTGTTGCAGCATCGATAGTACTGACGTCGGCTTACTGGGGAGTCCGATTAATTTATCCTGCGCCGGATCACATACTCGGTCAGTTAATCTGGGCGAAAGAAGGACAGACAATTTTTATCGGCTGGATTACATACTTTGTGCTGGGATATTATATCGGTATTCATTACGAGGCGTTTAAAGCGAATATAAGGAAATACAGCTGGTTGATTGTCGGGCTGTTTATCTTCAGTATGTTTTTCGTTTTGGTGACACATACTTCCGGTATCAACAGTGCGATGGGATCCAAGCGGCTCGATACGCCGATTTATACGACAGCGGTAATTCTGATGATATTCCTGATTTCTACATATTATAATCATGTGCCGAAATTCATTATGTATATCAGTAATTATTCCTTTGGAATTTACCTGCTGCATCTCATTTTTATTAATGACATGGGCATGATGACAGACATCGTTTTTTGGGATATAACTTACAAAGCTATCCTTGCTGTATGTTTGTCGATCTTTACAGCATATGTATTTAATTTGAATAAGTACGGTAAGTTTTTCGTAGGAAACGTAGGTAAAAAAAGACACGATCTGCCGCCTGCACCGAATATCAATCTGGATGTCGATGTAGGATTTAAAAAAGATGAAATGGCGTAGGAGAAATGAGGGCTGTATCCACTATATTGTGGATACAGCTTTTTTTGTTGTGAATCCAGCACTGTCATCCCGTAAAAAAGACGCCGACTCATGTCAGCGCCCCGCCGGATAACATATCCAAATTAAATCTCCTTCTTATGCTCTGCTTCATCAATCGTTTCATCCGGTCCGCCGCGTAATTCTTTTGCTTTACGACGGTTTCGTTTCACGACCCACATCGACATGGCCAGCACGAATGACAGCACTGCTAAAAATGCTGCGTATCCCAGCAGCGGCTGCCATTCCAGATTGTTATAAAAGTTCGGCAGTACGAATGCCGCGATTCCCATTGCGACGAATGTCACGACGGGCATCAGTAAATATCTGCTCGTGAAATATCCCGCTGCAATCGACAGCACGATTACGGCTAAAATAGTATATAAGTAAAACTGTACATCATTGACCATATTCCTCACCTCTTTTTAAATTATTACCCCATTTCCGGCACTTCATACATGCCCGGCTCAGAATATACAATATTCAAAATTTTATGTATAATAAGCTGTGTAACAAAGGGATAAAAAACCAGGGAGATGATTTAATGTCAGAGTTACAAAACAGACAGGATGTCGATGTTAATTACACATGGGATCTCGATCCTTTATTCAAGGATGATAAATCCTGTGAGGCAGCGATTGATTCTGTTAAACAGAAAATCGATTCTTTTGAATCGGAATTCGAAGGCAGACTTGAGGATGTCGGCACTGCTGTTAAAGCAATCGACAGCTACCGTGAAATTTTGGAACAGTTTGTTTTAATCGGTACATACTCGAACCTACGTCTGTCGGGCGACCGCGGGGATCAGGCTGCACAGAAACTTGGTGCACTTGTCGGTAATGCAGGCACTGCTTTAAGTTCGAAAACAAGCTTTTTACAAAGTGAATTATTAGCGAAAGATGAATCTTTCTTACAGGATATTGCAAAAGAGAAAGAAGAATATACAGGGTATATCGAAGATATGCTCCGCGACAAACCTTATCAGCTCGATCAGAATGTGGAAAAAGCACTTGCTTCATTCTCTTCTGTGTTCAGCGGGGCGTACGATTTATACCAGAAAACCAAGTTACTCGATATCGATTTCGGTACGTTTACCGCAAACGGCGAGGAGTATTCTTTATCATACTTAGCTTTTGAAGGCGGATTAGAGTCCAACCCGGACAAGGAAGTCCGCCGTGCGGCGTTCAAAAAATTCTCAGAATCGCTCCGCCAGTACCAGCACACAACTGCGGGCACTTACGATATTCATTTAAAACAGGAGAAAGCTGAAGCTGACCTCCGCGGTTACGATTCGGTCATCGACTATCTGCTCCACAGACAGAAAGTTGACCGCGGGTTATACGACCGTCAGATTGACGTAATTACTGAAGAACTTGCGCCTCACATGAGACGTTATGCGAAACTTCTGCAGAAAGTTCATGGACTCGATAAAATGCGCTACGAAGATCTGAAGATTCCATTGGACCCTGCGAGTGAGCCGGAAATCAGTGTGGAAGAATCACGCAAATATATTCTGGATGCTTTAGGCATTATGGGTGAAGATTATACTGACATGATTAACCGTGCATATGATGAACGCTGGATTGACTTCGTTATCAACAAAGGTAAATCAACAGGTGCATTCTGTTCAAGCCCTTACGGTTCACATCCGTTTATTCTCATCTCGTGGTCTTCTTTAATGGAAGAAGTTTTTGTTCTTGCTCATGAACTTGGTCACGCAGGACACTTCTACAATGCCAACCGTGCGCAGAATATTTTTGATACGCGCCCGTCGATGTACTTTATCGAAGCGCCGAGTACGATGAACGAAATGCTGATGGCTAATCACCTGCTTAAGAATTCCGAAGATCCGAAATTCAAGCGCTGGGTAATCAGCTCGATCATTTCTCGTACGTACTACCACAACTTTGTGACTCACCTGCTTGAGGCAGCATATCAGCGTGAAGTGTACAATCGTGTCGATAACTACGAAACAGTTACTGCGGAATCACTGAATGAAATTAAACGCGGAGTGATTGAGAAATTCTGGGGTGACGACGTCGAGATTACAGAAGGCGCGGAACTGACATGGATGAGACAGCCCCACTACTACATGGGACTTTATCCGTATACGTACTCTGCAGGATTAACGATTGCGACGGAAATGTCACAGCGTATTCTGAACGAAGGCCAGCCGGCAGTCGACGAATGGCTTGAAGTGCTGAAAACAGGCGGTAAAGAAACGCCGGTTGATTTAGCGAAGATGGCAGGCATCGATATTACGACAGATGCACCGCTGAAAAACACGATAAAATATATCGGTGAGCTTGTGGATGAACTTGAGCAGCTGACTGAAGAAATAGAAGGATAAGATTTTGATGATGAAACTGGAGGGGCTTGGGTGCCCTTTCAGTTTTTTTGTGCTGGAAACAGTCTTGAGGCAGTCCAGCGTAACAATGAACGCGCCTCATAGTCACGATAAACTTCCAGCGTAACAATGAACGCGCCTCATAGTCACGATAAACTTCCAGCGTAACAATGAGCGCTCCTCATAGTCACGATAGACCCCCAGCGTAACAATGAACGCCTCTCATAGTCACGATAAACTTCCAGCGTAACAATGAACGCCTCTCATAGTCACGATAGACTTCCAGCGTAACAATGAACGCGCCTCATAGTCATGATAGACTTCCAGCGTAACAATGAGCGCGCCTCATAGTCATGATAGACTTCCAGCGTAACAATGAGCGCGCCTCATAGTCACACAGCACACAGCAGCACCCCCAAACCAAAAAAAGCGGAACCCCTCAGGGTCCCGCCTTCATCATATTAATATATTATTTCTTTAAATAAGTGGCGCCGTTATCGAATTCGATTTTGCCTTCTTTAAGCAGTCCGCCTAGTGCGCGCTTGAACTGGCCTTTTGAAAGGTTGAATGCTGCTTTGATATCTTCCGGTGAACTCTTGTCGGTGAAGTCCATCATGTCGCCGTGCATCTGCATGTATTCTACGATGCGTTCACCGTCTGTACCTAAACGTTTGTATGCTTTTTCTAAAAACGATGCGTTCACTTCGCCCTTGTCGTTAATGCCGATTACGCGGAAGTTAACTTCCTGGCCGAGACGGGGTTCCTGTTCACGTTCTGTTTCGTGGACGAATACTTTGTATCCTTCATCCGAGATGATAAACGTCCCGACACGCAGTAAACGGTACGGGCGGCCTTTAAGCCATTTGTTGCCGAGTGTTTCGTAGTCTTCTTTTTTCAGCGGCTGGAATTTCTCATCCATTTCCGTTTCGTTAATTAAGCGTCCGAACATCTGGTCATCTGCTTCAACACGGATTGTTGCGTAGACTTTGTCGCCGACCTGCGGCCAAACTTCTTTAAGGCGCGGCAGATCGATCCATGGAATCAGAATTTCACGCGGTGAACCGATATTGAGGTATGCACCGTCACGGTTGACTTCACTGACTTCAGCGTAGCCGAATTTATCTGCAGTAATGCTCGGCAGTTTCGGTGTCGCGAATAATTCGCCCGAACGGTTAGGATAAATAAAGACAAGAATTTCATCATCGATGTCGTATTCTTTATCCCCTTCAATTTCCGATGCGTTCATGCGGATATACTTTTCGTCTTCTGAAACGAGCGTGTAAGTCGATCCTTCTTTTTTAATTACTTTTAAAAATTGTGTAGTACCTGAAAGTTTTGTCATATAGACTCCTCATTTATATTGTTTCTATTGTGTATTATTCATATATCAGTTAATGTTTAATATTGTGGTTTTTTAATAGTAAGCATACGGATGAACATACTTGTGTATAAATCATACCATAATTATGGTATTATCGCTTATGAATGTAAACTAAAAAAACGTATAAGTTTTAATATAAAGGAGAATGCACATGCTGCAAGTAAGCAACGTGAGTCTGCGATTTGGAGACAGAAAATTATTTGAAGATGTAAATATTAAATTCACACCGGGGAACTGTTACGGTTTAATCGGTGCGAACGGTGCCGGGAAGTCAACTTTCCTTAAAGTGCTGACAGGTGAAATCGACTCGGATGGCCACGTAACGCTGGGAGACGACGAGCGCATGGCGTTCCTGCGGCAGGATCACTTCGGTTACGAAGATGCGCGCGTTCTTGACGTTGTATTAATGGGTCACGAAAAATTATGGTCTATTATGAACGAGAAAAACGAAATCTACATGAAGCCCGACTTCTCGGACGAAGACGGCATCAGAGCGGCAGAGCTTGAAGGTGAATACGGCGAAATGGGCGGCTGGACTGCTGAAAGTGACGCTGAAACATTACTTCACGGTCTTGGCGTGACACACGACTTAGTCGATAAAACAATGGGCGAAATCGATAACACGGCGAAAGTAAAAGTATTGCTTGCACAAAGCCTGTTCGGTAACCCTGACGTACTGCTTCTGGATGAGCCGACTAACGGTCTCGATATTGAAGCGGTGCAGTGGCTTGAAGAATTCCTGATTAACTTTGAAAACACTGTAATCGTCGTTTCACACGACAGACACTTCCTGAACAACGTATGTACGCATATTGCGGACCTGGACTTCGGTAAAATCCAGGTTTATGTCGGAAACTACGACTTCTGGTACCAGTCGAGCCAGATGGCATTACAGATGTCTCAGGACCAGAATAAGAAAAAAGAAGAAAAGATTAAAGAGCTTAAAGATTTCGTTGCACGTTTCAGTGCCAACGCTTCGAAATCAAAACAGGCAACAAGCCGTAAGAAAATGCTCGAGAAAATCGAACTCGAAGATATCAAACCATCTTCACGCCGTTATCCTTTCGTCGGCTTCACAGCTGAAAGAGAAATCGGTAACGAACTCATTACAGTAAGAGATCTTACTCATACAATTGACGGTGAAACTGTACTTGATAACATTTCATTTACATTATCTCCAAATGATAAAGTAATTCTGACAGGCGGTTCTGAACTGCAGCGCACTACCCTCCTCCGCATTCTTGCAGGAGAAGTGACTCCGGACTCAGGTCAGGTTAACTGGGGTGTGACGACTTCACAGAGCTACTTCCCGAAAGATAACTCGGAGTTCTTTGAAGGTGTTAACTTAAGCCTTGTTGAATGGCTGCGCCAGTATGCTCCGCCTGAAGAACAGACTGAAACCTTCCTCAGAGGTTTCCTCGGCAGAATGCTGTTCAGCGGTGAAGAAGCGAAGAAAAAAGCGAGCGTACTGTCAGGTGGAGAGAAAGTCCGCGCCATGCTCAGCAAAATGATGCTGTCTCAGGCAAACGTTCTGTTAATGGATGAGCCGACCAACCACCTTGACTTAGAGAGTATTACTGCAGTCAACGACGGATTGAAAAAATTCAAAGGTTCAATTATCTTCACTTCACATGACCTTGAATTCATCAATACAATTTCAAACGCAGTGCTTGATTTAAGCGACAACAAAGCACTTGTGAAGGAAATCGGCTATGAAGATTACCTTATTGAAAAAGGTATTATAAAGAAATAGGAATTATCTGTTTACTTCGAATACTTTGTTATGTATAATGACAATCAACATCAAAACTGAATAGTACGGATGAGGCGCATCAATCAACAGTACTTATATACTTAACTTCTGCAAAGTGTATATAACGAAAGGGTGAGATGCCGAAATGGTCAGTGGTACGCAGACACCGGCTGTTGGATCTAGTGGTTAAGAGCTATGGATTTGTCATTATTTGAAAAAATAATGGAGGGCATCGCTTGTATATAAATTTAAAACAAGTCCGGTACCCGGGCTTGTTTTTTTATTTATACGTATAATACTAACTATTCAGACAAACTTCTAGGAGGCTGTATTTTATGAAACTCGCAATTGTCGGTGCAACAGGTGTCGTCGGTACGAAAATGCTGGAAATGGTGGAACAGTATAAGATTCCCTACAACGAACTGGTACTCTTCTCTTCTAAACGCTCAAGCGGTTCAGAACTTGAAGTAAACGGTGAAGTCTTTACTGTACAGGAATTAACCGAAGACAGAACGAAAGATGATTTTGATTATGTGATTATGAGTGCCGGCGGTTCGACGAGTGAAAAGTTCGCCCCGCTCTTTGAAGAAGCAGGGTCGATTGTTATCGACAATTCAAGTTTCTGGAGAATGCACGATGATATTGATTTAATTGTTCCGGAAATTAACACACCAACGTTAAACCGTAAAATTATCGCCAACCCGAACTGTTCGACGATTCAGTCGGTCATCGCGTTAAAACCGTTATATGACGCATTCGGTGTGAAACGCGTAAATTATACAACGTATCAGTCGGTATCAGGTTCAGGCGCAGGCGGCATCAGGGATCTTGAGGAAGGTGCAAAAGGTGCTGAACCAACGACGTATCCGAAGCCGATATACAACAACGTCATCCCGCAGATCGATGTATTTTTAGACAACGGATATACGAAAGAAGAAGTCAAAATGATCGACGAGACAAAGAAAATTCTCGGAGACGATTCAATAAATGTCACTGCGACATGCGTCAGAGTTCCGGTTATTTCAAGCCACAGCGTACAGATCAACGTCACGCTGGATAAAGAAGCTTCTGAAGAAGAAGTCCGGGATACGTTTAAGAACATCCCGCACATCGTCTTAATGGATAACCCGGCTGAAGGTGTTTATCCAACTCCATTTGAAGCGACAAACGAGAACGAAATTTACGTCGGCCGTATCCGCAAAGATCCTACGATGGCAAATACATTCCACGTATGGTGTGTCGGTGATAACATTCTTAAAGGCGCAGCGCAGAATACAGTGCAGATTTTAAAATCATTAATAGAAAACAAATAAGGAGCGAGATATTATGAGTCCGATTTTTGAAGGTGTCGGTGTGGCGATGACCACCCCGTTTAGAAATAATAGAGTTGACTACGATGCGTTCAGAAGCCATATCGAGTATCTTATTGAAAACAATGTACAGAGTATTATTGTGAACGGCACAACCGGGGAGTCCCCTACTTTATCCGCAGATGAAATTAAAGAACTCCTCCGCGTCGGTGTGGAAACTGCAGCAGGCCGTGTGCCTGTCATTGCAGGGACCGGTACAAATTCAACGCAGCAGTCGATAGACCTGTCAGTCTTTGCCGAAGACACAGGTGCTGACGGTGTGATGCTGATTACACCCTACTACAACAAGAGTAACCAGCGCGGTTTAATCGCCCACTTTACAGCGATTGCCGACAGTATTAATATTCCGGTTATTTTATACAATGTACCGGGACGTACCGGGATGTCGATTGATCCTGAAACGGTGTTGGAGTTAAGCCGTCATAAAAATATCGTGGCACTGAAAGATGCAGTGGGCGATTTAAACTATACAATTAATGTTTTAAACCTTGTTGATTCTGATTTTTCTCTTTACAGCGGCAACGACGACAACTTAACTGACTTTACTGCACTTGGCGGCAAAGGTTTAATTTCAGTAGTCGGCAACGTCATCCCGGGTGAAATGCAGGAAGTATACGAAAAACTTAAAGCAGGAGACGCGGACGGAAGACAGCGTTTCGCATCATTAATGCCTGTAATTAATGCAGTGCAGATTGATGTGAATCCAATCCCGGTCAAAGCATTAACAGCTGAACTCGGGTATGGTGATTATGAATTGCGACTGCCACTTTTACCACTGGAAGAAAATACAAGACAGACCATTGTCGATACGTTTAACGAATTTAAAAAAGGCGTGAGAGTATGAGAATACTCTTAATCGGCTACGGGACGATGAATAAAATCGTTGCACGTCTCGCAACTGAAGCCGGACATGAAATCGCAGGTGTGATTTCATCCGGTGAGACTGACTACCCCGCTTTTGATAATATCGATGATGCCAATGCAGACGTCGCGATTGATTTCTCCAATCCCGAACGCATTCTGCCAATAATTGAACAGAATTTTAAAACCCCGCTCGTTGTCGCAACGACAGGACAGAAAGATGAAATCGTTACGAAGCTGAATGAACGTGCTGAATCAGCACCGGTATTTTTCAGTGCCAATATGAGTTACGGTGTGCACGTGTTAAATAACCTGCTTAAAGAGGCACTGAACCAGCTCGCTGATTATGATCTGGAGCTCGTTGAGCGCCATCATAACAGAAAAGTTGATGCACCGAGCGGCACGCTCGTTAAACTCCTTGATACAGCACTCGAATCACGCGACGGCAGCTATCCGGTCTACGATCGTTCCAAGGCGAATCACCAGCGCTCAACTGACGAAATCGGTGTCAGCGCGATACGCGGCGGTACGATTGTCGGCGAACACGAAGCGATTTTTGCCGGACTCGATGAAGTCATTGAATTGAAGCATATTGCACAGTCAAAAGATATATTTGCAAACGGCGCAATTAAAGCAGCAGAAAGTCTTATAAACAAAGGAAACGGATTTTACGACTATAACAACATATTCTAAGGAGCTTTTACACAATGGAAAAATTTACAGCAGAAGAGATCATTCAGTACATTTCAGACGCGGAGAAAGCAACACCGCTTAAAATTTATATTAACGGAAACTTTGAAGGTGTCGAATTCGACGGGTCATTTAAAGTATTCGGTACAGATAATTCTAAAACGGTATTCGCAGATGCGCGTGACTGGCAGAAATTTTATCCTTCTATAGAAGATAAAGTGACGGACATCGTCATCGAACAGGACCGCCGCAACTCGGCTATTCCTTTAATGGACTTAACGAATACGAAAGCACGTATCGAACCGGGTGCATTCATCCGTGAACATGCGGTTATCGGTGACGGCGCGGTTGTAATGATGGGCGCGTCAATTAATATCGGTGCAATCGTCGGCGAAGGCACGATGATCGATATGAACGCAGTGCTCGGCGGCCGTGCAACGACCGGTAAAAACGTTCACGTCGGTGCCGGTGCAGTATTAGCAGGTGTAATCGAACCGCCAAGTGCATCCCCTGTAATGATTGAAGATGATGTATTAATCGGTGCGAATGCTGTAATTTTAGAAGGCGTCACTGTCGGTAAAGGTGCAATTGTCGCAGCAGGTGCAATCGTAACTGAGGACGTTCCGGCAGGCAGTGTTGTTGCAGGTACTCCGGCACGTGTCATTAAACAGGCAAGCGAAGTAACAGGCTCTAAAAAAGAAATCGTTCAGGCGCTCAGAAAGCTGAATGACTAATGTCTGACATTTATACTGATGAGCTTAAGTTCGTTACTGAACACCGGAGATACCTGCACCAGCACCCGGAATTAAGCCTTGTAGAACATAAAACGACTGAATATATCATTTCTGTGCTCGAAGATATCGGCGTTTCATATTATCAGGTGCTCAGTACAGGCGTCATTGCTGTATTGAATGGAAACAGCGAAACGACACTCGGTTTCAGGGCCGATATCGATGCACTGCCGGTACATGAACAGAATGACGTGGAATATAAAAGCAGCGTGGATAATGTAATGCACGCATGCGGACACGACGGGCATACCACTGCCCTTCTTTTATTTGTAAAACGTGCAAAAACTCTGTCTGATGAAGGGAAATTAAAACACAACTGCGTGTTTATATTCCAACCGTCTGAAGAAGCAAATGCCGGTGCAAATTTACTACTCAATGCGTGGGATAACCGTCCGGCATTCGATGCGGTTTTCGGTGTACATTTAATGCCCGATGAAGATGAAGGTCTCGTGTTATACAGGGACGGAGAACTGACGGCAAGCGCTACGGAATATCACTTTACAGTAAAAGGTGCAAGCGCACACGTTGCCCAGAAACATCAGGGTGTCTCAGCACTCGAGACGATTTTAAAAATCGCCTCTGAAGTCGGGAGCATCCAGCAGTTTCATCTCGACGGTTTGAACCGCAATATTATTCATATGGGTAAAATACAGAGCGGCGAAGCCGTCAATACAGTACCGGCGAATGCCGGTCTGAGCGGGACGATACGCACATATGAAGCATCGGATCTTGCGGTCATTAAATCACAGCTGACAAAAATAAAAGAAGCTGCTGAACTGCTGTACGGTGCATCCGTTGAGCTCTACTACACTGAAGGCTACCCGGCAGTGAAGAATGACGACGAATTAAGAGAAACTGTTGAAACTTCGATTACCGGAGCCGGATTAAGGGGTATAGAAAAAGATAAACCCTACCTGTTCGGAGAAGATTTCAGCTTTTACAGCAGCATCGCAAAAACGTATTTTGTCTTCGCGGGATCGCGCAGCCTTGAAAAAGGTTATACATCGAGCCTTCATACAGATACATTTAACTTTGATGAGCGCGTGCTGGTTAAAGTGGCGGATTATTACGAAGCATTGTTAAATAACTACTAATAGCGGGGAGATTTTTTAAATGGGCGGTATATTTCAGATCGATGAGGCGCAGTTTATAAAACAGGCGAAGCAGTTCCAATTGCCGGGTCAGACGATTGCGGTCGTTAAAAATAACGCGTACAACTACGGACTTGAGTTCGCTGTGAAGGCCTTTGCGATTTCAGGCATCCGCGCATTTGCGACGACGTCTGTCGATGATGCTGTTAAAATACGGCAGATGTGCGGGGACAGCGCCGATATTATGTTAATGAATCCGACGACTGACTTTAAACGTGCCCGCATGTTTAATCTAGATATCACTCTGCCCTCCCCGGGCTATTACGATACATATAAAGAAGAACTCCAGGGACTTAATATTCATCTTGAATATGCAGGGCTGTTCAACCGGTCGGGACTGGCTGATATTACTGAACTTAAGTATATTCTGGAAGATATGAAGCAGTCCGGTATTGAACTGAATTTTAAAGGACTGTGGACACACTTCGGCTACTCTGATGAGTTTGACGGCATTTATGAAACTGAACGCGCAAACTGGCTGCAGTTTGTTAAAGACGTAAAGACACTCGGTGTGGAACCTTCGGTAATCCACGCACAGAACAGCGCGAGTTATGTGAGGGACGGTCTGTTTAACGGCCACTCACATGTACGTTTAGGTATCGGGCTTTACGGTTCTAAACCGTATGCGGATCTGGATGATAGAGATTTCATTCAGCCGGCGGTGCTGTCTGCACCCATTATTCAGTTCAGAAGCTTAACTGCGGGGATGACGCTCGGTTACGGTGCAGCCTTTAAAGCAGATTCCGACTGTAAAGTTGCGATTGTTGATATCGGCTACGGCGACGGCGTACTCCGTGCACGCGCAGGTTTCGAATGTGAAATCGGCGGCAGAACGTATCCGATTGCCGCACTGATGATGAGTCACATGGCGGTGCTGGTTGATGACGAAGTGACAGCTGATATGGATGTTTATCTGTACAACAGCAGACTCCGTATCGACAAATACACAGAACTCGGAGTCGGCGCCAATTCAGAACAGCTCGGTGCATTAAATTATCAATCATTGGGGAGAGAAATTATTTATGACGTTTAATTATTCAGCAGGAGAACTATCAATCAGAGGACATAAAATCAGTGATATTGCGGCGGAATACGGCACACCGGTCATCATTTACGACGAAACGTACATGACCGGCATGATGCGGAAATACCACAGCGTATTAAATAGTCATAACATTCCCTACTCCGTGTCGTATGCGTCGAAAGCGTTCAGCAGCGTCCAGATGATAAAACTGCTCGAAGCAGAGAACATGGAACTCGATGTAGTATCTGTCGGTGAACTTTATACTGCACTTGCTGCCGGATTCCCGGTTCAGGACGTTCATTTCCACGGCAATAACAAAACGCCGGAAGAGATTGAATATGCACTGGCGCACGGCGTCCGTTTCTTTATCCTCGACGGACTCGATGAGATTGAATTAATTAACGGGCTTGCGTCAGGTTTGGATGATGGAGATCGTGTTAACGTGCTCATTCGGATTAATCCGAGTGTTGAAGTGAACACACATGATTATATTTCCACCGGACAGGAAGACAGCAAGTTTGGTCTGTCACTTTCGAACGGTGCAGCTAAACTCGCGATTGATAATATTAATAACTGCGGGAAGCTTGATTTTAAAGGGATTCACTATCATTTAGGTTCTCAGCTCGATGACAGCACACCGTTCATTAACGCAATTACGAACGTGTACGCATGGCTCGATGAGCATAATATTGATATTGAAATACTTAATATGGGCGGAGGCTACGGCGTCAGATATACTGAGGACGATGTGCGATTCCCGATCGAAGAAGGATTTGATGCGATCATCGGACATCTGAAAGACGTTGTTGCCAAATCCCGGAATGGTGCCGGACGGGAAATTCCCCATGTCATGATTGAGCCCGGCCGTTCGATTGCCGCCGAAGCAGCAGTTACCGTGTATGAGGTCGGAACTGTAAAGGACATCCCGGGCGTGGCCAGATACGTATCTGTGGACGGCGGCATGAGCGATCACATTCGTACACCTTTATACGGCGCTGAGTATGAGGTAATTCCCGTGGTCCGGAGCTCTTCATCTTCTAAAGAAGTTTCATCACACGTCGTTGGTAAGCTGTGTGAATCCGGAGATATTATCGGAAAAGATAAAAACCTCCCGGCCGATATAAAGCGCGGCGATCTGCTTGCAGTGAAGACAACCGGTGCATACCACTACTCCATGGCATCCAACTACAACCAGATGCGTAAGCCCGCAGTCGTGTTTGCTTGTGAAAACGGCGTGCGTCAGGTCATTAAACGCCAGACGCTGGAACAATTAATCGAAAACGATGTAAGATAAACTATCCTCGCCCGGGAGTGATTCCGGGTGAGGTTTTTTCTTGTTTGAAACGCTGTTTGGTCTGCTTAATGAATAACTCAACGAGCGGGTTGGGGTACGACGGTGCTTCGTTGTCGTACTTTAAGCAGCTTTGGGATACGACGGTGTTTCCTTGTCGTACTTTAAGCAGCTCTGGAATACGACGGTGTTTTCTTGTCGTACTTTAAGGAGCTCTGGGATACGACGGTGTTTCCGTGTCGTACTTTAAGCAGCTTTGGGATACGACGGTGTTTCCATGTCGTACTTTAAGGAGCTTTGGAATACGACGGTGTTTCCGTGTCGTACTTTAAGCAGCTTTGGGATACGACGGTGTTTTCTTGTCGTACTTTAAGCAGCTTTGGAATACGACGGTGTTTCCGTGTCGTACCTTAGCATGCCTTGCAGTACTCCTTCGTGACTAAATAGAACTAAACACATCAATTATGGTCTTTATACCTCATATATACATCAGATTTTCTTACAGCATCATCAAAATCATAGTATTTAAATGTATATGTAGTATTTCTGCCTTTACTATTAATATAGCAATGTTTTAAAAGCGCTCTTGAGATAACTTTATGATGTAAATCATTATCGATAAATTTCAGAAGATCGTTACGGGTCATTGACTGATTGTAGAATAAGAATTTATAATCACTCATCGCACGTAGAAGATGAGTTTCATTATATTCTACACTGCCGCATTTGTTACAGGTCAGATGAAATCTTGTCTTATTAAGATTAAAACTTCCACAGTGACCACAGTACAATCCAAATTTCAGGCGAGTTTTATCAATTTGAGGGTTAAAATACGTATTCTCTACAATGTGCTCACTAATTAACCGTGAAATATACTGTGCTTTATTCCCTGCTTTAATTCCAGTCTGGTTAAACTGTTGAAAATAGTCACGTAAACCTGAACGTAAAATCATTTTATCCCAATTAGACTGATCATCTGAATGAAATATAAAAGTATCATTAGGAAAAACAAGCTTTCCCGAGACATTAAAATCAGCTTTAGCTGTGTTGCGTAGTTCCATAAGTTTCCCCACTGCTCTGTTTAGCTGACTAAATGCATTATTAGGAATTGGATAATCTCCTCTGAACCAATTTCCATTACGAACAGTGCAGCTGCCTGTAAAATTCTTAATTTCATTAGATATAATTCCTTTATCACTAATAATTAAACTGTCATATTGAGTAACGGAATTATCAACACTCAGGAAAACATCTCTGTAAATTAGAATATTATCGTGACCGATACTGTCGAACAGCTGATCATACATTTGCTCACCTTCAAAACCATTTTTATAAGTGCTGAATTTACGGGATTCAACTTTCGTTAATGATGTTCGCGCTGCAAGCGCCTCGTAATAAAGTAAGTCATGTGGCTTGGTTCTTTCATTGATAAACATCTTAATTCCTCCTTTTTAAATAAAAACCCCTCTACTCTATATATAGGTTAAAAGTGCGATTTCCTTTTAAAAAGTTCATGTTTAAGCAAAAATAGCAAAACTGAGTGTTTTTTTATCAAAGTGTGGTCAATAATGGGAATAGATGGTTGGTTAAATTTGCTGGAAAGTATTCTATTCTTATTTAATATGAGAGATAATTAAGGTTTATAAGAACGGATAATACCGCTTTAGTAAGTTATGTATATTAAGAGAAGGTTTGGAGTACGACGGTGGTTCGGTGTCGTACTTTAAAGATGCTTGGAGTACGACGGTGTTTCGTTGTCGTACTTTAAAGGTGTTTGGAGTACGACAGTGCTTCGTTGTCGTACTTTAAAGGTGTTTGGAGTACGACGGTGGTTCGTTGTGGTACTTTAAAGGTGCTTGGAATACGACGGTGTTTCGTTGTCGTACTTTAAAGGTGCTTGGAGTACGACGGTGGTACGTTGTCGTACTTTAAAGGTGCTTGGAACACGACGGTGTTTCGTTGTCGTACTTTAAAGGTGTTTGGAGTACGACAGTGCTTCGTTGTCGTACTTTAAAGGTGTTTGGAGTACGACGGTGCTTCCGGGTTGTCCTCGAACCCGCCAAAAACACTCCGAATACAAAAACGTGACGACAAACCGGGGTCAGATCATCAGATACAACGCGTAAAATCCCACTCAAGCCAACAAAAAAAGCAAGTACCCGGATAAATCCGGGCACCTGCTTAGAAGTTACAAATTATTCTAATGAATCAATTTATAATTATAGTTTAGCAACGTTTGCAGCTTGTGGACCGCGGTCGCCTTCAACTACTTCAAATTCAACTGCTTGACCTTCTTCAAGTGACTTGTAGCCTTCTTGGTTAATTGCTGAGAAGTGTACGAACACGTCGTTTTCTCCTTCAATTTCGATGAAACCAAAACCTTTTTCTGCGTTAAACCATTTCACTGTACCTTGTTTCATTAATAAAATCCTCCAAAAGACGTAAATTATCAATAAGAAGAACTTACTGATGATTCATATTATACAATGTAGTTAGTTATATTGCAACTGAATTTCCAACAATTTTGTGACGTTTTACATTAATTTTAATCATTTTTATAAAATTCATTATTTTTTGTCATTATCGGCGTATAGTATATTTGGACATCTTCATCGCAGTCTTCGCAAAATTCTATTTCGCATGCATTAAAGAATGCGTATAAATCATATTTTCCCTGGATATAGCTGTTATATTTTTCTTTCATCTGTTCAATAATGGAACTGTAGCCTTCTATCAGCGCTGCATCATCGTTAAACTGATGCCTGTTTATAATGTCGTTCTGCCAGCCCTCAAAGAGCCACCAGCCTTCATAATCCGCTCTGACAATTACGACTTCATACATATTTAAAACTCCATTCCCTTGCCGATATTATTCATTATTATAAACGCGTATAATTAGCATTATCAAGCATAACGCTTTATAATTATAATAAATAGCCACATATAGACTAAGGGGTTTTGAACAATGAAGAGTAACTATTCACATTTCATTGCTTCTGTGATTGCTGTACCGGCCGGTCTCACCGCCTGGGTTTTATCGTCTAATGTATTTGATATTCATATGTTTTTAGACGTAATTATCGGTATCGGCGGTTTTGGCGCATCCTACCTGCCCGCCCAGCGTATTTCACATAATAAGCATTTAGAGAAATTACAGCTCACCAACAGTGAGTACAAATATATAAAAGAACAGCTCGCTCAGGCGAAGGAGCATACGAATCGTTTGCGTTCCAGCTATATGAATATCAGATCGATAAAAGATGCGAAGATGATATTTGATATTAACCGGATCGTTAAAACGATTATTTCATCTGTAGAAGAAGACCCGAGACAGTTTTACAGCGTACAGCAGTTCTTCCATTCGAATCTGGAGACAGCAGTCAACACGATTGAAAAGTATCTGTATCTGTATAAGATGCCCGGTAAATCGAAAGATGAACGAATTCAGCTCCACGAGACGCGTTTATCAATGTTAGAATTGAAACGTACGCTGCAGTCGAACCTGTCTCATATGAACCAGAGCAGCTATCAGGATTTAAATGTCGAAAGAGATTTAATCAAGATGAACTCGGCCCGTGCGAAAAAGCGCCAGGCAGCGCTTGATAATAAGCTGGGCAAAGAGAAAGTGAATTTAAACAAGAAGCGTAATGCAGAAAAAGAAACAGAAAAAGTACATCGGGGTGAAGGAAATGGCTGAAGATAGAAATCTTAAAGATGAACTCTTAAAAAATCCGTTTAAAGAAGCAGATGACACAAACGATAATTTAATACTGCAGCCTGAAGAATCTGTGGCAGAAAAACCGAAAGAGAGCGAAATGCTGACGACGTTTAAAGATCAGTTCAGCGAATCGGATTTAAAATCAATTCACGATATTAAAGATAAGATTGAGCCGCTGAATAACGACGCACTGATTACGTACGGTGCGAATGCTCAGCAGGCAATGTCGAAATTCTCACATCAGATGCTGAGTGAAGTCCAGTCGAAAGACGTCGGCCCTATCGGCGATACACTGGAAGAACTGATGAAGAAATTAAAAGAGATTGATCCGGAAGAACTGACGAATGAAAAGAGCAACATATTCAAGCGTATGTTCGGGCGCGTCAAACGCTCTGTTAACGAAATGATTTCAAAGCATCAGAGTATCGCATCACAGGTCGACCGTATTTCAATCCAGCTTGAGCACGCGAAAGAAGTGCTCATTAAAGATGTGAATATGCTGGACGGTTTATATAACCAGAACAAAGACTATTTCGATGCAATTAATATATATATCGCAGCGGCGGAACTTAAAAAAGAAGAACTTGAAAATGAAACACTCCCCCGCTTAAAAGCTGAGGCGGATGCTTCAGGCAACCAGATGGACGTGCAGGACGTTAACGATATGATGCAGTACATCAACCGTCTTGAAAAACGCGTCCACGATCTTAAATTATCCAGACAGATTACACTGCAGTCTGCACCGCAGATTCGCATGATTCAGAATATTAATCAGACACTTGCTGAAAAAATTCAAAGTTCAATTCTGACAAGTATCCCGTTATGGAAAAACCAGATGGCAATTGCCCTGACACTGCTCCGACAGGAATCGGCATCAAAAGCCCAGCGTGAAGTAACAAATACGACGAATGACCTCTTAACTAAGAACAGTGAAATGCTGAAACAGAACTCGTTAAGAACTGCGACCGAAAATGAGCGCGGTATCGTCGATATTGAGACGCTTAAGATAACTCAGGAGAACTTGGTCACAACAATCGAAGAAACGCTCAGAATCCAGTCAGAAGGCACACAGAAGCGTAAGTCGGCTGAAGCAGAGCTTGTGACGATGGAAAAAGAACTGAAAGAACGATTACTGCAAATTAAAGATAAACACAGATACTGATAGAAATACTGAATCACCCCTCTGCTGATAACAGAGGGGTGATTTTTTAATTGTAGAGAATGAGATAAGCTGTTTTTAACGAGAGTCCGCTGTTCATTGAGACGATTAATAATATTTGTCCCAATGTGACTCGCTAGATGAGACGAAAAAAGCTATTCGTCCCGATGAACAGCTCTCATGCGGTTGAATCCGGGTTTTCGACCGGATGACAGGCAAAGATGCGGCCGATTAGATATTATCAGCCGTATGTGAAGTGTTCATGCGGTCAATTAAAAGCATTCAACCAGATGTCGGTATTTCATAAAGTTAATAGCGGATATTTAAAAGTCACAATTGACTCTCATGCCTGCGCATTTCATTTTTAGTAGTCATGACAGTGTCTCATGCAGATGAACCTGCTCAAGCAATCACACGGATCCGCATTCGAATTTTTCACCCAAATAAAAACCGCTCTCCCATCAGGGAAAGCGGTCTTATTTTTAATTATCTTACGAATACTCTACTCTCGGTTTCTTAAGACCGATTAAGTATCCCGCAATATAGCCAACAATCATAAATGGAATCCATTCAAAACTGTAGCTGAATAATGGCAGTGACTCTAAGAAGTTAAGTTCCAGCCAGCCGTTTCTGTGTACTACAGAAAGGATTGATAATGCTGTTACAAGGTAGACCGGAATCTGCAGTGCAAGTCTCGGTGACGGTACGAAGTATGTCACGATTAACAGCAGCACTGTTGTCATTGCAATCGGATAGATGATTGACAGAATCGGAATACTCGTTGCGATAACCTGATCCAGCCCCTGGTTTGCAAGTCCGAATGAGATCAGCACGAATAATATTACCCATACTTTATATGGTACTTTCGGAAGAATACTGTTGAAGTATTCAGATACCGATACGATAAGTCCCGTACCTGTCGTCAGACATGCAAGGAGGACAATTACACCAAGCAGGATAGGTCCGAAAATACCGAACACGTCACTGCTCATGTATGTCAGCAGGAATGTTCCTAAGTTCTGATCATCCACTAATGCGCCGCCGAGGTCTACGCGGTTAGCGAGCCAGCCAAGTGAAATGTAGATTGCACCAAGCAGTACAGCTGCAAGCAGTGCAGATTTGATTGTGCCGACAAGCAAGTCGCGCCGGTTTGTAATGCCAAGCTGTCTGATTGAGTTAAGTACGAGCACACTGAATGCAATTGCTGCAATCGCGTCCATCGTTAAGTATCCTTCAGTAAAGCCGATAGTAAATGGTGAAGTCTGCTGGAATGTCTCTGATGCCGGGTTGATTGAGTTGCTGAAGTAAGCAACACCTGCCACGACGATTAAGAGCACGATTCCGATAAGTAATAATGGTGTTAACACCTGCCCGATACTGTTCACTAATGTACCTGGTTTAAGACTTAGTAATAAGACAACGATAAAGTATACTAATGAGAAAATCAGTAACCAGATTCCTGTGTTTTCACTTAGGAATGGCACGATTGCCATTTCATAAGCAGTTGTTGCAGTTCTCGGTATTGCAAAGAACGGTCCGATCGTTAAGTAAATCGCGACCAGGAACAATACGGCGAATGCCGGGTGAATATTTTTTAATGATTCTTTATATCCGTCTTTTGAAATTGATCCTACAATCACTCCAAGTAACGGAAGACCTACACCTGTAAGGACGAATGCAATCATTGCCGTCCAGAAGTATTCCCCGCTCCCGAATCCGAGTGCCGGCGGGAAAATTAAATTGCCTGCTCCGAAGAACATGGCAAATAAAGTGAATCCTACCATTATGACTTGTTTTGTACTCATGGACATCGCCTCTTCTTATAAAAATTGGTATGCAAATCATTTTACACCACAATGACAGAAAAATCTATAAGTTTTTGAAATTATCTGACATTTAAGTTATGAAAAATAAGTTTTGTAAAATCCGCCTACTTTACCGGAATTATCCTTTACGAAGATATACTCTTCTGTTTCATTCACTACTGTGTACTCTTTGCCGACTGTAAGCATATCAGAGACTTTGTACTTTTCAGCGTCCGTATGTTTAACCGTAACTGTTCTTAAATTTCTGTTTTCCCATTTATTCTGTAACATGAAATGTCCTCCTAATTAAAAAAGAAAAGGTATCGCGCAGATACCTTCTCTTATAAAATTGTTTTAAATTTAGCCTTCTAATAATAAATCTTCAGGGTTCTCAATCAGTTCTTTAATTGTCTTAAGGAAACCAACTGATTCAGCTCCGTCGATAATTCTGTGGTCATAGCTTAGTGCAATGTACATCATAGGACGGATTTCAATATCGTCGCCTACTGCCACAGGACGTTTTTGAATTGTGTGCATTCCTAAGATTGCAGCCTGTGTACCGTTAATGATCGGTGTTGACATTAATGAACCGAATACACCGCCGTTAGTAATTGTGAATGAACCGCCTGCCATGTCGTCAAGAGATAATTTCTTATCTTTAGCTTTCTTAGCAAGTGATGCGATATCATTTTCAATTTCAGCGAATGTTTTACGGTCTGTGTCGCGGACAACCGGCACTACTAAACCTTCGTCAGTAGATACAGCAATTGATACGTCGAAGAACTCTTTATAGATAAAGTCCGTGCCGTCGATTTCAGCGTTAACTGCAGGGTATTTTCTGAGTGCAGCTGTTGCAGCTTTAGTAAAGAATGACATGAAGCCGAGTCTTGTACCGTCGTTACGTTCCTGGAAGCTTTCTTTTTT
Source organism: Jeotgalicoccus coquinae (assembly GCF_014207425.1). Classification (GTDB taxonomy): domain Bacteria; phylum Bacillota; class Bacilli; order Staphylococcales; family Salinicoccaceae; genus Jeotgalicoccus; species Jeotgalicoccus coquinae. Next base: position 926,785 of record NZ_JACHFF010000001.1, on the reverse strand, counting down.
ACGTTTTCTGAGTTCCATAACGTTAGTCATGTCAATCTCGTTAAACGTAGTCAGCATTGCAGTGTTTTGTGATACGTCCAGAAGACGTTTCGCAATTGTCTGTCTGCGGCGTGACATTTTTTCGCGTCTGACAGGTTTTTCAGGTGCAGCGTTTTGAGCCGGTGCAGCCTGTTTAGGTGCTTCCTGTTTAGCTTCTGCTTTAGGTGCAGGCGCATTACCGTGGTTTTCAACATCCTGGCTGCGAACTAAACCGCGAGGGTCTGTCGGGTTGATGTCTGAAATTTTGATTCCTTTTTCGCGTGCAAGTTTTCTCGCTGAAGGTGTGGCAACAACAAGCGCATCGCTTTCGTCTTCTTCAGCGGGTACTGCTTCTTCAGATTCAGTTTCTTCAGCTTTAGCGTCAGAAGCTTCTTCTTTCTCAGCAGCAGGCGCACCGCCGCCTTCACCGATTACAGCGATAACCTGTCCAACTTCAACAGTGTCGCCTTCTTCAGCTTTAAGTTCAGAAATTACGCCTGCTTCTTCGCTGACGATTTCCACGTTTACTTTATCAGTTTCAAGTTCAAGAACGTTTTCGCCCTTTTCAACTGTGTCCCCTACTTGTTTAAACCATGTAGAGATTGTTCCTTCTGTAATTGATTCTGCTAATTCAGGCACGATAATTTCAGCCATATTATAATTTACCTCCTATTATTTTAAAGCTTTCTCAATAATGCTTTGCTGTACCAGTTTATATGATCCGCCGTTGCCTTCAGAAGTTGAAGCGCTCGGTTTTCTGCCGATATAGTTCAATTCAGCTTTCGCCGGAACAATATCAAGCAGGTACGGAAGTGCGAAATGATATGAACCCTGGTTTTGCGGTTCTTCCTGTACGAAGCGGACTTCTTTCAGGTTTGTAATATCATCTAATACTGATTTAATAGCTTCAGCCGGGAACGGATACAGCTGTTCCAGTCTGATAATCATTACTTCGTCGTTTGGAGTTTCGGCTTTAGCCTGTGCTTCAAGCAGATCTACTGCCACTTTACCGCTCGCGATAACTGCAGATTTAACTTTAGTTTTCTTGTACTCAGGTACGATAATTTCGTGGAACTGGCCCTGTACAAATTCGCTGACCGGCTGGCTTGCTGTCGTATTGCGCAGCAGGCTCTTAGGTGACATAACTACTAACGGACGCATTTTTTCTGTGTTTAAGTACTTCGCCTGACGTCTTAACAGGTGGAAGTAGTTGGCACTGCTTGATAAGTTAACAACTGTCATGTTGTTTTCAGCACAAAGCTGTAAATATCTCTCAAGACGTGCTGATGAGTGCTCAGGGCCCTGACCTTCCTGTGCGTGCGGCAGAAGAAGTGTTAAAGCAGTTCTTTCTCCCCACTTGGAATGTGCAGATGATACGAATACATCGAAAATAGGCTGAGCCATGTTTGCGAAGTCTCCGTACTGAGCTTCCCAGATAGTTAACGCGCTGTTGTTTTCAACGTTGTAGCCGTACTCGTAAGCAACGACTGCCATTTCAGTTAACGGCGAGTTGTAAAGCTCGAATGAAGCTTTAGAATCACTGATGTTGTGCAGCGGCGTGTGTTTCTTACCTGTTTCAGGGTCGTGAAGTACTGCGTGGCGGTGTGCGAACGTTCCGCGTTCCGCGTCTTCCCCTGTGAATCGGATTGGTGTGCCATCCTGGTTAATCGTTGCGAATGCAAGTGCTTCCGCATGAGCCCAGTCAACAAGAGCCGTGTCGTCTTCAAATGGTTTTTGACGTCTGGATAAAACGTTGTTTAATTTTTTAAGAGGTGCAAAGCCTTCAGGATACGTTAACAGTTCTTCATTGATCTTAGTCAGACGTTCAAGAGTAACATCTTCTTCTACTTCGTTAGCCTGTCCTTCAATGATTTCTGCCGGTGTCTGAATATCTTCAGTCACGATTGTATCTGTTTTGTCGATCTTGTCATGCTCAGCTCTTAATTCGTCCTGAATTGCCTGCATGATGCTGTCTTTATCTTCCTGAGTAATTACACCCTCTTCAACGAGTTTGTCACCGTAAAGGTTGTCGATTGACGGGTATTCATTTACTTCATTGTAAAGACCGGGGTTAGTCGTCATCGGCTCATCCATTTCGTTGTGGCCGTAACGGCGGTAACCGATAAGGTCGATAACAAGGTCTTTTTTGAATTTCTGGCGGTACTGGATTGCAATGTCGATGACGCGAAGTACGTATTCCGGACGGTCACCGTTGACGTGGAATACAGGCATGTCGAAACCTTTGGCAATATCAGATGCATATAATGTAGAACGTGCATCCCACTCTTCAGTCGTGAAACCGATACGGTTGTTCGTAATGATGTGCATCGCTCCGCCGACAGAGTATCCGTCAAGGTTTGATAAGTTCATAGACTCCGGGTTAACCCCTTGTCCTGGGAATGCTGCGTCACCGTGAATAATTACACCAAGTGAATTATCTACGTCGTGAGTTGCTTTTCCTGCCTGGTCAGTCTGTTCCTGCTGTGCGCGCGTGCGTCCCTGAACGACAGGTCCGACGATTTCAAGGTGTGACGGGTTGTTGGCAAGTGTCACAGTCTGTTCGATACCTTTGTCAGTTCTTGTTTTAACGCCGCCGAGGTGATACTTAACGTCGCCCATCCAGCCGTTAGTCAGTTCCAGTGAACCGTCTTCAGGAAGGAATTTCATCGGATCAGTCGACATGAATTCACTCAGCATCATTGCATATGGTTTTTGCAGCGTATGCGTTAACACGTTTAAGCGTCCGCGGTGTGCCATACCAATCTGCAGATGTGGAATGTTTTCTTCAGCCATGCGTGCCAGCAGGTGGTCAAGCATTGGAACTAACGAGTCGACTCCTTCGATTGAGAAGCGTTTAGCGCCGACAAAGTTTTTGTGAAGATATTTTTCAAAACCTTCAGTTTTAACTAATTCCTTGAAAAGATAAAGTTTCTGATCATTGGAAAGTTCGACTTCGCCGAGTCCTTCAATCGTATTTTGCAGCCATTCACGTTCTTCACTGTTGTTAATATGAGTGTACTCATAAGATAACGGTGAAGTGTATATTTGTTCCAGGTAACGTGCAGCTTCCAAAGCGTTGTCGAATTTATCGGCAATTGCTTCTGAAACGATACCTGCAGGCAGATTTTCAAGATCTTCATCTGAAAAACCGTATGCGTTGAAATCAAAGTCAGGTGCGTTGTCAATTTCCGGTGAGTAAACCGGATAGACGTCAGCTTTTAAATGACCATATTGTCTGATGTCATTTAACCACTGTAAAATACCTTTGATTTTGTCCTGACCTGTTGAACTGAGTGCCTGTCCTGATTGACGAGTATTGCTGCCATCATTAGAAGCAATGCTGTCGAATAATAACTGCATTTCTTCAGATACTGAATCCGGATCTTCTTTGTACATGTCAAAATACTCAAGAATCATGCCTAGATTTGTTCCAAATCTAACAGGAGCATTCTCAACTTCATTTTGTTGCATTGTACTGCCACCTCTTTATATTTTTTAAATACTCAATACGTATAAAATTTTACCATTTTACAAGGGTTCTTGAAAGCACAATTGTAGATTGTAACTAAAGTTTTCGATGTTAATTTTTAGGTTTTGTGAACTTTATGTGAACAGTAGTCGATTTTCCTTCAACACTTGTGATCCATACGTCCCCGCGGTACAATTCCACAATTTTTTTAGCAATCGATAAACCGAGTCCGTTTCCACCCTGATCGCGGCTTCTGGATTTATCGACACGGTAAAACCTGTTAAATACCTGCTCGATTTCATCTGCCGGAATTCCGACACCGGAATCCGTAATCGTAATTTCAATATTCCCGTGACGGTCAATTTCCGAACCAACCGTAATATGCTTGTTCTCCGTATCGAATTTAATCGCGTTATCCAGGAAAATAATCAGCATCTGTTCAAAATGGTAATTATTTATCGGATACATGAGTCTGCCTTTATGGAGCTTCGCTTCAAAAGTATAATCCGGATGAACTTTATCGAGACTCTCAATGCGGCTCATTATTTCATCGTTTAAATTGATACTTTCATTCTGCAGGAAATCCTGGCCTTCGTTTTTAGTTAGCAGCAGCAGTTCCTCGACAAGTTTGTTAATGCGTTTCAGCTCCTCGATGGAAATACCGAGCGACTCATCGAGCACTTCCGGAGAGTTTCTGCCCCACCGGTTAATCAGCTGCAGGTGCCCCTGAATAATCTGGAGCGGTGTGCGCAGTTCATGGGACGCATCCTCAACGAACTGCTTCTGCTGATTGTACGACTCTTCGAGCGCGCCCATCATGTTGTTAAACGACTCGATCATATAATCGGTTTCGATAATGTTCGTCTTTAAATCGAGACGTTCGGCAAAGCCCTGATTCTCAATTTTTTTGAGCTGTCCGGTAAATCTCCCAATCGGTTTCACCATTTGAATCGAGAAGAAATAACTGATTATAGAAGTAAATGTAATCGATAAAAACCCGATAATCGTAGCGATGAACAGCATCATGCGGATTATCGTATTGTACTCATTCAGCGGGTGCACGACAGTAACGTAACCGTGCCAGTAATCCGACTGCAGCATGCGCGTGCCGACGAGGAAATCATCGCCGTCGATGCTCGTTGACTCAATTACCGGGTTAACGTTCGCCTCAAAGTCCGTATCGACATTCAGCTGGGTACGGATCGGCCAGCGGTAAACCTCTTCCCCGCTGAGAGTGTACAATCCCATCTGCTGATCGTCATACAGACTCGTATAAATATCACGTTCGGTAATCGAGTTGAACGGCTGATTTTCATACAGCGAGCTCACATCCTCAAGACTCCGTGAGACCGACCGGTACTCCTGGTCTTTCAGATAAACACTCGTCGCATAAATGAGCAGTGAACTGAAGAGTATATAAGTGATCGTAATAATTAAAATCGACAGTTTCAGCCACTGGCTGCGGAGCGATGTCACGCGGTTCATTGCCTGATCACGTACCCGACCCCGCGGACGGTTTCAATCAGTTTATCTTTGTCGAACGGTTTCAGTTTGTTTCTGAGATATCTGATATACACGTCGACCACATTCGTTTCGACCTCACTGTCGTATCCCCATATAATATCGAGGATCTGTTCACGCTTCATGACGATTCCCATATTTTTTACGAGCAGATACAGAAGCTCATGCTCGGTTTTCGTCAGCTCAATCGGCGTCCCGTCAATTGCGACAGTATACGCTGACGTATCAATCGAGATCCCGTGAAGGTCAAGCGTATCGTGATTCGCTTCCGCGGTCTTGCTGCGGCGCATAATTACTCTGAGGCGCGCGAGCAGTTCCTCAATCTCAAACGGCTTCACGATATAATCATCCGCACCGTAATCGAGACCGACGACTTTATCGTACGTATCCCCTTTGGCCGTAATAATAATAATGGGCGTATCTTTCGTTTTGCGCAGACGCCTGCACACTTCCAGACCGTTGAGCTTCGGCAGCATCAGGTCCAGCAGGATGACATCGTAATCATTCTCCGAAGCCAGATTAAAACCCTCCTGACCGTCAGCAGCGAGCGTTACATTGTAACCCTCATGGCCTAATTCCAATTCTATGAAACGGGCTAAATTCGTTTCGTCTTCAACAACTAGCACTTCCGGCATAAGCCTCACCTACTTTGTCTACATATTATCATGAAAATGCGGTGGTTTAAAAACGAAAGGCGTATGTGATGCGGAATTTTGGGGATTTGGTGACTTCAACAAAGTCCGCCGGCCGACCCTGTCCAAACACAAAAAGACCGGCAGCTCCTCTCGGGAACCGCCGGTTTTCATCAATCTCATATTATTTATATCATTAACTTACAATTGTACTTGGTGTCTCCATCATATAGCTTTGCTGTTTAATAAGCAGATTCGTTTTCACTTCGGGCCATTCATCATCGATGATTGAATAGATTATTAAATTGCGCGGGACGCCGTGGAGTGCGCGTTCTTTACGGATCACGCCTTCTTTAGTAAAGCCGATTCTTTCGATTGCTTTGTTGCTGCGTTCATTGCGTTCGTCGGCGCGTACCTGCACGCGCATGAGTTTTAACACTTCGAAGCAGTATTCAAGCAGTAAAAATTTGCTGTCTGAGTTTATGAATGTACGCTGTGCTTTTGTGCCGAACCATGACGCGCCGATTTCGCAGCTCTGGCGTTCGTAGTCGATGTGCTGAATACGTGTTGCACCGACAACTTCGCCCGTTGATTTTAATACGACAACAAACGGTATCGATTTCAGCTGGTTGCGGAGTTCGATGGCACTTTGAATCCAATCGCTCATTGCATCTTCTGTTGTTGCCTGAAAAAGCATGTAGGTCCAAATACTGTCATGATTAATAGACTGAAGTTCTGCGGCGTGGCTTAACTGCATGGGCACGAGTCGAATTCTGTCATTTTCAAGCGTAATGTTTTCATATAAATTTATTGCCATATTATCACCTGCCGTCTTAATATCACCCAAAGTAATCCCATTATAATTCCTCGGAATGCTTTAAGCAACGATAATATTTTAAGAATAAATTCTTTTAAATTATGCCTGGTTTTCTGAATTTTTTATGGAGCAGCGCACTTGTTCCAACAACGACCGCAAGACCGATTACAACACCTGCCAGCACGTCTGTCGGGTAGTGTACGCCAAGGTATACGCGGGATGATGAAATCATCAGAATAAACGTTGCGCACACCGTCATTAACAATGCTTTATTATTTAAATCTGTATGTTTAATTATCGTCCCGAGCGATCCGAAGAATATCGTCGAGCCCATCGCGTGTCCGCTCGGGAAACTGAATCCCGAAATTTCAATCAGGCGGAGCATTGACGGACGCTCGCGGTCGAATGAATTTTTTAAGACCGGAATTAAAATACTTGATGCAATCATTGAAATCAAAATAAACAATGTGTGAATTTTTAATTTGTACAGCATCAGAATCGAAATCAGAATAAGTGACATTATAATCATCGACAGTACTTCGCCGAGCTGAGTAAATCCGAGCATCAGTGCTGTTGTGATAAAACTTTCGGATGCATATATAAATTCATAAACTTCACGGTCGATCCACCGGCCGAGCCTCGATTCATGAAAGATGGCAATCACGCCGAATATTAAAGTGAAGACGAGAAATAAAGACATCTTCTTGCTTCTGCTCACTCAGACGCCTCCCCAATCAGTTTATCAACAAGTTCGCCCGGGTTAAAGCCGTGTTTAAACTGCGTCATTTTATATGTGATGTCACTGTAATTCGTGTCGATATAATCGAGCTTCTCATATAAGTTTTCAAGGTTTAAGTTTTCTTCTTTAAGGACTTCGGCATATCCCTGCTTGTTAAAGTGCTTGGCATTTTGAATCTGATCGCCGCGGCTCTGATCGAGACCGAGGGGAATTAAAACCATTGGTTTTTTCGCCAGAAGCAGTTCAAATATTGCATTCGAACCGCTGCGTGAAATGACGATATCGCTTATTGCAAGCAGATCTGCAAGTTCGTCGCCGACGAATTCAAACTGTTTGTAGCCGGCACTCTTAATTTTATTATTCGCATTGCCCTTACCTGTTAAGTGAATAACCTGATACTTTTCTGTCAGCGTATCGATATTGCCGTGAACGAACTCGTTAATTTTTTTCGCACCAAGTGAGCCGCCCATAACAATCAGTACAGGTTTGCCGGAATTAAATCCTGTTAACGCGTACCCCCGCTTGTGTTTGCCTTTCAGCAGCTCGGGACGAATGACCGGACCGAGGTATTCAGCTTTGGCATCCGTGAATTTTTCCGCCGTTGCTTCAAAAGTCGTGAATACTTTCGTTGCGAACTTGCTCGCAATGCGGTTCGCAAGTCCCGGAGTCAGATCCGACTCGTGAATGTATACCGGGACATCTTTTGCAGCTGCAGCGAGTACAACCGGTACCGAGACGAAACCGCCTTTTGAAAAGACGAATAACGGTTTCTCGCGTTTTAAAATCTTCTTCGCATCCGTGACGCCTTTAACCACTTTGAAAATATCCTTTAAATTTTCAAACGATAAATAACGGCGCAGCTTGCCGCTCGAAATTTCATGATAAGGAATATCCATTTTTGAAATGATATCTTTCTCTATACCCTTTTTCGAACCAATGTAATGCGGCTCAATATTTTTATTCTGAAATTCAGGAATTAGAAGCTTGTTCAGCATGACATGACCGACTGTTCCGCCGCCTGTCAGCATGACTTTTTTATTTTCTGAAACCATAAGCGCCCTCCATAATACTTATTGACTTTACTTTAAACTATTTACAAATTGTCTACAACAAAAAATTCCGTACAAAGATATTCTGTACGGAATTTGATGTCTTACTCTTCTTCGTTTTCTTCGTCATTGTTTAAATTCTGTTCATCTTCAATGACCGGCGGAATATGCGGTGCATTATCGCGTGCTTTCTGTTCAATTTCCTTAATTGACATGTCGCTGTTAATATAATCGATTAAATAATTCAGCTGTGCATCGTTGTCGTTAATCTGTTCGCGGATGTCGGACAGCATACCAGTCGTCGTTTCGCCTGTTACAATGCCGTCAGCTTCGAGATTTTTATCCGTCTGATAAGCCGTTACAGCCTGAGTCAGTCCGGCATCAAAGTTATCGTCGAACTTCGTAATGTCGTAGCCGAGCTCGTCGAGTGCGACTTTAATAGACAGTACTTTTTCATTCGTCTGACCTTCTGCGAAAACTTCATCTTCAGTCAGCAGCTGGATACGGTAGTAATCAGGATTGATTAATTCAATGTCCGGTGCAATACCCTCATCCTGCACCCATGTCTTATCAGGTGTCAGCCATTTAGTATTAGTGTATTTCAGCATCGAGTTGTCTTTAAACTCACTCGTACGCTGAACAACACCTTTACCGAATGACGTTGTACCTGCGATCGTAACATCTGTTAAATCATCGAGTGCACCTGCGAATACTTCAGAAGCACTTGCAGATCCTTCGTTAATTAAGATGTACACCTCGTCGAATGATTCGGTATTCGGGTTTTTCTCGCTTTCAGTTACAATTTCCTGCTGAGCGCCTGTATTATCTTCAAGATACAGTGCAGCAGTGTCCGGTTCGATAAACTGATTAATGAGTGTTACTGCTTCGTTTAGCAGGCCGCCCGGATTGTAACGGAAGTCGACGATGAGTTCTTTAACATCGTCTTCGGCAGCCTGATCGATAAACTTGCTGAACTCGTCAGTAGTACCCTGCTGGAATCTGTTGACGCTGATATGTCCGACACCGTCGACTTTTTCATATGTCACGCTGTCGATATGAATCGTATCACGTGTAATCGCAATATCAGACGGACTGCCGCCGCCGCGCTGAATTGTCAGGACGACATTAGTACCCTTTTCACCGCGGATCAGCTGTACAGCCTCCGTCGTCGTCATGCCTTCCAGTGATTCACCGTCAACTGCAAGAATCTGGTCGCCCGGCTCAATGCCCGCCTGTTCTGCAGGAGAACCTTTCATCGGACTGGAAATAATAATCTTACTGCCTTCCTGCATGACTTCGGCACCGATTCCTTCGAAGTCTCCTGTAATACTCTCTTCGAATTCACCTGTTTCGTCGATATTCATGTACTCACTGTATGGATCTTCAAGTCCTTCGACCATACCTTTAATCGAAGATTCAATCAGCGCATCAGAATCGACGTCCTCGTAGTAATTTTCAGTGAGCGTATCATACACGCTGTACAGTTTCGCAAATTCGGTACGTGTATCCGTTCCGACGTTGACTGCACGTTCCTGATTATTTGATATTGAAATTGCTGTTATTACCACACTGGCTATAATCGTCGTTAAAATAATGACGATAAACCAGAATATATTCATTTGAACGGACCGGAGTTTCGGCTGAACGTTCTTGTCATTGTTTTCTTCGCTCAAGATATGCACCCAATTTCTACCTATGTATTACTCATATATTATCAGTTTACCCGCTTAAAGAAAAGAAAAGAACAGTGAAATCACTGTTCTTCAATAATTACTGTATTATTTTCCGACAAACGGTACTGCTGCATCAAGTGCAACTTCAATCATATCGTTGAAAGTAGTCTGTCTTTCTTCTGCTGTCGTAACCTCTCCTGTAATCAGGTGGTCAGAAATTGTCAGAATAGCCAATGCACGTGCATTGTACTCTTCAGCAATTGTAAACAGGGCTGCAGATTCCATTTCAACTGCAAGCACACCGTAATCTGCAAGCTGTTTAGTATCTGTCTTCGTATCGTAGAATGAGTCAGCTGTGTAGACGTTTCCGACTTTCACATCAAGACCGCGCTTTTGTGCTTCGTTGTAGCTTGCAAGAAGCAGGTCGAAGTTCGAAGTCGGGGCATAACTCACGTTGCCGAATAATTTGTTGTTCTGGTAAGAGTCCGTAGTCGCACTTTGTGCGATAACAACGTCGCGGACTTTAACTTCTTCTTTTAACGCACCGGCAGTACCGACACGGATTAAGTTTTTAACGCCGTATTCACGCATAAGTTCGTGAATGTAAATAGAAATTGACGGCACACCCATACCAGTGCCCTGAACTGAAATTCTCTTGCCTTTATAAGTACCTGTGTAACCGAACATGTTGCGGACTTCGTTGTAGCACACAATGTCTTCCAAAAATGTTTCGGCAATGTACTTCGCACGCAGGGGATCCCCCGGCAGTAAAATAGTGTCGGCGATATCGCCCTGTTTTGCATTAATATGAATACTCATATTTTCATCTCCTCTAAGATTGTAGCCATTCTGTGTAATTTGAAAAACTTTCATCAAACGTATCTAATGATATATTAAGATACGGGTTCTTTTCAAGATAATCTGAGATTTCATCGTAATTATTTGAGTATTTAGGGAAAGACATGTCATCAGCGATATGATCTGCGAGATTGCCAATGTCTGTTTTTGTCCCGAGCTGTGTCTTCATATATTGATAATATGGACGCTCTTTCATGCTACTCCTCTGAATCCAGAATCTTGACGTATTCACCGTAACCTTCTTTTTCAAGGTCGCTTTTCGGAATAAAATCAAGAGCTGCAGAGTTAATGCAGTATCTCAGCCCGCCAAGCTCCTGCGGTCCGTCAGGGAAAACGTGACCTAAATGAGAGTCCGAATCAGCACTCCGGACTTCCGTACGGCGCATACCGAATGATGTATCCACGTGTTCTGATACATCTTCTTCCGACATGGACTTCGCAAAGCTCGGCCAGCCGCATGAAGAATCGAATTTATCTTTAGACGTAAACAGCGGCTTGCCGCTCAGTTTATCGACGTAAATCCCCTCTTCGAAATGTTTCCAGTACTCGTTTTCAAATGGTGCTTCCGTCGCGTCTTCTTTCATAACCTGTCTTTCAAGTTCTGTTAATTCACTTATATCTTTTCGTGCCATTATTTTTCACCCCATACATTTTCTACGAATCCTTTACGTCCGGATCCTTTGTAATACGCATTGTAATGTCCTGTATTCTTCTTGTAGAAGTCCTGATGCTCATCTTCTGCTTCATAGAAGTTTTTATACGGCAGTACCGGTGTGTTGATCGGTGCCGGGAAAATGTTCGCTTCGTCGAGTTCTTTAATTAAATCAAGCGCCGTCTGATGCTGCGCTTCATCGTGGTAAAACACGGCCGGCATATACTGCGGTCCGCGGTCACCGAACTGTCCGCCGATATCAGTCGGGTCGAATGTCTTGAAGAAAATTTCAAGCAGTTCGCGGTAGCTCATAACCTCTTCGTCGAATTCAATCTGCACAGCTTCGATATGTCCTGATGTTCCTGTTGAAACTTCAGCGTATGTTGGATTGGGTTTATCACCGTTCGAATAACCTGAAACGATATTTTTGACGCCGTCCCACTGGTCAAACGGTTTGATTAAACACCAGAAACATCCGCCTGCTAAAGTTGCTGTTGCCATAAATAAATTCCTCCTAGAAATTGTTGTTAACTGAAAAATACCATGCATCGTTTTCGTAGTCTATTTTATCGGCTTGAAGTGCCACGCCGAAATACTGTTCAAACAGCGACATGTCGATGACAATCGCCCGTTCACTCCCGCTCATTGCAATGCCTTCCGGCAGCTCAACAAGCTTTCTGAGCGCTGTATACAGTGCATCTTCCGACAGAGGCAGTCCGGCCAGATTCAAATCTGTTAAGTGAATAATGATGCTGTTGTCATTCACTGAAGGTTCGCCGGAAATGCTCGAGTTTATGGAAAAACCGAGCACTGTCTGCTCGATATCAACATCGATGCCTGCAGTATTAATGTTAACAGTAAACTCGTCATATGGAATATTGTCATTGATCAGTGTTTCCACCGTGCTGTTCGTTAAGATGAACTCAAGTTCCCGCGGTTTTGCAGCGGGATCGTTCCCGTCGGTCTGTTTATAAGACTGATTGAAGAACGAAGAAACAATTACGACAACCGCAATATTTACCGCAAGCAGCACAAAGAAAAGAATCATCCATACATTCTTTTTCATACGCTACAGCTCTCTTGTCAGGTGCAGGAAACGGTGCGGATAGCGGTTTTTATCGTCTATCGTGCCGTCGTCGCTTGATTCCACCGTCCACTCATTCAAATCGTAGTCCGGGAAAAATGTGTCGCCTGCAAACTGCTCGTCAATTACTGTAATATACATTTCGTCGACCAGATGCATCGTCTGATTGTAAATTGTACTCCCGCCGAAGATAAATACTTTGCCCGGGAGATCTTTAATTTCGTCAATCGAATGAATGACATCGATACCTTCAGCTGTAAAGTCTGTATTTGCCGTTAAAACGACGTTTCTGCGGTTTGGCAGCGGGCGGCCGAGCGTTTCGTAGGTCTTCCGTCCCATAACTATTGTATTCCCTGTAGTCAGCTTTTTTAATCCTTTTAAGTCGGCCGGCAGACTCCAGGGCATATCGCCGTTAAAACCGATAACGTTCTGTTTTGCGTGTGCAACTATTAATGAAACCATCATTGTCCTCCTATACTGCAATCGGTGCTTTGATTGCCGGGTGGGATTCGTAGCCTTCTATTTCAAAGTCTTCATATTCAAGTTCGAACATCGATTTGTCCGAGTTGATTTTAAGTACCGGCGGCGCATAGCCTGTACGTGAGAGCTGCGTGTTTACCGCATCGAAGTGGTTTGAGTAAATATGCGCATCACCGATCGTGTGCACAAACTCCCCTGCTTCAAGGCCGCATTCACGTGCAACGAGAGCGAGCAGCAGTGCGTAGCTTGCAATGTTAAACGGTATTCCGAGGAATATGTCTCCGCTCCGCTGGTACAGCTGCAGGCTTAATTTACCGTCTGCAACGTAAAACTGGAACAGTGTATGACACGGCGGCAGTGCCATCGTCTCAATTTCAGCAGGGTTCCATGCGCTCACGATGTGGCGCCTTGAGTCCGGTTTATTTTTAATGCCGTCGATTAAGTTTGCAATCTGGTCAATTGCTTCGCCGTCCGGTCCGATCCAGTGACGCCACTGTTTACCGTAGACGTTGCCGAGTGTGCCGTATTTTTTACTGAAATCATCGTTATTCAGCACTTTTTCTTTAAAGGCTTTCATTTCAGCTTTGTACTGTTCATTAAACTCGTCATCAGCCAGGGCGCGGTGTCCGAAGTCTGTCATATCGGGACCGGTGTAATCTTCCGATTCGATATATTTTTTAAACGCCCATTCGTTCCAAATATTGTTGTTGTATTCGAGCAGATATTTAATATTCGTATCACCGCGGAGAAACCAGATTAACTCTGTTGCAACGAGTTTAAAAGAAACCTTTTTGGTCGTTAAAAGCGGGAATCCTTCACTTAGATCAAAACGCATCTGATGACCGAAGACAGATTTCGTGCCTGTATTCGTACGGTCTGTTTTGACTGTACCTGTATCTAAGACGCGGTTCATCAGCCCGTGATAGGCATTATCAAATGAATTCATTAAAATCACCCTTTTCTTTTATTATGTAGTTCTATATAATTAGTATTAATAAGACGAGAAAATAATTGTGATCGGAGTGTTCATAATGGAAATTTTATTCACAATCGGTTTAACTTTACTTGCAGGCTACATGATTACTATGTGCATCTACGAGTAATATATATTTATGAAAAAAGGAAAGGGTGAGCCCTTTCCTTTTTTATTTTGCACAATATTCGTCAAAATCTGCTTTCAGATCCATCATAATGTCTTCAATACTTCTGTTCTCAATATTTTCGCGTGCTGTAAATGACACGAGCTTGCCGCCTTTAAATAAAGCGAATGACGGACTTGAAGGTGCAGCATCAATATATTCACGCATTGCAGCAGTCGCCGGACGTTCCTGTCCTGCGAATACAGTTGCCAGACGGTCCGGTTTCACCGGATTCTGGTTCGTTACTGTGACTGCAGCAGGTCTTGCAAGCCCCGCCGCACAGCCGCATACGCTGTTGATGACGACGAATGTCGTGTCATCTTCTTTTACATCTTTCATAAAGTCATGGACACCTTCCGGTGTCGTTAACTCTTCAAAGTCGTAATTTGTCAGTTCCTGCCTCATAGGTTCTGCAATTTCTCTCATATATGCCTGATATGCATCCATGTTATCGCTCCCTGTTCTGCATTTGTTTCCATACGCTGCCGAGTGCATCTTCGCCCTGTTCGATACGGGCAACAGCCATCTCAATCTGCAGTCGTACATCGTACTGCGGATCATTCTGATGCGCCTTCAGTACTTCGAGACTCGATTCGTCTCCGGATTCGTATATAAACATTGCTGCACGCCAGCGGACGATCGGGCTTTTATCGCCGAGTGCTTTATGCATATCCGGCAACCCTTCTTTAAAACCTAAATCGCTGTATGCATCGGCTGCTGTCCGTCTGACCGGTATTGCACGATCTTCCATCGCAATCTTTAAATACTTCAGTGTTTCCGGCACTTCAATCATGGCTAAAAGGCTGACGCTCATGCGTCTCACCTGCAGCTTATCGTCGTGAAGCGCGTATTCGAGTAACGGGTAATCGCTCTCGTCCGGTGTATCAAAATGATTCAGCATATAAAGGCGCGCTTTCCAGTCCTCTGTATTTTTGAACTCATCGATAGATACTTTAAAGTATTTCATCGGTGCTGGCTGCACGCGGTTTTTCGCTTCTTCGACGATACCGTTCAGCGTATCTTCCGGGTAAAGTGCTTCGATTTCCTCAATCACTTCCGTAAATACGTCGTCCGGTGAGCCGTAGCGGGTACTCAGCGTTTCCCATCTGCGGTCAAAAATAATATTATCTTCAGGCAGTGTTGCATCTGTAACGGCTTCAGTAAAACGCGCCGGCAGTTCGCGGCGGTGTTCCGTACCGTCATTTAACTTGACCTGATAAGGGATTCCTTTAAACATGAGCACCTGAGTGTTCACTTCACCAAAGTTTGACTCAGGTGTCAGCCTTTTTTTACTTCACCAAAATCACCGTCATTGAAAGTTGCTTCAATTTTAGGAATTAAAGTTTCCCAGTCTGTTTTAGTACTTTTATCTACAGAGATAAAGTCAAGTGCGTGGAAGACGCTTGTGACATCTTCCAGCTCAAGAACACGTGCGATGAATGCAGGTGTGTCTTCTGTCACTTCTTTATAAGTAGAAGATCTCATTTCTTCTTTTGTTTCACTTACAGTGATTTTCATAGTATTCGGGCTTGGTGTCGGTTCAATTCTTACGATATCCATAGTGGTGGTGCCTCCAGTATTATAGTTTATTGCCGTACATTTTCATTTCTATTCCAACAGAACATTCTGTAATGCAGAATGAATGTGCGCTGGATTTTGATCCCTCGGTCCTGTTCACTTCTTTTAACAGACATCCTCTGCAGTATGTGCGTTCGAGACGGTTAATTTTATCAAGGACTTTCGTATCCATTATCATACCTCATTACTTTAAATTGCAAAACAGCCAAATCGGCTAATTACTGTTTAAATTTTTGCGTTCTTTATACAAACGGTCTTTTGCCATTTTGTCGGCACCGCGGTTATTTTTTCTCGGTGTATGAGTAATTATAAACATATCGAGCGCGTTTGTTAAAGGAAGTACTCTGTTGTAGTAAGATTTAAAAACTTTATTTTTCACGTGTTGTTTATCGAATGTATCGACGATGATTTTAGAGTCTGTGTACACGATCACTGATTTGATGCCGAGCTCAGCCGCCTTATTCAGTGCAAACTCAAGTGTCGCCCACTCCGCTTCATGGTTATCCATTTCACCGAGCATAACAGACTCTTCATAATTTACAGCACCGTCTTTAATAATGACTCCGCCGCACGCAAGCTTCGGCTTTAAACCTGCTGCCGCGTCGATATATACTTTGGCCATTTACATCACCCTAAATTTAAAGTTGATAAATACTTCTCGGCGAGACGAAGGTCATGATGCTGCAGTACGCTGTTCACATGGTTAATATCGAGATTGTGCGCACTCTTGTCCATCAGGCTGTCGAGCTTGATCGGGACATCTGTAATAATTTTAGCAAGACGCTGTGACATGCGGAGAGATTCCATGTCGTTGTTAATCTTCTCCTGCATTTTTGGTGTCAGCGTATCGAGGTTGTCGAGCAGCGTTTCAACCGAACCGTGAGTCCGGATCAGTTTCAATGCTGTCTTCTCCCCGATACCGGTAACACCTGAATAGCCGTCACTGGCATCGCCCATCAATGCTTTCACATCGATAAACTGTTCCGGTGTAATACCGTACTGGTCGTTAAACGCCTGGAAATCATAGTAGTGATATTCCGTATAGCCTTTTTTAGTCAGCCAGATTCTGTTCGTCTGATTAATCAGCTGCAGGAGGTCGCGGTCTCCGCTGACAATCGTCAGGTTGTCCACGTGCTGTGCGACTGTACCAATCACATCATCCGCTTCATAGCCTGCAATGCCATCCTGATAAAAACCGATATCGTGCATGACATCTTTAATCATGTCGAACTGCGGCACCATTTCTTCAGGCGGCGCCACACGGTTCGCTTTATATCCTTCATACCATTCGTTCCGCACCGACTTCGAACCCATATCCCATGCGATAATCACATTATCCGGTTTAGTCAGTTCGAGCAGTTTGAACGTATGTCTCAGCATGCCCTGAACACCATTCGTCGGGAGTTCCCTGTTATTGTACATAAACTGATTGCTGAAACTCGTCGCGTAAAAGTGTCTGAACAGTAATGCCATGCCGTCTATTATTAAAGTATGCTGTGTCAAAAAGTTCCCTCCATTGTTATAAAGCGATGTCACTCACTGCCTTAAGCAGCGCTGCATCTTCATCGTAGTCCATACGTGATATTTCTTTAGGCTCTTCTGTCAGTGCCGCGGTAATATCATTGCGGTCCGCTTCAAGCTCGTTATCGAGGAGCGCCGTATAGTTTTCGGCAAGCTCTTCCATCCGGGCCTTTAACGCACCCTGATCAATTGAACCGACCAGTGTCCGGGACAACTCTAAAAGTGTGTCTCTGTAATTTTGAGTCTTGCTGCGGTTCTGATAAAGCATCTTATCAAACGGTTTAAGCACTGCTTCGTCTATAGTCACTTCAGGTTCCGGCGCTTTCACACTCTTAACTGACAGTGTACCCGGTGTCCCTGACAGTGCAAGACGTTCGTTAAACTGTGTAATCATCTGCAGTGTCTTCTGATCCGCCTGACGGTATACCGCGTTAAAGGCAATACTCGTCTCCAGCGTCAGGAAGTCCTCAATATTACGAACGATAATTGACAGGTTGTTCTTCATGTAGTGCTTGTCGCGCATTACAGAAACTGTCAGAAGTCCTTTTAAGTGATCGTATAACTGAAGCTCGAGACGTTTTTTCAGATATGTGAGTATAATGTCGATTTCCTGCTTCAGCGGCTCATTAATACTCTCTGCTTTAATACCGTCTATATCCGTTAACAGATTTTTTCTTAACGCAAGAAGCTTTCTGCGTTCTTCCCCATTATCTTCAAACTGGCGTATATTACTCTCCAGTGTATTAATCAGCTGATTGCGTGTTTCCTTCAGCGTCTTATACTGCACATTCCCCGACTGCTGGTCTGCAATCGTCATAATTTCGTTCTGTGCCGTATTGAAGTAATCGTCCCCTTCATCCAGTGCACGTTTACTCGATACAGGATACAGGACATGTTTAATATGCATCGTGTTCAGTGCATTTTGCATATAGTCGAGTACTTTTTCTTTATCCGCTTCAGACTTCATTAAGTCCACTGCGTTAATAATAAAAATAATCGGGAAGTCTTTTCCTTTCAGCGACTGGATATACTGCAGGAACGTTTCATCCGAACGCGAGAAGACATGGTTATAGTACGATACGTAAATAATCATATCGCTCTCTGTAATAATGTCTCTCGTCTCCGACGTATGACGGGCGTTAATCGAGTTGATCCCCGGTGAGTCGACAAGTGTATAGGAACTGGTCATATCATTATCGAGTGACACGTTCGCCTTATGAATAAATGTAGAGTCTTTATCATTACTGATCATCTCTATTAATTCATTGGTATCGATACTGACTGTCCGGCCAAGCTCATCTTTATACTTGTCGTAGTTTTCGAGTATTCCGGCAAGAAGGGGTTTATACGTCTCATCGGCTTTGGCGATGTTTTTATTAATCCACTTCTTATAACCGTCTGCCTTATCGTGAGTTTCCCCCGACAGTGTGTTAAGCGTCTCTGTTAAATCCGCTTCATCTTTATAGACGACTGTACTTGTTTCATCATTGTTGATTTCCGTAATCGTTGCCGTCGTCGGGTTCGGACTCGTCGTTAAGTACTTGTCTCCCATAAGCGCATTAATGAACGTCGTCTTCCCTGCACTGAATCCGCCGAACACACTGATATTCGCTTTGCCGTTATCAATCCGTCCGAGCTTGTCCGTAATCAGGCGTTTATAGTCCGAATAGCGCGGTGACGATCCGAGCAACTCCGCGAGTTCTCTGAACGGTGTTAAATTCATGCCGCCTTCATTGTTAACCATAAACTCGTTATGTCTACTTTCAACCGCTTCAGCATGATTGTCTTCATCGTAGGATAAAGTAATCTCTTCCAGCAGATTGAGCTTATCGATTTCGTCATCCATATGAATATAAAAATGACGGTAATTCTGTGTATCCAGTGATTCAATCAGTTCGAGCAGTTCCTTCGCTTTAATATACAGGGCCTTCTCCGCCGTGAGCGTCGTCTGTGCTTTGACTTCACCGGTATCTTCCTGTGTCAGCCCGGCCATATGCAGGACACTCAGTTCCGATACTTCTTTCGTGAGTGCCGCTTTCAGTTTGTCGAAGTAGTTTGTTATATACGTCTGGTTCAGTGACGTTATTTTCTCATCCCCGAGGAATGCATTATCCCATTCGAATTTAAACGGCTCACCGATTAAGCCGAGCGACTGAAAGAAGCTGTTAATGTTCGCATTAATCTCTGTATGTATGACAGGCTGTATTGCACTGTCCGTTGCCGAGAGCGCTTCATCGAGCATCGCCTGTTCTTTTTTCTTTTTGCCGAACAGTCCGCCTGCTTTCTTCTCGCCAGCCATGACTTTTAAATATTCCGTAATCGCATCTTTAACCTGGTGCGGGAATAAGTAGCTGTCTTTAACAAGTTTCTTCACCGATTCCTTAACGTGCGTTTTTAATTCCTCTTCGTCACTCCGGAGATGATTAATTTCCGCTTTGTTAATTTCGTTGTTTAAATATTCGATCCGTTCCTCTGCTCTTTCAATCGTCAGTGCATTATCGAGCTGCAGTCCGCCTGTCAGTTCTTCCAGTTCATCACGCAGATATTCAAGCTGTTTATCTTCTATATTTTTCGTAATACGCGCGTCGTACGAAACTTCGAGTTCTTCACGGCCTTCTTCCTTCGCCTGAATGAATGCCTTCAGCTCGTCTATACGGTTGTACGGCGACTCATAGATAGATGTTGTGAATAAATGCTCCGGATGAATGTTCCAGTTCGAGAGCGTGCGTTTAACGCGGTTTAAGAAGGTGTCCATCGTAATCTCGCGGTCATCATGCTTATCGATCTGGTTAATAATCAGGACGAGCGGAATATCGAGGCCTGCAATTTCTTTTAACAGCGTCAGGTTATGTTCGCTCTCCACGTGGTTGTACTCCACCGTAAAGAATATTAAATCACTGTTCAGTAAAAAGCGGTTGGCTGATTCTTCGTGGCTGTCCGTATTGGAATCCACTCCCGGTGTATCCTGGAAAACCGTATTGTTCTGATAGTCGTCCGACTTTATGTCCATTGTAATCGCCTGAATATCCATATCTTTTGTATTCAGCGATTTCAGTTCGTCGTAGTTATCCAGCACCGCGTACTGATACTGGTTAATGAATGCCTGAATTCCTTTTTTGTCACCGATCTGCACCGACACGGTATTGCTCGTCGTCGGTACCGGCGATGACGGCAGGATGTCCTGATTAAGCAAATAGTTAATCAGGCTCGATTTCCCCGCCGAGTAATGGCCGATAAATGAAAATACCAGCTGTTCGTTATACGTTTTCTGAATGGCATGGTCAATTTGCGATACGAGTGTATCGTTATCGGATTTAAGAATTTCTTTTTTTAATTTATACAGCGTATTAAGCGTCTGTCTGTTTTCCCCTTGTGATGACAACTATTCTTTCACTCCCCAGTATTGGTAGAACGTCGTTTCGATATAGCCGTTAAACAGCTTTCTGCGTTTCGTTGCTTTTTTGCCGACGATTTCTTCAAACTCTTTGCTCGATGTCATTAAGTAGACGTTCAGTGTCGGGTGGTCATCCATCAGCTGTCCGATTTTACCGTACATCGACTCTACTGCTTTCGCCTCACCGATACGTTCCCCGTACGGCGGGTTTGTTACTATCTGTGCATTTTTATCAAGCGCGTTTAAATCGTGCACATCGAGCGTGCTGAATTCAATATCGCTCTCAAGGCCGACTTCTTCCGCATTTTTAATCGCGATGTCGATCATGCCCGGTTCGATGTCTGTTGCATAAATTTTAACTTCTTTGTCGTAGTCTGCTGCATTCTCGCACTCTGTACGGACTTCAGTCCACAGCTCTTCCGGAATAATGTCCCATGACTCACTGTCGAATGAACGGTTTGAGCCCGGCGCGATATTACGTGCGATCATTGCCGCTTCAAGTGCAATTGTCCCGGAGCCTGTGAATGGATCATACAGTGTGTTCTCTCCTGTATAGTTCGCAAGCTTCAGCATTGCTGCAGCAAGTGTCTCTTTAATCGGTGCATCACCCTGTGCGAGTCTGTAACCGCGTTTGTGCAGTGCGTCACCACTCGTATCGACAGTAAGAATTGCTCTGTCTTTTAAAATATTAATATCGATTTTGTAGCGGGGGCCGTCTTCAGGCAGTTTCCCTGTCATGCTGAACGCATCTTTTAAATGTTCAACGATGGCTTTTTTCGTTATACGCTGTACGTCCGGCACACTGTACAGTGTCGACTTGTGGGAGCGTCCTGTTACCGGGAATTCTGCATTCGGTCCGAGTATGTCAGACAGCGGCAACGCTTTGACCGCTTCAAACAGCTCATCGAATGTCTTCACTGTAAAGTCGCCGAGAACGATTCTGATACGGTCGACTGTACGGAGTTTCAAGTTTGTTTCAACGATTGTACGTTCGTCACCTTCGAAGTAGACGCGGCCGTTTTCCAGTTCTGTTTCAAGGCCGAGCGATTTGATTTCATCCGATACGACACGTTCAAGTCCCATCGGTGTGTTGACTATAAATTTAAAGTTCATAAGTAAGAAGCTCCTAAAGTTTGATTTGTTACTATTATAGTATGAATATATACATAAAAAAAGCTCTCCATCAAAGTGGAGAGCTTTTTCTCTAGTCCGGTTTCTCTATAAGCCATGTTCTGTCCCGCTGTGCTGCTGACGTGCACTAGTATACACTCGCACATTGGTGATAATCATCTGTCTATATTAAATGAATAATATCTCTCCGCCAGTTGAATTCCTGTTGGAAAGTGCTCCTACCTAATTTGGATTGCTCACTCGAGGGGTTTACCGCGTTCCACCTTCGTCATTTCTTCAGAAGCTCGTTTCTGTGGCACTTTTAAAGCTACTCTATTCGTATGCGTAAGCACTTAGAATATTTCGCAGCCGTCAAGATATAAAATATCATTGCCCAGACTTATTGTTTCGTCTGGCACGAACACTACAATCATCTCAGACTGTGTGAGCATGGACTTTCCTCTATGCAGTCGTGCTGCATAGCGATTATCCGAGTTACCGTCTTTTTATTTTAAAAACTCTTAAAATACATATTAAATCATGTTACTGCTTTTTTGCATTGCCAAAAACCTGCTTCTCTAGACTCGACAGACGTTTTAATATATCAATCTGCTGACTCTGTCCGCTGCCGCCCTGAGTGCGTGTGTTTGTTGCCACGCGGATGCGGAGGTCTTCAACTTCCTTTTTTAAACGTGCATTTTCTTCTTCCAGCTTTTTAATGTTGTTGTTCATGTCTGCCATCTTCTGATAATCACTGATAACGTCGTCAAGAAAACTATCTACTTCTATCGGTTTAAAACCTCTTAGTGATTTTTCGAATTCTTTCTCGAATATATCTTTTGCAGACAGCTTTAGCGTATAGTCACTCATACTTACACCTCTTAACTATCATATCTGTCATTAATGAAATCATTAATATCATCAAATTGTATTCTTTCAATATTATAATGACTTTTCTCATTTAATTCAAGCATTAGGCTGTATATATATTTTAAATTTGTTTCCGTCTCACTGTCGTAGACGATCAGCCCGTAATCGGTATTGGATGTGATGAACTGATTAATGGCTTTAAACATACCGGGATCAGCGTATTCCCTGTCAAATATAAACTGATGGAAGTCGGCGTGCTCCAGTATATTGTTTAAGTTAATTTTATCGGAATCGTTATACCGGTCGTCGAACTTATGGAACGGCTTCAGGACACCGAGCTTAATATCGTACTCTTCCTTTAACCCGATTATCTCATTGGCCGCATACATCTCTATGCCCGTATAGCCCTGAATGATAAACCACTCCGCCCCTTCTTCAGCGAGACTGATAATCCGCTGGCGCAGAAAATCGCGGAGAACTTTCACTTCAGGCTGCGTATCTTTAAAGATGCCGAGTTCGTAATGGCGGTATCCTGTTATAAATACTCTCACAGCAGTCCTTCCTCCCCTGCATGATTCACCCACATATTAATATATTTGAATTTTTCATGATACAGTCTTAAACTGAAGCGGGAGACGTGACAGCTCATTAACAGTTCCATCAGCTCGTCACTCATGACTTCCCTGATTGTTTCTGTCAGCCGGTCATCGGTCGGCATATGCTGCAGCTGATCTGCAAGCACTTTATACTTATTTAAAAACGGTTCGATTTCGGTTTTAAAATCAAACTCATAACCTGCTCTTGCCTTGTCATAGCGCCTGGCGATTTCATCGAGCATTTCGCGGTAATCGCTGTACGATGCATTTCTTGACAATTTGGACACACCACCTATAATAATGAAATGTTAATCAAACTCTAATTAATATATAATAATAAGTATATATAATAAAAGTTTGGAGTGCTAATTTAATGAAGTACCCACAGGGAGTCAAAAGAAACCAGGTAAATACACCGCGTGCCGATAAAGAGATTAACTACGGTCAGCGGGGCATGACACTGGAAAAGGATCTCGATAAGACGAATCAGTTTTATCTGGATACGAAGCGGGCCATCATTCATAAGAAGCCCACACCGGTACAGATTGTCAATGTTGATTATCCGTCACGGAAAAAAGCTAAAATAACGGAAGCCTACTTTAAAGTTCCATCGACAAGTGACTATAATGGACTGTATAAAGGAAGATACATCGATTTTGAAGCGAAGGAAACACGCAATAAGACACGCTTCCCTTTTATAAACATACATGCGCACCAGGTCGAGCATATGCGCGCCTGCCATAACCAGGGCGGCATCGTCTTCATTATAGTTAAGTTTACTGTTCACGATGAAGTCTATCTTTATCCTTTTGAACATTTTGTTAAACACTGGGACGCTTATTTAGGGAATGGCAGAAAGTCCATAACCTATGCTGACATTAAGGCAGAGAGTATTTTACTACCAATCAAATACAATCCGCGTTATGATTATTTAGCTGCAGTTGACGAATTTTATTTTGAATAGGGAGAATATATATGGAATCGAATTTTAAAAGGAGTAAACAGTCTGATAAGAAACCCAAACAGAAAAAGCAGTCAAAATCCAAATCATCAATAATTAAAAAAGTGTTTTTATATGGTGCACTGCTTGCACTGGTTGGTCTTGTTATCGGTGCTGTACTGTTTGCGTATTACGCATCACAGGCGCCGGCTTTCAGTGATGAAAAGCTTAAGGACCCTGTTCCCGCTGAAATTTACGACAATAACGACGAGCTCGTGACCACCCTCTTCCAGGGGCAGAAACGGGAATATGTAAGTATCGAAGACGTACCTGAACAAATGTCCGACGCAGTACTTGCAATTGAGGATAACCGCTTTTACGATCACGGTGCGATTGACTTCTTCCGCTTAGGCGGTGCTGTCATCAGCAACTTTACAGACGGCTTTGCGTCACAGGGTGCAAGTACCATTACCCAGCAGGTCGTCAAACGTGCATTCCTTACAGAGGAACAGACAATCGAACGTAAAGCGCAGGAAGCTTATCTGTCCTACCGGTTGGAGCAGGAATATTCAAAAGACGACATTCTGGAGATGTACCTGAACAAGATTTATTACTCTGACGGTATATACGGTATCCGCACAGCAAGTCTATATTATTTTGATAAAGAACTTGCCGAGTTAAACATCGCGGAAAGTGCCTATCTCGCAGGGCTGTCGAATCTGCCGAACGTCTATAACTTATATGTAGACGCTGAAGCGGGTAAAAGCCGTACAGATACTGTGTTATACCAGATGCTCAATCACGGGAGAATTACACAGGCTGAATACGACGAAGCAATTCAGATCGATATTACGGATAACTTAGTACCGCGCGATGAAACAGAACGTGCATCGACGGAACAGGAAGATCCGGAATACGCATCCTACATTAATTACATTAAACGCGAACTGCAGAACCATGATGAGTTCCGCAACAGAGATGTATCAGAAGTATTATCCAGCGGCATTCAGATTTATACGAATATGGACTCCGGTGTCCAGTCATACTTACAAAACATGACGAACAACCGCAACTACTACTATAACGAGAAATTCCAGAGCGATGATTTCAATATCGCCTCGACAATACTCGATACAACGTCAGGCGGACTGGTAGCAATATCAGGCGGCCGCGACTATCAGGAAGTTGTCGACCAGAACTTATCACTCGTACAGCACAACGTCGGTTCTACAATGAAGCCGTTCCTCGCATACGGGCCGGCAATTGAGAACATGGAATGGGCAACGAATCAAACGATTCAGGATGAGCAGTCATACAATCCGAAAACAAGCCCGAACAACACAGTTTACAACTACGACAACCAGAGCCACGGCAACGTAACGATGCGTGACGCACTCCGTCAGAGCTTTAACGTCCCTGCAGTGAAAACATTCGAGCAGGTACAGGAAGAAGCGGGACAGAACGCACCGGAAGAATTTGCACGTGAAGTCGGACTGGACTACGCTACGAAAAACGAAGGCGACTACACACTGTCGTTTAACGACGTACTCGGCGGCGGCGAAACACGGTTCAGCCCGCTGCAGATGGCACAGGCTTATGCAACACTCGGCAACAACGGTGAATTCAATGAAGCACAGTCAATCCGTTACATCGTAACATCGGAAGGCGATAAAATTGAATTCGAAAACGAATCACACAGAGCAATGAAAGACTCAACAGCATTTATGCTGACAGATATGCTGAAAGACACATTCGAGAATCAGGGAAGCGCCGACTACATTCAGATGAACGGTCTGAACATTGCAGCGAAGACAGGGACTACTTCACTCGACACAAGCATACTTGAAGAAAACGACCTGCCGAACAACAGTGCGAAAGACGCGTGGATCGTCGGTTACACACCTGAATATACGATGAGTGTGTGGTCAGGATTCGATAACGCAACAGCAGGCTACTCGGAAGATAAAGTATTCGTCGGTACAGACGAGCACATTACACCGCAATGGTTCTTCAGAGACATCATGCAGTATATCAGCACATTCAACGGCCAAGACTTTGAACAGCCGGACAGCGTTGAACAAATCGACGGCGACGAATATGCAGTTGCCGGCGGCGGATTCTGGGGCAACGGCGGAAGCAACAACAATAACAACAGTAACAGCAACAATGAAAGCGGCGGCAGCACAGGCGGTGCCTGGAGCTGGGAATACAACGAAGACGGTGAAATAGAAACACAGGGCGACGTACCTGAAGGCGAACTGCCTGACGACGCCGACCTCGCTGAACCGGAAAGCGGCGGAGACGCAGCAGACGACAGCGACGACCCTGCACCGGAAGAAGACGCAGCTGAAGATGAGTCGTCATCATCATCTTCGGAAAGTTCATCGTCCTCCTCGTCGGAAAGTTCGAGCTTTGGAGCAGACTCCGGAAGCAGCTCGGCTGAAGATGAAGATCAGGCAGCAGACGAAGAATAATATATATGAAATTGGAACACCCCCGGTTAGTTATTGATCGGGGGTGTTTTTTTGTCTGTGGATATTGATGTACGTGTGTGGAAATTCATTTGTTGTGGGAATTGAGGCGGACTAATGTGTATTTGCGGCAATCTGTCTCATCTCAACAGGTAAAACGTGACAGATCAGATTATAACCTGCAAACTGTCTCATAATTGATATGAAAATGAGACAGTTCGTGTTAAAAGTCCGTATCCGTCTCGAAAAGCCCCTTATAATGGGACAGTTCGCAAATATATTAATCATCCGTCGCATTAATAGCTTTAAAATGAATCATGTTGTCAGGTTTTATAGGACTTATCACAGATTATGAGCAGGATCATAGATTTAAGACAGTTCTTGCACGTTTTACAGCACATTATGAGCAGGATTATAGATTTAAGACAGTTCTTGCACATTTTACAGCACATCATGAGCAGGATCATAGATTTAAGATAGTTCTTGCACGTTTTGCAGCACATTATGAGCAGGATCATAGATTTCGGGCAAATCCTGCTCATTTTCTATCTCTTTTTGTGCAAGCTTGTTATTTTAATTCGTCCCCTGTTCATTTACAGGTAATTAAGAAGCAAGGTAAAGCCGCAGAAACGAGCTTGCTCAATTCTCCTGATTAATTAAAAATAAATGGTGTTTATCAAAACGATAAAATCCTCATCGAAAGATTCTCGCATTCAATCAAAAAAACCGCACGCCCATGACAGGGAATGCGGCCAGCTATCTACATCTTAACTAATCCTTTTTTCAAGCGTTTCTGTCCTTCGCGGCATTCTGCCAATAATGGACATTCGTGACATTTCGGGTTTCGTGCCAGGCAGTGATAGCGTCCGAAGAAAATCAGCTGATGGTGTGTTTTGCTCCAGCGTTCAGCCGGAATTTTACGCATCAGCGTTTCTTCGACCTGCAGCGGCGAGTCTTTATATCGCGCAATCCCCAGCCGCTTGGATATACGTTCAACGTGAGTATCGACGGCGATTCTGGGTGTATCGAATGCTACTGACAGCACGACGTTCGCAGTCTTTCGCCCCACTCCGGCCAGCGACACCAGGTCATCGTAGTTCCCCGGAATTTCGCCGCCGTATTTATCGATTAAATCACGGCATAATTTCTGTATATTTTTAGCCTTCGTGCGGTACAATCCAATGGTTTTAATGTACTGTTCAATTTCTTCGACTTCCACTGCCAGATAGTCTTCCGGCGTTTTAAATCTCTTAAACAGGCCTTCTGTCACCCTGTTTACCCCGACGTCTGTCGTCTGTGCACTTAACAGCACGGCAATTGTCAGTTCAAACGGGTTTGTATAATTGAGTTCAGCTTCGGCGTCCGGAAACATTTCCGCGATGACGTCGATAAACTCCATCGTTTTTTTCTTACTTGTTGTCAAGTCGGCTACCTCCATCAAGCCATGATATGACAGGCAGGCCTGTCCCTTTCACCGGCTCGCTTTTCGACGTGCTGCTCAGTATACGCTCAACGTACTGCAGCGACGTAATATTGCTCTTATACGCGATATCCACCGCATCCTGAATCTGCTCCGGCTGATAGTTCGAATCGTTCATCCAGCTGTTCAGGCGCTGGTATTCGTTCGGGCTGATTGCCCTGCCGTACAGCTGCTCAATGTACTCAAACAGCTCGCGCAATGTTGATTCGTCTTTCACCGGCGCTTTTTCTTCCAGCATGATAAAATCCTCGAGCTTTGAGTAAAGCGGCTCAAAGTTATATGTTTCGGTATACTTTCCGTCGATCTCATGTGTATCGAGTTCCAGTAACCGTTCTTTTATCAGCGACTGGATTATATGCGTCAGTTCGGTCTCATTTAAAGTTGTTCCGCTCAGAAGTTCGCTGAAATCAAGGGGGGTGTTGTACGTGCGGTGACGTTCAAGCAGCTTGATTAATATAATAACCCCGCGTTCATCGAGACCGATTTCAGCGTAGTTATCCAGCAGAATTTTATTGACTGGAATAGTAATGTATTTCAAATAATCGTTAACCATATTTTTCCCTCCAACAATAGAATGGAGACATTAGGGAACCTAACATCTCCATTGTTTTTATGGGTATAAACGATTTAATAATCTTGGGAACGGTGCAGTTTCTCTGACGTGCTGAACGCCTGAGAACCATGCGACCGCGCGCTCCAGACCAAGTCCGAAACCTGAGTGCGGCACACTTCCGTATTTACGGAGGTCCAGGTACCACTCGTAAGCGTCAATGTTAAGTCCCGACTCCTCGATACGGGCTTTCAGCTCGTCGTAGTCGGAAATACGCTCACTGCCTCCGATAATCTCACCGTAGCCTTCAGGCGCGATTAAATCGGCACACAGTACTGTACGCGGATCTTCCGGGTTTGTACTCATGTAGAATGATTTAATTTCTTTCGGATAGTTAACGATAAATACCGGTTTGTCGAAGCTGTTCGCAATTTCAGTCTCGTGCGGAGAACCGAAGTCGTCGCCCCAGTTAATATCGTCGAATCCTTTTTCGTGCAGTAAATCGATTGCATCAGTGTATGAAATACGCGGGAACGGTGCTTGAATGTTTTCCAATGCAGTTGTGTCGCGACCCAGCGCTTCTAAATCAAGTTTACAGTTTTCAAGTACATTTTTAGCTAGGTACTCAACGTACTGCTCCTGTACTACAAGGCTGTCTTCGTGATTGTAAAAAGCCATTTCCGGTTCGATCATCCAGAACTCGATTAAATGACGGCGTGTTTTTGATTTCTCGGCACGGAATGTCGGTCCGAAAGTAAATACTTTACCGTGCGCCATCGCAGCTGCTTCAGCGTAAAGCTGACCGCTCTGTGAAAGGTATGCATCTTCGTCGAAGTATTTAGTATGGAATAATTCCGTTGTGCCTTCAGGTGAACTGCTTGTTAAAATCGGTGAATCAATTTTCTTAAAGCCGTTCTCGAAATAAAAGTCATACGTGCTCTTAATAATCTGGTTTCTGATGTTCATTACAGCATGTTGTTTTCTTGAACGCAGCCATAAGTGTCTGTTATCAAGAAGGAATTCAGGGCCGTGTTCTTTCGGCGTGATCGGGTATCCTTCAGCACTCTGGATAATTTCAATACCTGAAACTTCCATTTCGTAGCCGAATGAAGAACGTTCGTCTTCTTTAATAGTCCCTGTCACGTACATTGACGTTTCCTGGTGTAATCCTTTAGCAACGGTGAAAAGTTCTTCATCGTTTGCTTTAACAACGACACCCTGCATAAAACCTGTGCCGTCACGGAGCTGAAGGAACTGTAATTTCCCGCTGCCGCGTTTTTGCAGCAGCCATCCGCCGATTGTTACTTCCTGACCTGAATATTTGGGTGCCTGGTTAATAGTGATTTTCATAACTTAATACATCCTTAGATTTTAGATTTTTCTTCAATAAATTCTTTGATGCGTGATACAGCATCGTTAAATGTTGCTTCATCCAGCGAGTAGCTGATACGTGCGTATTCCGGCGTACCGAAGCCCGAGCCCGGAACGAATGCAACATGTTTTTCACGCAGTACGTCTTTGACGAATTCGTCCACCGTATCGTAGCCGCATGCTTCTGCACAGTTTTTCATATGCGGGAAAAGATAAAATGCGCCTTCCGGTTTAACACATGTGACATGCGGTAATTCCATAATTTTTGCATATGCGTTGTCGCGGCGTGCTTCAAAGATGGCACGGTACTTTTCAGTAGATTCAGGAGCCATTTCATATGCCGCAATTGCACCGTACTGTGCCGGTTCTGCAACGCTCGTTGTAGATTGTGATGTCAGTGCCGACAGCGCAGCGATAAGCTCCGGTGCGCCGCATGCGTAGCCGACTCTCCAGCCGGTCATGGCGTGCGATTTGCTTACGCCGTTGACGATAATCGTCTGTGCTTTAATTTTATCATTTAATGACGCGATGGATACTTGCGGTTCCCCGTATGTAAGGACTTCGTAAATCTCATCCACGACGATAATGATATCTGTCTCTGCAAGAACATCGGCAAGTGCCTGAAGTTCATCTTTAGAGTACACAGACCCTGTCGGGTTGTTTGGAGTATTTAACACCAGCATTTTCGTTTTTTCTGTAATGTGCGCTTTTAAAATTTCCGGTGTCAGTTTAAAGTGAGTATCCTCTGTTGTGACTGCAGTAACAGGCTCACCGCCGACCATTTTAACCTGTTCAGTGTAGCTGACCCAGTATGGTGCAGGAACGATAACTTCGTCGCCTTCATCAAGCGTTGCCAGGAAGACGTTATACAGCACCTGTTTTGCGCCGTTGCCGACGTAAATTTCATTCGGTGCGTATGTCAGATTGTTGTCGCGCGCCATTTTTTTAACGATTGTTTCCCTTAATTCCGGGAGTCCGGCAGATGCAGTATATTTGGTGTGGCCTGCTTTTGCAGCCTCGTAAACAGCATCGATAATTTCATCCGGAGTGTTAAAATCCGGTTCTCCTGCCGACAGACTGATTACATCAACGCCCTCAGCTTTTAATTGTCTTGCAGTATTAGTAATTTCTATCGTTTGGCTGGGTGTAATCGACTTTACCTTTTTTGATAATTCCATGCTGCAGGCTCCTAACAATTATGTTTACTTTATTATAGACCAAAAAGCAGTGCTTTAAAAGTTTCTCTGGTGTCATGAATCACATTTTCTTCAGGGAAATATTTTAAAAATGCATTTTTATACGGTTTTGTCATAATCCGGTCGTCAAACAGCAGTACGACGCCTTTATCTTCACTGCTCCGCTTCACGCGGCCGATGATTTGTCTGAAATGAATCACGGCTTCCGGCAGATCCGTCGTATAAAAATCTCTGAAACTGTCACCTTTCGGTACAGGGAATGGCAGTTTTGTCAGCATCAGCGCCTTATCTTTATCGCTGACGAGATTAATGCCTTCCGTGAACGTATACGTCCCGAGCAGGAGACACTGGCTCAGCTGGTTGTACTGGCCGAGCAGTTTTTCATTATTTGAGTTATGAGACTGACGGAGTACAGGGATTTCATCGAATAATTCAATGTCTTCTGTAAAACTGTACACCCTGTCCAGCAGTTCATAATTTGAAAATATCACGACGAGCTTCGAGTTCGTTTCGCTTAAATACAGCGCGATGTAATCGAGAATATCAACAATATAATCGTCGTCTTTCACATCATAGCTGCTGATATCATTCGGGATAAAGAGCTTGATGTCGCTGTACATCGCAGTGTTGTTCATAATCGTCGTCTTAAACTCGTAATCCCCGAACCAGTATTTTAAATGCTTAAAACTGCCGTGCACTTCGAGCGTGCCTGATAACAGAATCTGGCACGGAATCGAACGCAGTGCATCCGCAAGCGTATCGAGCACGTCCGTCCGGATCGTCACTTCCGACTTTTGGAAGTTTTTGCTGCTTTTAATATGATAATCATCATACGCGAGTGCATATCGCAGATTTTTCAGCGACGCATCGAAATAATGCATGTGATTATACAGCGCCTGATAGTTATCGGTACCGCGTATCGTACTCAGGAACATATCCGTAAATTTCACGAGACTGCCGAGCGTTGCGAGTGCATCGTCAATCTTTTTCCATGACAGCTGTTGGAACAAAAGATCGATATTTTTATTTAAATTAATGACGATATCTTCAAGAAGATAAAGAGATACCGCACTGTTGGTTTTACTGTAGCTTGCAAGCAGTCTGTCCTGATTGATCAGCCCCACCTGCCCGATAAAGAACTTCAGTTCCGGATAGTTAAACGTCCGGCGTTCTTTCAGATCGAGAGCCTGTTTCAGCTGATGCGCTTCATCGATAATAAGCGCCTGAATGCCTTCAAGATTATTGAGGCAGTCATTTAAGAAGTAATGATTCGTCACGATAATCGGCACTTTCTTCGCGTTGGATAATGCGCGCTTAAAGTAAAAGTGGTGTTTGCCGTCCCCTGCCTGAATCAGCATCGTTTCATAATAGGACTTCTCCGGACCGCGGAGATTTACTTCCGACAAATCCCCCGTTTCTGTTTCAACGAGCCAGACGAGCATGCGCATTTTCAAAAAACAGATTTCCGGATTCGAGTCATCGAGCTGCAGCAGTGCTGTAAATGCATTCAGGTCGATATAATTCAGTCTCCCCTTCAGGAGCGCAAACGGCGTTTCATACGACACGACTTTCCGGAGACGCATCAGCGATTCTTCAATCAGCTGGTTCTGCAGAATTTTACGCGACGTTGAGACGACGACCTGGCCGTCATAAGCCGAATAGTAGCTGAGTGCAGCAATCAGAAATGCATCGCTCTTGCCGAGCCCGGTATACGCTTCAATCGCATGATACTTGCCGTCGACCAGAGAATCATAAATTAACAGCGCAAGCCGGTACTGATCTTCCCGGTATTCGTTTCCTGTCATGCTTAAATATTTATGATAAAGATCGTGTACTGTAATTGATTCGATGTTTTTATGTGTCACTTCTGTCTCTTTAATATAAAACTGGTTGTAGCTGATAATATTGTCGTCATTATCGTTTGTATACCTGTTTAATATTGAAAAGATTAAATCGGTTAAACTGGTCCGCATCATCTTCGACAGATGATAGATCTTTATCAGCGTTTCACGGTGCATACTGATTATCTTCTTAATGACAACGATCAGTACTTCGGCTGTTGCGTATGCATCTTCATCCGCACGGTGCGCCTGCGACAGTTCAATGCCGAGATGTTCTGCCACCAGATGCAGCTGATACCCTGCCACAGACGGCAGAAAGATACGGACAAGTTCGACCGTATCGAGTGTGTGTACCGGATTATATGCCAGCCCTGCGGATTTAAATGCTGACTGGAGGAACGTCAAATCAAAGTCGACGTTATGTGCAACGAAGACCGCATCATCAAGCTGATTTTTAATATCTTTTGCAACATCTTTAAACTTCGGTGCGCCGATCAGCATGTCTGAAGAAATATTCGTCAGTTCACGGATAAACGGTGACACAGTTGTTTCATCACTTAAAAAAGTATTGTACTGTCCGGTAATTTTAAAATTACGCACGAACGTAATACTTAGTTGAATGATGTTGTCTTTTTCCAAATTATTGCCAGTCGTTTCCAAATCGACGACTGCGAATGTTTTATTTAACATTATATCACCAGGTTAAATTTCAATATCGGCACTGATTACCTTATGTATGTTGTGGTCCCTGTCCAGTATTACCAGGTAACCTTCATCAGTAATGTCGAGAGCTTTGCCTCTCAGTTTTTCTTTGACAGTCGTAATTGTGAGTTCACGGTTAAAAATAATCGCCTGCTCAAGCCAGTCTTCTTTAATTGAGCTGAATGATGTGTTTAAAAATTTATCATAGTAATACTCTATTTTCCTGAATAATACACCGGTAAACTGATTTACATCAAATTCCTCATCAAGTTCGCCTGTAATGGACGTCGCTGTTCCAAGTGACTCGGTGTCAGCTGACGGATTAATATTGAGGCCGATGCCGCAGACAATCGTTTCAACGATATTATCCGCACTGATGACTTCTGTTAAAAATCCGCACACTTTTTTATCGTTGATAAAAATATCGTTCGGCCATTTTATTCCACTTTTCAGTCCGGTTGATTCACGGATTGCATCACTGATTGCGAGCGACATGAATAAGTTGAACACAATCATTTCCTGATTGGTTATGTTCGGACGCAGTACGAGTGACATATAGAGACCGGTTTCTTCCGGTGACAGCCATTCGCGTTTAAAGCGTCCGCGTCCGTCCGTCTGATGACCGCTTACTATTACTATATTACCATCATACTGATCTAAAATCCTGAATGCGTGATTCTGTGTGGAATCGATCGTATCTTTGTAAATCAGGTCGTCGAACAGCTGTGAATGCTGTACGGTGCCGGCGAGCAGCGACTCGTTGATTCTGCCGGAAGGCTCGACGAGCCGGTAGCCTTTATTCGTGACAGCTTCAATATTGTAGCCGTCCTCTTTTAACCGCTGGATATTTTTCCACACAGCGGTGCGTGACACACCGAGCATTTCAGCGAGCTTTGCCCCTGATAAGTAATTACCTTCCATCAGTAAAGACAATATTTCCGTCTTCGTTTTTGACATGTGATTTCACCCAATTAATTATTTCTGCTTCATTGTTGATAAGATTTCCGAGCAGCACTTCCTGTTCAATCATATCGAGACACTCGCGGAGCCACGGACCGCCCCGTGCATTTAACCCGCTCATTAAGCTGTTGCCGTTAATGTCGAGGTCACTGCGGTTTTTGAGTATAAGGTCCGGCTGTGCGCTGACAGCTTTCTCCAGAAGTTCAATATGTTCTGTATCAAGCAGTTCGTTTAATCTTATTATATCATTTACGCTGTTTAAAATGTCTGTCTCAAAGCGGTAAGCGATAAGCTTTTCATTTGTCTGCTCTGTCAGTGCACCGATTACCTGTAGCGACGCTTTAATTTCAGCTTTCTGGCGGTTGGATAATTTAAGTTTACTCAAATGCTCTTTCAGACCGCTGTCTTTATAAATATGAACAGCAGCTTCCTGCCCGAGAGATTCGGCAGCTGAATTCACGTACCGGTCTCTATCGATATGTTTAAAGAACGGCATGTATTTGAGCAGTCCTGTCTGTGCAATCATCTCTTTTGCACTTTTAACATTAATACCGCGGTACAGCTTTTCAAGCTCTGCAGTAATCCGTTCAACCGCAACGTAATCAAGCGCCGCTGCATGTTCTTTAATCGCCTTCTGTGCATCCAAAGAAAGCTCAAAATCAAGCTGTGACATAAAGCGGACCGCACGCAGCATGCGGAGCGCATCTTCATCGAAACGCTCCTTTGCAATACCGACGGTGTTTATCAGTTTATTATTTAAATCTTTAATGCCGTTATGCGGATCATACAGCTCCATAGCGGAAGTCATTGCCATCGCATTAATTGTAAAATCCCTGCGGCTTAAATCTTCAGTCAGATGCTGCGTGAAATAAACATTGTCGGGTCTCCGGTGATCGGTGTACTCACCTTCAACGCGGTACGTCGTCACCTCAAATGGAATATCATCCATTAACACGATTATCGTCCCGTGCTCTTTACCGACGTCGATTGTTTTTTCGAATAAATTCTCAATCTCATCAGGAAGTGCATTCGTCGTAATATCGACATCGCTCACGTCACGCCCGAGCGTGAAATCGCGCACTGCCCCGCCGACGAAATAGCCTTCATAATTATTCTCTTCAAAGCGCTCAATAATCTTCGCGCCGGTTTTAAATAGATTCTGTTCCGTCATTATCTGCACCCGCCAAAAGCTTAGTATATAAATTTTCGTATTCAGTGACAATGCTGTCCATGTTAAAACGTTCTTTGACATCTTTCAGCATGTCCGCCTGCATTTCTTCGTACAATGCATCGTCTTTAAACAGCCCGATTAAGTGCTGGGCTGCCTGTTTGTAGTCGCCGATTTCAACGACGTATCCTGTTTCTCCGTGCTGAATTACTTCTGAAATTCCGCCAGCTGTCGACCCTATTGGAATCGCACCGCAGTACATTGCCTCAAGCATTGCAAGGCCGAAACTTTCCTTGGCACTGAGGAGCAGGAACGCGTCGCTCAATTTGTAATAAGAACTCACGTCAGACTGCTGTCCTGAGAAGTGAACGCGCTCTTCAATACCGAGCTCCTGAACAAGCTGTCTAATGGTATACATATCGGGACCGTCCCCTACCAGCACGAGATGGCAGTCGATTTCTTTTGATGTTTCGTGGAAGGTGCGTACAATGTCATCCACATTTTTTATTTTTCTGAAATTCGACGTGTGCATCAGCACTTTCGCACTATCAGGAATGTTCAGTTTTTCTTTCAGTTCTTTTTTAATATCCATTCTGCTGTCCGTGTTAAAACGCGTTTCATCGACGAAGTTGTATACCGTCTGAATGTCGCTCTCCGGTTTAATCAGCTGATACGTCTCTTCAGTCAGACTGTTGCTGACAGACGTCGCAATATCGGAATGATCGATGCCGAATTTTATCGCGCTGACCAGTGACATATCGTGGCCGAGCACAGTAATATCCGTCCCGTGCAATGTTGTGACGATGCCGACATCTTTCTTCTTCGACATCTGTTTTGCCAGGATGCCGCAAACCGCGTGCGGAATTGCGTAGTGCATATGGATAACATCTAAATCGTAACGGTCGATGACCTCTGATATTTTACTCGATAAAGTAATATCGTACGGCGGATATTTAAAAACGCTGTAATCGTTAACTTCTGTACGATGCGTGTATATATTATCATAATTATGCTCAAGCCGAAACGGTACACTCGATGAAATAAAGTGCACTTCGTGCCCGCGGCGGGCCATTTGAATCCCAAGCTCAGTTGCGATGACGCCGCTGCCGCCAACACTTGGATAACATGTAATTCCGATTTTCATAATCATGCACCTCTAATGTGAATAGTATCGTTAATTAATATTAATTATAATGAATATCCCTGTATAAGGGAAATGAATCTGTTTACAAAAACGATTAAAACCGTGAATGCGCAGGTTTTGTCAGATGATTATTGGTTGGGAGTTCTATGAGCGCTCTTCATAGGAATCCGCAACATCATCCAGCCCGATACCCCCCCGCTCATCCGACCTCAAACACCAAACATCAAACACACCCCGCCAAACATCAAAAAGCAGCCGCACCACCCGTGAGGGTAATACGGCTGCTTCATATTCAACTATTAGTTTGAGTTTCTTGCGATCATAATAAAGCGTAACAGCTCGGCTACAGCTACTGCTGTTGCAGCAACGTATGTCATTGCAGCGGCGTTCAGCACTTTCTTAGCGTGGCGGTATTCTTTACTGTTCACAATGTTGAGTTCTTCGATCTGGTTCATTGCGCGTCTTGATGCGTCAAATTCCACAGGCAGTGTTACTAACTGGAATAATACGGCGAACCCCATTAATCCGATACCTGCCCATAATAGCATTTCACCAAGTCCGCCGCCTGCAGCGCTTTGTGCTGCTGTCAGGATAATACCGGCAATAATCAGGAAGTACGAGAAGTTGCTTCCTAATTGTGCAAGCGGGAACAATGCTGATCTGAAGTTTAAGAACTTATAGCCGGTTGCATGCTGGATTGCATGGCCGACTTCGTGTGCGGCTACTGCTGTGCCTGCAACGCTCGGGTTATCGAAGTTGCCGGGAGATAGTACGATTTTTTTGTTTTTCGGATCGTAGTAGTCTGTAAGGACACCTTGACCGCGTTCAACTGTTACATCGTAAATTCCATTTTCCCGGAGGATATCTTCTGCAACCTGCTGGCCTGTAAGACCGCTTGTCGAGCGTACTTTGGAGTACTTG
This sequence comes from Jeotgalicoccus coquinae, assembly GCF_014207425.1. GTDB lineage: Bacteria > Bacillota > Bacilli > Staphylococcales > Salinicoccaceae > Jeotgalicoccus > Jeotgalicoccus coquinae. The sequence goes on along the minus strand of NZ_JACHFF010000001.1, from coordinate 888,841 downwards.
TTAAATGTTGATTTAACGTTCATCTGTGCAAGCATTGGTACAACCATTAAAATTACAAAATAGATTATAAGAGTCAAGTTTGTCCCTCCGTTTGGTTCATAGTACTATTTTACTAAACTGTTTTTACTTTAGTCAATTATTATGTCTACCCGCGAGCTTATAAAGCAGCACGAGCACAATAACTGTCAGCCAGAATGCAAGATAGCCGATTTCCGCTGCGTGCGGGTGCAGGTTTCCGTATTTCGGATACTGCATGTAGACGTAATCGATAAAATCATTATGAAACAGCCAGATTGCTGTGACGTAAAAGTGCCACGGTTTAATTTCAATATAAGGCAGGAACATAAATGCCATCAGCGCCATCGCAGCGTGCGATGCAATCAGCATTAAACCGATCCATGAAACAAAGCCCATGTCGATAAAGTTCCAGATGTTCATAATTACAGCCCAGACACCGTATTTTATCAGTGTCGTAAATGCGAGTGCATCGATCAGGCCGAATTTTTTATTGAACAGTATTAACAGAATCAATATGCATAAAAACAGCGTTGCTGTCGGACTGTCCGGAACGAACGGATAGAAATACCACGGTGTAATGGACAGCTGGCCGCCGTACCATATATAGCCGTAAATCGTACCGCCGATGTTGCAGACGAGCAGAAAGACAAGAAATATTCGATTAAACATCAGTTTATATAAGTTATATATCATCATTTCACCTATAAGAAGACCCTTCTGTTTCCAGAAGGGTCTTTATTGTTATTCTGCTGATTCTTCAGTGTTAGCTGCTTCATCTCTTGAAGTCAGTTCCAGGCCTGCAACATATTCAGAAATTGCTGTAATTTCTTCGTCTGTCAGCTGGCCTTCGAATGCCGGCATGTTTTCTGTACCGTTTCTAACAAATGCATCAACCATTTCCGGTGCAAGTTCAGGCTCGATTAAGTTCGGACCTGACCCTCCGGCAAGCTCACCACCGTGACAGCTCGTACAGTTAGTACGAATCAGGTCGTTAAAGACAGGGTCTTCTGCATCTAAGTTGGAGAAGACGATCTGACCTTGCTGAGCCTGCTGATCCCAGTCGTGATACGCTACTGATTCCCATGTAGTATAGAAAATAATACCAACCGCAATCAGCATCATTCCTGTAGCTACAGGACGCTTTTTCCAATGACGGTCTTTTTTGCCGTCAAGCCAAGGTGCAAGTAATAAAGCACCAAAAGCAATACCAGGAATAATCATGGCACCGACAATGTTGAACGGACCTGAAGCGTATGTGTATTTAAGAATCTGATAAAGGAAAAGGAAATACCAGTCAGGTAATGGAATATAACCTGTATCAGTTGGGTCTGCCATACGCTCTAGAGGCGCCGGATGCGCAACAGTCAAGCATAGGAAACCTATTAAGAATACCGCTCCTACCAGCCACTCTTTGAGCAGGTAATCCGGAAAGAACTCCTCTGTACGACCAGGGAATTCTGAATAGTCACGATTTAATTTTGGTTTGTCATACTTTTGAATTCGTGAGTCACCGACAAAAGTGAGACCTTTACCGCGTTTCATATAGTTACCCTCCCCTTATAGTGGTCCTGAAATACCTTGTCTACGTATTAAAATAAAGTGAATTGCCATTAATACAAATAGTGCAGCAGGCAGGAAGAATACGTGGATGGCAAAGAACCTTGTAAGTGTCTGAGCACCAATAATTGTCGAATCACCTGCGAGAAGTGTCTTAATCCATTCTCCAACGAACGGTACACTTTCTGCAATATCCAAGCCTACTTTAGTAGCGAATAATGCTTTCATGTCCCATGGCAGTAAGTAACCTGTGAATGCAAGTCCAAGCATAACTGCGAATAACAGCACACCTACGACCCAGTTTAATTCACGCGGTGACTTATAAGCACCTGTAAAGAATACTCTGAGAGTATGTAAGAACATCATAACTACTACTAAACTTGCACCCCAGTGGTGCATACCTCTGACAATAACACCCGCTGCTACATCCTGCTGAAGGAAGTATACAGAGTTCCAGGCATTAATAATGTCCGGCACATAATACATTGTTAAAAACATTCCAGATAAAATCTGAATTACTGTGATAAAGAACGTAAGTCCTCCAAAACAGTAGACGAAAGCTGAGAAGTGATAGGCAGGGTTAACATGCTCTGGCACTTCGTGATCGGCTACGTCTCTCCAGATCGGAGTGATGTCAATTCTGTCATCAATCCAATCATAAATACGATTTAGCATTTAGTTCCCTCCTATACCAATTCATTCTCGTGTATAGCACCAATTGTCAGGTAGCCGTCTGATTCTCCGACTTCGAACATATCAAGCGGTCCACGAGGTGGTGTTCCCGGTACGTTTTGACCGTTTTTTTCGTAAAGTCCGTTGTGACATGGACAGAAGAATCTATCCGGGTTAGCGGCATCTGTTGCCCACGAAACCGTACAGCCCAAGTGTTTACACACTGGTGACAATGCAATAATTTCATTGCCTTCGCGATACACCCAAGCGAAATCAGTTACTTCACTCACATACCAACCATCTGTTTGTTCGAATGTGAAGTCAACACTGACTGGTTCTTCTGTGATGGCATCAATCTTTACACTTGTAGTAATCATGTCACCTGCAGACGATTCCTGGAAAAGTGGATCGATTGCAAATCTTCCCATTGGCAGAATCATACCTGCCGCCATGAACGACCCAACACCCATTAAAGAGTAGTTCATAAACTGGCGTCTTGTTACTTTTTGCGACATTTTTATTTCCCCTCCTCAAACGCACATACTTTTACATATAATATAACTAGGACATTTCAATTTTAGCTCATTAAAACTAGGCGGTCAATATGGTTTTCAAATAATTGACACATGTTATAAACAGAAATGTGTAATTCTACTTTTAATTATTGATTCCACACTCCGATGATTTGTTTAATGACGCTTTTCACTTCATCGTTGATAATTGAAATTTTCATTTCGTTGTCCATGTCGCTGATCGGAATACTGTTCATTTTAATATTGTGCACCCCATCTGTTTCAAGTGCATCAAATGACAGGCTCACAACGTTTTTAAAGCCGTATTCCGTCAGCTGGTCTCTGTATGCTGCGAGTGATGAGCTGTCGCCGCCGACAGATGTCAGTGACGGTGTAATCATCAGACGTCCTTTCAACTGCTTTTCAAGCTGGATAGTGACCAGCTGAATCAGTTCCAGGTTGTTTGCATGATGCAGCAGATTGCCGTCGAAACCGATATTTACAAACGGCACAATTGCTGTATCGACAAATTCAATTTCATCTTTTAACATACGTAAGTCGCGATTATTATAAAGCACAAATACTAACCTCTTTTATCTTTTAATTTTTGGAGTTCATCTGTCAGCTCGTAAAACTTTTCTTTATCTTTTGTTACGAGCGCTTCATCGATTAGACTTTCGAGTTCTTTAATATCTTCCAATAGAATTTCATCGTTTTTCACAAGCTCTTCCGATTTCGCCTGATTGTAGCGCAGGTCATTTTTAGAAAAGATAAATTCGACGTACAGCTCATCGGTTTTGTTCAGATTGAGTTCGTGAAAAATCGTCTCGCCGTTCGCAGTCACCGTACCGTTTTTTTCGAACATCAGCGTTGGACGGTTCGTATTGCTTTCCGCAATGCGTAGCTTCCGGTCAAGACGTGTATTTGTAAATGAAATATTATGCGTTATCAGAGGATGGGATTTTATAAAATTTAAAATCCACACTGCTGTATGGTCTTTGAATTCATAATTATATAAGCAATAATTTATAAAATCTTTTTTAAAGCTCGTCTTCCTCACCTGCTATTCGCTCGTAATCCAGCTGCCATTCCGGATTATCGGGTTCTAGTTTCATTAATTTTTCAAGCATTTCTTTTCTCTTCGGATGACCGATTTCAATAAGGTAGTAGTAGAAATCAGCGTAAAACTCGGAAGATTCCCCGATAAGTGCTTCGGCATCTTCGTAATATTTCAGAGCTTTTTCATCGTTTTCATTTTCTGCTTCGATTTTCGCAAGAAGATAAATTGACTCCCCGCTCAGCGCGTTCAGATCAAGATGTTTCACATAGTCGTCGACCGTATCTGTCTCCCCTGTCTTCAGAATACTTTCAAACAGCATAAGATATGCGTCGTCGTAGTCTTCATCAAGCTCTGTTGCAATACTGAAGTTTTCAATCGCTTCTACCGGTTTGTTCTGTCTGAAATACAGACGTCCGATATGGAAGTAAATCAACGCGTTTTTATCGTTTTCACGCAGATAACGGAGCAGCGTTTCAAGTGCTTCATCAAGATTATGTTCAGTTTCATAGATGTTCATTAAAAGAATATAGGCATTGATAAAGTACGGCTCGTTGTCGATAACCTTATCAAGCAGAGTTTTCGCACGGTCGTATTCTTTTACGTTGTACTCGAGCAGCGCTTCTTTATAAAAGTCTTCATTTCCGTATGCTTCGTCCGGCACGTTATCGAAATAAGCGCGTGCATCGTCGAAGTTTAATAGATTTAAGTTAATATCCGCAAGACGCAGGCTTAAGTAAATGCCGTTAACTTCTTCCAGACCTTCGTTCAGCACAGTTTCGTAAAAGCGGATCGCTTCTTCGAGATCGCCTGTTGCATAGTACAGTTCGGCAAGTGCAAAGTCGATAATAATATCATCAGTCATTGTTTTTGCTTCGAACAGCAGTCTTACTGCAACGTCATTTAAGTTCATCTGCTGGAATATTTCCGATTTCAGCATCAGCACCGTCGGTGTTTCCGGACTGTTGTTAATCAGTGTCAGTGCATCGTCAAGACGTGATTCGTTAATGTACGAGTCGACGAGATAGCTGATGACATAGTCATCGTGGTCAACGTTGTCGTTTAAATGTAAAAACACCTGTCTTGCCTGATAGTCGAGTCCTGCCTGCTGCAGTGCATCACCGAGAAGGAATAGAGCTTCCAGTGATTCGTCTGAATGGAACTGCTCGAGACTGTTCAGTATATAATTTAAATCTTCTTCCGGATAAGACCCCTGACGGAGCTTATCGATTATACGGAGTATTTCTTCCTGCATATTACCGGTCCTTTCTTAAACCCTCAAGATCGCTTATGAATGAAGGAAACGATACGTCTATTGCGCTGTCGTCATCAATTTCAATATTAGTGTTTACTGCAAGAGCCATAACAATCAGCATCATAATAATGCGGTGGTCGTGATAGCCTTTAAACAGTTCATCTTCCTTAACTGTACCGTAACCCGGCGTTACTTTAAAGCCGTCTTTATACTCTTCAAATGATACGCCGAATTTCTCCAGTTCGGAAATGACTGCTGTAATGCGGTCGGTTTCTTTAAATCTTAATTCTTCGGCGCCGCGGACAGTGCTTTCACCGTTCGCAAATGCTGCCAGTACTGCAAGAATCGGAATTTCATCAATCAGGCGCGGAATAATATCGCCGCCGATATGAAACGGTTTTAAATCAGGTGTGTACTGTACTCTGATATCCCCGAACTTTTCTCCTGTTGAATCGTGTTCCGCAATTTCAATATTCCCGCCCATTTCCAGCACGACATCGATAATGCCGGCGCGCGTTTCGTTCAGCGAGACGTTTTCAATCGTAATGTCGGCATCTTTTGTAACTAATGCCAGCACGATTAAAAATGCTGCCGATGAAATATCGCCGGGAACTGTAACATCAGCCGCAGTAAGATTTCTGCCGCCGTTTAATTTTACAGTTGTACCTGAAACTGAGATGTCCGCACCGAACTGACCCATCATAATTTCAGAATGGTTGCGCGACTGGTGCGTTTCATGAACGACAGTTTCGCCTTCTGTAAATAATGCGGCAAACAGTATCGCACTTTTCACCTGAGCCGACGCAATCGGCATATCGTATTCAAGCGGTTTGATTACTGCCGGACGAATATTGACCGGCGGATACTTTTCATCTTTAAGAGTAATGTCTGCACCCATTTGTGACAGCGGTATAACGACGCGGTCCATCGGGCGTTTTGCGATTGCCGCATCACCTTCAACCGATGCGGTAATATTCTTAAGGCCTGCTAAGAGCCCGGTAATTAATCGTGTTGTTGTGCCGCTGTTACCCGTGTATAAAGTTTCCGCAGGAGATTTCAGGTTTTCATGTCCTTCTGAGACGACTGTAAAGTCCGTTCCGTCTCTCGTAATCTCTGCACCCAGCTGACGCATGTTTTCAAGCGTTCTGAGCGTGTCCGCGCTGATCAGCGGACGGTTGATGCGTGTTGTCCCTTTACTCAGTGCACCGAGCATCAGAGCGCGGTGTGTAATCGACTTATCTCCGGGCACGCGTGTCGTGCCTTTGAATGTTCCGTTAAGTAACTGCTTCATATGCGCTCCTTTAATGCTGCCAGTATTTTTTTGAGATTTTCAATTTTGATATCCATGACCTCAGGTGTATTTTGATCTTTAAACACAATATAGCTTATATAATCATTGCGGTGATTCTTTTTATCTTTCATCATCAGCTGCATCATTTCATCAATATCCATCTCTTTAAGAAGATTTACCGGATAGCCGTGACGCCGCATATAATCGATATGATTACCGATATTAAAATCAGTGCCGTTCAGTTCGTTTGAAATATACAGTGCTGCGATAATACCGAGCATAACCGCCTGGCCGTGAGGTATTTTATATTTGTACTCTACAGCATGAGCAAGTGTATGTCCGAGATTTAAAAACTTGCGGCTGCCCGATTCGTGCTCGTCTTCAATCACGATTTTCATCTTCGTTTCAATACCTTTGATGATAAACGCCGGAAGCTCGTCAACATCGATGCTGTCCGCAGTTATATTCACGAGTTCTTCGGAAAGTTCCGGACTGTTCAGCATCGCATGTTTATACACTTCTCCGAAACCGCTGAGCACTTCGGCACGGGGCAGTGAATCCAGAAACTCAAGATCGTAAATCACTGCTTTCGGACGGTAAAATGCACCGATCAGATTTTTGCCGTGTTCCGAGTTAATCGCAGTTTTCCCGCCGATAGCGGAATCGTGTGCGAGCAGTGTCGTCGGCACATGAATATAATCCACACCGCGGAGAACGATGCTTGCGATAAAACCGCCGGCATCGCCTGTCGCCCCGCCGCCGATTACGACAAGAAGCGAGTTCCGCTTAATGCCGGCTGCGAGCAGTTCTTCCATAGTGTGCATTAAAGGAGAAACGTATTTAAACGATTCTCCTTCTGTGACGACCAGCGGTGATTTTATAAATGATAATTTAGTATCTTTGTATATATCATATACATTCTCATCGATAATATAATATACAGATTCGTATTGTTCGGTATAAGTATTTAACCGGTTCTCCAAAATATTGCGGGCGACGTGAATTTTATAATTATTATCTTTATAGGCCGTCGAAATATCCATATTAATACTCGCTTAAACGTTTGTTGTAAAGTTCAAGTGAAGCTTTCAGATCGCCGAAATCATCGCTCGGGAACTTATCGAGAACAGCTTCTGCCACTTCAATTGCCACCATGTGTTCTGCAACAATTGATGCTGCCGGCACTGCACAAGGGTCACTGCGCTCGATTGTTGCAGTAAATGCTTCCTTCGTTTCGATGTCGACACTCATTAACGGTTTGTATAAAGTCGGTATCGGCTTCATTACTCCGCGGACAACAATCGGCATTCCCGTAGTCATACCGCCCTCAAATCCGCCGAGGTTGTTCGAGCTGCGGTAGAATCCGTCTTCTGAGTCGAATTTAATTTCATCCTGCACCGAAGAACCCGGTGTTTCAGCCATTTTAAAGCCCATGCCGAACTCAACACCTTTAAACGCGTTGATGCTGACGATGCTGCGTGCAATTTTAGCGTCGAGCTTGCGGTCGTAATGAACGTGCGAGCCTAAGCCGACAGGCGGGTTTTCAACGATAACTTCAACGACACCGCCGAGTGTATCGCCTGCTTTCTTCGCTGCATCAATTGCTGCTTCAGCTTCCCTGGTTGCTTCATCTGAAATCATACGGACGCTTGAGTCATTTGATTTTCCGCTTAACTCAGCGTAATCGTATGCACCGTCATCAGTAACCTGTCCGATTTTAGTTACACGTGATGTGATATTTATATCAAGAGCATGCAGCAATTCTTTACAGAGTGCGCCTACAGCGACACGTGCAGTTGTTTCACGTGCAGAAGAACGCTCGAGAATATTGCGAAGATCACGGTGATTATACTTCATGCCGCCGACGAGATCTGCGTGTCCCGGACGGGGCTTTGTAATAATACGTTTCATTTCTGCTTCTTCTTCTTTTGTAATCGGTTCGGCTCCCATAATCTTGACCCAGTGTTTAAAGTCATCGTTATTGACTTCCATCATGATCGGGCTGCCGAGCGTCTTCCCGTGGCGGACGCCTGAACCGAATTCGAAAGTATCTTTCTCAATCTGCATGCGGCGTCCGCGGCCGTAACCGCCCTGACGTTTAAATAGCTCTTCCTGCATACGTTCTTTATTAATTGGAAGATTGGAAGGGAATCCTTCCACAATAGCATTTACTTTTGGGCCGTGCGATTCTCCTGAAGTTAAAAATCTCATTGTAAGCACCTCTATCTGAATTATTTGTTTATATATTTATATGAAAAAAAGACTGAGTAATGTTATTACCCAGCCCGGTTTTTAAATTCTTAGTAAATCCAAGCGCTATTAGACAGGTTGTAATCTAATACTTCAGACTCGTCGAAGAATAAGTTAATTTCTCTTTCAGCACTTTCAGGTGAATCTGAACCGTGGATGATGTTTTTACCAACAGTTAAGCCGAAATCGCCGCGGATTGTTCCCGGAGCAGCTTCCTGAGGGTTAGTCGCACCAACTACTAGACGTGCAGTTTTAATTACGTTTTCACCTTCAAGAACCATTGCGAAAACAGGGCCTGATGTGATGAATTCCACAAGCTCGCCGAAGAAAGGTCTTTCGCTGTGTTCACCGTAGTGAGTTTTAGCAAGATCTTCAGAAACCTGCATTAATTTAGCACCAACAACCTTGAATCCTTTGTTTTCTAATCTTTCAACGATTGGTCCGATAAGATTTCTTTGGACACCGTCGGGTTTAATCATAAGAAATGTTTTTTCCATTATAATAAGCTCCTTAAATGTGTTTTCGTCTATTATTTTAGCATTTTATACAGTGTCTGTACAAACTAATTCCGTCTGTTTTTCAACATACCTGCAATTTCCGTTAAATAGTGTCTGACAGGGTCATCAATATTAACGATTTCAGCCTCGGCTTTCTCTATATGTTCCGTGCTGACTTCAAGCGCCCGGTCCACTGCATCGCTCTGTAATATACAGTCAATGAGTGCATCCGGATTTTCTTTCGTCACGGAATACTCTTCAAGCATTGCTTTAAATTCCGGATCGCTGTCACGAAGGAGCAGCACCGGCAAAGTATAATGCCCGTTTTTAATATCAGCAAAATTCGGTTTGCCCAGTGTTTTCGTGCTGCCTGTAAAATCCAGACAGTCATCGATAATCTGGAAACTCATGCCGATATGGTAACCGTATGAGCTGAGCTTTTTAATCGTTTCTGAATCGAGCTTCGCAGCATGGCCGCCAAGTTCAATGCTCAGAACGATTAAGAGTGCAGTTTTGCGGTAAATCTTTCTGAAATAATCATCCATCGTCTGAGATGCATCGAACTGCGTATCGAACTGAATGAGCTCACCCTGCACGATTTCTCTGATTCCTGCAGCATAAGTTTCATGAAACATCGGGTTATCAATTTTACTGACAACCTGCAGCGCTGACGACAGCAGGTAATTTCCTGTGTTGACGGCCTGGAAATAACCGTGTTCATAAAACACGGTCGGTTTGCCGCGGCGGAGTTCACTGTCATCGATAATATCATCGTGGACAAGCGTTGCCATATGGAGCAGTTCGAGACTCGCACCCGTTTTCAGCACATTGTCATAATGCGCCTCGTCCCCGAGCTTGCCTGCGAGAATCGTAAACATAGGACGAAGTTTCTTTCCCCCGGAGTTAAACAGCTCAAAACTCTTATCGTTAACTATCGTGCCATTTGGTTTAAGTTCCTTCTTAACGATTTTCTTAACACGGGATAATTCCCCTGCCATAAATTTCTTTAAAGATTTCACATTGCAGCCTCTAGCGGTTTATATCCGATATGAGTTGCTGCTGTACCAAATGTATGAGGGATTACTTTGATATTTATATATCCGTTTGTGTGCATCATTGATTTTAACTCAGCCTTCGATAAAAAGCTGCTCGTCGATTCATACAGCCACGTGTATTCCTGGCCGCTGCCGGCAATCTTCTGTCCTAAAAACGGCATAATTTTACCGAAATAAATATTAAATCCGAAGTTAATCAGTCCGTTCTCGGGATTCGATGTTTCAAGAATTACGAGCTGGCCGCCCGGCTTCAGCACGCGGTAGAATTCTTCAATTGCCTTATTGTAGTCGGGCAGGTTGCGGAGTCCGAATCCAATGGTAATAATATTGAATGAATTATCATCGTACGGCAGTTCTGTTGCATCGCCCTGTACGAGAGTAATATTTTCAATGTCCGCTGTTTTCTTAGCTGCGACCTTCAGCATGTTCTCACTGAAATCGAGACCTGTAATGTCTGCATCTTTGTTAGCGGCAAGCTGGATAGTCCAGTCGCCTGTACCGCAGCACAGATCGAGTACCTGATGCCCCGGTTTAACGAAGATTTCCTTGTTTGTCCGGTTGCGCCATATCGTATGCTGATTGAAGCTTATGATGTCATTCATGTGATCATAATCATCCGAAATTGAATTAAAGATTGTCTGAATTCTGTTTTCTGTTTGCATTAGCCTTCACCTTTTGTATTTATTATGTATGCCAGCTCCGAACGGTTCATGTTTTGAATAAAACAGCCGAGTACGTTATCGAGGTCAGACGTTACATACCCATTATCTATTAAATACAAAAGCGGTGCAAATAGCAGGTACTTTAGTTCGCTGTCGGAAACTTCAAGTGCATGTTCGTACTGTCTGGATTTTTTTGAAGACAGGTCTTTTGATATTTCGACCATATCGTGAACGACCTGCATTTCTCCGTGGTTGGCAAGCGCCGAGTAGAATTCGCTGAAATATGCGTCCCCCGTCAGTACGTGGCTTTCACGATTGTCAGCAGGCGGTACTGTGTCGAGCTGATTTAAAGCATATGTAAATAAAAGAACTGCGTCTGCGACGTATCTTTTATGAATAATATTTTTGCTGTCTGAAAAAAAATCAGTAATTTCATTTTGATCGAGCTTATTAATCAATTCGGCAAGTCCTGAATCGTTATAAGCTTCAACGGCTGAGTATTTCATAAATATCACCTTATAAATGAATAGACCTAACGTTTCAATGTTAGGCCTAGTTTAGATAAATTATTTAACTGCGTCTTTAAGTGCTTTACCAGCTTTAAATGCAGGTACTTTAGATGCTGGGATTTCGATTTCTTCACCAGACTGCGGGTTACGGCCTTTTCTTGCAGCACGGTCACGTACTTCAAAGTTACCGAATCCGATTAACTGTACTTTTTCACCATTTTGAAGTGAACCTTGGATTGATTCAAAAACTGCGTCTACTGCAGCTCCTGCTTCTTTTTTTGTAAGGTCAGCTTTGTCGCTGACAGCGTTGATTAAATCTGTCTTATTCATCTGATAGACCTCCTATAATCTGTATAATGATTTTATCATTATGTTTTGACTTTACCATACGGCCGTAGGGACTGCAACGGATTTAACCGTTTTTCCCTGTAAAAATTCAGCTGGAATTAACTTTTGTGCACACTCGTCATGAATATTGCTTCGTTATTTTCATCAACTGTCATCTCAGGTGCATATATCGGCACAATTGGTGTAAATTCATACAATACTTTGCGGATGTCCTCGCCTGTCTCAAATTCAAGGCCTTCATTTTCAATCATTAAATTCAGATCATCTCTGTAATCGATAACGAATTCCTGACCGCCGCTGTAATACACGTTCAGTTCACGGCCCGAATAAGGACTCGTTACTGTCGGATTGTCAGCGAGGTTATAATGGTCAAGATCCAGCTGATAAACGTTTGGACCGACCTGTTCACCGAGTTCCACATGCTCGCCCATACCGTTAAGGCGGAGATGGAGCGAACGGAGCTCTTCGATAATTGCAAGGTCTGCAATTTTTACAACCGGTTCGTCTTCTGCATCGAGTATAACATACTGGAACGTTCCGCCGTTCTCGTAAGCTGTAACCGGAATCTCACTTAAGTATTCGGGTACAACGCGCGTGAACTCCACCGGATATTTTAAATATTCCGCGGCATTTTCAGTTGTTTTAATCGGCAGTATACCGCCCTCTGACTCCTGGAAGTTGTCGACTGCATTCTGGACGTTCTGAATATCAGTCTCCGGAGGAATATTGCTTCCTGCACGCTGATCATCAGGATACATACATCCTGTTAAGACAAGAAGCGCCAACATGAAAGTTAAAAGAAAACCGGATTTACGCATGTGTGGATCCCCCGATGACTAAAATCATCAGCAGAAATGCGAGTATTAACAGTACCCATGCAATTAAAGAAATAATGACGCTGACGAAACGAATAGTAATAACAAACCTTGCCAGATAAATTAATACTGCTGCAAGTGCCATAAATCCGATAGAAACGAATGACACCCACATTAAGTCCATTCTTGAAATATCAAACATACATTTCCCTCTTACTATTTACTATTTTTTATTTGACTCTCTAGCAATTGTTTCAAGCCTTCTGATTCAGAAGTTTTTTCACGCTTCATCAGCGCGTTGAAAGCTTCATCTTCACTGATGCCGTTAAATAAGTAACCGTATAATACTTTCGTAATCGGCATATCGACATCGTACTGTTTTGCGAGTTCATAAGTTGCTCTCGTCGTATTGACACCTTCAACGACCATGCCCATCTTTTCTGTCGCTTCTTCCAGTGACATTCCGCCTGCAAGCATCTGGCCGCAGCGGTAGTTTCTCGAGTGCTGGCTCGTCGCTGTAACAATCAAATCGCCCATTCCTGTTAATCCGAGGAATGTCAGAGGGTTCGCACCGAGTTTTGTACCCAAACGTGCAATTTCGTGCAGGCCGCGTGTAATGACGGCGGCTTTCGGATTATCCCCGAAACCGTAGCCCGACAAAGCACCAACAGCAAGTGCGACGATATTTTTCAGCGCACCGCCGATTTCAACCCCGACCATATCATTATTGACGTACACTCTGAAGTAGTCCGTCATAAATGCATCCTGAATAACTTTGGCACCTTCTTCACGGATAGATGCTGTGGATACCGTTGTCGGCTGTTTCAGCGCAACTTCTTCTGCATGGCTTGGTCCGCTGAGCACGCCGATGTCTGTTACACGGTCTTCATCGAATACTTCTTCAAGCACCTGTGAAACGCGTTTGTATGTGTCCAGTTCAAGTCCTTTTGCAACGTGCACAACGAGGACCTTCTTATCTAATTTTTTTAACAGACCGTTCAGTTCCGTTGCAACAGCACGCATTGCATTTACGGGAACTGCGAGTACGAGAAGTTCAGCATGTGCTGCTGCTTCTTCAAGCGAGGCAGTCGCCTTAATACCTTCCGACAATTCGATATTTTTTAAATAACGGTCGTTTGTGTGTGACTCGTTTATTTCCAGGACAGTATCTTGATTTCTCCCGTACATCATTACCCGATTGTCATTATCATTTAAGACCATCGAGAGGCTTGTACCAAAACTGCCTGTTCCAATGACTGAGATGTTCATATTGATACCCTACTTTCTAATTTCTTTTGCGGGTGATGATATGGATCGGTGTACCTGTAAAATCAAATGCTTTACGCAGCTGATTCTCGATATACCTTCTGTAACTGAAATGCATCAGCTCCACGTCGTTCACAAACAGAACGAATGTCGGAGGTCCGACACTGACCTGTGTACCGTAATAGATGCTTAAACGGCGGCCTGTGGAGTCTGTCGGTGTCGGATTCATGCTGACGCTGTCTACGAGCACTTCGTTCAGTGTGCTCGACTTCACGCGCATATGACTCGATGCATACGCCTCTTGAATAAGCGGGAATAACGTTTTAAGACGGACTTTAGTCATTGCCGAGACGAAAGTAATCGGTGCGTAGTCCAGATACTGGAAGTTCGAACGGATTTCCAGTTCGAATTCACGCATAGTCTTTTCATCTTTTTCGACTGCATCCCATTTGTTGACGACGATAATAATCGCACGTCCGGCCTCATGGGCAAGTCCTGCAATTCTTTTATCCTGTTCACGTATGCCTTCTTCACCGTTTAACACGACGAGAACAACATCGGAACGTTCAATTGCGCGTGTCGCACGGAGCACTGAGTATTTCTCGGTTGCTTCGTATACTTTACCGCGCTTTCTCATACCTGCAGTATCGATTAATGTGAATGGCTGATCTTCGTATGTATATGCCGTATCGACCGCGTCGCGTGTCGTACCGGCTATATCGGAAACGATAACACGTTCCTCGCCGAGAATTGCGTTTACCAGGCTGGATTTACCAACATTCGGACGTCCGATTAAAGATACTTTAACCGATGGATCTTCTTCAACTTCTGTTTCCAGTGATTTAAAGTGCTGGACAACTTCATCCAGCGCATCTCCGAGTCCGAGACCGTGTGAACCTGAAACCGGCCACGGCTCTCCGAGACCAAGCTGGTAGAACTCGTATATTTCACTGCGCATTTCATAGTTATCAATTTTGTTTACTGCAAGAACAACGGGTTTCTTGGATTTCTGTAAAATACGCGCAACGAATAAATCGTCGCTCGTTACACCGTCTCTGCCGTTCACAATCATTAAAATAACATCTGCTTCAAGAATCGCAATTTCAGCCTGCATTTTAATCTGCTGCTGAAACGGTTCATCTTTAATTTCAATACCGCCGGTATCGATTAAATTAAAAGTGTAATTTAACCAGTCACCTTCGGCGTACAATCTGTCTCTTGTAACACCTGGAGAATCTTCGACAATTGCCTTTCTTTCTCCGATAATTCTGTTAAAAAGCGTGGACTTGCCGACGTTCGGCCGCCCTACTACTGCTACTGTTGGTTTATACATTGTTACCCTCCCTGTATGCACATTTATTTTAACACAAATAAAATAAAGAGCGATAGTATCATCGCTCTTTATTTATGAGTGAGTCTAATATTATAAATCCAAGTTTTTGAAACGATCTCCGAATACGTCACCTAAAGTTGGTGCGTCGTCGTCAGTATCATCTGTGTAAACTTGTGTATTTTCTTCGCGCTTAGCCTGTTTCGGCTTAGCCGGAGCTGATTCTAAAGCTTTAATTGATAATGAAATTTTCTCGTTGTCTGAATCCAGACCGATGATTTTCACTTCAATTTCCTGTTCTTCTTTCAGTACGTCTCCCGGTACGTTAACGTGTTCGTGTGCAATTTCAGAAATGTGCACAAGACCTTCAACACCAGGTTCAACTTCAACGAAAGCACCGAAATCAACTAAGCGTTTAACAGTACCTGTTAAAACATCGCCTGTGTTGTGCGCATCGATAAATTTGTTGAACGGAGATTCGCCTGCCTGTTTAACAGATAAGCTGATACGTTCCTGCTCAGGATTTACATCAAGAACTTTAACCTGAACTTTCTGTCCGATTTCAACAGCATCTTCGACGCTGTTTACACGGCTGTAACTTAATTCAGAAATGTGAGCAAGACCGTCTACGCTGCCGATGTTGATGAATGCACCGAAAGTAGTAGTGCGGACAACTTCACCTTCGATGATGCTGCCGACTTCCAGGTCTTCTAACTCAGCCTGGCGTTCTTTCGATTTCTCACCTTCAACGATACGTTTGCGGTTAAGAATTACTCTGTTTTTCTCCTGATCGATATCTTCGACTTTAACTTCCAGAGTCTGACCGTTGAATTGCTCAAGGTCTTCAATATATTCATCAGAAAGAAGTGATGCAGGAATAAATCCTCTCACGCCGACGTCCAGTACAAGGCCGGCTTTAACTGCTTCTACAACAGTACCTTCAAGCGTTGCATCAGCATCCTGTTTCTGTTTTAAATCTTCGTATGCTTTTTGTTCGTCGAGCTTGCGGATTGAAATAATAATGTTTTTAGCATCATCTTCAACTTTGATAACTGTTGCCGTGACTGCATCGTCAAGTGCAATAATATCATTCGGGTGCTCGATACGTTTGTTTGTAAGCTGACTGATTGGAATTATGCCTTCGTAATCAGAATCATCTACTTGAACTTTTACAAACTTGTCTTCGATGTTAAAAATCTTACCTGTTACTGTGTCTCCAACTGCAAACGGACTGTTTTCAGCCGTCTCAGTTTCGTTCTGTACTTCTTCGCTGTTGTCAGGTGCATCGTTTACCTGTGTTTCTTCAATGTTTGATTCTTCGTTCTTAATGTCTTCTGTCGCCATGTGCTTGCCTCCAATTACTATACAATGTATATATTTAACTTCTTACAATTCGAACCTTTTGTCAAGTGATTATTCAGAAAATAGTAAATTGTTAAGATTTTTCTCCAATTCACGTGTTAAATCTTTGCGTGTATTTCCTGCGGCAAGAAATTCTTTAGTATTAATCGGCTTGCCGTATATTATTGTAACACCCTTTTTACGATTATACTCGCCTTTAATAATAACGGGTACAATCGGTGCTTCGGATTTCGAAGCGATAAAGCTCGCGCCTTCCTGCAGATTCTGCAGTTTCGACACGTCGCCTTTGTTGCGGCTTCCTTCAGGGAAAATTAACAGACAGCGGTCTTCTTTTAATGCATTGATCGAAGTTTTAAGTGCTGATCTGTCACTTTTTCCGCGTGACACCGGAATAGCATTCAGGTTCGGGAATGCTTTACCGATGACCGGCAGCTCGAACAATTCTTTTTTCGCAAAGAACGACAGCTGACGGCGGAGTCCGAGACCGATAAGCGGCGGATCGAAATCCGACACGTGGTTGGAACAAAGCATCACCGGACCGTCCGACGGTACTCTGTCTGCGCCGATGAACGTCATTTTAAATCTAAATTTGTAATATACTTTTAATAAAAATTTCGCAAATTCATACATCATTTATTGTACCTCCAGTTTGTCTTTCACCAGCTGAATAATTTTTGCTTCGGCTTCTTCAATCGATAAATGGCTCGTATCGAGAAGCACTGCATCGTCAGCCTGTACAAGCGGTGAAATTTCTCTTGTGCTGTCAATCTCATCGCGGCGGATAATTTCCGCTGTCAGAGTTTCAAGATCGATGTCGTTGCCGCGTGCAGTTTCTTCAAGAAGTCTGCGTTCGGCTCTGACTTTCGGTGACGCCTGCATAAATATTTTAACTTCTGCATCAGGCAGCACTGTCGTGCCGATATCCCTGCCGTCCATTACGACGCTTGACGTCGTGCTGATTTCACGCTGCATATCGACCAGATAAGTTCTGACTTCGCCGATTGCCGCGACACGGCTCACGTTATTTGTAACTTCCGGTGAACGGATTTCTGCAGAGACATCTTTATCGTTTAAGTATACTTCATCGTTGATGCCGAATGTAATGTGGACATGATTACTGATATTCTGAATGATGTCGTCCCCGTGCTCCAGTACGTACAGCGTAACTGCACGGTACATTGCACCCGTATCAATATATAGATACTCTAATTTTTTTGCGACGCGTTTTGCAATTGTACTCTTGCCGGCTGCAGCCGGACCGTCAATTGCGATGCTGATATGTGACATTTAATGGCCTACTTTCATTTACGGTATTATAAGTTCCTGTCCGACAGTCAGGTTGTCCGGTGTGACACCGTTCGCTTCCATGATG
This sequence comes from Jeotgalicoccus coquinae, assembly GCF_014207425.1. Classification (GTDB taxonomy): domain Bacteria; phylum Bacillota; class Bacilli; order Staphylococcales; family Salinicoccaceae; genus Jeotgalicoccus; species Jeotgalicoccus coquinae. The sequence goes on along the minus strand of NZ_JACHFF010000001.1, from coordinate 871,013 downwards.
CGCTGAACGTTCTCGGCACTGCCGTCGCCGTAGTACTGAATCGCAATACGGTAAAGGTTATCCTGTGCCGTTACGACGTGTGATGCATTTGCATTTTGTGTTTCTGATGAATCCGAATCAGTGTCTGTTTCAGTCTCACTCTCTGCCGAATCAGTTTCAGGTTTTGTTTCTGATGCCGATTCCGGGTCTTCTTCAGCTGAGTCAGAATCTTTATCTTCTGCTGCTTCTTTTTTTGCAGCGCTGTCTGATGCCGCATCTTCTTCATCAGAACCATCTTCCTTGCTCCGGATCGCAGCAAGTGCTGCATCTTCCAGTTCGAGAAGTTCTTCCTGTGAATAGTTTGCTTCAATATTTTTCGAGCTTAGATCTTCATTGCGGTTTTCAGCCAGGCGCCGTTCGAGCTCGGCTTTTTGAGCTTCAAGCTCTTTGTTGATTTCTTCATTCGATTCTTTATCATCTGCTGCTTCACTGTTTTCAGCTGTCTCTTCAGAAGAGTTCTCGCTGGCGAGCTGAATTTCATCGTTCAGCGACGGCCAGAAGTTGGAAAATATTAAAAATGCCAATAAGACTGTGAGCGGAAGTAAAATCAGAACAGCAAAACCCCATGGAAGCATGCGTTTCTTTTTGTTCCCGTTTTCCTTCTCAGGCTTCTTCGATGCCGCCTTCGCAGCACCGATGCTGCCAAGTTTCTCTTTCGATATCTTAAGCTCATTCTTAATCCGTTTCTGATACTTAGCTAAAGTTCCGGCAAATAATGCTTTCCCTTTCGCTGCATTCTCAGCGCTGAAATATCCTTTCAGCTTACCGGTAATGTTATTTTCTTTCTGCTGCTGTTTTTTCGGCGGCACTTTTTTATCCGGCTGTTTGTGTTCGCCGGCCTCTTTGGATTTATGTCGTGCACTGCGGCTCAGAGTTTCTTTTTTTGGTTCATTTGCCTTTTTGTTACCTGCACCTGTTTTACTAGATTTCTCATCCTGTGCACGCTTATGCTTAATATCTTTGTAAAAATCATCTTTCATAGCGCATTCTCCTAGTAACTTGATTCTTGATTTAATTATATATTGTTTGTATGGACATTTAAAGAGTTATCATACTTCCGGCGTATTGTTCACGAGTTCAATGATTGTTCATTGATAAATTTTCGATTTTCTCTTAATATTAGTTATGAACTAATCGTAAACGTTAAGAGGTGAAATATATGAGCGCAAAACAGTACACAATAGTAGACCAAGATACTTGTATCGCATGCGGCGCGTGTGGTGCAGCGGCACCAGATATATATGATTACGATGACGACGGCATAGCTTACGTCATTTTAGATGAAAACAAGGGCGTCACAGCAGTGCCAGATGACCTGCTCGAAGACATGGAAGACGCATTCGACGGCTGTCCAACAGACTCAATTAAAGTTGAGGATGCACCATTCGACGGTGATCCATTAAAATATGAATAAATTTTAACAGATAAAAGGATGAGGCCGCAGGTCTCGTCCTTTTTTTGTTATGGATGATGAAGGATTTTGTACTTTGAGCGGCTTTCGGATACGACGGTGATCCGGTGTCGTACTTTAACACGCTTTCGAATACGACGGTGATCTGACGTCGTACTTTAACACGCTTTCGGAAACGACGGTGATCCGGTGTCGTACTTTAACACGCTTTCGGATACGACGGTGATCCGGTGTCGTACTTTAACACGCTTTCGGATACGACGGTGATCCGGCGTCGTACTTTAACACGCTTTCGAATACGACGGTGATCCGGTGTCGTACTTTAACACGCTTTCGAATACGACGGTGATCTGACGTCGTACTTTAACACGCTTTCGAATACGACGTTGATCTGACGTCGTACTTTAACACGCTTTCGAATACGACGTTGATCCGGTGTCGTACTTTAACACGCTTTCGGATACGACGTTGATCCGGCGTCGTACTTTAACACGCTTTCGAATACGACGGTGATCTGACGTCGTACTTTAAAACGTCCAAATGGCTAACTTCATCCCACAGTAGTCCTCTATCCCTAAAAAAGCCGCACACGCACACATACAACCCCACCCCAAAACAAAAAGACACCCGGCACTTTCTTCAGTACCGGATGACTCTCCAATTATTATCTGTTCATCAGAACAGGGATTGCTTTTTTATAAATTACATAACATACCAGACTCAGAATAATCCCTTTAACGATATTGAACGGGATAATTCCCGCTGTGATTACCGTACGCAGGTTATTGATAACGTCTGTCTGGTCGACAATCATGCCGTATGCCGGCAGCAGCACAAAGTAGTTCAGCACTGCAAGTGCGAGTGTCAGCACAATCGTTCCTGCAACGAATCCCATAATAAGACTTTTCGCTGTTTTACGTTTGTAATAGAAAAAGTATACAGGCAGCAGGAATGAAAATGCTGCAAGCAGGTTTGCTATCGGTCCGATTGGTTCGCTGGCCATCAGTATGCTGTACAGCACGATTTTCATAATGATGATTAATGATCCGCCGATGCCTCCGAACATTATGAATCCGATAAAGGGCGGGATATCTGATAAATCAAGCATTAAGAATGGCGGCAGGAACGGCAGCGGAAATTGTATCAGCATCAGAATGAATGCCAGTGCACTTAATATACTGATGTAAATAATCTTTCTCAGGCGCTGTCTGTCCAAGTGGCTCATTCCTTTCTATTCTTTAGGTAGTTTTATTGTAAATGTCGTACCTTCTCCGAAGATGCTGTCTGCTGTAATCGTCCCGCCGTGCTTCGTGATAATGTTGCTGACGATATACAGACCAAGTCCGGTACCGTGTTTTCCTCTCGTCCGCGCCTCGTCCACTTTATAAAAGCGCTCGAATATATGCTTAATATTTTCGCGTTTTATGCCGGTTCCGGTATCGCTGACTTTAATTTCCACACAGCCTTTTTCATCTTCTGCAATATTTATTGTAATCACATCGCCCGCTTTTGTATAGCGTATTGCATTATCGATTAAATTCGTAAAGACCTGATTCAGTTTATCGTAATCGAAAGGAAACTCGACTGCTTCTTTGCCGCCGGTCACATTCAGTTCGATGCCGTTGTCTTTCAGTTTGTAATCGAAACGCTGATAAAGTTCGCCGAGCAGCGCATTAAAGTTCTGCGGTTTAATGTCGTAAAGCACATCGTCCGAGTCCATGCGTGCAATGATTAAGAGTTCGGACACGAGCTTGTTCATGCGGTCGGATTCGTCTTTAATAATCGATACCATTTCCTTCACTTCTTCAGGCTCTGTAACGATATCGTCGAGCAGTGCTTCAGAGTACCCGCTCAGCATCACCATCGGTGTTTTAAGTTCATGCGACACACTTGATATAAAGTCGGTACGCATTTTCTCCGTATTGTATTCGTCGGTAATATCACGGATCAGCACGGTGACACCGTTCTGTTCTTCCAGTGATTTAACCGGCGACATCGCAAGCTGCAGATGCAGGTCTTCGATATCCAGACGTTCAAGGTGATTATCATCTGATTCCGAGACATCCTTTATAAGGCGTTTAAAGTACTCAAATTCCTCACCGTACTGCTGGAAGAGCTCGTAGTAGCTCCGGCCCCGATCGTTCGAGTAGACAGGCTCTGCGTCCGTATTAAAGTACATAATACCATTCGACAGAGATGAGAACACTGTTTCACGGAGGTTTTTCTCGTGTGTCAGTTCTGTAATCGTGCTTTTAATGTTGTTGTTCATCTTGTTAAACGCGAGTGTCAGTTCGCCAATTTCATCGCGTGATGTTACTTTCAGCTGATTGTATTTACCGCCTGCTGTTGAGAACGATGAGTTCTTCAGCGCAATCAGCGGTTTTGTAATTCTCGATATCAGGAAGAATGCAAAGAATGTTGTAATCAGGAACAGGACGGCCGCTGTAATAATTAAAATAATTAAGACTGTCAGAAATGACTGATTCAGCGCATCGAGATCACTGTATTTAATAATCGCTGTGTCCGATTCGAAGTACTCGCTTAAGTCGGATACTTTGACCATGAACTCACGATCGTTAATATCGTGCACGATAAACGTGCTGCTCTGAAGATTGGATGTTGTAATCTCACTGTATATCTCCTCGGCAACCTGGCTGTCTCCCGCGATAAACTGCCCGTCCGAGTATATAATCAGGTTTTCTTCGGCTGCAAGGTATGAATCATTTAAATCGAGCGTATGATTACTGAGAACCACATTTTCAATCCGCGTCAGCTCTTCTGTGAGATTATCTTCTGTAGTGCTGAGCGCATAGTTTCTGAAGTAAAAGCTCAAAATGATCGATAATATAATTAAAACTGTAGTCACTATCATTAAGATAGTAAACCACAGTTTAGTTACAACGCTGGAGAAAAAACTCATTTGTCATTAACCTCGAATTTATAGCCGATACCCCAGACAGTGTGAATCATCTGGCTCGCCTCAGGTGAAACTTTATTCAGTTTCTCACGGAGACGCTTCACGTGCGTATCGACTGTTCTTAAATCGCCGTAGAAGTCATAGTTCCAGACTTCCTTCAGCAGTTCTTCGCGGTTAAATACTTTATCGGGACTCTTTGCCAGGAATAATAAGAGTTCGTATTCTTTCGGTGTTAAATTAACTTTTTTATCATCAGCGAGGACGCGGTGTGCGTCGTTGTCGATGACGAGATGTTCATACACAATCATATCTTTCGCTGATGAATCTTTTTCGATAAATGCCGTTTCAGAAGAACGGCGGAGGATTGCTTTTACTCTGAGCACGACTTCGCGCGGTGAAAAAGGCTTAACGATATAATCGTCTGCGCCGACTTCAAGACCTTCAACGCGGTCTGCTTCTTCACCTTTGGCTGTCAGCATAATGACGGGTGTTGATTTTTCCTTGCGCAATTCTTTCGCAACTTCAATCCCATCCATTTCAGGCATCATCAGATCGAGCAGAATACAATGGAAATCTTCCTGTAAAGCAAGCTCCAGTGCTTCTTTTCCGTCTCCGGCTTCAGTAATTTCGTACCCTTCTCTCGTCAGGTACAAATTAAGCAATTTACGAATACGTTCTTCATCATCTACTAAAAGTATTTTTTCTGCCATAATAACCCTCTTTTCATATTATGCGTACGAATGCAGGCCGGCTACAATTAAGTTAATCGCAATCAGGTTAAACAGAATCAGAATGAACCCGCCTACGGCTAACCATGCAGACTTCTCGCCTTCATAACCGCGGTTTAAGCGGAGGTGAAGGAAAATCGTGTAGAACATAAATGTAATGAATGCCCACGTCTCTTTCGGATCCCAGCCCCAGAATCTGCTCCATGCAATCTGAGCCCATATTGCAGCGAAGAAAATACCTCCGAGTGCAAACAGCGGGAAACCGATAATAACAGAACGGTAGCCAATTTCATCCATCAGTGCAAGATCGGCTTTTTTAGTTAACGGTTTAGTCAGTGCAAACAGACGTTTTCTAATAATCAGACGGACGATGCCGTAAGTAACCAGACCGATAATAATTGACCAGAGCACTGTATTTAAAGTGTGCGCTTTAATAACCGGCGGCAAATCAATTCCAAGGTGGAAGTGGTCAGCCGGTTCGTATTCATTGTCGCCGAGATGCGTGACCGGTATTGCATCATTGTAGTTTACAAGACTTGGGAGATGGTATTCAGCAATGACCTGCTGTCCCTGCTGATCAGTATAGTAGAACTCATCATTGTAGCCGACGATGTTCTGCATAACTACTGTTGTTACCATGTACATCACAACTGTCAGAATACCAAACATGATAGCTTCCAGCCAGCGTGCGCGCCATGAATTTTCATCTGCAGGAATAGCCTTTAATAAGTAGATAAGTCCTGCTACTGCACTCATTGACAGTATACCATAAGACAATGTCACAGTAATAACGTGAATAGCCAGCCAGCTGCTCTGCAGTGCAGGGATTAACGGCTGGACGTCTGTTGAGAACAGACTTCCGTATGCTAAAAGAAGCAGTGACACCGGAATCGCAAACAGACCGAATACTTTCGTTCTGAAATAGTGATACGTAATTAAGTATCCCCCGATCAGCATGATTGAGAACATCGCGATAAATTCATACATGTTTGAAACCGGAGCATGTCCTGTCGCCATCCAGCGCAGAATGAAGTATGCGAGTTCCAGCACGAATGCGATAATAATCATCCAGATCGCGATTTTTTCGAATTTGTGTGATTTAGATTTTGATTTAATACTTATGCTCAGCGGTATCAGTGATACCAGAAGCATAAGGAAAGCAATAAATATAAGTGTATTACTCAGTGATAAAAATGTTGCATCCATAAATTAAACACTATCCTTTCAGCTTGTCATTTTCCTCTTTTGCCTGTTTGTCGAATACTTCGTGAAGGTTGTGGGACTTAAGTACCGCGTCCATTTCCTTCTTCATGCCGAAGTAGTTTTTATTTGTGTGAGCGGCCAGATTCATCGTTCCGTCTTCTGCATTAATCCATATTCTGCGGTGATTAATGTACGAACCGATAAACAGCCCGATTAGGAAAATAACAAATCCTGTCGCAATAATCGGCATTGCCAGGTCTTTTTTCAATGTCAGTACACTCGCCATGTGCTCTTCTGCTTCGACGAATTTAATGCTGTATTCGTTCTCCGGAGTAATATCCGTTGAGTTCATGATCTGCAGGAGACTGAGTTCGTTCTTATCTCCCGCCGCAACTTCAAAGACGAATGCCGGATTAGTCGGTACCGGTGTTGCAGAAATCAGCGTACCATTCTCATCGATTTCCAGGAAGTCCGGTGAATAGGCCTTCATGTTAATCGTGATATCTTCCGTAATTTCGTAACTGTCTGCCGGATCATCGAGACTGACTTCGAAGTTTTCACCAAGGACGTTGCCTTCTGAATCTTCAAGTCTGAACGTCATCGATTTCATCTGCGAGTTATCGTAACTTGACTGATACAGTTCGTAATCGTCAAAGCGGTACGGATGGTTTACGCGGATGCTGTAGTCTTCGATTTCTTCAAGTTCCGGTGAAGAACCGACGATATCCGCTGTTTTGTTTTCAAACATCGTAATGTCCGTCTGGAAGTTACTGATTGTCATTGCCTGGTTGTTTTGCAGCGACTGGTCAAATACTGTACCGGATTCTTCATCGTATGTATCCAGTGTGAAACCGTCGTTCCGCATGTAGTATTTGCCTTCAGTTGTCGGAATGCTTACTGTCTCGCCTTCCTGTGCGTATATAATTTCATCGATATACACACCCGGGAAGAATCTCAGCATGCTGCCGATAAGAAGAATGATTAACCCTGTGTGGTTAATATAAGGGCCCCATCTCGACAGGCGTCCCTTTTCAAACAGATAGTGATTGCCGTCTGTTCTCAGTTTGTACTTCTTCGCTTCAAATGACTTCGCAAGTTCAGGTGCGATGTCTGCTGAATCATATTCTGTAAACAGGCGCTGGCGTTTAAAGAATGAAGCGTGTTTTTTAACGCGCTGGTTCTTTAACGATTTATACAGCGGCACCCCGCGGTCAATACTTGCAGCAACAAGTGACAGTGCGAGCATTCCCATTAACAGTACGAACCACCATGAAGAATAAAGCTGTGTAAAGCCCAGTTCATAATACAGTCTTCCGAATGTACCGTATTGTTCTGTGTAGTGCTGCAGCGGGTCTGCACCGATAGGAATGAAATATTCCTGCGGGAGAATTGTCCCGACGGCTGCGGATATCGCAATCAGTGCGATAATACTTACCCCGACTTTAATGGAAGTGAAGAAGTTCCAGATCTTATCAAAGATACTCTGTGAGCGGACTTTCGAACGCACGGCACTTCCATCGTAGCGCATGAGGTCTTTAATTTTTTTCTTGTCGTAGTCTTCATTGATCATTTTACCGCACGACTGGCACAGCTGGGTGCCGGGCGGGTTATCGTGACCGCAATGACTGCATTTTATTTCTTTAAGTTCCATATTAGGTCATCCTATTCCAGAGATTCATCTATAAATGCGTAGATATCCTCTTTAGTCAGTTGATATTCCTGTTTTTTAACAACTTCGCCGTCTTTGTTAATGGCGATTGTCGTCGGCAGCGGACCGATATTGTAAGCTTTAGTTACACTTCGGTTCGTATCCAGTGCAATCGGGTAATCGAGATCTTCTGACAGACCTGAAATAAACTGTTCGATCTGCTGATTGTTCTCAGAGACGTTTACTGCGATAATCTCATAGTCTTCATGACCTTCGTTATAAACCTGGTTCATTTCCGGCATTTCTTCGCGGCAAGGTTTGCACCATGTTCCCCAGAAGTTAATAATGACACCTTTGTCTTTTGTTATTTCAGACAGCTGAATTTGTTCGCCGTCCAGTGTTTCCAGTTTAAAATCAACTGCTTCGTCCCCGACATTAACCGTTTGAGAGCCGTCCCTCAAATTTAAATATAACGTTAAGCCGAGCAGAGCGGCAATTGTAATAATAGTACCTGTACGAATAATTTTTCTAGTTCCTTTTTTCAACGTCAGGCCCCTTTCCAAATTGATATAAACCGCAATAAAATGCGTACGTAGCAATAATTATAACACTACACATTTTGTTGCGGTTTGACAGTATTATGACATTTAATTACTTACTTCTTACTGTTGGCAATAAGTTTCTTCACTTCGTGCGGTTTAAGGAAACGGTACTCGCCTTCTTTTAATCCGTCGAGTGTCAGGAAATCAAAGCGGATACGTGTAAGTTTCGTCACGTTTAAACCGAAGTGTTCAAACATTCTTCTGACCTGGCGGTTGCGTCCTTCGTGAATTGTTATTTCAAGAATCATGTCCTTGCCGCCTTTGTCGCGGATCACTTTCAGCTCACATGGTGCAGTTTTCCCGTCATCAAGTCTGATGCCGCGGCGCATTTCATCCTGCTGGTGACGAAGCAGGATACCGTCCGTTTTAACGCGGTATGTTTTCTTCATTTCGAATTTCGGGTGTGTCATCAGCTGCGTGAATTCACCGTCATTCGTTACAAGAAGAAGACCAGACGTATCGTAGTCAAGGCGTCCCACCGGGTAAAGACGGGCATCGATGTCGTGGAATATGTCGATTACTGTGTCGCGTTTTTTATCATCTTCTGCTGCTGAGATTTCACCTGAAGGTTTGTAGTATAAAATGTGTACGGGCTCTTCTTTAGTTAACTGAATGCCGTCAACCGTCACGCGGTCTTTGTCTGATACCTGCAGACCAAGTTCGGTAACGAGCTTGTCGTTAACGTAGACACGGCCCTCTTCAATCAGTTTGTCTGCTTTACGTCGTGAAGTAATTCCTGCGTCGGCAATTTTTTTATTTAATCGTGTAGTATTCATTAATTTTGCTCCTTTAAGCTATTGAAGAACAAGTCGATTTCTTCCTGTTCCGCTATCATATCATCTGCCGGTAAGTCATCTAAAGATTTCAGACCGAATAATTCCAAAAAGCTCTGCGTCGTTTCAAAATGCGCCGCCCGTTCGTCAGTTATGTTTTTCTTTTTCACCAACCCTTTATTGATCAGTGTTGAAATTGGACCGTCTGACACGATGCCGCGCACGCTTTCTATGCCGTTTCTTGAGATCGGCTGATTGTAGGCAATTATCGCCAGCACTTCGAGCGCCGCCTGTGATAATTTTTTCGCCGGCCGGTCAGCCAGCACCCTCTTGATGTATTTCTCCATGTTCTCTGTCGTCTTCAGGAAATACATATCTCCGTGACGCGAGATTGTTAAATGTTCTTTGTCGTATTTTTCGACTTCTATTTCCAGCTGCATTTTAGTAATCGGCACGTGCATCATGAGTGCCTCTTCACTTAAACCGAGGTCGCCGGCAATATATAATAAACCTTCGATAATGTTTATTTTTTCCATCCTTAAGCCAACCTTTCGAGCTCAAAATCATCTTCATCGATGCGCGTAATCTGATAGAGATTCTGACTGATATAATCTAATATAGTAATAAACACCTGCACCACTTTGCTGCGGGGTTCATCGAATGTGAGCAGTTCAGTCATTTTTAAAGACTTTGCATCTTTAAACTTCGACGCGATAAACTCCACTGCCTCTTCTTTCGTATAAACCTCGCGCGGAACGACGACATATGACTCTTCAGTCAGAGATACGCGGGACTTCACTTTGTTATATGCTTCAAGCAGGTCGTGAAGACTCAGCTCAAGTGTCTCGGTATCATCCTCGTCATTTTCGAATAAGTGCGGTGCTTTGACGAATTGAAGTCTGGATTCTTCTTTCAGTTTATTCAATTCTTCAGCATATAATTTATAATTTTGATATTCTATCAGTTGGGACATCAATTGCTCGCGGGGATCTTCGTAATCCTCATCGGCCATCGGCGGTTCCGGCAGCAGCATGTGACTTTTAATTTTCACAAGCTCGCTTGCCATTACGAGATAGTCGCTCGCAACGTTGAGTTCAAGATCTTTCATCTGATTGATATATTCCATATACTGCTCAGTGAGCATTTTCATCGGAATATCATAAATATCAATTTCAAGTTCTTTTATCAAATGAAGGAGCAGATCGAGCGGTCCTTCAAAAACATCTAATTTAACTTTATAAGCAGTCATTACAAAACCTCAATTTCAGGAGTGATACGTATCGATAAAGAAATACTTTTACAATTCTTTAACGAATTAATTATAAAGCAAGATTACTTCGAATGCCATGAAATCATGGAAGAAGCATGGAAAGACAAGGAAAACTTTACGAAAGAAGACCCCGAGGTGTTTTTTGTACTTATCGTAACCGGTGAATATCATTACAGGCGCGACAATATTACCGGTGCAGCGACATCGTATAAACGCGCACTGAAACTATACGAAAAACACGAATACGACGTGACTGCGTTCGGATTTGGTGAAGACTTTATGGACATGATCCGCGCACGGTTCAGTGCACTCGCCGAAGTGCCGTTCACGCCGATGCAATATCCGGTGGACAGCCGGGTGTACGAGTCACTTTATGAAATGTATAAAGACGATTACGAATCATACAGTGCGTTTACACTCGAAATACTCAACCGTTTTGAAAAAGATGAGCACATTATCCACCGTCACCGCCTGCGCGACCGCGAAGATGTGATTGAAGCACGGCTGGAGGCACTGAACCGGAAGCTGGAAAAACGGAAGAGATAGTTTTAATGCGGATTATGTCCGTCATTGGGACGAATACGCGTATTTGTCTCAATGCTGGTTGTTCGTTGAGATATTTAAGTATATTTGTCTCAATGCTGCATGTTCATTGAGACATTAATAAATAATCATCCCATTGTATCCTGCTCATTGAGACGTAAACCGGTAATCGTCCCAATGAGCATTTTTCATGCGGTCGAATACGAATAATTAACCTGATGAACAACCTTCATACGGTTGAACACAATTTATCGACCGCATGAACGAGTTTCATCAGGCCGATAACAGACTTTCAACCGCATGAGCCGTTATCCGGCTCTTTTTTTAATCCCCAAAAACAAAAAAAACGGTTTAAACACCTTAAAATAAAGGTGTTTAAACCGTCTATCCTGCCCGCTTATTCAATTACACTAAAAATATCCAATACATGAATCCCCAGAATATACTTACCACGAGTAATCCTATGAATACAAAATATTTTCCTTTTTTCATTTATTTAATTTCCTTTAGGAAGCTCGTTCCGTGTGTTTCGTAATCCACACCGAAGTTTTCAGCGATCGTTGCAGCGATGTTGCTGAATGTCTGACACTGCTCAATTTCACCAAATTTAAGTTCCCTGCCTGTTGTAATTAACAATGGCACATATTCTCTTGTGTGATCCGTCCCTGTATATGTTGGGTCGTTTCCGTGGTCTGCAGTAATGATTAATAAATCATCTTCAGTCAGTTTCCCGATTAATTCAGGGAGTCTGTCATCGAATGTTTTTAATGCATTACTGTAGCCGACCGGGTCACGGCGGTGGCCGTATTCCGCATCGAAGTCCACAAGGTTAAGGAATGACAGTCCGTTAAAGTTACGGTCCATTACCTGAAGCAGCTTGTCGACACCGTCGTCGTTGTTTTTCGTGCGGACAGCGTCTGTAATTCCGCTTCCCGTAAAGATATCGTTAATCTTGCCGATTGCGATAACATCTTTGTCATCGTCTTTCAGCGCGTTCAGTACAGTTCTGCCGAATGGCTCAAGGGCATAGTCATGACGATTTTCCGTACGTTTGAATTCACCTTTTTTAGAACCGACGAATGGACGTGCGATAACACGGCCGACTAAGAACTCAGGTGCTTTCGTCATTTCACGTACTTTTTCACAGATGTCGTAGATTTCTTCAAGCGGGATAACTTCTTCGTTTGCTGCGATCTGAAGTACAGGGTCGTTTGATGTATAGATGATTAAGTCCCCTGTTTCCATCTGGTGTTCTCCGAATTCTTCGATGATATCAGTTCCGCTCGCCGGTTTGTTGCCGACGATACCGCGGCCTGTTGCTTCAGTGATTTTGTTCAGCAGTTCGTCAGAAAATCCGTCAGGATATACTTTGAAGGCAGTATCGATGTTCAGACCGGCAATTTCCCAGTGTCCTGTCATCGTGTCTTTACCTTTAGATACTTCCTGCATCTTCGTATAAAAACCTGTTGTGTTGTCTTCTTCGTCAACACCCGGCAGTTTATCGATGTTGCCTAAACCTAATTTTGAAAGGTTCGGCAATGTGTTCGGATGCGTTTCTAATGTATGTTTTAAAGTATGCGTGCCCACGTCTCCGAATTCTGCAGCATCCGGTGCTTCACCGATACCGACTGAATCAAGAACGATTAAATGAATTTTTTTGTACATAATAAATTTACCTACTTTCTTGGATGGAACTGCTTATACATTTCTCTGATTTTTGTTGCAGAGATTTGTGTGTACACCTGTGTCGTTGAAATATCGGAATGACCGAGCATTTCCTGAACTGCGCGGAGGTCCGCACCGTTTTCGATTAAATGCGTCGCAAATGAATGTCTGAATGTATGCGGCGTAATGTTTTTATTGATGCCGCTGATCAGCACATACTTCTTAATCGTCTTCCATAATCCCTGACGGGTGAATCCTTTACCTCTGTTCGTAAGAAACAGTATATCAGTATTTTCGTGTTTTAATAACGTTAAACGCTGATTTTTTATATAATTATTTAATTTATCCGCCACATATTCGGTCGTCGGGACGATTCTTTCCTTGTCACCCTTACCGTATACATGAATAAAACCCATTTCCAGATTCAGGTCGCTGAGCTTTAAATTAATCAGTTCACTGACTCTTAGACCGCTCGCATACAAAAGTTCCATAATCGCGTTGTCGCGTATACCCTGTGCCGTGTTATCCGGAGAATGCAGCAGTGTTTCCATTTCTTCAACGGTCAGCACTACCGGCAGTTCGCGTTCTTCTTTAGGCGTATTCAGTCTGAGCGCAGGGTTCGTATCGATGACCTGCTCCAGCTGCAAAAACTGATGAAAGTTTCTGAGCGTCGACTGTACGCGCCTGATTGTTTTATTGCTCTTGCCGTTTTCTGATAAAAACTGTAAAAATGTTACGAGGATTTCTGTCGTAATTTGCCCGACACCCGTAACATTTTCATCAGTTAAATATTGATCGTATTGTTTTAGATCCTGTTTGTATGATGATATTGATGCATCACTTAAACCACGCTCGATTTTTAAATACGTTAAGTATTCATCGATATAACGGTTAAGCATCTGTGTTTCCTTCTTTCTCTTTGCATAATTTGCAAACACCGTGGAAAGTTAAACGGTGATCGATAATGTCGAAATCAAAATCGCGTGTCACGATTTTTTCAACATCCGTCAGCAGGTCTTCTTCAATTTCTTCCACCGAACCGCAATGTATACAAATTAAATGGTGATGAAAGTGCTGCGCACCTTCTTTTCTGAGGTCATATCTTGAAACACCGTCGCCAAAATTCACCTTGTCGAGTACATTCAGTTCATTTAAAAGCTCAAGTGTACGGTATACTGTTGCCAGTCCGATTTCCGGATACTTATCTTTAACTTTCATAAAAACATCTTCAGCACTCAAATGAGAGCTCTCATTTTCAAGCAATACTCTCACAGTGACTTCCCGCTGTGGAGTTAATTTATACCGAGCATCGTGTAATGCCTCTTTAATTCGCTCAATTCTTTTTTCCACAACTGCACCTTCCAACTTTCTTAATCTTATTGATAACAATTATACAGAAGATAGTTCATTTTTCAAAACTATTTGTAATGATTATAAATAGCCGTTCGACAGCAGAACATGGTGCACTGCAACCAGTGTTTTACCGTCCCTGAACTCGCCCTTGTGCATTCTGTCTTTTAATTCCGTCAGCGGAACTTTTACGATATCGAGAAATTCATCATCTTCCAATTGAGAATCACTGAATGAAACATCTGCCGCTTCATAAAGATGAATCAATTCGTTTGAGAATCCGGGTGATACATAAAATTCGTAAAGCTTTTCAATTTTGTCCGATTCTCCGCCGATTTCTTCTTTCAATTCTTTCTTTACTGTTTCATCGGGATGTTCATCAATTTCAATTTTTCCTGCAGGAACTTCGAGCAGTACTTCTTCAGTTGAAATTCTGAACTGTTTGACGAAATACATCGATTCACCGTCCACCGCAATTACAGCGACGGCACCTTTATGATATACGACTTCCCTGTATGCTTCTTTGCCGTTCGGAAGCTCAACAGTCAGCTTTTTAACATCGATTATTTTACCGTCGTAAATATCTTCTCTGGATCGTGTATTCTCTATTAAATGTTCGTTGGAAATAGTCATCACCGCTTTTCAATATGTATCTTAAATATATCACATTATGTTATAAAAATAACGATTTGAAAAATAAATACAGGTGATATAATAATGTGTGACAGAAAGAATGGAGGATTCCAATGAAAAAATATTCTAAATGGTTTGCTGCGCTCTTCACTTCAGCAGCTGTGCTCTTTATATCGCTCGGCTACTTTGCTTCGAGCCAGATCATGTTTTTCAAGCTGCGCGACGTGGAAATTGTTAAACGCCGCGAAACCCGTGCCAAACGCATGAATATGGACGAATACGATAAACTTCCTAAAGACGTCGTTAACATACCTTCCCGGTTCGGCTACGACATCAGTGCATCGTTTATCTATCCGAATGATACGAATAAATGGGTAGTCATATGTCACGGCGTGTCAGAGAATAAACTCAGCTCGACGAAATACGTGAACCTGTTTAAAGACATGGGCTTTAACTGTGTCGTATACGATGCGCGGCGTCACGGCAGTTCCGGGGGTGTCGATTCTACATACGGCTTCTATGAAAAGTTCGACCTAGAAACAGTGATTGAGTACCTTCTTCAAAACTACGGCGATGATATCGAATTCGGTGTCCACGGTGAATCGATGGGTGCTGCGACGACCCTGCTTTACGCAGGAGAACTGTCGAATAAAGCGAAGTTCTATATTTCGGACGCCTCATTTGCGAAGTTCAGAGACCAGCTTGCACACATTTACTCATCATACTCACGGGTGGCATCACCGGTCGTGCTGCTGTTTACTTACCTGTTCTTAAAACTGCGCAGTAAATTCAGCATGTATCACGTATCACCGGTTAAAGTAGTCGACAGAATCGAACAGCCTGTTTTATTTATTCATTCAAAACGCGATTCATTTATTCCTTATGAAGCGTCAGTCGAATTGTACAAAAAGAAAAAGGGACCGAAAGAACAGTGGTATCCGGAACGCGGCAATCACGTGGAAAGCTACAACCGCAATCCAAAAATGTACCGTCAGACAGTCGCTGATTTTATTTCACATTACGCGGGATGGGAAGTTCGAAATAGTCATAAGCAATAACTGCGCGCCCTTCAAGCGAAGCGCTGACTTCTTTAATATCCTCATCCGTATAGCGGCTGCTTATATGAACAATCAGAAGCTGCTTATAATTTACATCTTCAAATACATCGAGCACGTGGTTAATTTCCGAATGGAAGTAATCATGTGCTTTTTCTCTTTCGTTATTCAGGAATGTCGCTTCGTGCACCAGCAGATCCGAATTCCTGATTGAATCGAGGTATTCTTTTTCTGTGTTTAGGCGCGTATCACCGTGGACTGTAATTTTACGGCCTTCAATCGTCTCACCGATAAAGTCCGGCGTTTCGTATATTTGTCCGTCATGGGTAAACGTTTCACTTGCTTTAATTTCACCGTAAACCGGTCCCGGTCTTATGCCGAGTTCACGGAGTTTATCAGTCTGAAGTTCACCGATCTGATTATCTTCTTTAAAAATATAAGCGTAGGATTCAATACCATGAGATAATGGAATGGCATGAACATCAAAATTATTCAGACGGATATCCATGTAGGGTTCAACCTCAACTACATCGAGCGGATAATTGAGTGCACTTTCCGAAATGCGGAATGTTGTTTCAATCCACTCTCTGAGCCCTTTTGGTCCGTATATTTTAAGCGGTATACCTTCCCCGCCCTGGAACGCTCTGGACGATAAAAATCCGGGCAGACCGAAAATATGATCGCCGTGAAGATGCGTAATAAATATGTTTTTTATTTTAGATGGTTTAATATGAGTATGAAGGATGCGGTGCTGCAGAGCTTCACCGGCATCGATTAAAATATATTCATTATATTCAAGCACGCAGTCAATGACAAAACTCTGCGTATTTCTATCTTTAGACGGGAGCCCTGCACCCGACCCCAAAACAGTAAATTTCATTTCGACACCTCGTTAATTAATTGCTTTATTATATCATATAATCAGTTGTGTTTTTCAGCCGCGGGTGGAATAATAAATAAGAGTACAATAAGTATAGGTGATTACATGGAAACGATCAGATTTGTAGAAAGATTCATCGTATATATTGAAGACCACCTCAGAGAAGAAATAGACTTCAGTGAGGTTTTGGAAAGTATGGGTGTGGAACAGAAATCATTTATGACGATATTTACATCTCTCGTCGGAATGACGCCGGCCCAGTACCAGGAAAAACGCTGCATGACGGAAATTGCTTATGAAGTTTACCAGGGACACAGACGTCTTGTGGATATTACCAAGTATTACGGATACCGCGACGTGGATAAATTTAAGAAAATATACACGCGTACATTCGGTATTCCTGTGCATGAGACAGAACGCAACATTAAGAAAATCGACCTGCTCGACTACATTTCATTTGAAGTCGTGCCGACGAAGAAACCGAAATACCCGTCGTACCGTACATTTGTTGAAAGCTTCCGTTTAATCGGGATTGCACAGTATTTCGATATCAACTCATACCAGTCAGGCTACAAGTATAAGTTCTTGAAAATACTCGAGCGCGACGGACTGATCGATGAAATACTCCGATACAACGACGGCTTCGTTAAAGGCATATTTGTGCAGGAACGGGTGATCGACGGTGAGATGGAAATATTCGTCGGGACAGCAAGTTACCAGCACACGCCATTTGACGAAACATTTACGGAATCGATGAACTACGAAATATTCGATACATCAGGTGCACCCGATGTCGAAATCGATAAAGTATACGAATATATATTCCGCAGATGGCACTTCAGAGAAGATGTCAACATGACATGCGACTTCTCGCTCGAACTCATTAAACACACTTATTCATTTGAAGACCTGGGAACCAAAATACAGGTGTGGCAGGCACTGGATGAATAATTTTTCAGAAACCGCTGAAAATCCTTTGGATTTTGGCGGTTTTTTTGTTGTTTGGCTGAGATATTGGGAACGCATTGGGATGATTAAGGGGTTTTGTCTTGATGAGGGGTGCCCGATGGGACGATAAAGAGTGTTTGTCTTAATGAAGGGTGCTCGATGAGACGAAAGCTGTTATTCGTCCCGATGAGCGAACCTCATACCATTAATAAATTGTTTTCAACCGCATGAGGGATTTTTATCTGGTTTTGGATTCCTATGAGCGCAGTTCATAGAACTTCCAACGACTCCGGCTCTCTATGAGCCATCCTCATAGAACTTCCGCCATCAAAATCCACAAAAAAGAACCGGGACTTCCGCCCCGGCTCCATCAATCATCAATCTATCCAATAATATTATTTACTTTCATTCGCGTAATGGACTTTAACGATTTCGACAATCAGTTCAGTCATCTTGTACAGTTCTTCAAGCGGCATACGTTCGCTTGTCGTGTGGATGTATTCATAGCCAACACCGAGAATTGCTGTCGGTACGCCCTGTCCGTGGAAGATGTTGCCGTCGCTGCCGCCGCCAAGACTGATAATATCAGATTCTCTGCCGATATTTTTAATCGCTTCAACCGCTGTTGTGATTACAGGGTCTTCTTTGGGTGCATGCAGTGCCGGATACATAACGTCTACCTGCACATCAGCGCTGCCGCCGAGTTCTTTAGCTGTTTCTTCGAATGCTGTTTTAATTTTATCTGATTCGGCATGCAGTTTTTCATCTGATAAACTGCGCACTTCCGCTAAAATTTCTACATTGTCTGCAACGATGTTCGTCGCCTGACCGCCTTTGATTGTACCGATGTTTGATGTTGTTTCGTCATCGATACGGCCAAGGTTCATTTTGCTTATTGCTTTTGCAGCAAGATTGATTGCACTGATACCTTTTTCAGGTTCAATTCCGGCGTGTGCTTTTTTACCGTAAATTGTCGCTTTAATTTTAGTCTGTGTCGGTGCGCGGTTAACAATCGTTCCAACCTGGCCGGTACCGTCTACTGCATAACCGAATTTACTCTTAATATTGTTAATATCGAGTGCTTTCGCTCCGATTAAACCAGTTTCCTCGCCGACTGTAATAATTACTTCCACGTCACCGTGGGGTATGTTATCTTCTTTAAGTACGCGTACTGCTTCGATAACTGCAGAAATTCCCGCTTTATCATCAGCGCCTAAAATTGTCGTGCCGTCACTGTACACGTAACCGTCTTCGATATGCGGCTTAACACCGATTCCCGGAGTTACTGTATCCATATGAACCATAAATGCTACCGGTGAAATATTTTCTTCGCCTTTAAGCGTGAAGATTAAGTTACCTGCACCGTAGCCTGTTACTTTCTGTGTGTCATCTTCAAAACCGGCAAGTTCAAGCTCATTTAAAAGATCAAGCAGGTAGTCCGCAACTTTGCGTTCCTGTCCTGATACCGAGTCGATTTGTACGATTTCCAAAAATTGTTCTGTCAGACGTTCTTTATTCATAAAAATATGCCTCCAGCAGTTGAAATGTTGATTTGTATTCATGTATAGTTAATTATAACAATAAATTCTTAAAGGTGATGGGCGAATGGGCAATAAAAAAGTTCAGAGATTTATCATATGGTTTATGGTAATTCTCATCGTAGTATCAGGCCTCTTAATGGGCGTCAGCTACTTAACTTCATTTTAATTAAATATCAGTATTAAAAACACCCTCTTTTGGCGTTTGCCGTTTGAGGGTGTTTTCTTTTTTATGCTTCTTTGCCGTGTTCTTCAAACCAGGCCTGAAGTCCTGTAATTACACTCATAATTTCATGGCCTTCAATTTGGTGGCGTTCAATCATATCGACGATCTTGCCGTCTTTGAAAAATGCGAACGATGGAGATGATGGTAAAAAGTCAGGTGCTTTATCGCGCATCTGTTCAGTTGCTTCTTTGTCCTGACCGGCAAATACAGTAAGTACCTGGTCCGGAAGCTTGTCGTAGTTTAAAGAGTGAATTGCTGCAGGGCGTGCAATACCGCCGGCACAGCCGCACACAGAGTTAACCATAACAAGTGCAGTACCCTCTTTGTTTAAGTGTGCATCAACTTCGTCAGGTGTAAGCATTTCTGTATAACCTGCTTCAGTTAATTCGTTACGTGCATTCTGAACTAAATCCTGCATGTATAAATTAAAATCTAATTCCATATTGAAAATCTCCTTTATACGACTAATTAAAAAGTCATGTCAGTACTGTTTATTTTAGCGAGCGCATGACTGTTTGTAAAGTTAATAAACCGAATCAGCGTCCGGATCGAGATTTTCAATTTTTTCTTTGACTGCTTTCAGGAACTGTCCTGCAACCAAACCGTCGAGTACGCGGTGGTCGATAGACAGACACAGATTCACCATATGGCGTGATGCGAGCATATCTCCGATAAACACCGGTTTCCTGACGATCGATTCAACTTGCAGAATTGCCACCTGAGGCTGGTTTATGATGCCCATGGACTGGACTGACCCGAAAGCACCTGTGTTGTTTACAGTGAACGTGCCGCCGGCCATATCGTCGCCTGTTAATTTATTTGAGCGCGCCTTGTTTGCAAGCGTGCTGATTGATTTTGCGATGCCCGTTAATGAACGTTCATCGGCATTTTTAATTACCGGCACAAAAAGCTTATCTTCATTCGCAACTGCGATTGATAAGTTGATATCGTCGTGAACGGTAATTGTGTCGTCGTCCCATGAACTGTTTAAAATCGGATAGTCTTTAAGCACTTCGGATACAGCTTTAACGAAGAAACTGAAAAATGTTAAGTTGTACCCTTCCTGCTCTTTAAAGCGTGCTTTATGTTTGTTGCGCAGGTTAACCATATTCGTCGCATCGACTTCCATCATCAGCCATGCATGCGGAATTTCAGTTGATGACTGCACCATGCGTCGCGCAATTTCCTTGCGTACACCGGATACTTTAATCGATTCCCCGCTCTTCACAGAGGCTGTCGCTGCCGGAGCTGCTTTTTCAGGTGCAGGCGTGCTTGCTGCTGCCTTTTGAGCCGGCTGCTCTGACGGTCCGTCAGCAAGGTATTTCTCAACGTCTTTTTTAGTAATGCGGCCGTTAAATCCTGTACCATGAAGTTCATCGATATTAATATTATGCTCACCGATTAAACGCATGACTACCGGTGACAGTCTGCGGTCACCCGACTGTTTTTTAACTGCAGGTTTATTCTGTTTTACAGGCTCGTCATCTTTAACAGCAGCAGTTTCTACTTCTTCCTCTTTCACTTCCGGTTCCGCAGCACCGCCGTCCACTTCAATTTTATAAATTGGAACGCCGACCTCCACTGTTTTCCCTTCTTCAACGAGGATTTCCGTAATTACACCGTCGTGCACTGAGGGCACTTCGGCAGTAACTTTCGCTGTGTTGACTTCACAAATCGGATCGTATTCGCTGACGTGATCGCCAACTTTGACCAGCCAGTTTTCTATCGTACCTTCGGTAACACTTTCACCGAGTTTCGGCATTGTAATTTCCGTCATGTTCGCCACCCCTTAATACTCGCTGAGTTCGAGCATTTTATTGTAAATTTTTTCAGGATTCATCATAAAGTAATCTTCCATCGGCGGTGCATAAGGCATCGAGGGCACGTCCGGGCCTGCGAGGCGCATAATCGGCGCATCCAGGTCGTACAGACAGTTCTCACCGATAATCGCAGATACTTCGCTGATCAGACTGCCTTCAAGGTTGTCTTCAGTAATAAGAAGTACTTTGCCTGTTTTCGAAGCTGCTTTAATAATCGCTTCCTTATCCAGAGGATAAAGAGTGCGCAGATCAAGAATCTCCGCCTGGTAACCGTCGTTTGCAAGCTGTTCTGCAGCCTGTATGGCGTAGTTGACGCACAGTCCGTAAGTAATCACAGTAATGTCATCGCCTTCGCGTTTAACGTCGGCTTTCCCTAATGGAATTGTGTAGTCGCCTTCAGGCACTTCGCCTTTTAACAGACGGTATGCTTTTTTATGTTCAAAGAACAATACCGGATCGTTATCTTTTATCGCAGCCATTAATAAACCTTTGGCATCAGCCGGTGTTGACGGTACGACAACTTTAAGCCCCGGAGTCGACACGAATATAGATTCGATTGACTGTGAGTGGTACAGCGCACCGTGGATTCCCCCGCCGAACGGCGCACGGATAACCATCGGCGCATTCCAGTCGTTATCCGAGCGGTAACGGACTTTCGCCGCTTCGTTTAAAATCTGGTTCACTGCAGGCAGAATGTATTCAGCGAACTGAATTTCCGCAACAGGTCTTTTACCCATCATTGCAGCACCGACACTCGTACCGACAATATTGCTTTCTGCGAGCGGTGTATCGAGTACACGCATTTCTCCGAACTTCTCCTGAAGTCCTTCTGTTACTTTAAAGACGCCGCCTTTTTTACCAACGTCTTCACCTAATACAAATACATCATCATCCTGCTCCATAGCGACAAACAATGCGTCGCGGATTGCATCGAGATAAGACAACTTAGCCATTGTTGACCTCCTCATAAACGTGTTTTAAAGCATGTTCCGGAGCGGCATAAGGTGCAGCTTCAGCAGCTTTAGTTGCTTTGTTTACAGTATCTTTAACGTCTGCTTCAACTGCTTCGAGCCAAGCTTCATCGATAACTTTTTCATCGAGGAGATACAGTTTAAATAATTCTAAACAGTCGTCTTCTTTATTTTTAGCAAGTTCTTCAGCTTCACGGTACTTATCATCATCATCTGACGAGTGAGGTGTTAAACGGATTGACATTGCTTCGATTAATGAAGCGCCTTCGCCGTTAACTGCACGCTCTCTTGCTTCCTGCATTACTTTGTAAACAGCGATCGGATCATTACCGTCAACCTGTTCACCGTGCATGCCGTAACCGATTGCGCGGTCAGATAATTTGTCTGCAGCATACTGCAGGTGTGCAGGCACACTGATTGCGTACTTGTTGTTTTCAATCAGGCAGATAAACGGCAGCTTGTGCACGCCGGCAAAGTTTAAGCCTTCGTGGAAGTCACCTTGTGATGTTGAACCCTCACCAAGTGTAGCCAGTGATACCCGTTTTTCTTTGTCCATTTTAAATACATAGCTTGCACCGACAGCGTGTGGAATCTGTGTCGTAACAGCAGAACCCTGCGTCATAATGTTGTTCGCTTTTTTACTGAAGTGACCGGGCATCTGGCGTCCGCCGCTCTGCACATCCGAACCGCGGGCGAATGCTGACAGCATCGTCTCTTCCGGTGTCATGCCGAAATGCGTAACAAGTGCAAGATCCCTGTAATAAGGGTTAATAATATCGACTTCTTTATCGAGTGCAAATGCAGCACCGACCTGTGTCGCTTCCTGACCCTGACATGAAATTACAAACGGCAGTTTACCTGCGCGGTTTAATAACCACATACGCTCGTCAAGACGGCGTGAGATAAGCATTGTTTTGTACATTTCCTGTAAGTCTGTTTCTGTTAAATCTGTTTCTTTATAAGATAACAAAAATTTCACCTTCCTAAACGTGAATTGCGATACCTTCGGCATCGAGTCCGATTTCTTTAATAATTTCCCCGACAGATGGATGAGCGAAAACTGCACTGGATAATTCAAGTGCCGATGCATCCATAAATTTCGCAAGCGACAGCTGGTTAATCAGTTCAGTCGCATTGGCGCCGACAAGCGACGCGCTGAGAATATCTCCTGACGGTGAGACATTTAATTTAATAAAGCCTTCCCCGCCATCTTCAATTACTGCTTTTGCGATTGCAGAAAGCGGTAATTTATGTGTTTTAAATTTTGTATTTTGTGCTTTCAGCTGCTCAGTGGTAGGACCAATGGAGGCAACTTCCGGTGATGTATACACACATCTGGGTACATTGCTGTAGTTCAGAGTAAGAGGATTGTTATCAGTAATATGTTCTGCTGCAATTAAGCCCTCTTCTATCGCTGCGTGTGCAAGCTGCGGTGATGACGTCACATCGCCGATTGCGTAAATATGTGATTCTTTCGTCTGCTGGAATTCATTCACTTCCACTACACCGTTATCCACTTTAACTTTCGTGTTCTGCAGGCCGAGTTCATCCGTGTTCGCTTTACGCCCGATTGCAACGACTGCTTTATCGAATACAGCTTCTTCAGCACCTATTGTCAATGACACGCTGTCATCTTTAATACTGACACCTTCACTTGAAAGTTTAACACCCGTGTGGATTGTTACGCCACTTTCAGCAAGTGACTTTTTAACAGCCTGTGCAACGTCTTTGTCTTCCGTCGGCAGAATCTGTGCTGCTGCTTCAATAATTGTAACGTCTGCACCAAATGCATTAAGCACAGTTGCGAATTCCACTCCGATGACACCGCCGCCGACAATTGCAATTTTTTCAGGGATTTCTTCCAAATACATTAAGTCGTCACTCGATAAAATCACTTTGCCGTCAAATGGCATGAAAGGCAGTTCTGCAGGTTTTGATCCGGCAGCAATAACGACGAAATCATTAACGAGTATTTCACTCTCTTTTTCCTCATCTTCATAGCTGACGCTGACAGCACCTGCAAGCGGTGAGAATAATGACGGACCGAGCACAGTTGCCGTTCCTTCATAAACATCCACTTTATTTTTGTCGAGAAGGTATTTAATACCATTCTGCATTTTATTGACAATCTCGTCTTTACGCCCGATAATCTTCGCCATTTCGAACGACGGTTCCTGAGGTGTAATACCGTACAGATCCGCATTCTTCATAGTGTTGATGACATCAGCACTCTTTAAAAAGCTTTTTGTCGGAATACATCCTTTATTTAAGCATGTACCGCCAAGACTGCTTTTTTCCACAACCGCGACCTCATGGCCGAGCTGGCTGAGTTTAATCGCAGTGACGTAACCGCCGGTGCCTCCGCCGATAACTACTGTATCGTAATTTTTAGTCATGTGAAACCTCCGCTCTGTATGTCTTAAGCAATGTTCTGTCCTGTTCTATCGTATATGCACCGTAAGCCAGTGCTTCCATTTCAAGCTCGCCCGGATAAACCGTAATCGGTGCAAGGAATGAAATATAAGGTTTAATTAAGTCCATTACGTATTCGCTGCGGCTGACCCCGCCGGTAAATATAATCTGGTCTACCTGGCCGTGAAGTACCGCGGCTTTCGCTCCGATTTCCTTGCCTATCTGGAACGCCATTGCTTCCAGCACTTCTGCACTGTGAGTATCGCCTTTTTCTACAGCTGCAACAATATCACGGACATCTTCAGTATTTAAATGAGACAGCAGGCCGCCCTGTTTTGAAATCAGTTTATTAATTTCCTGATGCGATAAATTATGTCTGTCCAGATACTTCAGCAAACCGTTGACGGGAAGACTGCCTGCGCGTGTCGGACTCATCGGACCGTCACCGTTCAGACCGTTATTTACGTCAATAACACGTCCGAGATGGTGTGCACCGACTGTAATACCCCCGCCCATATGAATAACGATTAAATTTAAATCTTCATAATTCTTATTGATGCCGGCTGCATATTTTCTCGCTACTGCTTTTTGGTTCAGTGCGTGAAAAATCGAAGTGCGCCTGATGCCTTTAATACCTGTATACTGCGCCTGAATACACAGTTCATCTACAACAACCGGATCTGTAATAACAGCTTCGATATCGTAGTCTCCTGCGAATTCCGCTGCGAGAATGCCGCTCAAGTTTGAAGCGTGGTCACCGTATTTACCTGAAGTTAAATCATCAAGCATGTCTTCGTTAACTAAATACGTGCCGCCCTCAACCGGCTGCAGCAGACCGCCGCGTGCTGCGACGATACTTATTTCTTCAGGTGCAACTTTGGAATCTTTCAGAAATTGAATGATTGTTTCATAGCGCACTGACTTCTGCTCGTTAATCCCCCGGCTGATTAGCCCCTTATCATGGGAGTAGGTCTTAACTATATGGCAATTTAAATCCCGGAAGAGCGCAACTTTAGTTGTCGTGCTCCCGAGATTCAATACAAGTATAAACTTTTCCATTACTATTTTCTTCCGGAAAGGATGTTTTTATCAGTTTGAGTGTATACGCTCTTCACATTCTGAATTGCTTTAATGCGTGATTCCGCCATATGGTCTGCAGCATGCTGCGGTGAAATGTTTTCTTCTTTCGCAATCGTGAAGATTTTGTCGATCTGGTTGTATACTTCTTTAACTTTCGCAGTTGCGCGTTCTTTGTTGTAGCCTTCAAGTTCATCTGCAACGTTAATTACGCCGCCTGAGTTAACTACATAGTCCGGTGCGTAAACGATGCCCGCATCCTGCAGCATCTTACCGTGTTTTTCAATGTCCAGAAGCTGGTTGTTCGCACTTCCGCAAATTGCTTTAACTTTAAGCTGAGGAATTGTCTCGTCGTTTAAAATACCGCCAAGTGCACAAGGTGCAAAGATATCAGCGTCAACGCTGTAAATCTCGTCAAGACCGACTGCTTCTGCTCCGAAGTCGTCCACTGCGCGCTGTACTGCAGCTTCGTTAATATCAGTAACGATTAATTCCGCACCTGCTTCGTGCAGATGTTTACATAAGCTGTAAGCTACGTTTCCTACACCCTGCACAGCTATTCTCTTACCTGTTAAGTCATCGCTGCCGAATGCTTCTTTAGCTGTACGCTGAGTCGCTACGAACAGTCCAAGTGCTGTGAACGGGCTCGGGTTGCCGCTTGAGCCGTAAGCTTCGCTGACACCGCACACGTAATCAGTTTCCTGATAAATATAGTCCATGTCTTCAACAGTTGTGCCGACATCTTCCGCTGCGATGTAGCGTCCGCCAAGGTTATTGATATAACGTCCCAGTGAACGGAAGAATGCTTCAGATTTGTCTTTTGAAGCGTCGCCGATAACGACTGCTTTACCGCCGCCGAGGTTAAGACCTGCAGCCGCATTTTTATATGTCATGCCTTTAGCAAGACGAAGTACGTCTGTGATTGCGTCTTCTTCACGTTCGTAGTTCCAGAATCTGATTCCGCCGAGTGCCGGTCCAAGTGTCGTATCGTGAATACAAATAATCGCTTTAAGTCCGCTTGCTTTATCCTGGCAGAAAACTAACTGTTCGTAATCGCCCTGTTCCATTTCAGTAAAAATCATATTAAACATCCTCCTGGTTGTGTTCCATCATTTTAATTGCCAATTTAATTGAATTATACTTCTCTTCTTTTGAATCTGCACGTGAAGTGAGTACGAACGGAACTTTAAGTCCTGTAATCATACCTGCCACATGAGCGCCGGCCGTAGTTACCAGTGCTTTATACAATATGTTGCCTGCATCGATGTGCGGCATAATCAGAATATCCGCATCGCCTGCTACGGCAGAATCGTAACCTTTAATTTCTGCAGCTGATTTTGACATTGCAAGATCGTACTGCATCGGCCCGTCAATTATTGCATTTTTAAAATTATGGGCCGTTACTATTGTATCATTTGTGACGGTAGAAGCTATTTTCTCATTCACTTTTTCGACTGCAGACAGCAGTGCGATTTTTGGTTCTTTAATACCGAGACGGTGTGCTGCGGTAATTGAGTTCTCTATTATTTTAATTTTAGTTTCTGTATCCGGATTAATATTCATCGCTGCGTCGCTGATAATTACCGGTTTATGGTAATTCGCCAGACTGAACAGTGCAACGTGTGACAGCAGTTCCTGATCCAGCAGTTTCAATTCTTTATTTAATACTGCTTTTAAAATTACACCTGTGGATATCAGACCTTTCATCAGGACATCTGCACCGCCGTCTGAAATAAACCGGCCGGCTTTCTGTGCTGCGTCTGAATCATCCGCACTATGGTGAATGGTTACATTATGTATTTTGTAATCATAGTTCAGTTTTTTGAACATCTCTGTTAATGTCTGTTCGTCATCAAAAAGATGCCATGCTGTACCGGGTTCCTGTGCCGTCTCGATGACCAGTTCAAGCAGGTCTTTTGAGGCCGCTTTGACGAGTGCTATTGATGCCCGGGTGCTGGAATTTACTTTTAATGTTTCATCAAAATTCATGAATTCGCCTCCTCAGGATTATTATACAATATTTCGGATAATTACATTTGCCGGACACTCTTTGAAAGCCCTTACAAAAAGCATACAATTATTTTTACTAAAAGAAAAGCGTATTAAAAATGTTTAAGTATTAAGAATATTTCAACGTGTTATTTCATAGATGTTTCATAAATTATAAATTTTACTTTCTTCACTTTGATGTATAATATATTTAGAAATGATTATAGGAGAATTACTATGCTGAAAATAATCGCTTTAATAATACTCGTCATTCCCGGAATTATAGCGGGAGTTGGAATAAAGCTGATGCGTGACAGTATATTCGGTATCGTTATCGATCCGTTTACATACACTGCGCTGCAGTTTTTTGCCGGTCTGATTATGACGGCACTTGGAATTTGGTTTATCGGGGGCTATCTCCTCTACCGCGAACGTAAAAATAAACGTGCCCAGGAACGTTTTATGAAACAGACAAAAAAATCCGGTGAAGATTAATCTTCACTGGATTTTAGCAATTCTGCAGCATTTAATCTTGCGGCTTCAGTAATTTTCGAGCCGCTGATCATGCGTGCAATCTCTTCAATTTTATCTTCGTATTCCAAATAGAACGCGGTTGACTGTGTCCGTTCGCCTTCGGTGTTCTTCTCAACATGCAGAAGATGATCGGCAGTAGCCGCCGCCTGCGGCAGATGTGAAATCGCCAGTACCTGGCGCTGTTTGGATAACAGTTTCATCTTCTCTACCATGCGTGCAGCAACCTGCCCGCTCACACCTGTATCAATTTCATCAAATATTATCAGCGAGTCACTGTCAAATTCTGAGAAAATTGTCCGGAGTGCCAGGCTTACGCGCGACACTTCCCCGCCGGAAGCAATTTTATTCAGCGGTTTTAACGGTTCGCCTTTGTTTGTTGCAATTAAAAACTCAACATCGGTAAAACCGAGCGCATTAAAGTGCGATTCTTTTAAGCTGATTTCAAACTGCACATTCGGCATTTCGAGCTCGCTCAGTTCACGGCGCAGTTTACTCTCAAGGAAATGCTTGCGCTCTCCGCGGTACTTATGCAGTTTCATCGCGGACTGCTCCATTTTCTCATAGAGTTCTTTCTGCTCTTCTTCCAGTCTTGTAAATGACTGTGAAATGTTTTCAAGGTCATCGATATCTTCCTGCAGTTCCTGCTGAAATTCAATCAGCCCTGAATAGGTTTTAGTGAATTTGCGTTTCAGCTGGTTAAACTGATTTAAACGCGATTGAATCGCATTCAGACGTTCCGCATCGTAATCGATTGATGACAGATCATTCGACACGTGCGAATTCAGTTCAGTTAAAAGATAATATGCATCCATCAGCGTATCTTTGTAAGATGTATATGACTCGTCAAACTTAGTCACGGTATCGAGCGACTGATTAATATTATAAAGCATACCCTGCGGCGGATATTCGCTGACGAGCAGCGCTTTAATCTGGCTGAGTGCACCGTGAATATTTTCGTAGTTTGATAAAAACTCAAGCTCATTTTCAAGCTCTTCCTCTTCATCCTCTTTCAGCTCGAGTGCCGACAGTTCGGCATGCTGCATTTTTAACAGCTCGAGCTGTGTCAGACGGTTGCGGTCTTTATACTCAAGTTCTCCAATACGCTGTTTAACAGACTGGTATGCTTCGTAATGTTTCTGATAGTCGGTAAATATAGTTTCCCCCGCAAGACCGATATAGCGGTCCAGATATTCAATCTGTTCACTCATTTTTAATACTTCAGCCTGCGAGGACTGAGAGTGAATAGATAAAACAAGTGACATAATCTGTTTTAAATTATTCAGCGTGACCATCTGATTATTAATTTTAATCAGACTTTTGCTGCTGGCCATGACTTCACGTCTGACAATATACAACTCATCTTCTTCAATACCGAGTGAGCTAAGCATACTGCTGAGTTTTTCACTGACGGGAAAATCAAAGACGCCTTCAATGACAGCACCGCTGCTTCCGTAACGGATATCATCTGCTGATGCACGGCGTCCTTCCAGGTAACTGACGGCTTCAATAATTTTAGATTTTCCGGCACCTGATTCACCGGTAAACACGGTCATTCCTCTGGAGAAATCCTGTTCAACATTTTCAAGTACGGCAAAATTCTGCACACTTAATCTGAGCAGCACATTAAACACCCCGGTTAAATAAGATTAAAAATTCGATCCTTAATTAATTGCTGTGATTCTTCATCGCGGCATATTAACAGACATGTGTCATCTCCGCAAATTGTGCCGACAACTTCTTCCCATTCAAGCTGATCGATAATCGCACCGATTGACTGCGCATTACCCGGCAGTGTTTTTAAGACGAGCAGATTTTCTGTAAAATCCAGTTTTACAAAACTGTCCATCAGATAGCGGCCCAGTTTTTCGAGCGGATGGTACTGTCGGTCTTTCGGCATGCTGTAAACATATTCTCCGCCCGGTGACGGGACTTTAATCAGCTGCAGCTCTTTTATATCTCTTGATACTGTAGCCTGAGTGACATTGAACTTGTGGTCTATAAGTTTATCTACAAGCTCTTCCTGTGTCTCGATGCGGTTATTCGTAATGATTTCCCTGATTTTAATTTGTCTGATTGATTTATTAGACATTAAAATCCCCCCTTTATAAATGTAACGTTGAATATTTATTCATTATACTATCATACGGCGTTCAAATTGCATAGCAAAAACAAAGACATCAGCCGTACACGACGGTTTTGATGTCCTTGTCTGTTAATGCATATTCAGTTTCACTGCCGGTCAGATAAAATAAATATTCTATATTTCCTTTAGTTCCGGTAATGGGAGAGCGGTCAACTGCAGCAGGATTAAGACCCAGTAATCCGCATTCCTTCAGCACGCGCTGAATCACCTGGTAATGCGTATCGGGGTTCGTAATAATACCGCTGTCTTCACGTTCTTCAAGATAGCTTTCAAACTGCGGCTTAATTAAAGCGGCAATTTCTATTTCGTCTTTAAACAGAGATTTTATGTGACGGAGAATCGGCACGATCGATGTAAAGGATACATCGATTGAGATGACTTCCGGCAGCGGATCGAAGTTTTCGATAACTGTGTCTTTAAAGTTCGTCTGTTCCATTACACAGACACGCTCATCGATACGGAGCTGGTAGGCAAGCTGATTCGTACCGACATCGACAGCATAGACGTATTTCGCCCCATGCTGCAGTGCGCAGTCGGTAAAGCCGCCTGTTGAAGAACCGATATCGAGCATTACTCTGTCTTTTACATCCAGTCCGAATGAATCGATGGCATGTTTTAGTTTTAATCCGCCTCTTGAGACAAACTGTTTCACGTTTTTAAATCTGACGTGGGCTTTGTCCGGCGCAATTTTATCCGAGGCTTTATAGACAGGTTCATTATTATTCAATACTTTCCCTGCCATGATTAATTTCTTTATATCGTCAATTGAACCGACATTGAAATGTTCAAAAATATATTCATCGATTCGTATTTTTTTCATGCGTTTCCCCTGTCAGCTGTTTCGTCCGGAGTACAATGTTTTCTGCTGTAATACCGATATCACGGAGCAGCAGATCCACATCACCGTGCTCGATATATTCGTTATCGATGCCGAGACGCTGAATTTTATTCGTGTACAGCTGATCATTCATATAAGTTGAAATCATGCTGCCGAGTCCGCCTGCAAGCATTGCTTCTTCAATAACAAACACTGGAATGTCACTGTCGCCGAGCGCGTTAAGCATACCGTTATCAAGCGGCTTGATAAAGCGTGCATTGATAACTTTAACTTCAATGCCTTCTCTGCTTAAGTTTTCTGCAGCTTCCATAACAGTCTGAAGCGTTGGACCGTAAGAAATTAATGCAGCATCTGCACCTTCACGGAGCACTTCCCAGCTGCCGATTTCAAGCGGACCGCGGTCTTCTGTCATATCGATGCCGTACACGTTGCCCCGCGGATAACGGATCGCCATCGGACCCGGTGTTGCAAATGATAAATCAATCATCATTTCAGCTTCTTTTTCGTCTCTCGGCATCATCAGAGTGATGTTTGGCAGCGGAGCGATAAAGCTGATGTCGAATACACCCTGGTGTGTTTCACCGTCTGCACCGACAAGACCGCTGCGGTCAATACCTAATAATACATCGAGATTCTGTCTGTCCACGTCATGAAGCAGCTGGTCGTAACCGCGCTGTAAAAACGTCGAATAGATTGCAAGATATGGTTTCATACCTGCAGCCGCCATACCTGCTGCCATTGTAACGGCGTGCTGTTCCGCAATGCCGGTATCAAAGAAACGTTCAGGCAGTTCGTTTTGGAATTTAGTCAGTTTGCTGCCGACAGGCATAGCCGGTGTCATTGCGACGATAGATTCATCTTTATGAGCGCGGTCGAGTACAGTGTTCGACATGAATGCACTCCACGATTCGGTTTTCTTCGTGCCGAGTACTTCGCCAGTATCGATTTTGTACGGTCCAAGACCATGCCAGATACCAAGTTTATCGTGTTCTGCAGGATGATAGCCTTTACCTTTTTTAGTAATCACGTGAATAATGACCGGACCGTTATATTCTTTGGATGTTTTAATTGCAGCACCGAGATCTTCGAAGTTATGACCATCGACCGGACCGATATATTTAATGCCGAGCTCTTCAAAGAAAATGCCGTCGACAAACATATATTTCGTACTGTCTTTAAAACGGTCAGCAAGGTCGCGAAGCGTTGTGCCGACCTGCGGCAGACGCTCGATAAACCCTTCAGCACCGTGTTTAAATTTGTTGTACTGTGTGTTCGTTCTCATACGTCCGAGCATGTTATGAAGGGCCCCGACGTTCGGAGCGATACTCATTTCGTTATCGTTTAAAATAATCGTCATGTTCGTCTTATCGCTGCCGATATGATTTAATGCCTCAAGGGCCATACCGCCGGTTAATGCGCCGTCACCGATAATCGGGACAACGTGATTTTTTTCACCTTTTATATCACGCGCTTTTGCAAAGCCCATCGCTGCTGACAGCGACGTCGATGAATGGCCCGCTTCCCATACATCGTGTTCACTTTCGCGCATTTTTGGAAATCCGCATAAACCTTTATATTGTCTGAGCGTTGCGAAATCCGCACTTCTTCCCGTTAAAATTTTGTGAATATATGCCTGATGCCCTACATCGAAAATCAGTTTGTCCGACGGTGAATCAAAGTACTTATGAAGTGCGATTGTCAATTCAACAACACCTAAGTTTGCTCCGATGTGGCCGCCTGTTACTGCACATGACTCGATGAGAAATTCTCTTATGTCACTTGCTAGTTGTACGAGCTCTTCTTCATTTAAATTTTTCAAGAATGCAGGCTCGTCAATACTATATATATTCATATAGCAACCACCTTTAATTTTACTAATAATAATTATAACACTTTAATCATCGGACCAAAAAGAAAAATGATAATTCATACTGACATATGAATTATCATTGATCTCTTTCAGCAAACATCTGAACGATTTTACGTAATCCCGCTGTCGATATTAACTCATCCAGACTGTTAAGGATGCTGTTTGCCTCACTGACTTTTTTGGCTAATGCTTCTTTCGCTCCGTTCAGTCCAAGTTCACTGATATAAGTTACTTTACCTTTTTTGGCGTCACTGCCTGTATTTTTACCTGTCAGTTCAGGATTACCTTCAAGGTCTAAAATATCATCTTTAATCTGGAACAGGACACCGATGACTTCGCTGAATTTTTCCAGACGTTCTGAAATCTCAGGTGCTGCCTGGGCAATAATACATGCTGACAGTACCGGTGCTTTAATCAGTGCGCCGGTTTTATACGCGTGGATTGATTCCAGTTCTTCGAGCGAAGTTTTACGGTTTTCCGCTTCAATATCAAGCATTTGTCCACTGATCATGCCCGACTGTCCGCTTCTGTTTGAAATAGTTTCAACGAGTTTAATTCTGACTTCTGCAGATAAGTTTTTATCTTTAGCAATCACATTAAAGCTCTCGTTAAGCAGATTATCTCCTGCAAGAATTGCAGCCGCTTCGCCGAAAACGATATGATTCGTCGGCTTGCCGCGTCTTAAATCATCATTGTCCATAGCAGGCAAGTCATCGTGAATAAGAGAATACGTATGAATCATCTCTATCGCAGACGCTGCACTGATACCCTTTTCAATATCTGTATCAAGTGCTTCAAGCGCAGTAAATAACAGCAAAGGACGCAGTCCTTTACCGCCGGCTTCAATAGAATATTTACTCGCATTGTAAATCGTCTCGGAATGCTGATATGTTTTAAGATGATCCAGAATGTTTTCCCTGACTTTATCGATGTAAGATATATTATTCTTCATCATTGTCAGTATCCTTATTCAGTTCTTCAACTTTTAACTCTGCGTTTTTCAGTATGTTGTCGCACTCCTGGGAAAGTTTAATACCTTCCTGATAAAGTTCCAGCGACTTCTGAAGGGATACTTCCTCTTCATCAAGTGACTTAACGATTGTTTCCAATCTCGTCATTTTCATTTCAAAAGTCTGATCATTTTTAGTCATCTGTATTCACCTCTGTCACTTTCGCGCTGACTGTGCCCTGATTAAATGATGTTTCAATCACATCGCCAACTTTTAAGTTTTTTGCTTCTGTGACTATTTTATTATTAAACGTAGTATAAGAATAGCCTCTTTTTAATATCTGCACCGGGCTGACTGATTCCAGCACATTAATATTGCCTGCAAGACGTTCTGTTTTCCGGTCGAGTACTGTTTTCATCCGGCGTTTAAGTTCATCTTCCATTCTCTTTTGCTCCTGTTTTGAATCTCTGATACGCGGTGCCGGATTGTTATATGACAGTGCCGCCGTATTTCTGTCGAGCAGATGACGGTGCTGCAGCAGCGATGACGACATATAATTGTCGAGTGTCATCGTTAAATCTCTGAGCTTTTCAGTCTGTTCCGTATATAATAAATTCGGATTTTTAAATTTATAGTAGTCCGCTAAACTTTCCAGGTGCTTTTTGGAACGGTCAATTTTAGACATTATCAGACTGTCGAACTGTCTGTGCAGTTCACCGAGACGGAGATTTAAATCTCTGATATTCGGCACTGCCTGTTCTGCAGCAGCAGTCGGCGTCGGAGCACGTAAATCACTCACGTAATCGACCAGTGTACTATCTGTCTCATGACCGACACCTGTAATAACCGGTGTATTCATATTAAATACCTGAAGGGCAACTTCCAGCTCGTTAAACGTCCAGAGATCCTCTATAGAACCCCCGCCGCGTGCAAGGATGACAGTATCCACACCAAGCCTGTCCGCGCGGCTCAGATTTGTCAGCACACTTTCCTGACTGCGTCCGCCCTGTACGTATGTATTTAATAAAGTCACCTTAACGAGCGGATATCTCCGCGTTAAAGTGGTTATCATATCTTTAATTGCCGCACTCGTACTGGACGAGACGATGGCAATATGTTCCGGGAAAGCCGGGATCGGCTTTTTATGCTCCGGATTCAAATAACCTTTTTTCTTCAGCAGTTCTTTATTCTGCTCCAGTTTTAAAAACAGCTGGCCAATACCGTCAATCTGCATTTCTTTTACGTAAATCTGGTATTGTCCGCGGGCTTCGTACAGAGTAATGTTGCCGGCCAAAAGCACATTCTGCCCTTCTTCGGGTTTGAAATTCAGCTTTTCAGCATCGTATCTGAACATGACCGCACTGATGACAGACTTGTCATCTTTTATAGAAAAATATATGTGGCCGTTCGAATGATGTTTCACATTCGACAGCTCACCTTTAAGAAAGACCCGTTGCAGGTACGGGTCTTTTTCAAATTTATATTTAATATATTTTGTTAAGGACTGAACTGATAAATACTTTGTACTATCCATTTTTACCTAACCTTCATTCTGCACGGCAAAGTTCTTCAGTACCCCGTTTACAAAACGGTGGCTGTCTTTGTCACCGTAATTTTTTGCGAGTTTGATTGCTTCATCGATAACGACCTTTACAGGTGCGCCGTGACTTTGCAATTCACTTACCGCGAGGCGTAATATATTTCTTTCCACTTTTGATATACGTTCAATCGTATATCCTGTTAAGTAACGGCTGATTTCATCATTTACTGTTTCCTGGTTGTGAATGTAGTAATCGACTACCGACTTAACAAATGTTTCAGTCTGATACACTTCGTAAAAACGTGCATCTTTCAGCTCAACGACGTTTTTGTCTGTCTGAAATAACAGCTGAAATGCTTTCTTGCGTTGTTCATGTCTTTTCATGCTTACACCTAAACCTATCTATTAACTTATTTAATAATATTGACGATGTGCACGTTAGTTTCGTTAACTGTGACTTCGAGCATATCATTTACAGCTTGTTTAACATTTTCCTGAATACGCTCAGCTACGCTGTGAACGTTCCGGTCGGTTGATAATACGACGTAAATCGCAATGTGAATCTGATCATCTTTCGTCTCGACTTTAACACCGCGACCACGGAATTTCTTCCCAATCTTTTCGATATTACCACTGGCAAAATTATTTTGCAATGAGTGAACGCCTTTAGTTTCTTCAACCGCAATACTCGCGATTACTTCAATGACTTCACTGGAAATTTCGATGCTGCCCAAATTTGTATTATGATTTTGTAAAATCATATAATCACCTCACTGTTTTATTATATCATGTGATGCGGGTAATATTAAATGGTTTACTGAATGGATTTATAAACATTTCAGCACGTTCAAAAATAGTAAAACTGCTGTTTTTGTTATTTTAAATATATGTCTATTTGCGGGTTTAGTCAATTAGATTGGGAATCCCCGGGTGAGTTTAAAAATTCCCCGCTTTGTTTATTGCCGGTCTTTTGAACATTTTTCACTTCATCGTTATACACTTCAAGGAAATTATTCATTGGTCTTAGTCCCCTTCATTCGGGTTTAATAATCTCTACCCTAATTTACAGAGGATAAAAACCGTCTCTCTATTCCGCATAGGAATAAAAAGACGGTTGAATTTTCTACTTCATAATATCCTGCTCAGCAAGAAAGTTAGTATTGTAGTTATTATTCAGGAACGCTTCGTTTAACAGTATGTTCTTGTGGAACGGAATTGTCGTATCGATTCCGCTGATCTGGAACTCATCCAGTGCGCGTTTTGCTGTTTGGATTGCTTCTTCACGGTTTTTACCGTGGACAATCAGCTTGGCAATCATTGAATCGTAATACGGCGGAATGACATAGCCTGCATATGATGCAGTGTCCATTCTTACTCCGAATCCGCCGGGCTGAAGGAATTCTGTAATCTTTCCTGCAGACGGCATAAAGTTTTTATACGGGTTCTCAGCGTTTATTCTAAATTCAAATGCATGGCCTTCAAATTTAATGTCTTCCTGTTTATAAGGAATTTCTTCATGCATCGCCACTTGTATTTGTGATTTCACAAGGTCAACACCTGTAATCATTTCTGTTACCGGATGCTCAACCTGAATACGCGTGTTCATTTCCATGAAGTAGTATTTATGGTCGTTAAGGTCATAAATGAATTCAATCGTACCGGCACCGATGTAATCGATGCTCTTCGCAGCTCGTACAGCAGTTTCTCCCATTTCACGTCTCGTCTGGTCACTGATTACCGGACTCGGCGCTTCTTCCACGAGTTTCTGCATACGGCGCTGGACTGTACAGTCACGTTCTCCAAGATGAACAACGTTGCCATGGTAATCTCCAAGTATTTGAATTTCCACATGGCGGAAGTTTTCAATATATTTCTCGATATAAAGACTCTTATTGCCGAATGCACTTTCAGCTTCCTGCTCGGTTAATTTATAGTTCTGAGTCAGCTCAGCTTTATCGCGTGCGACTCTGATACCTTTACCGCCGCCGCCGTGGCTTGCTTTAATAATAATCGGATAGCCGATTTCCTCAGCAATTTCATAAGCATCGTCGAGTGATTTAACGACTCCGTCGCTGCCCGGTACTGTCGGAACGTCCGCTTCGATCATCGTTTTCTTCGCCACGTCTTTAACACCCATCAGAGAGATTGTTTCAGACATCGGTCCGATAAAGATCAGGCTCGATGATTCACACATTTCTGCGAAATCACTGTTTTCAGCAAGAAACCCGTATCCGGGGTGAATTGCATCACAGCCCGTGGATTGTGCAATCGTAATAATACCGATCATATCCAGGTAGCTGTCTTTTGAAAGTTTTGGTCCGATGCAGTAAGATTCTGTCGCTAGTTTCCGGTGTAAACTATCCTTGTCTGCTTCAGAGTATATACTGACAGTTTCGATTCCAAGTTCGTGACATGCACGGATGATGCGAACCGCAATTTCTCCGCGGTTTGCGATTAAGACTTTTTTAATCATCGTAATCTGAATAATGGCTGATTGTATTCAACCATATCTCCGTCGTCTACTAGAATCTCTGTCACTTCACCGGATACATCTGCCTGAATTTCGTTGAATAATTTCATTGCTTCCAAAATACAAACAACAGATGTGCTTGATACTTTGTCCCCTACTTTAACGTAAGCATCCGCTTCTGGTGACGGCGCTTTGTAGAACGTGCCGACCATTGGCGCTCTGACAACGAGACCTTCGTCTTCAGGCTGAACTTCTTTAGCCGGAGTGTGAGGCACCTGCGGTGCGTTTTGTGTATGTACTGTCTGCGGCACCTGTGTAACAGCCGGTGATAAATCTCTTTTCAGTTTAATATCCACATCTTTGTCTTTATAAGAAATCTCAGTAAGCGATGCACGCTCCATTTTTTCAATTAAAGAATCGACTTGTTCTAAATTCATTAGTTTTACTCTCCCATAAAATAATATGTACTACATTTTACATAGGTGGTCATACCAATTCAAGTATTAATTAAGAGCAGTATTTTATTACTGCTCTTTAACTGTAATTACGCTCTCGAAACGTAAGAACCTTCATCAGTGTTAACAACCAGAATATCTCCCTGGTTAACGAATAAAGGCACCTGAAGTGTAATCCCTGTTTCAAGTGTTGCTGATTTAGATGCACCACTTGCAGTGTCACCTTTAATTCCCGGTTCAGTTTCTGTTACTTCAAGCTCAACAGTTTTCGGAAGTTCTACTCCGAGTGTTTCGCTTCCGTACATCATAATTGATACAGGCATGTTTTCTTTAAGGAATTTTAATTCGTGCTCAAGCTGATCTGCAGGAATTTCGATCTGCTCGTAAGTGTTGTTGTCCATAAATACATAGCTGTCGCCGTCTGCATATAAGTACTGCATCTTCATGTTGTCAATTTGAGCTCTGCCGACTTTCTCGCCCGCTCTGAAAGTTTTTTCCTGGATAGCGCCGTTACGAAGGTTTTTTAATTTACTGCGTACAAATGCCGCACCTTTACCCGGTTTAACGTGCTGGAAGTCCATTACTCTCCAAATGTTGCCTTCTACTTCTACTGTAAGTCCCGTTTTAAAATCGTTTACTGAAATCATGTTTTTTTCCTCCTGGTAATCTGTCTTATACGATAAACAGTTTTTTACTGCTGTGTGTTAATTTTTTCAGACCCGTTTCAGTGACTATTGTATCATCCTCGATACGTACACCGCCGAGACCGTCTACATAAATGCCCGGTTCAATCGTGACGCACATGCCGGGTTCTAAAGTCATTGTACTTTTTTGTGCCAGACCTGGCAATTCATGTACTTCAAGACCGAATCCGTGTCCGAGTGAATGACCGAAGTTTTCACCGTAACCGTGACTGCTGATTACATCGCGTGCAACAGAGTCAGCCTCACTGCCTGTCATGCCGGCTGTTATTTCATCGAGCGCTTTCAGCTGGGACTCGAGAACGACGTTGTAGATTTCTTCCATCTCGGGAGACACCGAACCGACGCCGAACGTGCGTGTAATATCAGATGCGTATCCCTGGTAGTATGCACCGAAGTCCAATGTTACCATATCGCCTTCTTCAATTACTTTGTCAGAAGCGACGCCGTGCGGCAGTGCACCTCTGTGTCCGCTTGCAACAATCGTATCAAAACTGGGCCCGCTCGCACCGAGTTTCGTCATGTGCGCTTCAAGCTCATTTTTAACTTCCAGCTCAGTCATACCTGCTTTAACATAAGTTAAAATGTACTCATAAGACTGGTCTGCGATTTCGCAGGCTTTCATAATTAAATCAAGTTCATCATCAGTTTTGATTAAACGGATTTTTTCCACTTCGCCTGTTAACGGCACTGTTTCAAAGTCTTCTTTAATCTTGCTGTATGTATTGTAGTTTACGTGTTCCCCTTCGAAACCAATACGTTTAATGTTTTTTGATTTCATAAATGATGCGATGAAATCAAGCAGGCTTCCCTGCTGCAGTACAAACTCGAAATCCTGAGCCTGTTCAGCACCCTGGGCTTTATATCTGAAGTCGGATATTAAGTATCTCGCTTTTGGTGTAATAACGAGTGCTCCGCTGGAGCCGGTAAAATCACTTAAATATCTTCTGTTATAACTGCTCATTACGAGTAATGCATCAAGGTTTTCTCTCTCAATCAACTGTTGTACTTTATCAAATTTAATCATTTCTCCGCCACCTCTCCATAACCATTTTACATGAAACCGATATCTATTTCATTTTCTTTTTATATTTTAACGCTAACATGTTAAAATAGTCTAATGATATATAGGAGAATGTGCGATGAAACTTAAACTATCTGCAATCATATTAGTATTACTTGCTGCAGGGTGCTCACAGAGCTCGCCTGAAGATGCGCTGATCGAGCAGGAAGAGTATAAAAGCGAGCTTGAAGGACTTCTTCAGACCGAACAGGTCCGTAATCAGCAGCTGACTCTGCATCTGGACAACCTCGAAACGCAAATCGTCAACTTCGAACGCGACCGCGATAATCCCAACGTGGAATTATATGTGGATACCGTTACTGTTTATGCTAGCGGCATTACAGAAAATCTGAATAAAATGAACGAACATATCGCTGCTTACCGTAATGGTGATCAGGTCAACAGCGGTGAAGTGGTTAAAACGAGAGATGCAGTGAACGACACTGTTGAAACATATGAAACTGCAGTCGGCGAACTGGAACTGACTGAAGTTCTGGAACGTGAACATTCCAATGTTGTTCTTGCCAATGAAGAAATTACTGAAGCTGTAAACCAGATTGCGGATGCACTGGCTGCAGACGACGACGAGCTCCTTAACGAAGCAATTGACAGGCTGCAGTCGGCGACAGAATACTTGTAGAGAGAATGAAGCATAATGACTAAACCGATTTACGGCGGCCAGGCAGTACCAGAAGGTGTCATGTTCCAGTCGAAGACGCATATGTCGACAGCCATACGGCGGACGAACGGGGATATCGACTACTTCGACATGCCCCGGCCTGAAAAACCGTTCCTGACCAGACTTAAGAAAATTCCGCTGATCCGAGGCAATGTCGCGATACTGGAAGCGAGCGTCTACGGGATGAAACATATGGATTTCGCCGCAGACCGTTACGACCGTGATCCGGCGGAAGATTATAAAATAGAGCAGGAGAAAAACAATCAAAATACAGCAAAAGTCGTGCTTTCCACCGTTATTATCGGTATACTTACCTTCTTCATCGGTAAATTTATACTGACATTAATTCCGGTGTTTGTGGCAGAAGTGTTTTCCGGTATTATTACAGGGAAACTGGGCCAGGTGGCACTTGAAACACTGATTAAATTAATTATTCTGCTGGGCTACATATACATATTGTCACTGACACCAATGGTGAAGCGGCTGTTTCAATACCACGGTGCTGAACATAAAGTAATTAACTGTTTCGAACAGGATAAACCTTTAACGATCGAAAATGTGCAGGCTGAATCAAGATTGCACTACCGCTGCGGAAGTTCGTTTATACTGTTTACTGTGCTCGTCGGTTTCGCCGTGTACATGTTCGTACCGGTCGACCCGCTTTATGTCAGGGTACTTAACAGAATTCTGCTGATACCTGTTGTGCTGGGACTGTCATTTGAAGTACTTCAGATTACTAATAAGCTCCGGGAAGTTCCCGTATTGAAATACTTTGGGCTGCCGGGTTTATGGCTGCAGTACTTAACGACAAAGCAGCCGGATAATGATCAGGTTGAAGTGGCGATACATTCATTCAACCACCTTTTAGGGAGTGATAAAAAGTGAAAAAAGCATTGATAATTATCGTACTGATTGTCTCGGCAATCGGGCTTTTGATGAACCTGGATGTCGTGCTCGGCATGGTTGTTAATTCACTGATATTCATGCTTGTGCTTGCCGCGATTTTCTACGGCATTTATTATTTCTTTATCTTAACTGAAGATCAGAGAAAGTATAAAAAAGCACTGCGCAAGGCAAAACGTAAACACCGTAAAAAATAATACACATATAACAAGGAGAGGTTTTTAAGTGGAAAGCTGGATTATTGCATTAATAATTTTGGCAGTTGTCATCGTTGTATTGGTGATAAATGCATTTTTAAGTATGAGAGGCGTTAACATGTTATCTGAAACGGAATTCAATCAGGATCTGCGTAAAGTGCAGCTGATTGATTTACGCGAGAAAGCACAATTCGAACACGGCCATATTCTTGGAGCAAGAAACATGCCGATTTCAACATTCCAAATGAAAAAAGGCGGTATCCGTAAAGATAAAGCCGTTTACTTATACGATCAAAATGGACGTACGGCACTTCGTGCAGCACGTATGCTGAAAAAAGACGGCCATAAAGATATCAACGTTCTTAAACAGGGTATTGCTAAATGGACTGGCAAGATTAAATCAAAAAATCGTTAATATAAGCGACAGCACCTGACCGTTACCGGTCAGGTGCTTTTGTTTTGAGTGATTGCCGGCGTCGATGGGACAATTAAAGCTGTTCGTCTCAGTGTACGCTTCACATTGGGATGGATAATTGCCAATATCTCAATGAGTGTGTCACGATGAGATGATTCAGTGTATTTGCCCCAATGTGGAGTTTACGATGGGACAATTACCGTTCTGCATCCCAATGAACGCATCTCACTACCCGCCGGTCAATCAGCATAAAAAACCCTGCAGCATCATATGCCGCAGGGTTTAATAAAATAATTAGTTTTTGTGGAATGGTGTTTTAACGAATTTAGCAGGTACTTCTTT
Source organism: Jeotgalicoccus coquinae (assembly GCF_014207425.1). GTDB lineage: Bacteria > Bacillota > Bacilli > Staphylococcales > Salinicoccaceae > Jeotgalicoccus > Jeotgalicoccus coquinae. Next base: position 828,215 of record NZ_JACHFF010000001.1, on the reverse strand, counting down.
GTTACGCACTTTGATTACAAACTCTTTATCAAGTTCGTAGAAATCAGTATCAACTAATGCGAAACCGATTGAACGTTTAGTCGTTGGCGACTGCGTTCCGCTTGTAACATATCCTACTTTGTTTCCTTCGTTATCGAATACTTCGTAGTCCGTACGCGCGATTCCTTTGCCTGTAATTTCAAATGCAGACAGACGGCGTGGAATACCGCTTTCTTTTTGTTCTTTTAATACCGGCTGACCGATGAAGTCGCCTTTGTCTACTTTAACTGCAAATCCGATGCGTGATTCCAGTGGTGAGATTTCAGGTGACAAGTCCTGGCCGTGAAGTGGAAGTCCCGCTTCAAGACGCAGAGTATCACGTGCACCCAGCCCACATTCAGCAGCACCGTTATCTACGAACAGTTTCCACAGGTGAAGTGTATCTTCCGGTTTGCAGTACAGCTCAAACCCGTCTTCTCCAGTGTAACCGCTTTGTGAAATAATAACGTCTTTGCCGTCAACCTGAGCATCTGTGACAAAGTTGAACATTTTCAGTTCGGAAAGATCAGTTTCTGTGAATTTTTGTACTAAAGCTCTTGCATTTGGTCCCTGCACTGCAAGCTGACCGTAATCTGCAGATACGTTTTCTACAACTGCGTCGTACCCTTCGATAGCCTTAAGCCATTCGTAGTCTTCATCAGTATTGCCTGCGTTCGGAATAAGAAGGTAGTCATTTTCAGCAAGCTTGTAAATTACAAGATCATCGATAACTCCGCCTTTTTCATTAGCGAGCGCAGTGTATTGAGCTTTTACATCTGTTAACTTAGTAACGTCGTTAGTCAGTGCATAGTTTAAGAATTCTTCAGCCTGAGCGCCTGTAACACGGATTTCACCCATGTGACTGACATCGAAAATACCGACATCTTCTCTTACTGCTGTGTGTTCTTCTTTGATGCTTGAGAATTGAACAGGCATTTCCCAGCCGCCAAAGTCGACCAGTTTAGCACCGTTCTCATGATAGTACTCGTTTAAAGGTGTTCTTTTTAACTCACTCATTACAATTTCCTCCTCAAATAAATAAAACAGGACAGTGACTGCTCGCTGTCCTGTTGATATAATCTTCAGGATTACGTCGCAATACTGTCCTTTTGCCTGAGAGATTCACCGTATAACGGTTTGCTCCTTCGGCGACGCATAACGCGTTCTCTCCAGTATTATTCATCCGTAACTGTCTTTTGAATCCGTATACATTATAGTCATAATTTATTGAAAATAGCAAGCTGAATACTCACGGCTAAAGATTCGATTCATCCATATAAACTATGATTTCAGCGGCTGTTTTTTCTACAGTCTGAAGTGTGCTGACTTCCCTGCTGGCAAGTGAAGTATATTTATCCAGTCTCGAATTATACAGCTCGCGGACTTTTTCGCTGTCCTGATTTCCGAGCGGGCGGTTTTCATCCTGTTGGATCCGTTTGTATAAATCTTCAAACGGTGCATTTAAAAAGAATACCGGTCTGCCGGACAGCCCCTTTAATTCATCGTAAGATTTATCGTAAGTCACTACCCCGCCGCCGGTCGCGATAATCACATCTTTCTGAAGTGTTTCTTTAAGCGCGCGGTATTCATATTCCCTGAATGCCGCTTCTCCTTCATCCGCAAAGATCTCAGGTATTGTCCGTCCTGCGATTGCCGGAATCACTGCATCGAGGTCGATGACTTCTTTGTTCAGTTTTCTGCCGAGTTCATTTGCGATTGTCGTTTTGCCGCATCCCATAAAACCGATTAATATCATATGTCTGTTCACCTAATTTATTATTTGATAGATTCTGGAAATATAGATTTCAATTAAATTCATGCGGATATCGAGTACCAGCTGAAACCTATTAAAGTAATGATAGTATACCCCGATTAAATATATAAGTAAAAAGTATACAGACACGCTGAAAAATCCATCATTGCCTGAAGGTAAATGTTTCATTCGCTGCTCCTTTCAGCTCGAGCGTAATCGATGTGTTCTCTTTTGTAATGATAAACTCCTCGATATTGAACATCATAGTGACGAAGCCGTCACCGTCAATACTTTTAATAATCCGTCCGTCAGCAAAGCGGTATGAGACCTCCCCGTGATCAGTGGTGAAGTTTATCGTGCGTCCGGCTGTTTTTATTTTTTCAGATACTTTATAAGTTTCAATAATATCGAGTGTGAATATATCTGTGTCGTAATAATCCCCGTCCAGCGTCAGTGACTGGAACATCATCATTATATTTGGCATAACAGCCATAATTAACGCAGCGGTCATTAAAGACAGGAGGACCTCCATATAGCTGAAACCGTCAGCCGCATATTTTTTTGAGCCGTTCATCACATGGGAACCCCGTTCCTTTAAATAAATTTTGAGCTGCTTTTATATAATCTTCAGTTGAGTTATACCGGGTGCTCATACTGTACAGTTCACGGTAAAACTTAAGCTGTTCCATGCTCAGCTCATCCGTGGCTGTAATAGAAAATATCCCCGGCAGCATTAAAACAATTGCAGTAAATATAACGACAGCAAGCAGACTGTCATACAGCAGAAACCCGTCATTGTTCAATCCGGAACCTCCCTTTTACGATTTGAAATACAAATTTTACCGTCTTGCCTTTACATAAAAACTGCACCGTTCCGAAACCGCTCGTATCTCCGTTCGGTCTGTAGACAAACTGACTCATGCCATATTCCTGAAGTACGCATACTTTAAGTTCGTAGTTTGATATCGGGTTTCGGTCTTTATCCCGGACGATGATTGACTGGTTCGCGTGATCCATCATCACTGTATAGGATTTCTTTTTCGCCATTGCATGCATCTGGGCGCCCTGGAATACATAGCTGATTGTTTCAATTTCCCCGGCAGTGTCGTTTTGCCGGTACACAGGTAAGTGCGGCACGGACAATGACAGAATAATGCTGACCAGAAATAAAGTCAGCATCATCTCCATCATGGTAAAACCGCTACTGCCTCGTTGCTTCGCCATTAGTTATCGTAATTGAATCACCGTTTTGGCAGCTGACCTGTTCAGCTGTTAAGTATTCCGGCACCAGCTCCTGGATTGTTGACGGTGGTGTGCCTTCATTCAGCGTGTATGCCTCAATCTGGCTCTGAACCATACGCACCTGTGCTTCACATCCCGTATCCTGGACGTTGCGGCTCTGTGCCGCGATATTCGGGATAATCAGAATGATTAAAACTGATATAACGAGGAGCACCAGCAGCATTTCAATCAGTGTAAAACCTTCTTCTTTGTTTTTAAATTTACGGTTAATTGTTCTTCTCATAATTATTCCTCCTATTGGATATTGCTCATCATATTGAAAATCGGTAACACGATTACTAAATACAGACACACAATCAACAGTCCGAGAATCAGAAATATGACGGGCTGTATCTTTTTCGTAAAGCTTTCAATTTTTATAATGATATTTTCAAGAGAGTATTCGCTGTAAATAATGAGTTCGCGTCCGACGTTGCTGTTGTATTCGCCGTGGTTGACGAATACCGCAAGTCTTCTGTCGAGCATATCGAGCTGCTCAATGGCATCACCAAGCGAAGTGCCGTACAGCAGTTCAGTTTCAATAGTTTGTGCAGCGAGACTTAAATAATGGTTGATCGTCTGTGTTTTAAACAGCAGAATAATCTCTTTTACTTCGAGACCGTTATTTAAAAAGTAGCCGAACTCCCTTGAGAAGCGGTATGTGACGTAGTATTTAAAGTAAGTTTTTACGACCGGTATTTTCAGCAGCAATTTTGCTGCCAGAGCCGTATTTTTAATATTGAGGATAATAAGGATTGTGAAACCGCTGAGGAACACTGCAGTCATGAGGGCTAAAGCCGCATAAGGAAGATAATTCAGTATCAGTGTCAGCATGTGTACGAGCATCGTCTTATCCGCCTGCATGGCACTGTACAGCTCGTTAAACTGAGGAATTACCGTGTAATTCAATAACACGAGCATAATGATAAAAATCGTGACCAGCACGAGCGGATACTGCAGTGTTTTAACCAGCTTCTGAATTGTTTGCCGGCGTGTGGTTAAATATTCTCCGGATTGTTCCAGATTTGAAATGATTTCACCGTGAATTTCTGCGAACGACACCTGCATAATAATCGACTTTGAAAAGCCGAGATGCTTCAGTACGGCACTGAGAGAGGCACCGCTGTTAATCAGTCCGAGCAGCGCATTTCTGTCGGCCTGTTTGATTACTTCGTACTGCTCGGTCAGAAATATTAATGCCTGCTGCATCGTAAAACCGTTTCTCAGCAGTCCGGCAAGCTTCAGCAGAAAGTGTGCATCATATTTACCAAGCTTATTGGAAGGACCGATTGTAATGTTTAAATTCTTCATCCGTCAGTGCCCCTTCCCCGTGAAGTTCAAAGAGCTTATCCTGAATCGTTGTGTAATTCACTTCACCGCCGTTTAAATACGCCTGAATCATCTGCTGATCCAAATATTCATACACGATAAACGAACCTTTACCCGTATGAATCAGCCGCTGATTAATGATAAGCGAAATGCTCTCGGCCATCTCTTCTTTATATAAACCGTAATCTTTAAGCCTTGTCAGCGTGCTCAATGCATTTTTACTGTGGAAGGTGCTCAGTACCAGATGTCCGGACAGACTTGTTTTCAGCAGTTCTTCGGCAATGACTCTGTCTCTGATTTCACCGAACATAATAATATCCGGATCACAGCGGAGTACACCTCTGATCAGCGGGCCGTAGCTCAGATTTGCCTTATCGTTAATTTCAACCTGCACAAGACCGTCAATATCAAATTCAACCGGATCTTCGATACTGATAATCTGATGCGAGCCTTCTGCGACTGCATCCGCTGCAAGTCTGTACATCACCGTACTCTTCCCGGACCCTGTGGGGCCTGTAAATAAAATCAGTCCCTGAGACAGTTTCATATACATTGTCAGGAAATTATAATCTTCGTCTTTATAAAAAAGACCTGCAGAAGATTTTCCTGCACTGGTGTTCAGCAGCCTGATGACTGTAATCTCCTTCATAATCGTGAGCGGAAGTGTGCTGACGCGTATATTGCACAGCAGCTCATCGATATAAAAGTCAGTTCTGCCGCTCTGCGGCACTTTGTGTTCGTTAATGTCCAGTTCAGCAATGAACTTTAAATAGTTGATCAGCCGTTTCAGCATATCCGGTTCCAGCGTGCACACGGGCACCATTTTTCCGCGGACCCGTTTTTTAACCGCTCCCCCGGATTTTTCAAACGTAATGTGAATATCACTTGCGCCGCTGTCATATGCATCTTTGATTAATGATTCTGCCAGCTCTTTCAAAAAAACACCTCCTACTCTATATATAGGCGAAAAGTGCGTTTTTCATTTAAATAATTCATGTTTTCGCAAAAATAGTAAAACTGTTATACTTTTTACACAAAGCTCTTTAATTTTGGAATTTAATTACAGCACAATATGTTGAATTGCTATTTACATTGCTGTCGTTATTATCTATAATTGAAATTAATGATATGTGAAATTATTCAGGTGGGAGGATGTATCACATGGATAAAGTATTTAAAATGCTTGGATTCTGGACTGCAATTTTTGCAATTCTGTTCTATGTTGGAGATATGGTAACTATGTCACTATTCTTCGTAGCACAGACTGGTTTCTTTGTTTTACTTGGCTATATGAAATTAACTGAAAGAATGTACATGTATGTATTTGCTGCATATTTAATCTTGTTCTTTGTCGGATTTACATATTACACAACATTCTTACTTGAACCATCATTTGGTAATGAAATCTAATTAAAGTAAAAAAGCAGATGCACTCCGGTGCCCTGCTTTTTTCTTTGCCTGCTTTAAATATACGACTGAAAAACTTCACAAAAATAACCCGCGCTCCTGATTATATTCAGATGCGCGGGCTGATATATTTTAACTTATCTTACATACGGATTGTTTTCTTTTTCATCGCCGATTGTCGTCGGTACGTTATGTCCTGCATAAACAGTCGTCTCCGGTGCGAGCTTATACAGCTTCTCCCTGATCGAATACATCAGTTCAGGAGTACTCCCGCCGTACAGATCGGTACGGCCGACGCCTTTATTGAATAATACGTCGCCTGAAATAACGAAATCTTCAAATTTGTAGCTCAATGAACCTGGTGAATGTCCGGGTGTATGAATAACGTCGAATTTAAAGGCTCCTACGGACGCTTGTCCTTCTTTTATGATACTTGGTGTCACTGATGAAGTAATCTCCTCAGTGAAGCGTATTGAGCCGTTTTTAGCAATGTCTGTCAGCCAGTCAATTTCAATATCCGACATATATACTTCGGCATCTGTAAATGCCTGGACTTCATCCAGTGCCCCGAAATGGTCGTAATGCGTGTGCGTTAACAGTATTCCGTCAACCGGCAGTCCAATGTCTTTCAGCTTGCCGATAATTGCAGCAGGTTCTGCTGACGGATCGAATACCAGCACCCGTTCACCGTTACTGACGATATAGCAGTTTGTCTGCAGTGCCCCTAAAGGCATTCTTGTTATTTTCATTAGTAATCACTCTCCAAAATGTTCTCGACAAAACTATATATTAATTATACAATATTATTAAGTGATTGTTTAAAGAGAAAGATTAGGGGGTCAGTATAATGCCTTTCTTCGATACAGGAGAATTATTTACTATCGGTGGTTTATCCATCAGAATCGGTATTAATGCACTTGCGATTCTAATGGGCTTGGTAGCAGTATTTGGAGTGTTTGGACTTGTTAACTCTATGAAAGCTAAAAACCTTCTTGGTGCCGGCTTCAGTGCAGTAACAGTTCTGGTTTTCGGACTCTGGACACTTGCAACAATATTCACATTCGGCTATCCGGATCTTGGTTAATTAAATTAATGAATAAGAAAAACTCTCTTCCGGATATCCGGAAGAGAGTTTTTTAAATGTTATAAATGATTTTTAGCCACTTCAAGCTGCTGTTTTACAGCTTCAGTTCCTGTTGAACCGTAGCTGATTCTTCTGTTCACTGTAACTTCAGGTGACAAAATTTCGTATATATCCTCTTCGATTACGTCACTTGCAGCTTTAAACTCAGCAAGAGCCATATCTTTCAAATAGATACCATTATTGATGCATGTCAGTACCAGTTTGCCGACCACTTCATGAGAATCCCTGAACGGAATTCCTTTAGCGACTAAATAATCCGCAAGCTCTGTCGCATTCGAAAAATCTTCAGTCACTGCTTCTTCAAGCACTTCCTCGTTAATCGTCAGCGTATCGAGCATGCCGTTCATAATTTTAAGCGAGCCTTTGATTGTTGTTAACGAATCAAACAGTCCTTCTTTGTCTTCCTGCATATCTTTGTTGTAAGTCAGAGGCAGACCTTTTAAAAGCATCAGCATTGACATCAGATGTCCTGCTGTACGCCCGCTCTTGCCGCGGATTAATTCTGCCATGTCCGGATTTTTCTTCTGAGGCATCATCGATGACCCCGTCGTAAACGCATCGCTCAGCGTCACAAAATTCGCCTCGTCAGTTGTCCAGAAAATCAGTTCTTCAGACAGTCTTGATAAGTGCACCATCGTCAGTGAAATATTGGATAATGTTTCCACGATGTAGTCCCTGTCGCTCACTGCGTCCATACTGTTATGATAAATCCCTTCGAAGCCCAGCTCATCTTTTGTCTGGAAACGGTCGATATTAAACGTCGTACCGCTGATTGCCCCTGCTCCAAGCGGAGAAACATCAATACGTTTTAAAGAATCGTTAAAACGTGATTTGTCGCGTTCCAGCATCCAGAAGTAAGTCAGTATATGATGAGAGAACAGAATCGGCTGTGCACGCTGTAAATGCGTGTATCCGGGCATGATGATATCAATGTGCCTGTCAGCAAGTTTGATAATCGTCTCCTGCAGCAGTTCCACACTTTCGATTACTGCATTTACTTCTTTTTTAACGTATAAATGCATGTCCGTTGCGACCTGATCATTTCTGCTTCTTGCCGTATGAAGTTTGCCGCCTGCTGAACCGATTTTTTCAATCAGCTTCGCCTCGACATTCATATGAATGTCTTCCTGCGATACGCTGAATGTTAATTTACCGTTGTTGTAATCATTAAGAATGCTGAGCAGTCCTTCTTTAATCCGGCTGTTCTCTTCTTCTGTAATGATATCCTGTGCTGCAAGCATATTTGCATGTGCAATACTCCCGTTGATATCTTCCTCAATCAGAACTTTATCAAAATGGATGGAAGCATTAAATTCTTCCACCCATGATATTGATTCTTCCTGGAACCTTCCGCCCCAAGCTTTTTTACTCATCCACAGCAACTCCCTGTTCAAGCATCGCTTTAACTTTAGTCGGTAGACCGAAGATTTCGATGAAGCCTACTGATGCTTCCTGGTTGAATGCATCTTCTTTCGTGTATGTTGCGAGTTTTTCGTTGTACAGGCTGTTTTCCGACTTACGTCCTGTAACAGTTACGTTACCTTTGTATAATTCAACACGCACATCGCCATTTACAGGCTGCTGCATGTCTTTCAGTGTCGCTCTCAGTGTTTCCGATAATGGAGTGAACCATAAACCGTTATACACCTGTTCTGTATATTTCTGCTCAACGACCGGTTTGAAGTGAGCAATGTCTTTAGTTAATGTGATAGTTTCTAAATCGTGTTTTGCAGTTAAGATCACTTTAGCTGCCGGAGTTTCGTAAATCTCTCTTGATTTAATTCCGACAAGTCTGTTTTCCACGTGGTCAATTCTGCCGATTCCGTGCTTACCTGCTACATTATTTAAATGTAAAATCAATTCGTGCAGTTCAAATTTTTCGCCGTTGACTGCAACCGGTAATCCTTTTTCGTAAGTGATTAATAACTCTTCAGCTTCGTCCGGTGCATCCTTAATGTTTACAGTAAGGTCATATGCATCTTCCGGCGGTGCTGCCCACGGGTCTTCAAGGATACCGCACTCGTTGCTTCTGCCCCATAAGTTCTGGTCTACAGAATATGGTGAATCAAGATCAACCGGAATCGGAATGTTATGCTCTTTCGCATATTCGATTTCTTCTTCTCTTGACCATGTCCACTCACGAACCGGTGCCAGTACTTTAATTGTCGGATCAAGTGATTTGATTGCCACTTCGAAACGAACCTGGTCGTTACCTTTACCGGTACATCCGTGTGCGACGTAATCTGCATTTGTTTCGTGAGCGATCTCAACTAATTTTTTAGAAATTAACGGACGGCTCAGTGCTGATACTAATGGATATTTTTCTTCATACATTGAATTTCCGTAAATTGTATAAGCAACGAATTCTTCTGCAAATTCTTTTTGCGTGTTTATGATGTGACATTCGCTGGCACCCATTTTAAGTGCTTTGTCATGAATCAGTTCCAGGTCTTTACCTTCACCGACATCCAAACATACCGCTACTACATCGAATCCCTTATCGATAAACCATTGAATCGTTACGCTTGTGTCCAACCCGCCTGAATATGCTAATACTACTTTTTTCTGTGCCATATATTGTCACCTCATAAGTTTTTTTGTTGATGATAATTTATATACTAACATCATAAACTTACATAATCAAGCATAATTATACATAAAGATTAATTTACTTCATCGACAAGGATCTGCAGCTCTTTGTCCTCGACCGGTTTATCCAGTCTGCTTACAGCTTCAGTCATACTTTCATAATCCTGAGCTTTGCGGAATTCCAATATTTTTTCTTTTGCGGCAAGTTCGTTGGCAGGATTCATGTCGTAGCTTTTATCTACATACTCCTGTCCTTTTTTAGCATCGCCCGATTCAATATACAGTTTACCGAGCAGATAATAAGTCATATCTGTCGCGACTTCTTTGTTAATTGAACTGTTTACGACTTCGAGTGTTTTATCGTAGTCGCCATTTTCATAATAGTACATTGCCTCATCATCCATCGGATGAATAGAAGTCTGCTGATTCATGCTGTAGTGGCTGAACATCGTGAACAAGATTAATACAACAGCTGCAATCAATGAATATTTAAACTTCACACGGCGGAAGTTGAACAGAACTGCAAGCAGTCCACCGACAACCAGTCCGCCGATATGCGCATAATGATTAATATTCGCAAGGAACATGGATAAGACCGAAACCACTGCAAACACTGCGATTATTTGGATAATCAGTTTTACTTTGATCTGTCTCGTGATTAATAAATGCATAATCATTAGTCCAAGCAGTCCGTATACAGCACCGCTCGCTCCGAGTGAAATACCTTCAGTAATGAACGCAAGTGAGAACAGGCTCGCGATGGTGCCTGCTGCAAGATACGTTATCAGCAGATGCCATGGTGTGTATATTCCTTCGACGAACTTCCCGAGAATATACAGTGCAAATATATTAAACAGGAAATGACTGATGCCGGCATGCAGAAACGTGCTGGTCACAAGTCTGTAGTATTCTCCTGACGATACTTCGTAATGGCTGACTGCCAGCAGGTTTGTCAGTTCATGCGTATTAAACAGATGAACAAAAATTAAATTAATTAACAGAACTATCGTATTTAATGTAACAAGCAGCAGCGTCATCGGCGTAAATTTAATCATATACTTCTCAAACGGATGACGGGACATCAGACGTCGCTTGTAAAAAGCATCGTCTTTCGGCTTCTTGTATTTCATATCTATCTTATAGAAAGGGTTGGAAATAATCTTTTCAAGGTTGTTTACTGTCCGGTGGTTCACTCTCAGTGATTTTGATTTAAACTTGCGCGTGAATTTTTTACTGGTTAAATGGTAAAGATTTATCACTTTAACCGGGAAGCCCGCGATGCCCGACAGATTATCCTGGGAACTGAATATGTTATCTGTAATCTCTTCAAGTTCACTGTCTGAAAGATCCATATCAATCAGACACATGAGTGTTTTCTTTTTACGGTCTTTCAGCCATATTATTTTTGTATCATTGTCATAATGAAGAAAATCGTAATTTGTATATTTCGCAACTTCAAATGCTGCCTGCCATTTATTCTTCATTCTTTCTCACTTCTTTAACATTGAATATTTCTTTATCGGTAATTAAAACGTCTACCGGCAGGTCATGATCCATAACAATCGTCTCGCCGATCTGTTCGCTGAAAATCAGTGATGCTGTTGAGCCGTTAAAGTTCGTCAGGAAACGGTCGTAGAAGCCGCCGCCGTAACCAATACGGTATCCTTCAGGGCTGAAGATCAGACCTGGCACGATTAATAATTCAACGTCGTTGTTTACCGGTGCATCCGGATTTGGAATTGGGATATTTTTTTCATCCAGCGTTACTTCGTCTCTTGAAGTCAGACGGTGGAATGTCATTGATTTATCTTCGTAGTGGCATTGCGGCGCATATACTTCGATATCCGCAGCCAGCAACTCATCGATAAGTTTCCACGTATCGTATTCTATTTTCATCGGCAGCACGATTCCTGTACTTTTAAAACCGCGTGCCTGAATGTAATCTTTTGCGTGCGCTGTAATATTATCTGCTGCAGCATTTTTAGCATCTGTGTCCATCGACTTTAAAATGCTGATCATATTTTGGCGTAATTCTTTTTTCGACATTTAAAAAACCCCTTCTCTATTTAATTCTATCTTATATATATTCTATATGAATAAAGAAAAAACCTCCAGAATTACTGGAGGTTTCAAGTTATTCGCTTTTGGACTTCTCGTACGGATCACCTGTATGAATATAGTAAATCTGTTCGGCTATACTCTTAATGTGATCACCGATACGTTCAAGGTATTTTGCTGTCAGCTGAATCTGCCCTGTTAAAAATGCATCGGATTCTTCGAATATATCTGAAGTCGTAATCTGTACGAATACTGCATCGATATCCTGATCTCTCAAAATAATCTCATGCAGCAGATCCATATCATCTTCTTTAAAGGCGGTATAAACATCTTCAAGCATTAATGAAGCGAGACGCTCCATCGTTTTAAAACGGAGCAGCGTGCGCTCGTTAGTAATTTTAATACGTTTTCTGACCTCTGCAACATTGCTTATATTATCGCCGATACGTTCAAGGTTATCCGCGATTTTTATGCAGGATATAATCATTCTTAAATCTGTCGCAACAGGTGCCTGTGTCGTAATTAAATTAATCGCATGTGCGTTAATATCTGCTTCCATCTTATTTATTTCAGAGTCATCACGAACGACCCGGCGTGCTTCATCGATGTTTTCTGCAACAAGGATTTCCACAGTATTTGCCAGTCTTTTGTGACACTCTTCCCCAAGGATAATACATTCGTTAATCAGTGCATGAAGTTGCTCATGGAACTTTTCACGGTACAAAGTCATATATTAACCGAATCTTCCTGATACATAATCTTCTGTACGCTTGTCGGAAGGATTTTCAAATATAACATTCGTATCGTCTGATTCAACAACGTATCCCTGGTAGAAGAATGATGTTCTGTCTGACACCCGTGCAGCCTGCTGCATGTTATGTGTCACAATGATGATGCTGTAATCTTTTTTAAGTTCCTGCATTAAATCTTCGATCTTAGTCGTTGAAATCGGATCAAGAGCACTTGTCGGCTCATCCATCAGAATAACTTCCGGCTCAACTGCCAATGCACGCGCGATACAGATTCGCTGCTGCTGTCCGCCTGAAAGTCCGTAAGCATTGTCGTTAAGACGGTCTTTAACTTCATCCCAGATTGATGCACTGCGCAGTGATTTTTCTACAACTTCATCAAGAATTGATTTCTTTTTAATGCCGTGTACACGGGGACCGTATGCGACATTGTCATAAATTGATTTCGGGAACGGATTCGGTTTCTGGAATACCATGCCGACACGTGTTCTTAATTCTTCAACTGACATGCCGCTGTTGAAAATATCGTTGCCGCGGAAATCGATTTCCCCTTCTGTACGGACAATCGGTACTAATTCGGTCATGCGGTTTAATGATTTAACGAAAGTTGACTTCCCGCACCCTGACGGTCCGATGATCGCATTGATGTCGTTTTCGTGAAAAGTTAAGTTAATGTCCTGGAGTGCGTGGTTATCTCCGTACCAGAGGTTAAAGTTTTTAGACTGGAAAACAATCTCCTTTTCCTGCTGGATAATCGGCGACTGCTGTTTGTTTTGTGCCTGTGTATTTTGTTTAACTGTAGTTTTTAGTTCTACCATTTTTAAAACTCCTCTTATTAATTAATATCTTTTCGAAAACTTATTGCGGATAAAGATTGCAACTGAGTTCATCAGAAGCAGGATGACAAGCAGGACGATAATTCCTGCTGCTGCGATATACTGGAATTCTTCGTTCGGCATCTTAACCCAGCTGTAAATCTGCATAGGCATTGCCTGGAATGAATCGAATACGCTTGTCGGTGTAACCAGCAGTGTTGTCGGTACACCGATAACTACAAGCGGTGCGGTCTCACCGATCGCACGTGAGATAGCAAGGATAATCCCTGTAATGATTCCGGGAATTGCTGCCGGTAAAATGATTCTTGATACTGTCTGCCACTTCGTGGCACCCATACCGATCGATGCTTCACGAACTGATGCGGGTACTGCGCGGATAGCTTCCTGTGATGCAACGACGATAACCGGAAGAATCATAAGTGCAAGTGTCAGTCCTGCAGCAAGTACCGAGTTGCCAAGTGCAAGTGCTCTTACGAACATTGCAAGGCCCAGCAGACCGAATACAACTGAAGGCACTCCTGCAAGGTTTGAAATATTTATTTTAATGAAATCTGTAAATTTATTTTTTGGTGCATATTCTTCTAAATACAAAGCTGTTCCAACTGACAGGATAATGGCAACTGGTGTTGTGACCAGCATGAGCCATAATGAACCGATGATTGCTCCGAAGAATCCTGCGTTTTCAGCCCTGCTTGAGTTGAAGTTCGTCAGAAAATCCATGTTCAGGCGGCTCCAGCCGTCCATCAGTGTATCTGTAATGAGCATAATCAGCACTGCGAGTCCGAACATCGTGCACAGGAAGAATAACCATTTAAATATTTGGTTTCTAGATTGTCTGCCGGTACGTTTCTTGGCAATGATGTCTTTATCTATCAACGTCATAATTAGTAATCCTCCTTAAATCTCTTCGTAAACCACGATGAAATGACGTTCATTAACATTGTCATAATGAACAGCGTCATACCGACCGCGAACAGACTGTAGTATAAATCTGTACCGAATGCAGCGTCACCTGAAGTGATCTGTACGATAAACCCTGTCATCGTCTGCAGCGGCTCTGTTAAATCGAAACTTGCGTTCGGCATTGAACCCGCCGCAATGGACACGATCATAGTTTCACCGATTGCACGTGAAATTGCTAAAACAAATGAAGCGATGATTCCGGAAAATGCTGCCGGAATAACTACTCTGATTGCTGTTTCAAATCTCGTAGCACCCATACCGAGTGAACCTTCCCTCATTGCTGAAGGTACCGAACTCATTGCGTCTTCACTTAAGCTCGCAATCATCGGGATAATCATAATACCTACTACAATACCGGCCGAAACCGCATTGTATAAACCAAAACCGCTATATATACCCTGGAGGATAGGGTTAACAAAATTTATTGCAAAGAAACCGTAAACGACTGTCGGAATACCTGCCAGCACTTCCAGTATAGGTTTGATAATACGTCTGACTTTTTCAGTCGCGTATTCACTCAGATAAATTGCAGCGCCGAGCCCGATTGGAACGGCGATGATTACTGCGATTGCTACAATTTTAAGAGTACCCATAATAAGTGCCCATATTCCCCACTCGCCGTCGCCCACGTACGGCTGCCATGTAGCTGAAGTCAGGAACTCCGTAATTGGCACACGTGAGAAGAATTCAAACGACTCTGAAAGTAATGTATAAAGAATACCGATAGTTGCGAGAATAGAAACTGAAGTAATTAAAAGTAAAATGACTGGAATTAATCTCTCGAAAATATTGGATTTATTTCTTGTATTTTTAATAATCTGATCTCTGATTTTGTTATTGCTCATTATAAAGCCTCTCTTTACTTTAAAAATGGACGGGATAAAAGCATCCGCGTCCATCTGTTATAAGATTTTTTCTTATTGTTCCAAGTTTGGAAGTTTAGAAAGTTCTTCTTCAAGAGCTTCGTCTTCAAGAGGTACATATCCAACTTCTTCTGCAGCAGACTGCGCGTTTTTAAGTGTGAATTCCATAAATGTATGGAAAGTTTCATTCTCTTCTAATGCTGCGTTATCCACGTACAGGTATAACGGACGTGATAACGGGTAAGAGAAATCCATTACGTTTTCGAAAGTTGGTTCTACAGCTTCATCGCTGTCAGGACTTGTAATTGATACAGGTTTTAATGAATCCTGGTTTTCCTGGTAGAAACTGTAACCGAAGAATCCAATTGCATTCTGGTCACCTACTACAGATGAAACCACCTGGTTAGTATCCTGGATAAGCTGTCCTTCAACACCTTCTTCGTCCATTACTTCTTCATTAAAGAAGTCGTGTGTACCATGTGACTGGTCCGGACCGTAAGCTGTAATCGGTTCTTCAGGGAAATCTTCACGAACATCCGACCAGTTCTCAGCTTCGCCTGAGTAGATCATGTTAAGTTCGTCAAATGTTAAATCTTCTACGAAATCGTTAGCCGGGTTAACTGCAACTGTCAGACCGTCTGTAGCTACAAGGAATTCTGTCCATTCAATTCCTGCATCTTCAAGAGCATCAATTTCTTCCTGCTTGATACCGCGTGATGCGTTAGCAAATTGTGCAGTACCTTCGATTAGTGCACTGAAACCTGAACCGGTACCGTTACCGCCAAGTTCAACAGCAACACCGTGGTCAGCGTTAAAGTCTTCAACTAAAAGGTTAAGTATAGGGAATACTGTAGATGAACCTTCACCGGCAATCTGCTCATCGTCTTCGTTTATGTTTCCTGTAACATCAGCAGATGATCCGCCTTCTGAACTTTCTTCAGTTGAACCCTCTTCACTGCCTGTATCTTCTTCTGATCCTGAGTCAGAACAAGCTGCTAGAATGAACATTAAGCTCATGAGCAGTGCAGTAAGAAATAAATTCTTCTTCATAGCTAAAATTCCTCCAATTAATTTGTCTGGTAATTTATCTTACATACATATTCTAGCCTGCTATTGTAAATCTAAAATAAATGTATTGTTAAGATTGTGTAAAGATGAAAAAAAGACCTTAATCCCGCGGGATTAAGATCTTTATATCAGTAGCTGCCGTATTCGAGATCAGTGTAGAAATCACCGGCATCATAATTGTAAAGCGGCTTGCTTTCCTGGCCGTAGTATATTTCATAATACTTCTCAATAACGTCCTGTCCCATAAACTGTGCAGGGAAGAACGGTACAGTACTCGGCATCGTCGGGAAGATGATTGAGAATGCCATATCCGGATTATCGTACGGTGCGTAACCCAGGTACGTCTGGTTCAACACCGGATCACCGTCTCTGAAACTCTCGGCAGTACCGGTCTTGCCGGCTGCTTTCGGTTCCAGCTCATGGTAGGCATCCCATCCGGTACCGTACATGTCTCTTGCTTCATCGTGTGTATTAAACACATCGTAAAAGCCTGCTTTAATCTGAGACATCTGATCTCCGGTCACCGGTATCGTATTTAATACGTTTGTACCGTATGATTTTAATACCGGACCTTTATCGTTTGCATTGCTGCCGCGAACTTCTTTTGCAAGGTGCTGCTGCACGCGTTTGCCGTCAGCTGCAAATGTTGAGATGTACTGTGACAGCTGCAGTGCCGTGTACGTATCGTACTGACCGATACTTAAGTACAGATAGTTCATCGGGTTTGTCAGCTGCGGTGCAAGACCGATTGCTTCGTTCGGCAGGTCAATTCCTGTCGACACACCTAAGCCGAACTGGTTAAGTCCGTTGCGGAGTGCATAACCTGCACTTGTAACATCTGTCGGCAGCGGCATATTTCTCGAGTATTCCTCACCCATAATCGCCAGTGCGATTTTAAACATGTAAGTGTTGGAAGATACCATTAATGCTCTCTGGTCATCTACAGGCACCTGGTCATTACGGTTAAAGAATGAACTGACCGTGTCCGTACCTGAGAATGTCATCGGTTCATCAACCAGAGTTTCCCCTGCCTGCAGTACTTCTTCCTGATAACCTGTCGCAACGGTTGCACCCTTGACGGATGAACCTGGTACGTATGTTGCTGTCAGCGTACCGTAATCATAATCGACGATATCGCCGTCTTCATTAATATGTTTTCCGACCATTGCGAGAATGTCTCCATTATTCGGATCCTGGACGACGAGCTGCACTGTATCGATATATTCGGGAATAATCGTGTAATCGATGTCCCCTTTTCCTTCATCCATCTCGACAATTTCTTCAGCTAATTCGCGGATACCTGTTAAATGGTGTTCCGCAATCTTTTCAAGTTCAAGCTGGAGTTCTATATCTATCGTAAGATATAGGTCATCTCCTGCTTTACCTTCTTTGATTGTCTGCTCACCTGTTACTCTCCCCGATTTGTCGGTCGTGTATTTCACCTGGGGTTTTTCACCGCGGAGAACATCTTCGTACTGGAACTCAAGGTAGGACTTACCTACTCTGTCGTTACGTGAATAGCCCAGTGCCTGATAGTATTCAACGAGTTCACGCGGCAGTCCTTCATCGTTCGTCGATACTTCTCCGAGTACAGTACGCAGTGCTGCGTCATACGGATAAGTACGCTGCCAGTCGAGACCTGTTGAAATTCCTGCAAGTTCATCAAGGTCTTCGTTCACTTTGGCAAACTCTTCCTCTGTCACACCTTCACTTTTAACGATGACGGGATTAAGTTCGCTTGCCGAAACCATTTCAACATATACAGCAATAATATTTAAATCTTCTTCATTCAATACAGAGTCTGCAAACTCGTCATCGATAATTCCGTAAGCATCTTCATTAAAGTCACTTTGGGATATTCCGCCGTTTTCAAGCAGTGTAACCTGCTCGGGCATAATCGCCGACAGCTCTCCCGGATAGTTGTTAATAATGTAGTCCTGCTTATCGCGAAGCGACAGACGGTCAGTTTCCATGGATATGTAAGTACTGAGCGTTTCAGCCACGTTCATTATCTCGAAGTTCGACATGTTTCTGTGTCTCGTAAAGTAAATTGCTTTTTCAGCGGTGTTGCCGACAAGCAGATTGCCGTTACGGTCGAAAATCTCACCGCGCGGGACACTCTGATTGATTTCAACGTACTGCGCATTTTCCACCTGTTCCTGATATGTATCACCGAGAACAATCTGCAAATATCCGAGACGAATAATAAGAATTAAAAAAAGAATAAAAATTATCAGCATAATAATATTAATACGCGATCTCAGAACCTGTTTATTTATAGCGTCCAAGCTTTTAATTTTTGCCCGTTTCAACCTGCATCAAACCCTTTTATAAAGTCCACATCATTTTAACATATTTTAATGCCGGTTTACTAAAATAAAAAAAACGGAGGAAAATCCCCCGTCTTTTTCGTTGCTGTATTATTTAGCAGCCTGATATAATTCGTTAACTTTGTCCCAGTCTACTACGTTCCAAATAGCGCTTAAATATTCAGGACGCTTGTTTTGGTATTTAAGGTAGTAAGCATGTTCCCAAACGTCAACACCGAATACCGGAGTTTTACCTTCAGATACAGGGTTGTCCTGGTTTGGAGTGCTTGTAATTTCTAAAGCACCGTTGTTAACTACCAGCCAAGCCCAGCCGGAGCCAAAGCGGCCAGCGCCTGCTGCTTCAAATTCTTCTTTAAATTTGTCAACTGAACCAAATGCAGATTCAATTGCTTCTTTTAGTTCACCTGATAATTCTTTTTTCTCCGGAGAAAGTAATTCCCAGAAGAATGTGTGGTTAAGGTGTCCTCCACCGTTGTTACGTACCGCAGTCTTGATGTTTTCTGGTACAGCGTCTAGGTTTTTAACAATTTCTTCGATCGATTTAGACTCGAGATCAGTACCTTTAACTGCGTCGTTTAATTTTGTTACATAAGTGTTATGGTGCTTAGAATGGTGAATCTCCATCGTTTCTTTGTCGATGTGTGGTTCTAAAGCATCATAAGCATATGGTAATTTTGGTAATTCAAAAGCCATAATTAAAAATCTCCCTTCAAAATTGTTTACATCCTAAATATAGCAATTTGATGTTAAAATAACAATTAGATTGCTTTATGTTTCTTTAAATAGGACTAAGGTCTTATTATTATACGTATTTAAGGATGAGAGAATGAAGTATTTTGAATTTATTAAACGTCTTGCAACATTTAAAAAATATCCACTGTTTCGTACCGTACCATTCCGGTATCTGTTATTAAACATACTGCTGCTGTCGATTTTCATTGCGCTGCCGTTTATTACAACACTGACCGGTACAGTAAACACCTTTTCAAATCTGTCGGAAGTCAGCGATGAAATACCGGAGTTCGTCATTGAAAACGATGAATACCGGGGTGCAGAAAAATTACTCAGCTTAAATGAACATGAGATACTGTTTACATCTGAAATCACCCGTGATGAAGCAGATAAACTCGGAGATGCTGTGCTGTTTGCATTTCTCCGTGACGGGATTTACATAAATGAAATTCAAAACGGTACTTTCAGCTACAGCTTTATCGGGGATATTAAAGACAACGAATCACTCGGACAGTTCGTGTCCAGTCAGATGTCCAGTTTATACTTCTATATATTTATATATATTACTATATATGTAGTTGTCATTTACTTCTTTATTTTTACGCTGATGCTGTTTCTGTCTCTTCTATTAAGTTTCATTGCCGGTTTAATGAAGAAAAAAACAGATTATATGAACTGGTTTAAAATCGGTTCCTATATAATGATGCTGTTGTCACTGCCGATTGGAATAATTGCGGTATACACGGAAACCTTCTATTGGGTTATACTGGCAGTTGCATTAATTCCTTATATTTATTACTTTAAAAAGCTGCCCGGTCAAAAGAAAACGCATTCGTAATGCAAGATGGTTACATTTGTCTCAGTTTTTTATTATAATAAGATTATAAATTAGAAAGAATTTTAGATTAGGGGCTTGTATATGTCTGGAATTACACATCGTACACAAACTAGAAAAGTTAAAGTTGGCGATCTTACTATCGGCGGAGCCGATGAAATTATCATTCAAAGTATGACAACTACGAAAACACACGACGTTGAAGCGACTGTTGCTCAGATTAATGAGCTTGAAGAAGCAGGATGTCAGATTGTTCGCGTTGCATGTCCAAAAGAAGAAGATGCGCTTGCGATTGCAGAAATCAAAAAACGTATCAATATACCGCTTGTTGTCGATATCCACTTCGACTATAAACTGGCATTAATCGCAGTAGAAGGCGGCGCGGATAAAATCCGTATCAACCCGGGTAATATCGGCCGCCGTGAAAAAGTCGAAGAAGTCGTAAAAGCATGTAAAGCCAAAGGCATTCCAATCCGTATCGGAGTTAACGCAGGGAGTCTTGAGCGCCATATTATTAAAAAATACGGCTACCCTACTGCAGACGGTATGGTTGAAAGTGCACTTCACCATATTAAGATTTTAGAAGACCTTGATTTCCAAGATATTATCGTTTCGATGAAAGCATCGGACGTTAACCTTGCAATTGAAGCTTACGAAAAAGCATCAGCTGCATTTGATTACCCGCTGCACATCGGTATTACTGAAAGCGGTACGCTGTTTGCAGGTACTGTTAAGAGTGCGGCAGGACTTGGTACAATTATTTCCAAAGGTATCGGAAATACAATGCGTATTTCATTATCAGCTGATCCGGTTGAAGAAATTAAAGTATGTAAAGAGCTGCTGAAAACTTTCGGTCTGGCAAGTAACGCAGCAACACTGATTGCATGTCCTACATGCGGACGTATTGAAATCGACCTGATTTCAATCGCCAACGAAATGGAAGAGTATATTTCCAACATTAAAGCACCGCTTAAAGTTGCAGTGCTCGGATGTGCGGTAAACGGACCTGGTGAGGCCCGTGAAGCCGATATCGGCATCGCAGGTGCACGCGGTGAAGGATTGCTCTTCATGCACGGTAAAACGGTGCGTAAAGTACCTGAAGAAACAATGGTTGACGAACTTAAAAAAGAAATCGACATTATGGCTGAAGCTTATCATGAGAAACAGCGTCTTGAAAAAGAAGCAGAAGAAGCTAAGTAATATATTTAATCCCGCTGCAGTGTGCAGCGGGTTTTTTTAACTTCGTTGCTATTTCTCATATAAAAATATATAGTAAATAACGGAAAATAATTTATTAGAATAAAAGTCAGGTGCAGTTTATGAAAAAAGTTTTTAATATAATATTTCTCGTCATTATCGGTCTGATACTGCTGACAGTTCTCGCTTTCTGGTTTACGGATACAATTATCCGCCCTTCAACTGCGGTCCTGCTGGTAGTAGTTCTTGCAGTAGCAGTTATTGTTAAAAACAGAGTCGCGAAGAATACGGAAGAAAAAGAGGAATAATCAGTGTCGGCGGGTCGTTGTGAGATTCACAACGACCCGGTAACGATTCTGACGGGTCACTGTCATGTTCACAACGACCCGGTAACGATTCTGACGGGTCACTGTCACTTTCACAATGACCCGGTAACGATTCTGACGGGTCACTGTCACTTTCACAATGACCCGGTAAATCTTATATAAGCATAAAAAACAGCCCGCAATTCTTATTAATTTAAGGACGCGGGCTGTTTAACTGTTTATATTACCGGCATACTTCACATAAGCCGTATAATTCCACTTTGTGGCTGTTAATTTTTACGCCGTTCAGTTCTTTCTCCCATGTTTCCACCGGGCAGTACTGTACGATTTTTGTTTCTCCGCATCGTTCGCAGATGAAATGATGGTGGTGATGGTCTGTGCATGATATTTTGTACTGCATCTCCCCGTCGAATGTTGTTTGTTCCAGTACATTGATGTCTTTCAGTGTATGAAGATTCCGGTAAATCGTATCATAGCTTATTCCCGGATAGTCCTGATTCATCATTTCCTGTACTTCTTTAGCAGATAAATACCGTTCGTCTTCCATGAATATTTCTATCATGCGAATACGTTTTTTTGTTATTTTAAATTTTGCTTCTTTAAGCATTTCTTTGTAATCAACCAGTTCTTTGTGCATTCCTAACAACTCCTACACGATTTAATACCAGCGTACATAATAATATTGCGACTGAGACAAGTACGATTGTCCCTCCTGGTGAAATATTCAGATGGAATCCGAGAAACAGCCCCGCGATTACAGAAATTTCTCCAAAAATTATGCTGACTGCCATAAGCTGTTTGAAACTTGATGTGATTCTCATTGCACTTGCGACCGGCAATGTCATCATCGCACTCACGAGAAGTATTCCGACAATGCGCATTGATGCGCTGATTACGAGTGCCACGAGTATAATAAATATTATATGGATGTATTTGCTTAACTTCATTACGCCTGCGTATTCTTCATCGAATGAGATGAAGAACATTTCTTTATATAAGAAGAATACAAACAGCAGTACGATAATACCGATTATTCCGATGAGTATCATATCGCTGAAACTTACTGCACTGATGCTTCCGAACAGGTATCCAAACAGATCCTGGTTAAAGCCGTTTGCCAGTGACAGGAATAATACGCTGAGCGCAATTCCGAGGCTCATTATAATCGGAATTGCGATCTCCGAATAATGTTTGTAAACACCGCGCAGTTTCTCGATACCCAGTGCACCGATTACCGAGAATACTATTCCCGATATAACCGGATTAATGACAATATTAAAAATCGATGTTAAGTATACACCGAATGCGATACCGCCGAGCGCAACGTGGCTCAGTGCATCCGCTATAAGCGACAGTCTTCTCACAACGATAAACGTCCCGAGCAATGGTGCAATCAGCCCGACGATAATTCCGCTGATAAATGAGTATTTCATAAAGTCATAGTTTAAAATTGCTTCTATCATTATTTACAGCACTCCCTCTGATGGTTGTGCGACACGAGCTGCAGCGGGAAACCGTATATTTTAGACAGCTCTGCCTCACCAAGATTCTGGAATTCTGTATTCGTGCCGTGGAAATGAAGGTGTTCGTTCAGACATGCCACTTTATCTGCAAAGTCAACAACAACTCCGATATCATGTGTAACAAGCAGAATCGTTACATTCTCTTCTTTAAGTTTTAAAAGCACGTTGTAAAAGTCTTTAACGTGCTTACTGTCGATTCCCTCTGTCGGTTCGTCCAATACTAAAATCGACGGTTTGTTAATCAGTGCCCGTGCGATAAATACGCGCTGAGCCTGCCCGCCGGAAAGGTTTGATACGTTCTGATGTTTAATATGGCCGATATCAAGCAGTTTTAATGTTCTGTCCAGCTGTTCATTATCTTTCTTCGTAAATCTTTTAAACAGCCCTTTTTCTTTAGTGAGTCCGCTCAGTACAACTTCCTTTACAGTAGCCGGGAATCCTTTGGCATGGGCTGCGGCTTTTTGCGATACATAGCCTATTTCCTGCCAGGCGTTAAATGACTTGCGGCTCTTGCCGTTAATCAGTATATTACCCTGCTGCAGTTTATATACACCGAGTATTAATTTAAGCAAAGTTGATTTACCCGACCCGTTTGGTCCGACAATCGCTAAAAACTCCCCTTTGTTAATAGAAAAGGAAATATTCTGAAGTGCTGGTGTTGCCTCCAGTTTATCTTTATATTCATATGTTACGTCTTTTATTTCAAATACAGGCACAGCCATTAACAAGACTCCTTTTATTTATGTCCAGATATATTTTACAGGAATCATTACGTTTTGTAAATAGGAATGATTACGAAAAAGGGCACCTCTTTAAGAGGTGCCCTTTTGAATTTAACTATTCCAATACTGATACATCAGGATTAATCTTAACTAATAAGCCCGGGTCAAATTCTCCGGATTTAATCATTTCAATTTCGTGTTTGTATGGTGCAACACGATTTTTCTTATCCGGACCGACGAATGGAGTTTCTAATATTTTTGGAACGTCAGTGAATTCCGGATGGTTAATGATGTAGTTCAGAGCATCGAACCCGATATGGCCGAAGCCGAAGTTTTCATGTCTGTCTTTATGAGCGCCGGCAGGATTTTTGGAATCGTTCATGTGAAGAATCTTAATACGGTCAATACCGACTATTTTATCAAACTCGTTTAACACGCCGTCAAAGTCGTTTTTAATATCGTAGCCTGCATCGTGAACGTGACATGTATCAAATGTTACACTCAGACGTTCGTTGTTCGTTACGCCATCCATAATGTGTGCAATCTCATCGAATGTACGGCCGATTTCAGATCCTTTGCCCGCCATCGTTTCAAGTGCAATCTGTACATCATTATCGTTTGAAAGCACTTCGTTAAGCCCTTTAACAATCTGTTTGATTCCGGCTTCGCTGCCCGCTCCGACGTGTGCGCCCGGGTGAAGTACAATCTGCTTTGCACCCAGTGCTTCAGTACGGACAATTTCTTCCTGCAGGAAGTCTACGCCCAGATTAAATACATGATCTTTTTGAGTATTTGCGATATTAATAATATAAGGTGCATGGACAACGAAATTCGTAATACCGAGTTCCGCCATTGCCTGCTGTCCCTTTTCGATATTCAGATCTTCATTTTTTTTGCGGCGCGTATTTTGAGGCGCACCGGTATAAATCATAAATGTAGATGCACCATAACCTGCTGCTGTCGTTACCGACTCTTCCAGCATTTTCTTACCGCTCATCGAAACATGTGATCCCAATAACATTTATATCAACCTCTACTTATTGTCTTTTTTATTTCTTTTCTTTTCGTTGCGTGATTTAGCTTTCGCATAGCGTCTGCGTTCCTGGCGTTCAAGTTCTTCTTTCTGGAACTTGATTTTCTTCTTGTAGCCGGGCTTCACTTTTTTAGGACTGCGTACTTTATAGTTCTGCGTTTTATTTGTCTTCGAGCGTTTGTTTCTGCCTGCACGCATAGTACGGTCTTTAATTTCTTTCAGCTCTCCGCCGCGGATATCCTCATGATTGAATACATATCCTTTGCCTTCAAGCGCATCGATTTCGTTCTCTTCACTCGGTTCGTAAAGTGTAATCGCAACGCCGCTGTATGAACCGCGTCCGACACGCCCTACTCTGTGCGTAAAGAATTCAATCTGTTTTGGAATGTCGTAGTTGATGACGTGTGATGCGCCGTCAAAATCAAGTCCGCGTGCTGCAAGGTCACTTGCAACCACCCAGTGATAGTCCAGATTTTCAATCTTTTTAATTTCCTGAGTCCGTTCACGGGGTTTCAGTCCGCCGTGGAATAACCCGACGTTAATTCCTGCTTCTTTTAAGTAGGCAAATAATTCGTCAGCACGTTCACGTGAATTGGCAAATATTAAACCGATATACGGTGTAATGTTTTTAGTCAGCTCAAGAGTCTTCTCTAATCTGCTTGATCCCTTAACAGGAACAAGGCTGTAATGAATAGACGCTTTGTTAAGCGGCGTATCGATTATGATAATTTCAGTCTCGCCAATATATTTTTCCATAAAGTGTTTTAACGGTTCAGGGATAGTGGCAGAAAACACCAGAAACTGGCTTGCTGTCGAAATGCGGTTCGATATATAGTCAACGTCCGCCATAAAGCCGAGGTCAACCATCAGGTCTGCTTCATCGATCACGATAGTTTTTGCTGCGTGAATATCCAGTGCCTGATTATCGATTAAATCCTTAATTCGCGTCGGAGTTCCGATTACAAGCTGAGGATTCTGACGCGCACGTTCTTCGTCGCGTTTCATTTCTGTTCCGCCGATGAATGCACGGCAGTTAATATCTTCGTATGACTCAAGAACTTTTTTAGCCATTCCTTCAAGCTGTTTGGCAAGTTCTCTTGTCGGCGCCATTACGATAACCTGAGGCGTTTTTTGTGCGCCGTCGATATTATAAATAAGCGGCAGTAAAAAGGCATGGCTCTTCCCGCTGCCTGTTGCCGACTGCGCAACGACGTTGCTGCCTTTTAAGATACGCGGTATTACGCGCTCCTGTACCATTGTCGGATGTGTAAACCCGACGCGCTCAATTGCATCGAGCATTGTATTGTTAAATTCAAATCTTTTAAATGCATTTGACATATATGTCACCTGTCCCTTTCAAACTCCTTATCAATTATAACTAAAAATGCATATTTACGCTATAATAATCGTTCAGCCATTTGGATGATTTGAATATCCCGTAAAATTAAGTATAATCAAATGTAAGGAGGAGTTCTACTTATGGATATTATTAAAATCTCACCGCGCGGTTACTGCTACGGTGTTGTCGATGCAATGGTCATTGCGCGCAATGCTTCATTAGACCAGTCACTGCCGCGTCCTATATATATTTTAGGTATGATTGTACACAATAAACACGTGACAGATGCGTTTGAAGAAGAGGGCATCATCACATTGGACGGTCCTAACCGTCTTGAAATCCTCGAACAGATTGAAAGCGGTACGGTAATCTTTACTGCCCACGGTGTTTCACCGCAGGTTAAAGCACGTGCTAAGGAAAAAGGACTTGTCTGCATCGATGCAACTTGTCCTGACGTGGAATTTACACACGATCTGATCAGAGAAAAAACTGCGGATGACTACGATGTTATTTACATCGGTAAAAAAGAGCATCCTGAACCGGAAGGCGCTATCGGAGTTGCACCGGATCACGTTCACTTAATTGAAACACTTGAAGATGTTGCAGAACTTCCGGGCTATCTTGCTGATAAAAAACTTATCGTTACAAACCAGACAACGATGAGCCAGTGGGATGTCAGCCATATTATGGAAGAACTTAAAGTTCAGTTCCCGCACATCGAAGTGCACAAGGAAATCTGTCTTGCGACTCAGGTCAGACAGGAGGCAGTTGCTGAACAGGCAGGCGAAGCTGATCTGTTAATCGTTGTCGGAGACCCTAAGAGTAATAACTCAAACCGTCTGACACAGGTTTCCAAAGAAATTGCCCATACGAATGCTTACCGTATCAGTTCATTAAACGAACTGAAGAACGAATGGCTTGAAGGCGTTGAAAAAGTTGCAGTTACTGCAGGTGCTTCTACTCCGACACCGATCGTTAAGGAAGTTATTACGTATATTAAGAACTACAACATTGAACAGCAGGAAGCACCAAAATCTTCTGTACCGATGGCTAAAATCTTACCGAAAATTAAAAACCCTGCACCAGTTAAGGTTATGGAATAAAAAAATACTGCGGAATCTAATTTCAGATTCCGCAGTATTTTTATTTATTCAAATGGGTTTGTTGAAACTTTAGAAGCGCTGACCGGAACGTCAATCTGATCTTCTATCAGCTCAGCAAGACCTTCTGTCATTAATACTTCCAGGTAATGTCCGGCATCGATAATGTTCTGTCCGGCCTGTTTGGCATCATATGCTTCATGATATTTTACATCGCCTGTAATCAGCACATCGGCACCGCTTTTAAACACATCACCGGCATAGCTCATTCCTGAACCGCCGATAATCGCCGCTTTCTGAATCAGACGATCATCTGCCCTGACAACATTAACCGTTTTAAGCCCTGTTCTATTCTCAATCAGCTTAACCAGCGAATCCAGTGTATCTCCGTATTCAAAAGTTACACCGAGTCCAGTGTCGGCTTTTCGGTCCAGGCTGTAAATATCATATGCAGGTTCTTCATAAGGATGATACGTTTTAACTGCATCGATAACAGCACTTTGATCTCTGCCGTCAAAAATACATTCAATTACATATTCATCCACATGTTCAAGCTTCCCTGATTCACCGATAGTCGGATTTGCCGCAGCTTCAGGTTTAAATTGACCGTGCACCTCATACTCATAACTGACTTCTGTATAATCTCCCATGTCACCTACCGGTGCATTTTTCAGCAGCTGTTCTTTAAACTTCTCTTTATCCCCAGTGTTAATATTAACTCTGAGTTTTTTGAAGTTCCCTTTTTGCGGCAGCAGAATTTCAGTTTCAGGGTAGCCGAGCGCTTTTGCTATCATATGGCTGACACCGTCTTTTTGATGATCCAGGTTCGTATGCATTGCAATAAGATTAATATCATTCTTAATCAGTTTGCGAATCACTGCACCCGGACCTGAATTCACTACTCTTGAAATATCCGGGAAGATTAACGGATGATGACTGATAATAACGTTGGCATTTTTCATTACAGCCTCATCTACAGTAGCTTCACTGCAGTCGAGAGCGGTAATGATACCTGTCACATCATCTTCTTCGTTACCGACCAGCAGGCCCGTATTATCCCATTTTTCACTGTCGGGGAACGGGGCAATTCCGTTCAGCTGTTTTAAGAGATTACTTATCTTTAACATTCTCCAGCACCTCATCGACATATTTAAGATTAGATTCAAGTCTGTTAACTTTATCTATATTCTTCTCTCTATCGTTGATACCATTTAATATTTTTTCTATATGACTCTTTTCACGTTCGAGCTGTCCGATAAACACCGGTTCTCTCTTTTCAATATTAACAGGTCCGAAACGCAATTCGGCTTCACTGTATTCAACAGGTTCATCCGAAGGATCAAAAACTAAAATATCATAGAAATAAGGACCGTCTCTTAACTGCAGTTCTTCTGTAATTTTATAACCGTGTTCAGCCATTATTTTACGGATTGGATAAGGGTAAGTATTCGCCTGAGTAATAAAACGCGGCTTGCCGTGTACAAACTGCATGCCTTCCTCGATTATTTCAGCGATCAGCGGCCCGCCCATTCCGCAAATTGTAATTGTATCGACTTCATCCATACTGCGAAGCACGGATAAGCCGTCACCTAGTCTGATTTTAATGACCTCGGATAATTTATTCTGCTGTACGTTTTTAACTGAAGAGTCGTAAGGTCCTCTCGCTATTTCACCGCATATTGCTTTTTTAATAATCTTGTTATCAACAGCATAAATCGGTAAATATGCGTGGTCGGAACCGATATCCACAAGTGCGTCTCCAATAATAAATTCTGAAACTTTCTTAAGCCTTTGATTTAACATTTCCTCACTCCTGTATTAAAAAAAAGACTCCCAGCATTGAGAGTCTTTTTTATAAAAATTATTGTTCAGAGAAAAACTGGTATAAAGCTGTAAGTTCTTCATCAGCAATCTGATCTGCTGAGAATGCCGGCATTGAACCTTGCCCGTCACGTACGATTGTCGTGAAACCTTCTTCATCAAGACTAGTTCCAGCTAATGCAGGACCCATTCCGCCGCTGAAGTCTTGTCCGTGACATGAAGCACAGTTATCGCGAGCGATTCCTTCAGCATCAACGTCGCCGCTTGAAGCTTCTTCGCCGCCGCCTGATTCCTCAGTACCTTCTTCAGTTGCCACATCTTCTTCACCGTCGTCAGTTGCGCCTAAACCAGAAAGTAAGAACACAAGTCCGATTCCTAAGAAAATAATCAGTAAGAATGGAATTATAGGATTTTTATTCATTATGTTACCCCCTCTTCTGTTATTCATGTTATCTCATATATAATTGTATCTTAAATTGTGTCAAAGTCAAAACAATTTTGAGAAAATATTACACTCTTAATCCATAAAGTCTTTTAATTTCTTGCTTCTTGAAGGGTGTCTGAGCTTGCGAAGTGCTTTCGCTTCAATCTGTCTGATACGTTCGCGTGTCACACCGAACACTTTACCTACTTCTTCAAGTGTACGCGTACGGCCGTCATCAAGACCGAAACGGAGACGGAGTACATTTTCTTCACGATCAGTTAATGTGTCGAGCACATCTTCAAGCTGTTCTTTTAACAGCTCATATGCTGCGTGATCTGACGGACTCTGTGCATCCTGGTCTTCGATAAAGTCACCAAGATGGCTGTCGTCTTCTTCACCGATTGGTGTTTCAAGAGATACCGGTTCCTGTGCGATTTTAAGAATTTCACGTACTTTTTCAGCAGGCAGGTCCATTTCTTCACCGATTTCTTCCGGTGTCGGTTCACGGCCTAAATCCTGAAGCAGCTGACGCTGAATACGGATTAATTTGTTAATCGTTTCGACCATGTGCACAGGAATACGGATTGTTCTTGCCTGGTCCGCAATAGCACGTGTAATTGCCTGACGGATCCACCACGTTGCGTAAGTCGAGAATTTAAATCCTTTTGTGAAGTCAAATTTTTCTACTGCTTTAATCAGACCCATGTTACCTTCCTGAATTAAATCGAGGAAGAGCATACCGCGTCCGACATAGCGTTTTGCAATACTTACTACAAGACGGAGGTTCGCTTCAGCAAGACGGCTTCTGGCGATATCGTCACCCTGCTCGATACGTTTTGCCAGTTCCACTTCTTCAGCAGCAGTCAGTAAATCCACGCGCCCGATTTCTTTAAGATACATACGCACAGGGTCGTTAATTTTAACGCCCGGAGGAGCACTCATATCAGAAAGATCGAGTTTTTCATCTGTATCAGCTGCGTTTTTCTCATTAATCATCTGAATTTCATTTTCGTTTAACTCTTCGAAAAATTCATCCATAGCATCTGAATCCAGCTCGAAGTTTGCAAGTTTGTCTGCAACTTCTTCATGGGACAGCTGTCCGTCTTTTTTCCCTTTTTCCAGCAGGAATGCTTTTGCCTGTTCGACAGTTGTGAAATCAATTTCTTTCGTTTCAGCTGTAATTGCTTTTTTCTTCGCCATACTGTGCCTCCTAAGTTATCAAAAAACTACATTTTGTGTATCCGGTTAAGCTCAATCAGTTGCTGGGTCAGCTTAATCTGCAGTTCCATATCATTTTCCCGTTCCGCAATTTCCAATCTGCGGTATAATTCCTGTTTTTCGTATTCACTATTTCTTATACCACTTAAATCTTCTAGATAATCATTTATTTCACTATGTGAGACATCTTCATGAATCGACATTCCGTCGAGTTCTATCAGCGTGTCCGTCAGTGCAGGATCAAGATAATTAAGAGCCATAGAAATATCGAATTCTTCATGCGCCTCAAAATAAGCACAAAGTCCTCTCATTATATCATAATAAGGACGGTAAGTTAAGACATTATCATCGAGCGTATCCTTGTACTCCAGCAGGTAGTCGCGGTTTGCCATCATCAGCTTTGTTAAATAGCGTTCTTTTTTCTGACGGAGCGACAGCTGCTGTCTGATAGGTTCCGGTACTGCATATTCCGGCTGCCGTCTGACAGGCTCGGGAATAATACCCGATAATGCCTGCTTATCGACACCGAAAATTGAACTGATAGTAACGACAAGACGTTCAGCTGTTAAATGATCTCTGACAAACTGAAGGTCACTTGCCAGTGTATTTAAATGCTGCGTTAACTTCATATCGTTTTCTTTTGCTTCATGACGCAGCACTTCCGCTTTAAAGTGCAGATAATGCTGCTGTTCATCAGCGATAAACTGTTCAAACTTTACAGCGCCGAAAGTTTCGATATATTCGTCCGGGTCCATCTTGTCCGGAACCTTCTGTACGTAAACATTCAGACCGCGTTTTAAGAGCGTGTCGCCGACTTTCAGCGTGGCATTGCGTCCGGCGGAGTCGCCGTCGAACATAATCGTGACGTTTGAAGACAGGCGTTCCAGCAGGTTTAAGTTCTCCTGGCTGAGCTCTGTCCCCATCGTTGCGACGATATGTTTTACGTTCGTCGTTTTAACTTTCAGAACATCGAGATGTCCTTCCATTAAAATAATGTTATCAAGTTTTCTGATATGCTTTCTTGCATCGTGAAGGTTGAAAAACAGTTCGCGTTTTTTGAAAATTTCGGTTTCCGGAGTGTTTAAATATTTCGGTTCACTGCCGTCAATACTTCTTGCGGTATAACCGACCAGGTGACCCTGATGATTTTTAATGGGAATCATAATACGTCCGACGAAACGGTCGTAATATGAGAAGTTTTCTTCATTACGTGAAACAAGCCCTGCCTGATAAGCAGTCTCTTCATTATACTTCTGCTCAAGCAGTGCATTGGTCGCAAACTTAGACATTTCCGGTGCATAACCGATTTGTTCCGAACGGATAAGATCCATCGGGAATCCCCGGTCCAGCAAGTACTGAAGCGCCTTTTCACCTTCGTTTGTGTTGACGAGAAGCTGATGATACAGTCCTGTCATATATTCGTGCATACGGATGAACGTCATATCGCTCTCTGCAATATCGCTCGTTTCCGTATCTATTTTTATATTCAGCGGTTCTCCGAGTTTGGCAGCCGCTTCAGCAAATGACATACTCTCAATTTCCATAAGGAACTGGAATACGTTGCCGCCCTTTTTACAGCCGAAACAGTGTGCAATCTGTTTTTCCGGGCTGACTGAAAAGGACGGCGTTTTTTCATCGTGAAACGGACAGAGACCAACATAGTTCCGTCCTCGCCGTTCAAGTTTAATATAACTTGCCACCAGCTCGGTAATGTCGGTCTCGTCTTTTATTTTAGCTATGGTTTCCTCGGGTATTCTCAAATAATCACCCTCTAATATTACTCTCGCTGTCCACGTATTTCATAATGGCATTCGCTGTTTCTTCGATTGCCTTATCCGATACGTCTATAATCGGACAGCCTATTTTGCCGATAATCTCATCGAAGTAAGTCAGTTCATCTTCGATGCGCGTACTGTTGGCATACATCGCAGTATCTTTTAAGCCGAGCTGGCTTAAGCGTTCTTTACGAATTTTATATAAAGTGTCCGGGTTAATTCTGAGGGCGACACATTTTTCGGGGTCGACGTCGAACAGTTCAGCCGGCGGCTTTACTTCCGGTACCAGCGGTACGTTCATTACTTTGTATTTTTTCAGTGCTAAAAACTGGGATAATGGTGTTTTCGACGTTCTTGAAACACCGAGAAGTACGATATCAGCTTTATCAAGACCGCTTGTATCTTTGCCGTCGTCGTATTTAACAGCAAACTCTATCGCTTCGATCTTCTTAAAGTAATCTTCATCAAGACGGTGCACCCTGCCCGGCTCGTTATACGGCTCGAGTCCGGTTGCTTTTGAAATTTCGTCCATCAGCGGTCCCATCACGTCAATGAAAGAGATATCTTCTTTTTCCAGTTCAACAGCCATGTATTTTCTGAGGGACGGTGTGATTAACGTATATACTACCAGTGCGTTTTTACTTTTAGCTAAATCGATAACATCGTCAACGTCATCCTGGTTGTCCACATATGGATAGCGGTCAATCACGTTATCCGGCGAGTCGATTTTAAATTGTGACAGACAGGCTTTCGTTACGAGTTCGCCTGTTTCTCCGACTGAGTCTGATGCAACGATTATTTTAAAATTCGACATTAAATTCTTCACTCCATTAAGTTTACAAATACTTTTGTAATATTGGTTTTGGTAATTCTGCCTGTAACTTCGATTTTACCATTCTTCTCAATAACAACCGGCAGAGAATCAATCTGTCTGTCGATAATCTGTTTCGCAACATACAGAAGAAGATCATCCGGATAGCACATCGTAATGTTGGGTCTCCGGGTCATTACTGTACTGACCGGTGTGTTTTCTGTATCTTTGAAGCTCATCGTTCCTTTTAACAGATCTTTTCTGGAGATAACACCGGTGAGTGACTGTTCATCATCAATGACGTACAGCGTGCCCACATCTTCCAGGAACATCTTGACAATTGCATCATAAATACTCGTATCCGCCGTAATTAAAATCGGCAGACTCTGTACATCCCGCACTAATATGTTGTTTACTTTAAGTGCAATGACATCATTTGTTTCTTTACCCGTATAAAAATAACCGACACGGGGTCTTGCATCCAAAAAGCCGGACATCGTCAATATAGCCAGATCCGGACGTAACGTTGCACGGGATAATGACAGCTGTGCAGCGATTTTACTGCCGGTGATCGGCCCGTGCTGTTTTACTATGCTTAGAATTTTTTCTTGGCGTTCGTTCAGTTCCACGTTCTCACTCCCAACACTTTTTATTATATAATATTTACAGAGATAAAGAAATATCATCGTACTTGCATTCATCCTTCTCTAATTATATAATGACGGTAAGCGAGTCGGAAATGGTGTGAGCCCGGCAACGAAAATGGCATAAAACTTACAAATACAATTAATTTTATATATAAAAGCGAGTTTTCTTACTAAATTGGGTGGAACCGCGGGCTACGCTCGTCCCTGGATAGCATTTTTAATGCTGTCCGGGGATTTTTTATATATAAATTAAAAATTAAAAGGAGCTGCATTAACTATGAACATGGACACAATTGTTAACCTGGCAAAAACAAGAGGTTTTGTTTTCCCCGGCAGTGAAATCTACGGCGGTCTTGCAAACACCTGGGACTATGGTCCGCTTGGTATCGAATTAAAAAACAACGTTAAAGCTGCATGGTGGAAAAAATTCATTCAGGAGTCACCTTATAACGTAGGTCTGGATGCTGCAATTTTAATGAACCCGAAAACCTGGGACGCTTCAGGTCACTTAAACAACTTCAATGACCCGATGATCGACTGTAAATCATGTAAGTCACGCCACCGTGCTGACAAACTGATTGAAGATGTCATGCAGAAAGAAGACGATACTTTTGTTGCAGATGGGTTATCATTTGATGCAATGAAAGAAATCATCGACGATAAAAACATTGACTGCCCTACTTGCGGTGCTCACGACTACACTGATATCCGTCAGTTCAACTTAATGTTCAAAACATTCCAGGGTGTTACAGAAGGTTCTACCAACGAACTTTTCCTGCGTCCTGAAACTGCACAGGGTATCTTTGTAAACTACAAAAACGTGCAGCGTTCAATGCGTAAAAAACTTCCATTCGGTATCGGACAGATTGGTAAATCATTCCGTAACGAAATTACACCGGGTAACTTCACATTCAGAACACGTGAATTCGATCAGATGGAACTTGAGTTTTTCTGTAAGCCGGGTACTGAAATGGAATGGCAGAACTACTGGAAAGACTTCGCTGTTAAATGGCTGAAAGACTTAAACTTAAACGAAGAAAAAACCCGTTTAAGAGAGCATGATGAAGATGAATTATCTCACTACTCAAATGCAACAACTGATATTGAGTACAAATTCCCGTTTGGCTGGGGCGAACTCTGGGGTGTTGCAAGCCGTACAGACTACGACTTAAGACAGCACATGGAACACTCTAAAGAAGATTTCAGATATCACGATCCTGAAACTAACGAAAAGTATATTCCATACTGCATTGAGCCGTCACTCGGTCTTGACCGTATGACACTTGCATTCCTAACAGATGCTTATGCCGAAGAAGAACTTGAGTCAGGTGAATCACGTACAGTACTGCGTTTCCACCCTGCGCTTGCACCGTATAAAGCAGCAGTTCTTCCTTTATCGAAGAAATTAAGCAGCGAGGCAATGGAAGTATACAGCCTTCTTGCAGCTGACTTTAACGTTGAATTCGACGAGTCACAGTCAATCGGTAAACGTTACCGCCGTCAGGATGAAATCGGTACACCGTACTGTATTACATTCGA
Source organism: Jeotgalicoccus coquinae (assembly GCF_014207425.1). GTDB lineage: Bacteria > Bacillota > Bacilli > Staphylococcales > Salinicoccaceae > Jeotgalicoccus > Jeotgalicoccus coquinae. Next base: position 792,785 of record NZ_JACHFF010000001.1, on the reverse strand, counting down.
CTTCGATTCAGTTGAAGATAAAAAAGTAACGGTAAGAGACCGTGATACGATGGAACAGACTCGTATTGCAATTGACGAACTCCACGACTTCCTGTCATCAAGAATTAAGTTTTAACAATTGCGGTGCCTCAATTTATTGAGGCACCCTTTTATACATAGAGAACGATTATATTTTAATGGAGGATGCTTATGTTTAGGAGCTCCCTGCTTATTGCACTGGTGCTATTACTGACTGCATGCGGCAGCAGTGAAGTCGAGCCGATGTCTTATTACGGCAATACACTCGAAAAATTTGAAGCTGTTAATCAGCATAACGAAACATTTACATCCGAAGATATGGACGGCAAAGTCTGGCTGGCGAACCTTATTTTTACCCAGTGTGTGACAGTATGTCCGCCGATGACACAAAATATGACGGAACTGACTCAGGAACTTGAGAAAGCAGACCTGGAAAATGTCGGTATTGTGAGCTTCTCCGTCGATCCCGATACGGATACTCCTGAAGTACTGAGCGAGTATATGAGCTGGTACAGCCCATCGGAAACAATTGAATGGCAGCTGTTAACAGGCTATGAGTTCGAATATCTGCGCGACTATGCGCTGAATAACTTCAAATCCATCGTTAAACTGCCTCAGGACGGCTCTAACCAGGTTCTGCACGGCACGGCGATATATCTGATAGATGAGAACGGCAAGCTCGTTAAGGACTATACAGGTATCGATGCAGGCGATAATACATTTGAGACAGAACAGATCGTTAAAGATGTTAAAACGATGACGAGTAATATGGAGTAACAACTATATTTTACCTAATAAAAAAACGCCCTGTTTTCCTTTAATGGAATCCGAGGCGTTTTTTCATTGTATATACTTTTACTGCGGGTCTACCAGTTTCCTGCTTCTGAAAAACACTCCGCTGTATTCTTCATACATCACTTCGATAAATTTAAGCAGCTGACGTCCGGTGTCTTCCGATAATTTTATACTGTTTACATCATCGAGTTTCACCGACTGTAAATACAGTGCAAAATACAGAACTCTGTTGCTTACGGGTATTGTGCGCTCCAGCGTTTCGTCTGTCAGACAGTCATAGCAAATTACGTTGTGATATTTAAATGAATAATGGCTGTATTTTTTATAATCATTTCTGCCGCACACCGCACAACTGTCAAGATTAAGCTGACCGCCGTATGCCGGCAGCATCTTAACAAGGACAAGCGATGTGACGGCAAAGCTTGAATTACCTTCATCGAGCAGCTTAAATGCTTTTTTAAGCAGTCTGTAAAAGCCCGGTTCTGCAATGTCGTCTTCGAGAGCTCTTGAAATAACTTCCAGTATATAGCTGGCATGGGTATAAACATCGAAGTTACCGTTAATATTTTTATATCGTTCAGTCACATCGACATCATTCAGCGTTCCCATGCCTTTAAAGCGGTTGTACGTAAACAGTGCTTCAAGATACCCCTGGCGGAGCGTAATAAACTGGTTTTTCGGTTTATTAAATCCCCTCGCCATCAGCGGCACCTGTTCTCCGCTTTCTGTCAGTATAGTAATAATCCGGCTGGACTCGCTGTAGCTCGTCTGCCGGATCATCATACCAGTCTGTTGATAGATCATTATCTCACCCAGTTTTAATATTCTTCGTCTTTGTACCCAAGCGATCTGATAAATGACGGTTTATTGCGCCAGTCTTTCTGTACTTTTACCCACAGCTCAAGATACACTTTGCTGCCAAGAAGGTTTTCGATATCCATGCGTGCTTTTCTGCCGATTTCTTTCAGCATCTTGCCGCCTTTACCGATAACCATTCCTTTTTGTGATTCACGTTCAACGTAAATCAGTGCTTCCACTCTGACCTTGCCGCCGTCATCGTCGCCTTTCATTTTCAGCACTTCAACACCGATCGCATGAGGCAGTTCCTGGCTCAGCTGGTGCAGTGCTTTTTCACGGATTAATTCACTCACGATAAAGTGCTCCGGGTGATCCGTAATACGGTCTTCAGGATAGTACATCGGTCCTTCAGGCAGGTGTGATTCAATCACAGTTAATAATCGGTCGATATTATTCCCCTGCAGTGCTGAAATCGGCACTACATCACTGAAGTCCAGTTTATCTTTGTATACTTCAATCTGCTTAATCAGTTCATCCGGATGAATTAAGTCGATTTTATTTAACACTAAAATAATCGGTGTCTTCGTATTTTTAAGCATGTCGATAATGAACTCATCACCGCGTCCGATTTTTTCAGCAGCATTTATAACGAACAGAATAGCTTCTGTTTCTCTCAGTGTGTTACGCGCTACTTTCATCATGTGCTCGCCAAGCTGGTGTTTCGGCTTGTGAATTCCCGGTGTATCGATAAATATCATCTGGGTATTATTTTTCGTATATACCCCTTGTATTTTATTTCTTGTCGTTTGCGGCTTGTCTGACATAATCGCAACTTTCTGCCCGAGAACCTGGTTCATAAACGTAGATTTACCTACGTTCGGACGTCCGATAATACTGACAAAACCTGATTTAAATCCATTAAAATCCATTAATCCATATCCTTCCCGCTAAAACCAAGCGGCAGAAGATCGTCTACCGTTCGTTTTATTACTTCACCTGATTTGCTCGTTAGATAAACCGGCATTTCATCGTGACACAGTTCTTTCATTACCTGTCTGCAGACACCGCAGGGACTCGCAGGACCCGGCGCATCCGTTACGATAACGATTGCTTTAAATTTCTTCTTATTGTTTGCATACGCACTTACAAGTGCTGTACGTTCAGCACAAATCGATGCAGGATATGCAGCGTTTTCAATATTTGCACCGTAAATATATTCATCGTCTTCTGTAATTAAAAGCGCACCTACATTAAAATTAGAATATGGTGTATACGCGCGTGACTGTGCTTCAAGCACTTCTGTCAGCCATTCTTCTTTAAAAATCCCGTCATTCATATGATGCCCTCCTTAGCTTAAACGACATACGGTATAAGGATAACCATACCGACGATTACAGCATATATGCTCGCAAAGAGCACTGCTGCTGCTGCGATATCTTTCGCATAGCGGGCAAGTATATGATAATCGCCGGTAACTAGATCCACCGTATATTCTATTGCACTGTTTACTATTTCTGTAATTAACACTAAAAATACAGCAGTAATAATGAATAACCATTCCATCGCAGTGATATTAACCGCAGCACAAATAATAATAACTGCTGCTGTAATTATGCAATGCAGTAAAAATTTTCTGTCTTTCCTGAACAGCTGGACAATTCCATGGAGAGGATGTTTGAACCGTTCTAAACTAATCTCGAGTCACACCAAATGCGTTTAATATCTCTTCCTGTTTACCGTTCATTTCAGCTTCTTCATCGCTCTCCATGTGATCATAACCCAAGAGATGCAGAAATCCGTGAAGGCTTAGAAACAGAAGTTCGCGGCGATAACTGTGACCGTAATCTTCAGCCTGTTCTTTCGCACGGTCTGTACTGATTACAATATCACCTAACGTACGCGGTGCATCCTCATGAATAATATTCATATCATCTTCTTCAAGCGCAAAAGATATAACGTCTGTCACGCTGTCTTTGTTACGGTAATCTCTGTTAATATTTTGAATTTCTTCATTTGAAACGAATGATACTGAAACTTCTGCATCGCCCTCTTCTTCAAGATGGCCGTACGCGAACGTTAACAGCTCAGAAATCTCGTTAAGCTCAGCTTCATTCACAAAATTATCATCGTTAATAAAATCTATATTAATCATAAGTTTGTATCCTTTTCATACGCAAGAATTATTTTGGAAACAAGCGGATGTCTGACAACATCTGTTTCGTCCATGCGTTTAATAGCGATTCCCTTAATATTTTCAAGACGCTTTACCGATTCAACGAGGCCGCTTTTCGTCGAGCCCGGAAGATCAATCTGCGTTTCATCACCGGTAACGATCATTTTAGAACCGAAACCGAGACGTGTTAAGAACATCTTCATCTGCATTTCAGTCGTATTCTGAGCTTCATCCAGAATAACAAACGCTTCGTTCAGCGTACGTCCGCGCATATAAGCAAGCGGCGCAACTTCGATCACTCCGCGTTCAATCAGACGATCCGTCGTTTCAACACCCAGAACTGCGTGTAAACCATCATACAACGGACGGAGATACGGGTCTACCTTTTCTTTCAGGTCACCCGGCAGGAATCCGAGATTCTCCCCCGCTTCAACTGCAGGACGAGTCAGAACGATACGTTTAACCTGGTTTTCACGAAGCATCTGACAGGCTATTACAACAGCCAGGAACGTCTTACCCGTACCTGCCGGTCCAATACCGAAAGTTAAGTCATGCTTACGGATATTATCCACATATATGCGCTGTCCGGTTGTCTTCGCTTTAATGCTCTTGCCTTTAACATCTTTTGCAATTTCTTCGTTATAAAGATCTTGTAAATATTCGATGGTATCATTTTTTGCCATCATTGCAGCCGACTGTACATCTCTTAAAGAAATCGACATACCCCGCTGGATTATTTTTAATAAGTGAAGCAGCACATCTTCAACAAGTTCAACATTATCCTCAATCTCGCCGCGGACAGTAATCTCATTGCCGAGCGTATGAATCTTAACGTCGAATTCATCTTCAAGATATGTGATGTGTGCATCATTTGCACCTATTAAAGCCTGAGCTTCGTCAAGGCTGTCTATATTAATAATATTAGGCATTTACAAACCCCTTTATAATAGTCTTGTCTATTTAAATTTACCACTATCAATAGCTGACTGCAATTAATTCAGAGTATAGAAAGAACATAGATTATATCATGTTTTCGTCATGAGGATACTGAAGTTAATCTCGCAGTGGTTATGATGTTTTCTGATCAGCAAATTCATTTTTACGGTAATAATTAATCAGTCGGAATAATTATTGTCTGACCGATGCATTCAAATGTGCAGGATGCTCTTAAAAATGATAAACCTGCACAACAATGCAGCATAAATGAGCAGGATATGTATAAAGTTTCTGAGGTTGCACATTTTCAATGAATTTCGGCATACCACCTGTAAGTTATATCAGTATAATAACCTGCACTTAACCCATTACTGGCAGTTTCCGCACCCATAAGAAAAACCGGACAGGGATTACTCCCCATCCGGTTCAAGCTAATTAAAAGTATCAGCCAGGCTTTTTATCCGATTTCTGTTTGGACTTTGGTTTGCCGAGGATTTCCGACATGATAATGCCGTTTACAAATGATTTCGAATCAAATGTCAGATCATCAGATGTCATGTGCGTATCCGACTCACCGTCTTGTCCACGTTTATGCATCTGGGTAACATCATCACCGTATGAGTAACGCGCCTGATTTGCGATGTCATGGCCGAGGCCTTCAGTTTTACCAGCCCGCTTGTCGTAGCCTTTCGTAAAGACGCTTTCTTTTGCTTCCGATGCACGTTTTGCGTGTTTCGAACGATCAGTGATACGTTTTTCAATATCTGAAATATTCTGTGACGTATTCTGGCGTTCACGTGATTTGTGTATCGTCTCTCTCAGAGGACGCTCCGATGCCTGTCTTTCAGGACGGCTGCCCGAAGTCATCTCACGGCTTTCGCTTGCTGCCGGCCTGGAGACAGGTTTAGATACCGGTTGTGCCGGTTCTTCAGGTTTATTGAATTCTTCATCAAATGCCTCTTGCAGCGTCTGGAAGAATCCTTTTTGTTCATTAGTTGTCGTCTCACGGTCAGGCTGTCTCGTACGCGGAGCACTGTTTTGTCTTCTATCCAGTTTGGAAGTATCAATATTGCGTTTGCCTTCCTGCTCTTTGTTTTTCTTACTGCCTGCAATTGACGAGACTATACCGAGGACGATAATTAGTAGTGGAATAAGTTCCATACTATATCACACCCTATTCTTCTTCGTTAAACTGTGTAGGGTTTGTCATTTTGTTAATTGAATCTCTCATGCTGGTATCTGCTTCAACATTTTTCAGATCGTAATAATCAGTTGCTGAAATATTACCGTCTTCTAATGCTTTAGCAAATGCAAGAGGTACTCTGGATTCTGCTTCTACTACTTTCGCTCTCATTTCCTGTACGCGGGCTTTCATTTCCTGCTCCTGCGCTACAGCCATTGCACGGCGTTCTTCTGCTTTAGCCTGTGCAATGTTCTTATCTGCAACAGCCTGTTCAGTCTGAAGATCCGCACCGATGTTTTTACCGATATCCACGTCTGCGATATCGATTGAAAGAATTTCAAATGCAGTACCTGCATCCAGACCTTTAGATAATACAGTCTGTGAAATACGTTCCGGGTTTTCAAGTACTTCTGCGTGCTTGGTTGAAGAACCGATAGTTGAGATTACCCCTTCACCGACACGTGCGATGATTGTTTCTTCACCCGCACCACCAACCAGGCGTTCAATGTTTGCTCTAACTGTGATTCTTGCTTTCGCTTTAACTTCGATACCGTCAACCGCAACACCTGCGATAAATGGTGTTTCGATAACTTTCGGGTTAACTGACATCTGTACTGCTTCCAGTACGTCACGTCCTGCAAGGTCAATTGCAGCACAACGTTCAAATGTTAAATTGATATCCGCACGCTGGGCAGCGATTAATGCATCAACAACGCGGTCGACGTTACCGCCGGCTAAGAAGTGAGACTCAAGCTGGTTTGTAGACAGCTGAATACCCGCTTTGTGCGCTTTGATCATCGGCTCGATAACACGTTTAGGTTTAACTCTTCTTAAACGCATACCTACCAATGTAAAGATTCCTACTTTAACACCTGCAGCAATTGCTGAGATCCATAAACCGATTGGAACAAATGACAGGATAAATGCAATTGCAATAATTACTACTACAAAAATCAGTAATGTAACAAGTGCACCGCCTGTAATAAATGCTAAATTCATTCTCCACTCTCCTTGTTTTTAATCTTCCGTTGGTCTGACGACAACTCTTGTACCTTCTACAAAAATAATCTTAACTTTTACATCACTCGGAATATACGAGCCTTCGGCAACAGCATCAATGCGTTCGTCCCCGAGACGGATTGTCCCGGACGGTCTGAGCACTGTATGTGTAACCGCAACCTCACCGACTAAGTGCGAACGGTCATCAAATGATGTATATCCCGATTCCTTATCCGTGGCATCGCTTAAAATTAAACGATTGAGGAAAGGGATCTTACGTTTCTTATGCTTCACAAATATCACCCACTCTATAATCACCATAACTAAAATTACGGCTAAGAAAACACTGTACAATAATGCATTGCCGCTGACGACAAGAATACTTGCAGCAAACAGCATTAATCCTATTGCCCCGAGAATCATGCCAATGACAAAAAATTCAACGAGCAGCAGAATTCCGCTGATCAGTATAAGTATTAGCGCCAGCAAGTTACTGCTGCCAGTAAGAAGGTGACCCGAGTAGAAAATAAATATCGATAAAACGGCGAGAACGCCGACAATATTTATTCTGTCGGAGAAGAGCTGATACACCACACCAAGGAAGAATATTGATAATAATAGAAATGCAACAACGGGTGAAGTTACAACATCTATATAGAATTGTATTGTGCTATTAATCATATATAAATACGAACCGCCCATGTACATCCCTCCTAATTCCGATTATACATTAAGTGTACTCAAATGAGAAATGGAGACACAAAAAAACAGCGTACAATTTGTACGCTGTTTTATAATATATCACTTATCAGAGGGAAGAGTGATATTACTTGAACTTACGCTTACGCGCAGCTTCAGATTTCTTCTTACGTTTTACGCTTGGTTTTTCGTAAAACTCTCTTTTACGTGCTTCTTGAATCGTACCGTTTTTAGATACTGTACGCTTGAAACGACGAAGTGCATCTTCAATTGGTTCGTTTTGCTTAACAACTGTTTTTGACATTTGTTTTCCCTCCCTCCGATAATGCAAAAGGCTAATTCACATAGTAAGTACTATGTACTTTAGTATTATAATATATTATCTGGTTTTCAGTCAACTGAAATTTAATAATCGCTCTCTGAAACTGCACCGCTTACAATAGCGATACCACTTGATGCACCGATTCTTGTCGCTCCGACTTCAATCATCTTCAGAGCATCTTCAGCAGAACGGACACCGCCGCTTGCTTTAACGCCCATATCTTCGCCTACAGTCAGACGCATAAGTGCTACAGCTTCCACTGTCGCCCCGCCGCCGTTGAATCCTGTAGATGTTTTAACAAAATCAGCACCTGCTTCTTTTGAAAGTCTTGAAGCTGTTACGATTTCATCTTCTGTCAGAAGTGATGATTCGATAATAACTTTAACCAGAGCTTCTTTGTTGGCAGCGTCTACAACGCTCTTAATGTCCTGTTTAACGTAATCAAGGTTGCCTGCTTTAAGCTGGCCGATATTGATTACCATATCGACTTCATCCGCACCGTTTGAAATTGCATCTTTCGTTTCGAAAGCTTTAACTTCAGAAGTAGTTACTCCGTGAGGGAATCCGATGACAGTACAAACTTTAACTTCGCTGTCTGCAAGTTTTTCAGCTGCAGTTTTAACCCATGCAGGCTGAATGCAGACGCTGAAGAAGCCGTGTTCATGTGCTTCATCGCATAATACAGCGATTTCTTTATCTGTAACTTCAGGTTTTAATAATGTGTGATCAATATACTTTGCTACGTTCATTTTAATGACACTCCCAATAAATTATACTTCTTGTAATAATAGCACAAATCGGCTATTCATAGTAGCTGCCGATGACAGAAAGTGCATATAAAGGTGCAGTTTCCGCCCGTAAAATTCTGCGTCCGAGAGCAACATTTTCATACGGCCTGAAAAATTCTGCTTCAGCCTCTGTAAATCCGCCCTCCGGACCGAACACAACCGCAACACTTGCTGCATTGTGCGCCTTGAGAACATCTTTAATCGAACGTCCTGTGAGATTATTATCCTCATATGCAAATAAAACAAGATCATACTGAGTAAAATCCATTGCTTTCAATGCTCCGGCAAATGAAATCGCAGGGATTTTAGTCCGCCTGCTCTGCTCGGAAGCTTCTCTTGCAATTTTTTCATAGCGTACAAGACGGCTTTCTTCTTTTTTACTGTTAAGCTTCACGACACTGCGGTCCGCCTTATACAGTATAAACTCATGAGCGCCGAGTTCAGTTGATTTTTGAATCACGACGTCCATTTTGTCGCCTTTTAACAGCGGCGAGTACAGCGTAATATTTACCGGAAGTTCAACTTCTGCATTTATTTTCTCAATCACTTCATAAGTGACCGGGTCAATATCCGTCAGACGTACAAGATAAGCATTCCCCGTACTGTCGACCACGTTAAACTCATCATCGGCTTTTGCACGCATCACATTTTTAATATGATGGATATGTGCATCATCCATTACAAAGCTTTCATTCAGTGATACTGTTCCTTCGATAAAATAGCGCTGCATTATTCCACCTTCTCAGCTAAAATTGCGACCCAGCCTTCTTCTTCAAGAACATCTGTAATTGAAAAACCGGCCTGTTTCATATGCTCTATAATATCATCGCGTTTCTCAACGATAATTCCCGAAGCGATAAAACGCCCACTATCATTCAGAAGCTTATAAGCATCATCAATCATGTCATCGATAATATGAGCAAGAATGTTAGCAACAATTACGTCGTAATTATCCGTTTCATCTTTTAAAAGGTCTGCAGGCATTACTGTAATGCTGTCTTCACAGCCATTCAGTGCAAAGTTCTCTTTTGATACCTGCAGTGACAGATCATCGATATCCGTCGCTTTAATATCTCTTGCACCGAGCAGATATGCTCCGATTGAAAGGATACCTGAACCGGTACCGACGTCGATTACTTTATCTTCAGCTTTAATAACGTCTTCCAGGAAAGTCAGACACAGACTGGTCGTCGCGTGATCTCCCGTTCCGAATGCCATGCCCGGATCAATTTTAATGACTTTGTCGCTGTCGGCAATATCGACGTCAGCATATTCCCATGAAGGAACGATGAAGAAATTTCTGCCGACTTTGAAATTGTGGAAATATTTCTTCCATTCATTTTCCCAGTCCATTTCGTCAATCATGCTGCTGCCAATTTCAATTTCCTCTTTATGCACGAGCGGTGTTTCATCAATAAATGCATTAATCTTTCCAAGCTGCTCATCGATATTATAAGTCTCATCAAAATAAACCAGTATTCTGATGTCGCTCTCCGGATAATCTTTCGGATCAAGTCTGAACTGCTCATCAAAATTATCAGTTTTTGCTTTTAAAATATCGACGGAATGCTCGATTGATACACCTTTTGCGATTGTGTTCAAGAAAATCGAAAATTGTTCTTCGTTCTCTTCTTTAGTGCTTATACTGACTTCATGCCATTTCATAATTTACTCACCTTTAAAGAATCGTTTTGTTTTATCAAAAATATTTTCCTGCTGCTCGCTGATTTCTTCGCCGTTAATGTCTGCAAGCTGTTTAAATACTTCCCGTTCCTGTTCCGACAGACGTGTCGGTGTCACGACGGTTACTGTGACATACTGATCACCGTAGCCGAATCCCTGAACGTTTTTAACACCTTTTTCTTTCAGTCTGAAGCGTCTGCCCGACTGCGTGCCTGCCGGTATTGTCAGCATTACTGATGAGTTAATCGTTGGAACTTTTAATTCATCGCCGAGTGCTGCCTGCGCGAATGAAATTTTAAGTTCGTAGTGAATATCGTCACCGTCACGAGTAAATTTGTTATCCTGTCTTACTCTGAAGACAATGTACAGATCCCCCGCCGGTCCGCCGTTAATTCCAGGTTCACCCTGTCCTGACAGACGAATCTGCTGGCCGTTGTCGATACCTTCCGGTACCTTAACTTCGATATCAACATTCTTCTGCACTGTGCCGTGACCGTTACACTTGTCACACGGGTGTTCGATTTCCTGACCTGTACCCGCACAAGTCGGACATGTACGCTGCGTCTGAACACGGCCGAATGGTGTGTTTTGTTCCACAGCTACATTTCCTGCACCTGAACATGTTTTACATGTAGATTTTGATGTACCCGGTTTTGTGCCGTCGCCGTCACAAACATCACACAGTACATCTTTTTTAATAGTGACTGTTTTAGTCGCTCCGAAGACAGCTTCTTCGAATGAAATTGTCATCGTATACTGCAGATCATCACCTTTTTGAGGTGCATTCGGATCACGCTGTCCGCCGCCGCCGAAAAACGAACTGAAGATATCTTCAAATCCGCCGAACCCGCCGCCGCCGGAGAAGCCTCCACCGCCGAATCCACCCTGTGAGTTCATGCCTTCATGACCGAAACGGTCGTACTGCGCACGTTTATTTTGATCTGAAAGCACTTCATATGCTTCAGCAACTTCTTTAAATTTCTCATCGGAACCATCTTTCATATCCGGATGATATTTCTTTGATAGTTTGCGGTACGCTTTCTTAATTTCATCTTGTGTTGCATTTTTATCTAAACCGAGTATTTCATAAAAGTCTCTTTTAGCCACAATTTTTCCCTCCAACAGTCAATATAATACCATTTAAAAAAGTCAAAGCCAATGCGTTTGGCTTTGACTTAAGTGTTGAAGATTTATTTTTTATCTTCGTCGTCGTCTACTTCTTTATAATCCGCATCGATTACATCGTCATCAGCATTTTCTGCTTCTGCACCTGCATCCGCTGCGCCTTCCTGCTGCTCCTGAGCCATTTGTTCATAAAGTTTAGTTGTAACTCCTTGAACTGCCTGCTCAAGCGCTTCTTTTTTAGCTTTGATATCTTCTAAATCCGTACCTTCAAGTGCTGTCTTAAGTTCTTCTTTAGCGCTGTCGATCTGCTCTTTTTCAGCATCTTCAACTTTATCGCCAAGGTCTTCAACAGCTTTGTCAGCAGAGAAGATTAACTGGTCAGCTTCATTGCGGAGTTCAGCTTCTTCTTTACGCGCTTTGTCTGCGTCAGCATTTTCTTCTGCTTCCTTAACCATTCTGTCGATATCGTCGTCAGTAAGGTTAGAGCTTGATTCGATAGTAATCTTCTGTTCTTTGCCTGTACCTTTGTCAGTTGCAGTTACGTTTACGATACCGTTCTTGTCAATGTCGAAAGCAACTTCGATTTGAGGTACACCTTTTGGTGCCGGTGGAAGATCTGTTAACTGGAAGCGTCCGAGAGTCTTGTTGTCGCTTGCCATTGGTCTTTCACCCTGTACAACGTGAATGTCCACTGCCGGCTGATTGTCAGCTGCTGTAGAGAACACCTGTGACTTGCTCGTAGGAATCGTTGTGTTTCTTTCGATAAGAACCGTTGATACGTTCCCCATCGTTTCGATACCTAATGATAATGGAGTAACGTCAAGTAAAACCACGTCCTGTACATCACCAGTTAAAACTCCGCCCTGTACAGCTGCACCCATTGCTACTACTTCGTCAGGGTTAACACTGCGGTTAGGTTCTTTGCCAAGTTCTTTCGTAATTGCATCCTGCACTGCAGGAATACGAGTTGAACCGCCGACTAAAATGATCTCGTCGATTTCAGATTTGCTTACGCCTGCATCTTTAATTGCCTGGCGTACAGGTCCCATTGTTCTTTCAACAAGTGAGTGAGTAAGTTCTTCGAACTTCGCACGTGAAAGTGTTGTTTCAAGGTGTAATGGTCCTGCTTCACCTGCAGAGATGAATGGTAATGAGATTTGTGTTGAAGATACGCCTGATAAGTCTTTCTTAGCTTTCTCAGCTGCATCTTTCAGACGCTGCATTGCCATTTTATCTTTAGATAGGTCGATGCCGTTTTCCTGTTTGAATGTGTCGACAAGGAAATCGATAACCAGATCGTCAAAGTCGTCACCGCCGAGACGGTTGTCCCCTGCTGTTGCAAGTACGTCGAATACGCCGTCGCCAAGTTCTAAAATAGATACGTCAAACGTACCGCCGCCAAGGTCAAATACTAAAATGTTTTCTTCTTTGTCCTGTTTGTCCAATCCGTATGCAAGTGCTGCTGCAGTCGGCTCGTTAATAATACGCTCAACTTCAAGACCGGCGATGCGTCCGGCGTCTTTAGTCGCCTGACGTTCTGAGTCGTTGAAGTATGCAGGTACTGTTACGACAGCTTTGGATACTTTTTCACCTAAATAGCTTTCAGCAGTTTCTTTTAAGTTCTGTAAAATCATTGCTGAAATTTCCTGCGGTGTATATTCTTTATCTTCTACTTTTTCAACGTGATCCGTACCCATATGTCTTTTAACTGACATAATAGTGTTCGGGTTTGTGATTGCCTGGCGTTTAGCTACTTCACCAACCTGGCGTTCTCCGTTTTTGAATGAAACTACAGAAGGTGTTGTACGGTTACCTTCAGCGTTTTGAATTACTTTAGGCTCTCCGCCTTCTAAAATTGATACTACTGAGTTAGTTGTTCCTAAGTCTATACCGATTACTTTACTCATTTATATATTCCTCCAATTAATTTAAATATTATTCGCTTACTTTAACCATTGTGGGTCTGATGACACGGTCTTTTAATATATAACCTTTTTGGAATTCTTCAATCACGATATCGCTGTCTTTGTCAGACGCTTCGGTCATCACTGCCTGGTGGAAGTTCGGATCGAATGGCTGATCAAGTGCGTCAATCGCTTTAATGTCATGTTTTTCAAGTGTCTCAACAAGGTTGTTGTACACCATTTCAACACCTTTGTTTAAGGCGATGAAACTATCATCTGTTCCGTCAATTGCGAGTGCGCGTTCCAGGTTGTCCAGTACAGGCAGCAGGTTTTCAGCAAACTTCTGGTCTTTGTACTTATTGTTAAGTTCAGCTTCCTGGCGGTTGCGGCGTTTAAAGTTTTCAAACTCTGCATAGAGTTTCAAATACTTGTTCTCGCTTTCTTCGACTTGTTCTTTCAAAGCAAGAATTTCGTCTTCTTCGGTAACTTCTTCAGTCTCTTCAGCAGATTCCTCTGCCGGAGTTTCTTCAGTTTCCTTTTTGTCAGTGTCAGTTACTTCTGCTTCATTTTCTGTCTGTTCCTTCGTTTCCCCGGGAACAGTTTCTTTAACTGTTTCTTTTTCTTCTTCTTCGTTAGTCAATGCCTACACTCCTTTTTTAAATGAGTGAAGTAATTTAATAACATTCTTGTAGCCCATAAGTTCGGGTCCGACAACGATTAAATTACCACTCAGTCCAGCGTGCTCAAAATTCGTTGTAATGACAGAAAGTGATTTATAACTTTCATCCAGTTCATCACCGAAGTAAATATTAACATCATTTGATGTCAGCTGTTCCACCGAGTTATACAGCGCTTCTGATTCGATGTCGCCGTAAAGGTTTTCGAGCGTTTCCACTTCGTTTCTCATGTCCTGCAGTAAATAATTAAACCCCGCATGACCAATCGTCCGTTTCTGTACTTCGACAGATGCCATAATCTGCGCGGTCACCTGATCATACAGATTTCTTATCCCCGGCGGGACGTGAGCATTGTTTTTTAAGATGACACGGGTGTCACCCAGATTTTTATCGAGCAGCAGTTCATTGAAAATATTGCTCAGCTTCTGGAAATCATCAATCGTTACATCGCGGTTCGTTTTAACAGGCATCTGCCTGACTGTTCCGCTGTTAAGAACAATGATTGCGATACTTGCTGTATCTGTCAGCGGCGTAATATAGAGACCTTTAACAGTTTCGTTTTCCGCCTGCAGCGACACCTGCGTTAAATACCTGGTGCGGCCGCTTATTGTCAGTGCAAGTTCGTCTGTCAGATTTTCCAGATTGTCAGTGTCCGAATAGAGCTCAAAAGACTTTGCCGGTGATTGTTCAATGTTCAGCTTAAGTTCTTCGATGTAGAATTTAAGAGCTTTTCTGGACGGCACCCGTCCGGATGACGTATGCGTCTTAATTAAAAAGCCTTCTTTTTCAAGCACTGCCATTTCATTTCTGATTGTTGCGCTCGAAACATCGAACTTATATTTGTCGAGTAAATATTTGGAACTTATGGGTGTCATTACATCTAAGAAATCATCTACGATAAATGTAAGTATGATTTCCTGCCTTTCTGTTAGCAAAGAATCACCTCGTTAGCACTCTTATCTCTTAAGTGCTAAATATAATTTATCAAATTGGTCAAAGAATGTCAACAAGTAACCCCCGCTTTAATTTTCTACAATAAAAACTCGACGAATACGTCGTTGCCGATCATGCGTCCCGCTTCAGTTAAAGCAATATATCCGCCCTGTCTTTTCAGCAGTTTGCGCGCCGTCAGATTTTTAAGGACATCGCCGTAGACTGCATCGACAGGCAGGCCGTATTTTTCTTTAAAGCGTGCTTCCGATACACCTTTATTTAAACGGAGTCCTAAAAACATTTCCTCTTCGAATTTGTCATTATCAGTCAGCTGCAGTTTTTCTTTTACGACTGTGCCGTGTTCATTCATATTATTAATATAATGATTCACCGGTTTTATATTGTAGTATCTGAAGTCTCCGGTATAGCCGTGACTGCCTGCACCTGCACCGATATACGGTTCATTCAGCCAGTATGTCTTATTGTGCATCGACTCGTATGCACTTACCGCAAAGTTGGATATCTCGTATTGCGGATAACCGAGATTGTCGAGTCCCGCAATTACTTTATCGTACTTCTCGCCTTCTTCCAGACTGCCTGCAATACTCATTTTGCCCTGGTTAATTTTATTGTAAAACACGGTATGCGGCTCAATAATGAGCGAATACCATGAAATATGTTTCGGTTTCAGTTCACTGACATATTTTAAACTCATGTCGATATCGTCAAACGTTTCCCCCGGGAGATTGTACATCAGGTCAAGCGAGTAATTCGTCAGACCGATTTTCTCCAGGTGATTGATACTTTTGAAAATATCATCAAAGTTATGCGTGCGCCCGAGTACTTTTAACAAATCATTATTAAATGTCTGCACTCCGAGACTTACCCGGTTCACACCGTAGTTATTCAGCACATCGAGTTTTTCTGTAGTCAGTTCATCGGGATTTGCCTCAAATGTAAACTCATCCGTTACCGTAAACTGCGCTGTAATGAAACTTAACAGACGGTCCAGCTGTGTGACGGTTAAGGCAGTAGGTGTTCCGCCGCCGACATAAATCGTTTTAAGCGTTTGCTCACCGTATGACTTAAGCTCTGTAATCAGCGCTGTAATGTAATCGTCGACCGGCTGATTCTTAATAAGCACCTTGTTAAAGTCACAGTAAGTGCAGATGCGGTTGCAGAACGGGATATGGACATACATGCTATCCATTAAATTCCTCCTAAAATTAGAGGAGAAATCAAATGATTTCTCCTCCTGGTGTTGTTAATCTTCATCCATTTTTAGTACAGCAAGGAAAGCTTCCTGAGGTATTTCAACGTTACCTACAGCTTTCATCTTCTTCTTACCTTCTTTTTGTTTCTCCAATAATTTCTTCTTACGCGATATATCTCCGCCGTAACATTTCGACAGAACGTTTTTACCCATCGACTTAATGTTCGTTCTCGATACTATTTTCTGTCCGATTGCTGCCTGAATCGGCACTTCGAACTGCTGTCTCGGGATAATTTTCTTAAGTTTCTCAACGATTGCCTTACCGCGGTCATAAGCAAAGTCTTTATGCACGATAAAACTCAGTGCATCGACTTTCTCAGCATTTAAGAGAATATCCATCTTCACAAGTTTGGATTCCTTGTAGCCGATAAGGTCATAGTCTAATGATGCATAACCTTTGGTATGTGATTTAAGCTGGTCAAAAAAGTCGAAAACAATTTCCGATAATGGAATTTCATAAATGATATTAACCCGGACATCATCGAGATAATCCATAGTTAAAAAGTTTCCGCGTTTTCTCTGGCACAGTTCCATTACAGCGCCGACATAGTCGTTTGGCACCATAATCTGAGCTTTAACGTAAGGCTCTTCAATACGCTCTGTCTTTTGCGGATCCGGCATCTGAGCCGGGTTGTCCACGCGGACTGTTGAACCGTCAGTTAAGTCCACACTGTATATAACAGATGGTGCTGTGGCAATCAGATCGATACCGAATTCTCTTTCAATACGCTCCTGCACAATCTCCATATGAAGAAGTCCAAGGAAACCTGTACGGAAACCGAATCCTAATGCCTGTGATGTTTCCGGCTCATATTGAAGTGACGAGTCATTCAGTTCAAGTTTTTCAAGTGCTTCACGAAGATCGTTATACTTCGAAGAATCAATCGGGTACATTCCGCAGAATACCATCGGGTTCATCTTCTTATAACCCTGTAACGGTTCTTCAGCAGGGTTCTCGGCGCCTGTAATTGTGTCCCCTACTAATGAATCACCGACTTTTTTAATCGATGCAGAAATATATCCGACATCTCCGACAGTTAATTCATCAACCGCAAGCTGTTTCGGCGTATTAATACCGACTTCGTTGACTTCGAATTCCTTGCCTGAAGACATCATGCGGATTTTATCGCCTGCTTTAACAGTGCCGTCCACGATTCTGATTGACGAAATAACACCGCGGTACGGGTCAAATACAGAGTCAAAAATTAGTGCTTTCAGCGGTGCTTCCGGATCACCTTCCGGAGCAGGGACTTCTTTAACGATACGTTCAAGTATCTCTTCGATACCGATGTTTGCTTTCGCAGATGCATAAATAGCATCTTCTTTCGGCAGACCGATAACGTCTTCCACTTCCGCTGCCACTCTGTCCGGATCTGCAGCAGGCAAATCGATTTTGTTTACGACAGGAATTAATTCCAGGTCGTTATCAAGTGCAAGGTATACGTTAGCAAGCGTCTGAGCTTCAATACCCTGGGCTGCATCGACTACCAGTACTGCACCTTCACATGCTGCGAGCGAGCGTGACACTTCGTATGTAAAGTCGACGTGTCCCGGTGTATCGATTAAGTGGAAAGTATATTCTTCCCCGTCTTCCGCTGTGTACTTTAAACGTACAGCGTTCAGTTTAATCGTAATACCCCGTTCTCTTTCAATATCCATTGAGTCCAAAAGCTGTGCTTTCATATCCCGCCCTTCAACCGAGCGTGTATTTTCGAGTAACCTATCAGCCAAAGATGACTTGCCGTGATCTATATGAGCAATGATAGAGAAGTTCCTTATATTTTCCTGTCTTTTCAAACGTTCCATATTGTTCATTTAAAATCCAACTCTCTTCATGTTTACAATGTTATAATTATATCAATGCATGGCACTAACTTCAATTCATTTCGGATTGATTATTGCATAATAAGTTTAGATTTGGTAAAATATCTGTTGTTGCAATAAAAGTTGTACAACTTTATGTCGGAGGTGACATTATGCCTAATATTAAATCATCAATCAAACGTGTTAGAACTAACGAATCTGCTCAGAATCTTAATATCGCTCAGAAAAACGCTATGCGTACTGCAGTTAAACAAGCTGAAACTGCTAAGAGTGATAACGCTGAGAACAAAGCTGAGTTAGTTTCTAAAGCTGTCAAACTTGTTGACAAAGCTACTAAACGTAATCAAATTCATGCTAACAAAGCAAGCCGTCTTAAATCAAAACTAATGGCTAACTAATAAAAAAACCTTCTTTATGAAGGTTTTTTTATTTTGTTTTTTTATCTTTTATATTTCAAGTATGAATAACTCAAACAGCGCATTGCGGTCAAGATAGCTCGATTTAAATTTGTAATCGATGTCGCGGCAGATAACCATCTTTGCCAGCAGTACTTCAAGCGGAAACTTTCTCGTATGTCTCTGGGCAAGTTTAACGCGGTACGGATGCACTTTAAGAGTCCGTGCGATATTATCTTCCTGATAGCCTTCCCCGTTTAAAATCTTCACCTGATACAGCAGTCTGAACTGCCCGATTACAAGATGGAGCAGTTTCATCGGTTCTTCTTTTTGCAGAATCAGCTCGCGTGCCAGCTGCACAGCTTTCTGCTTTTCATTTTTTAAGATAAAGTCCGTGAGCAGAAAAACGTTCTGTTCAAGTGATACACTCACAACATTTTCCACATCGTCCAATGTGACATTACCCTCGGCGTAAAGCACAAGCTTTGTAACTTCGTTATGTACAGCTGCGTATTTATAGCTCGTTTTTTCCAGCAGCAGCGTCAGCGCTTCCGATGAAATTTCCAGTTCATTGCGGTCGAATACAGAGCGGACGTAGTTCATCAGTTCCTTTTCGTTCATCTCATTAATTTCAATCTGCTTGCCGCGCTCGGCCATTAATTTCGTTACTTTTTTACGTTTATCGAGTTTCTCCGTGATTACAGCAAAGATAATCAGCGTATCATCGCTTTTATTTTTAAGGTAATCGATTAAAAGATCAATATTGTGATTGACAGCTGTGCCGGTTTTTTGTGCAGTAAACAGAACAGCCTCTTCAACGACGATAACTTTTCTGTCTGCAAGAAACGGCAGTGTCTGGGCTTCTTCGATAATCTGTTCAACCGGGGTCTCTTTAAAGTTCAGTTTTGTATAGTTAAAATCATCGAGTGTGCCGACGTATTCCCTGGCAATACTTTTAATTTTATCTTCTATGCGGATAATATTCGTGCCATACAGAAGTTGCAGCAATTCCATAAATAATGCTCCTTATTGTTTATAAATCTATTATAGCTTTTTATTTAATTTTAGCCTATACTGTAAGTAAGTGTTTAGGGGGTAATTACATGAATAAGTTTGAGAAAAATGTTCAGTCAAAAAACAATGACGTTATCGACGCTGGTCTTGCTTTCGTAGTTGGATTCGTGGCACTTGCTGTAATTTACATCATTCCACAAATCTTTGCTATTGTAGCAGGATAATCGATAATATTTAATCGGGCCGGTTATCCGGCTCTTTTTTTATGTCTTTTTTCAGACACTGTTCATCACTGCCGCCAAATTTTGCACGGATACATATTGTATCATGATTTATGCCAAACTCCACCATTCCATTTTCTTTCGTGCTGATAATATAACTGTCGGACAATGTATCGATAACACTGTCATGGGGATGACCGTAACGGTTGTTTACACCTGCCGATATTAACGCAATTACAGGATCCACTTCATTTATAAATTCAGTTCCGCTGGACGTATTACTCCCGTGGTGCCCCACTTTTAATATGTCACTCTTTAAATTATACCGCTCATTAAGATGTTCTTCTGTTACAAGACCGATATCTCCCGTAAATAATATACTGAATTGATTTAAATGCGCCTTAAATACTACGGATTGCTCGTTGGAATCAGGAAGTGTATTCTCCAGTATTAAATTTTCAAAATGAAAATTACCGACTGAAAAACTTTGCAGTTCATTGCTGTTATATATCTTTGCAAGGTCTTCTCTCTTTAAACCTTTAGACCATTCTTCGAACTTAACATCATCAGTATTCATAATAATATTACCGACTTCTATATTTCTTAATATATTCAGCACTTCGCCGCTGTGGTCAAGGTCCAGATGACTAATAATAATTACATCGATAAAGTCTGTCCCCTGTTCCTTTAAATAAGGCAGCAGTGTTTTATCGCTTAAACTGATTCTTTGTTCCTCATGCTGAAACGCCCCTCCGGTATCAATGAGCACTGTCTTATCATTTTTGTGATCCTGCATAACAAATGCATCTCCCTGGCCGACATCGGTCATTGTCAGCGTAAATTCCCTGCCCCAGCTTTGCTGGCTGATTATAATCACTGTAATAAATACAACTATTGAAATAAGCAGCTGTTTTACGTTCAGCAGCAGAACATTCACTGTCAGCCTGTACGACATTACCAGAAGAATAATTATACCGGCTGCAGTCAGATTCCTTACAGGAATACGGTGTTTAAATGCACTTGCAATATAGTAAATACATTCTTTCAGCACGGAGTATAAAAAATTATACAGTCCATCGAATACTTCAGTAATATTTAAAACAAGCAAAACATTAAATATAATGACACTCGGGAAGATAATAAATGAAAATAAAGGCACAAAAATAATATTCAGTATAAGACCGCTTATGCTGATCTCATTAAAGTGGATCAGGACAATGACGAGCGTCGACAGTTCGCTGATGACGGTAATCATTACGAGCTGAACTGCCGCACTGTAATGCATGAATAACGGCCGTGTCAGCAGGATGAAATACGTCGTGACGTACGACAGCTGGAAACCTGCATGAAAGATGACATACGGATTAATAATAAGCTGAATAATGGCGCTTAAAGAAATAATTGCAAGATACGGTTTCTTTTTAAAGAACGAACACACGAGGAGCAGCACACCCATAAATACAGCGCGCAGCACACTTGGTGAAAAGAAGTTGAGAAATAAAAACAGGATCAGAGAAATAATGATTATTACTTTAACCGTGCTTACAGGCACTCTGAGCAGTCTTAAAACTCCGAATATGACTGCACTTAAAAATGCCACATGTGTGCCTGAGATAACGTACAGATGGTATATGCCCAGTTTCTGAAGTGCATCAAAAAATTCCGGGCTGATATAATTTTTATTACCGATTGATAATGTGAGTAAATCGTATTTGTATTCATAAGAAGTTGAGTCCAGCACTTTCGTCATATATTTATACCTGATATTTGAAAAGTGCTGTCCTAAATTCAGATTGCCCGGCTCACAATTAAGTTCTGAAACATCACTTAAATATATTCTGCCTGACAATTCGTTAATTCTGAGCGTCTGCTGACCATCCTGCTTTATAAAATTCCGCTGCTCAGCGGGAATTGAAACAGGCAGATTTCCTGTACAGATACTGCCGATGTCAATCAGCCCTTCTGCTGACTCATTATAAAGCTCATAAGTCCGTTCACCGCTTGAGACAACGTAGTGAATGCTGTCTGTGTAGTATTTATAATCCTCGATAACAATATAAGTTAAATTGCTGCTGTCTAAATCTGCATCAGGCACTGCATAGAACATTGCCGACAGAATTGCTGCAGTTGTCAGAATACCTTTAAATAACAGACTTCCGGCTTTTAAATGTACGCTGTACAGTAAAATTGCATAAAAAAATAAGCCCGCTAAGGGGCTTACAGATATTGTGCATCCGGCAATAACTGATATAAAAAGATAAAATATTATCATTTTATTGACTCGAAATACATATTCACTTTTTTATTATCGAGTTCGATCAGTTCGTAATGGACGTTATTTTTATTTAGCAATTCAATTGCGTACGGGTGATTTTTATAATCGGCACGGTAGTAAATATTTTTAATACCTGCCTGAATCAGTGATTTAGTACAATTCACACATGGAAAATGAGTGACATATACGGAGGCATCTTCTGTCGATACACCAAACTTCGAACATTGAAGAAGCCCGTTAATCTCTGCGTGAATCGTTCTGATGCAGTGGCCGTCTTCGACATAGCATCCTTCATCCACACAGTGGACTTCTCCGGAGACGGAGCCGTTATAACCTCCTGCAATAATCCGGTTGTCTTTTACTATAGTCGCGCCGACGCTCAGACGTTCACAAGTAGAACGCAGCGACAGCAGCATTGCCTGTGCCATAAAATATTCATGCCAGTTTATTCGCATAATGCCACCTCATTTTATAGTGATATACGGCTTCAAATTTTCAAATGTTTTGTCACCGATGCCGGGTATATTTTTTAAATCTTCCAGCGTTCCAAACAGTCCCTGTTCTTCGCGGTACGTTATAATCGCCTGTGCTTTTTTCTCACCGATACCGTTTAATGTTGTCAGTTCAGCAATACCGGCTGTATTTATATTAACCAACTCACCGGAAGAATCATCCGGTGAGCCCGGGGTCATTACTTCAGAAGCTGCTTCAGCATCTATTTCACCTGTATATGGAATATAAATAACCATTTCATCTGTCAGCTTCGCCGACTGATTTACTGTTAACAGATCCGCATTGTCTGACAGAACCGCAATATCGAGAACATTTTTAACTCTCGCATCAACCGGCAGTTCATAGACTCCAGGTGCTTCTATCGCCCCTTTTACTTCTACGAATACCGTTGAAATCTGCGGCACTGTCTCTTCCGCTGCATCAGCTTCCGGCGTTTCGGACTGAATGGTGTCAAAGCTCAAACTGTCAGTTTGTGCATCATCGCTGGTCACTGCAAAATACACAATCACAGCTAATACCGCACATGCTCCGATTAAATAAAACTTGTACTGTTCAAAAAATGATTTAATATCCATCGATTTCCTCCCCATATAAAATACCTCTCATACTATATATAGGGAAAAATGGCGTTTTATTTTTTTTTCGTACAAGTTAATTTATAAACCTGCAAAACTTTAAAATTTATTTCTTCAGTATATAAAAGTTTCTTTCAGCCACTTCAGTAATAACATTAGTAATATCAAAGTCGCTGAATGATTTATCGATTATAAAACCTGCATCATTTGCCATTTTCAATATTTCACTGTGTTTATACGTCTGCTGATAATGTGTTTCCTCATACTTTTTATATAAATCTTCAGAGTTTCGAATGAAAAATGTCAATTCATGCCAGACGCTGAGTTCCTCTTCACCGGGAACTGTCTGCCATGTGTAGAAAATATCATCCGTGCTGTCTGAATATAATTCAAAATTAAAGTCATTCTGCATTTTATGCTCGGTGTGCACATCAAATACAAACACTCCGCCCTCAGCTAAATGATTATAAACATTTTTAAGGACTGCTTTGAATGCTTCTTTTGACGGTGCATAGTTTAAGACGTCCGCAGTAGCGGTAATCAGCTCAAATGTCTCATCGAGCTCCATCGTCATCATATCCTGCATCTGATACTCGCTTACTGTATCGTTAATGCGTGCTATGTTCACCATTTCTTCCGAGTTATCAATGCCGAGCTTTCTCTTTGCGTCAAGGGATTTCAATATCTCTCCGGTACCTGCACCGATATCCAGTACCGACCGGGCATCCCCTTTAACTTCGTTAATAATATCGAGCCACAAATTATACGGCATATCATAATTTAATATATCGTATACTTTGGCGAATATTTTGTATTCGCTAGCCTCCAATAGTATCACCGGCATCTTTAAATAAACGCTCTAAGTTGTAATATTCACGTTCTGTTTTTAAGAAAATATGAACGATTACATCGCCGACGTCACAAAGAATCCATTTACCCTGTCTTTGTCCTTCGATGCTGATTTCAATACCGTTTTTATGAGCAACTTCTCTTACTTCGTCGCTGATTGCCTGTGCCTGACGTTCCGAGTTACCGTGACATATAACAAAATAGTCCGTTACCGGGCTCGTTTCTTTTACATCATATACTTTTATATCTGCAGCGCGCTTATCGTCGCATGCTTCCACCATTAATTCCAATACTTCTTTACTTTGCATTCCGTCACTCCCTGGCCATATTATAATAATTAAGACATTCTATCGTCTTATGGTAAATTGTCTGGTCTTTATTCAGCAGATGCCTCACGTTTGCTTTCGTAATTGCATATACTGCAAGATCCAGATTTTTCTCTTTAAATACAATGTCTCGGATACCGTCCACACCCGGCTGGGTGCGCTTGGGTTCGATGTAATCCGCAACGAAAATAATCTTTTCGATAAGACCCATCTGTTTTGCTCCTGAAGTATGGTGAGCAATTGCATTTAATATTTCTTCATCAATAATTTTAAATTTGTTCTTCATCTTGGCTGCCGCAACCGGTCCGTGCAGTACTTCTGTTTTATACTGCAGCAGTTCGGGGTCCAGCTGTTCGGATGTTACCGTCTGATACATTCTACTTAATTCATCGTACTTGGAGTAATCGTGCAGTATACCGGCTAAAAAACATCTGTCTGCATCAGCTTTAAATATTTCGGCCATCTGTACTGCTGTTTCCGCTACGCGTTCACTATGCTTAAACCGTTTCTTCGGCAGTTTTTCTGCTGCAACTTTCAATGCTTCTTTACGTTTCATATAATCGCTGCTCCTTAATGTATCCGTACACCTGTTCATGCATTAAGTGCCTGACTTCAGTATTTGATTTGAACCGCTCTCTGATAAGGGTCGAAGAAACTTCCACGATGTTCGTATTTAATTTAATAAACGGCGGCTTAACATTGTACAGCCCGTCATTTCTATCGAGTACAACAAATTTTGCAAGGTCATGCAATTTGTCAGCATTCGCCCATTTATCGAATGAGATAAAGTGATCTGTTCCGATAATAAAATACAATTCATCGCCAGGATATTTTTCTCTCAAATAGTTTAAAGTGTCATAAGTATACGTTACTTTTTGCTGATCGAGTTCAAAAGTATCTATTTCTGCAAAATCGTAATTTTTAACCGCGAGTTTTAACATATTTAAACGATGTCTGTCTGTCGAACCTGTCTGCTTTTTAAAAGGAGAGATAAAAGTCGGTACGATGATGACTTTATCCAGCTCGAGGGCGATATAAGTTTCCGCGAAGGCGTTAATATGACCGTTATGAACCGGATCAAATGTCCCTCCGAATACTCCTATTTTCATGGCAGTTTAATTTCTTTATTTTCCTTTGATTCTCTGTAAAGTACAATCGTGCTGCCCATTACCTGAACCAGTTCAGAACCGGTACCGGCAACAAGAGCATCAACAATTGAGTCTTTATCTTCCATACAGTTCTGCAGTACAGAAACTTTTACAAGTTCACGTTTCTCAAGGACATCTTCAAACTGCTCAACAAAGCTTTCTGTAACACCGTTTTTCCCTACTTGAAACAACGGTTTTTCATGGTGTGCCAATGAACGCAAATAGCGTTTCTGTTTACCTGTAAGTGTCATTTTATTTCCTCCATATATTTCGTCAGTGCCTGCTGCACTGCTTCATTGCTGCCTGTTTTGGCAGTCCATATTTCAAACGCATCCAGTGCCTGATTTACAAGCATCATAAGACCGTTCTCTTTCTTTTTAAAATAGTTCATAAACGGCGTCACAGCCGGATTATAAATTAAATCCATACCTGCAGTATCATCTGTTATAAACGATGGGTCAAGCTGCATTAATTCAAATACATCTTCACCGTTCAGTCCAAGCGGCGTTGCATTAATGACAGCGTCATATGGACCGCTTTCGAATTCAGTATTTAAAACACGTTTAAAATCCGCAGTTTTAAATGATTCAAAGCTTTCCGCTCTCCGTGCAAGGACAGTCACATCGTCTCCGTTATCGGCATGTGCACGGTGTACGGCTTTCGCTGCACCCCCTGCGCCGAGAATAAGAACAGTGCGTTTCTTTTCCCCGAATGCATCGTGAAATGCCTTCATATAACCTGTTACATCAGTATTATAACCGTAATAACGACCGTCTTTTACATGCACTGTATTCACTGCACCTATTTTTTTTGCCGCCGGGGCAATATCATCAAGATACATCATAATTTGTTCTTTATGAGGCACCGTAACGTTAAAACCAGACAACTTATTCTCTTCGACATAAGTTTTAATATTGTCGAGATCTTCAGGCTTAATTTCAAGCGCGCTGTAGTCTGCTTCAATATTTAACGCATCGAAGTTTGCATTGTGAATTACAGGTGACAAAGTATGTTTAAGAGGATAACCGATTACTGCATAGTTCATCTTTACTGCACTCCTTTAAAGATAGTTGAACGTACGGATACATTAACGCCTTTCGGAACAGTAACAGTGACTTCCGCCGGTTTTGAAACCGAAACGAATGTCAGTCCGCTGATTAAAATATCACTGGCATTATCCAGTGAAAATTCATGAACATCGAAGTTTGTGCTTAAGTAAGCTTCTTCAAGTTCAGGCGGTGCCAGCAGACCATTGTAGTGCTTGTCGTAAAATTCCGATGCGTTGACAGTCTTCGTACGGTGCACATTCAGATGATGGTTGCAGTATACAGAAAAACTGTTCGATTCTCCGGACGTGTAATCCACGCGCGCAAGGTTGCCGATAAATAATGTCTGTTCGCTGCTCAGCTGGAATGTTTTCGCTTTAATTTCTTTTGCAGGTGAAACGTATTTTAAATCGTTTACGTTCACGTAGTGAGAGATCTGTGAATCAACGACGATTCCGGGAGTGTCATACAGTGTCTGCGTGTCTCCAAGCGGAATATCGATCATACCGAGTGTCGTACCCGGAATGTTGCTCGTTGTAATTACATTTTTCAAACCTGTGTTGTCTTCAAGCAGTTTATTAATCAGTGTAGATTTGCCGACGTTTGTCGTACCGACTATATACACATCTTTGCCATTTGCCATCTCACTGATTTTTTTCATCAGTGAATCGAGATTACGGCCTTTTAATGCACTGATTGCAACTGTATCGTTTGCCGTAATCCCCGCATCTTTCAGCATTTTTTTCGCACGCTCAACAAGACGGCTCGTATTTGTAGATTTAGGGAATAAATCAATTTTATTCACTACAGCAAGCACTTTTTTGTCACCGACGATACGGTTGAACGACGGAATAATACTGCCTTCGAAATCGAATACATCGATTACTTTCACGATCAGGCTGTCCGTTTCGTACAGCGAGTTCAGCATCGTTAAAAAGTCTCCGGAGTCCACATTTAATTCCTGAACTTCATTATAATGTCTTAAACGGTAGCAGCGCTGGCAGATTGGTTCCTCTTTATGAAGTCCGCTCGCCGGAATGTATCCCTCTTCATTCTTGTTTTCTGTCTGTAAAATGCTCCCGCATCCGACACATTTTATATCAGTCACATTATTCCTCCCATGTAATCATGTTTTTCTTTTTAAAGTACTTCATTATAACACGTTCTATTCTGCGGTTTAAGTACGTCGCCCAGCCGTCTTTTTCTTTCACCGGCACAACGAGAATGCTGTTAATTTTCGCGCGGTTTGCACCAAACACGTCAGTCATCAGCTGATCACCGACCATCACCGTATTTGCTTTTTTTGTACCGAGCAGTTTTAGGCCCCGGTGAAAATTCGCGAGCATCGGTTTTTTTGCTGACGATATATATTCAATTCCGTGAGGCTCCGCAAAGCCTGCAACGCGGTTGTCATTGCCGTTGGACAAAATAAGCAGTTTTATATTCGAATCTTCAAGTGTTTTAATCCATTTTAAAACATTGTCGTCTGCATCAGGTTCATCAAAAGCAACCAGTGTATTATCCAAATCTGTCATGACTGCTTTAATATTATGCGCTTTTAAAAATTCGGGCGTAATATCTTCATAACGGTTAACAAAGTGACTCGGCAGAAATTTATCTTCTATAATTTTCATAAAATCTCCTTGGAAATTAAATTCATATTAACACAAAAAAAGCACCTTAAAAATTAAGGTGCGCTTCGCTTACTCGATTATTTCAGGATCTTCTGTGTCAGTCTCAGTAAATACAACGAAACCGATAATAACCGTTATTACAATTGAAAGGATCATTAAAAATAACATAGTAACCTCCACATCACAGTTCTCTTAATACTGATTTTACAACTTCAGACGAATGTACGCAAGCTTTCGCAAGAAATTCTTCATAATTCATATCAGCTGCATCATTTGCCGAGTCGCTCATCGAGCGGATTATGACAAACGGTGTGTTAAACTGCCAGCATGTCTGGGCAATGCTTGATGATTCCATATCGACGCACATAGCGTCCGGGAAATTGCTGTATATATGATTCTTTTCTTCATCGCTGTCGATAAATGAATCACCGCTCACAACGAGACCGCTGCTGCCGTTAATTTCATCGTTTAAAGACAATGCATTCAATGCGTGTTTCACAAGCGTATCGTCAGCTGTGTATGCTTTAGGCATTCCCGGAACCTGTCCGATGCTGTATCCGAAGTTCGTCGCATCCACATCGTGGTGTGCTACAGCGGCTGATACAACCATATCTGTGACTTTCAGGTTCTCACCCATGGCCCCTGCTACACCTGTATTAATAATGTAATCAATATCAAAGCGTTCCAGAATGAGCGCTGTAATGATACTGGCATTAACTTTGCCGATACCCGACTGTACGAGCACGATGTTCTGCCCAAAAAGAGTACCTGCATACGCAGTTGTATGTGCAACAGGTACTTCTTTTTCAATTACCATTGCATTTTTTAATATTTCAACTTCCGGTTCCATGGCACCGATGATACCGATTGTATAATTAGTCAATTTTAACAATCTTAACTTTCATATCGCTGCCGTTCGGTAAAGCAACTTTAACTTCATCTTTAAGTTTTGAACCAAGAAGTGATTGCGCCATTGGTGATTCATTTGAAATTTTACCTTCAAACGGATCAGCTTCTGCACTTCCGACGATTTGGTAAGATTCTTCTTCACCGTCAGGAATTTCTTTGAATGTTACTGTTTTACCAAGTGATACAGTATTATTGTCCCCTGTATCTTCGATAATTACAGCGTGTCTGATCATTTCTTCAATCTTAGTAATTTCTTTCTCGACGAAGCCCTGCTCGTCTTTTGCTGCATCGTACTCAGAGTTCTCTGAAAGGTCTCCGAAACTGCGTGCAACTTTAATTTTCTCTACAACATCCGGTCTTCTGACCGTTTTTAATTCTTCTAAGTCTACATGTAACTGGTCATAACCAGCTTGTGTCATTGGGTATTCTTTTTTGTTTTCCATCGTAAATCCTCCGTTATTTAAATTACTTCCAATATTTTATTCATTTACCAGCGTGCGGATCTTAGTCGTAATAATGTCTATCGCAACCATATTCTCGCCGCCTTCCGGAATGATTATATCACTGAAGCGCTTTGTCGGTTCGATAAACTGCAGGTGCATCGGACGCACGACTGATAAATACTGTTCAATCACTGATTCCATTGAGCGGCCGCGTTCCTTAATATCTCTGCTTAGGCGGCGTAAAATACGAATATCGGAATCCGTATCAACGTACAGCTTAACATCCATCAGATTACGAAGCTCTTCATTCTCAAGGGCAAAAATACCTTCGATAATAATAACCTCTTTCGGCTCAACCTTTATCGTTTCGCCGCTTCTCGTATGATTAGCATAATCATACGTCGGAATATCAATCGTTTCACGGTTGATTAACTGCTGTATATGTTCAATCAGCAGATCATTATCGAACGCGAATGGATGGTCATAATTCGTTTCAAGACGTTCCTCGAATGTCTTGTGACTCTGGTCTTTATAGTAATAGTCCTGTTCTATTAAAACAATACTGTGACCTTTAAGTGATTCCATAATTTTTCTAGTTACTGACGTTTTCCCTGAACCGGAACCTCCGGCTATACCGATAATTGTCGGTTTATCCATTCTGTTACACACCCTTAGTAAATTACGAGCAAGCCGTCGCCGACATTTAAAAATGAAGTCGTATACTCGCTGTCTTTCATTGCCTGGTTAAATGCTCTGACTTTATCCCGCAGCTTGCGCTTATTTTTATTCTCGACGTTATCATCCGCAATAAGTCCGCGGACAAAAATATTGTCGACGATAATTAAAGCGCCTTCAGTTAAATGTTCTTTGTATTTATCAAAAAACAACTGATTGTTTCCTTTGGATGCATCGATAAAAAGAAAGTCGAATTGAGCATCTCCGAGTTCAGCCTCTTTAGCATCTGCTAAAATCGTTTTAATATTTTCACTGTATTCGCTGGCACCGATATTCTGATTGGCAATTTCATGACTCGCTTCATCTTTTTCAATCGTCGTTACATGAACGCCTTCAGCAGCACTTGCAAAATGCAGTGCACTGTAGCCGATTGCCGTACCGATTTCCAGAATATTTTTGGCACCTTTAATTGCGATGTACTGTTTAACAACGTTCAGTGCATCGCTGTCTATTATCGGTACGCGTTTTTCCATTGCGTACTTGTGAATAGCAGGGAACAACTCTTCATTCGTATTTAAATCTTTGACATAATTTATAAGTTCCATCTAATCACCATATACAAAAAATACAACTGATAACATAAGTTATCAGTTGTTAATCCATTACAAAAGATAGTACCATATTCAGCCCTTTTTGAAAAGAGCTGATTACTGGTTATCTATATATTTCTCTCTGTTTGCAAGATGCTCGTCATAAGTTTCCGCGAAGTGGTTATTCCCTTCACTGTCAGCGAGGAAGTAGTAATAATCAGTATTCGACGGGTTCATTGTGCTCTGCAGTGATTCCTGCCCCGGAGCTGCGATTGGTCCCGGCGTCAGTCCCTTGTTTAAATATGTGTTATAAGGGTCTTCAACTTCAAGGTCTTCATACAGCACGACTTCCTGATGCTCACCGAGAGCATATAGTACAGTCGGGTCTGTCTGCAGCGGCATTGCCGGGTTAACAGACATACGGTTTAAGAATACACTCGCAATACGGGAACGGTCAGCAAGCGACGTTGCTTCTTCTTCTATAAGAGAAGAGAATGTCAGAAACTCGTGGAATGTAAGATCCATTGGTTCGCCTTCATACGTAATCGTATATTCAGGAATTGATGTATACAGGTTGTAGCTGTTCTGCTGTGTTGCAGTCAGCATGTTTCTTACAAGCTGCTTTAAATCAGGTTCCTCCGTAGTAATATCATACGTTGCAGGATATAAGTATCCTTCAAGCGGATATTTAATATCTTCAGCCAGAATTTCATCTGTCAGCATTTCAGGGTATTCCGCGATCAGCTCATTAATGAATTCTTCATCTTCCATCAGCGTCATAAAATCTTCTGCTGATACCGGCAAGTTATTTTCAAGCTGGGCAGCGGTTTCCTGAAGCGTGTAGCCTTCCGGTACTGTTACACGGTGCAGCACTTCCTGGTAAATCGTTCCGGATTCAAGCGTTCTTGCAATCTGCTCGAAATCCATCGCAGGCGACATCTGATATGTCCCTGCCTGGTAGCTTGAAATACTGTTCAGACGTAAATATAGCTCAAACATCGTACCATTTTTAACGATGCCCTGTTCTTCAAGAATATCTCCGATGTCTCCCGCGGAGTATCCCTCGTCGATTGAGAGTTCCACTGTTTCTGTCGAATCCTCATCTACTGGCTGCAATCCGCCGCGTATGTATAAAAAGGCGGAGATAATACCGATAACAATAACAATAAGCAGTGCCAGCACGATGAACAGAGTCAGGTACGATGAAACATTTTTAGAAAATTTAACATCATCGTATTTACTCATGTGTTTCTCCTATCTGAAAAAATAGCTTCCAATACTAATATTGGAAGCTGAATAATTTTACTCGTCGTAGTCGTCCATCTGTGTGTTAACTACTTCTTCAATCATGTCCCACTCGCCGTCAGTTTCAACAGGCAGGAATTTGCCGCCGTCGCCGTCTTCGTCAGGTACGTTAATCATTGGAATAAGCTCGATGTCTTCTTCCTCATCGCTGAAGTTACCTTCTTCAGCCAGGATTACGTAGTTTTTATCGAAATCCGGGTGGTAAAACTCTAACATTTTACGGTAAAGTACCTCTGAACCGTCCTCATCATAAAGTGTAAGAAGTTCTTCTTCTTTGTTGAACTCAGTGTTTTCTTCGCTCATAATTATGCTCCTTTGTTGGGGTTATCCAAATAGCCCTGTAATATAAATACTGCTGCCATCTTATCGATAACCGCTTTTCTTTTCTTGCGTGATAAATCAGCTTCCAGCAGGGATCTTTCAGCTGCCACAGTACTCAGCCGCTCATCCCACAGAGTAATTTTAACATCTGTGAGTTCAAGCGCAAGTAATTTAGCAAAATGCTGTGATCTTTCCCCGCTTTCGCCGATTGAGTTGTTCATATTCTTAGGCAGTCCGACAACAATTGTATCCACTTCGTTCTCTTTCGCTATTTCAACTACCTGGTCTATACCGTAATCACCGGCATGCGTATTGATTTTAAGCGTTGTAAGTCCTTGAGCTGTCCATCCCAGTGCATCGCTTAAAGCTACACCGATTGTTTTTGTGCCTACATCAAGCCCAAGAATTCTAACCATTTATCTCTTTGGAAACATAGTTTTTAACTAAAACTTCCATTATTTCATCGCGTTCAACGTGGCGGATCTGGTTACGTGCTTCATTATGACGCGGAATATAGGCTGGATCTCCGCTTTGAAGGTAACCGACGATTTGATTAATAGGATTATAGCCGCGTTCTTCCAATGTGTTATAAACGTTAGTGAGTACCGCTTTTACGTTTTCTTCTTTACGCTCATCAACACTGAACTTCATTGTTTTATCGAACTGGTCCACAAAAAGCACTCCTGTTCTTACTTCTGTATTTAGTGTTAATTATATCATTTTAAAGGGCTTAAAGAAAATCTTTAATATACTCGTCAACAAACTGTAATGCTGCTGTTATACTTTCGATATTTGTACCGCCGCCCTGGGCCATGTCCGGACGGCCGCCGCCTTTACCGTCAACGATGTTCGCCATGCCCTTCATAATATCTCCTGCACGGACTTTGGACGTTAATTCTTTAGGTACTGTAACAACAAGTGACACTTTACCGCCTGTTACCGCTGCAAGTGCTACGATTGCATCCTGATTTTGCGATTTAATCAGATCCATCTGGGCACGGAGGTCTTTTGCATCTCCCGCTTCAACTTCTTTTCTAATGACAGATACGCCGTTTACATCGACAGTCGCATCGCTTAAATCATTAAGTTTTGACTGCTGCAGCTCAGCTTTCAGCTTATCGTAAGCATCCTGAAGTTCTTTCTTCTCTTCAAGAATCTGTGCAATTCTGTGTTCCACATTGCCGGTTTTGGACTTAACCGTGTCTGCGATGTTTTCAACAGTTGCTTCATGCTCTTTATAAAGTGCAACAGCATGCCTGCTCGTTACAGCTTCAATACGTCTGATTCCTGCACCGATTCCGCTTTCCGAAACAATTTTAAACACGCCGATATCAGCTGTGTTTCTTACATGGATACCGCCGCACAGTTCAACTGAATACTGTTCGATATTAACAACACGTACAACATCGCCGTATTTCTCGCCGAATAGTGCCATCGCACCTTTTTCTTTCGCTTCTGCAATCGGCATTTCTGCGATTGAAACGTTTAAGCCGGCATAGATTTTTTCATTGACGATATTTTCAATTTCAGCAAGCTGCTCTTTACTTAACGACTCCAGATGAGAGAAGTCAAAACGAAGGCGTTCAGCCTGTACGAGAGAACCCGCCTGGTTCGCATGTTCACCGATAACATTTTTTAATGCCTGGTGCATTAAGTGAGTTGCTGTATGGTTCTTCATTACGAAGTTACGTTTCTCCCTGTTAACTTCAAGCGTGTATGACGAGCCGGCGGTTAACGTCCCTTCAACGACACGGATAACGTGGACATTCTGGCCGTTAGGTGCTTTATAAACGTAATCGACTTCAGCTTTGCCGTGCTCATTTGAAATAGTCCCTGTATCTGCAATCTGTCCCCCGCTCTCAGCGTAGAACGGTGTTTCAGCAAAAATAACTTCAACAGACTCTTCACCGCTGTATTCATTAACAATCTTATCGTCCGAAACGATATAAAGAAGACTGCTTTCAGCTTCAGTATTTTCGTAACCTGTGAAAATGCTCTCGTCAGTAATGCTGTGGAATGTTTCCGACTGCACCTGCATTGAATCTCCCGCTTTACGTGCCTGTCTTGCACGTTCCTTCTGAGCTGTCATTTCCTCATTGAAGGCAGCTTCATCAACTGCCAGTCCGTCAAGCCCCGCATATTCAACTGTCAGTTCAAACGGAAATCCGTACGTGTCATACAGTTTGAACGCGTCTTTACCTGCGATTGTTTTATCGCCCTCAAGTGCACGGTCACGGAGACTCTGGTAAATTTTAATTCCGTCATCAAGTGTTGCAAGGAATCTTTCCTCTTCACCTTTAACAACATCTTTAATGAATGATGCTTTTTCTTTGACGTTCGGATAAAATCCGCCCATCACATCTCCGACAACATCAACCAGATTAAACATAAATGCTTTGTCGATTTTCAGCTCTTTACTGAACCGCACGGCACGGCGGATTAATCTGCGGAGTACGTAACCGCGTCCTTCGTTTGAAGGCAGTGCGCCGTCCGCAATTGCGAATGTTACCGTTCTGATATGGTCCGAGATTACTTTGAATGCAGTATCCAGTTCATCCGATTCGCCGTATTTTTGACCGCTGACTTTTTCAACTTCTGCGATAATCGGTGTAAACAGATCTGTATCAAAGTTAGTTTTAGCATCCTGGATGACGCTGACAATACGCTCGAGCCCCATACCTGTATCAATGTTCTGCTTAGGGAGCGGTGTGTAGCTGCCGTCCTTGTTATGGTTAAACTCACTGAACACCAGGTTCCAGATTTCAAGATAGCGTTCGTTCTCGCCGCCCGGATACATTTCCGCGAGCGGTGTGACCGTATCGTAATCCTCGCCGCGGTCATAGAAAATTTCACTGTTCGGTCCGCATGGTCCTTCACCGATATCCCAGAAGTTGCCTTCGATACGGATAATGCGTGATTCATCCAGTCCGATAATATCTTTCCATATATTCAGGGCATCTGTATCTTCAGGATGCACTGTAACGTAAAGCAGTTCCGGATCAAAGCCGATCCAGTCATTGTGTGTCAGGAATTCCCACGCACGCACGATTGCTTCTTCTTTAAAGTAGTTGCCGATGGAAAAGTTTCCGAGCATTTCAAAGAACGTATGGTGGCGTGCAGTGAAGCCGACGTTTTCGATATCGTTTGTACGGATTGCTTTCTGCGCGTTAACGATACGCGGATTTTTCGGGACAACACGTCCGTCAAAGTATTTCTTGAGCGTAGCAACTCCCGAGTTAATCCACAGCAGTGAATCATCATCGATCGGTACGAGCGGTGCGCTCGGTTCAACCATATGATCATGTGCTTTAAAATAATCTAAAAACATCTGGCGTACTTCATTGCCTGTTAATTTTTTCATAGTTATCACTCCTGTAATTTTATAAAATAATACAAAAAAAACCGCCCCTTGAAAAAGGGACGATTGTTACCGCGGTACCACCCAAATTATGACTGTGTCATCACTTTAGCTTTTCTTAAACTGACTGAAATTCAGCACATATACGGGTTATCATTGTTTTCACCGGCCACAATGTCTCTGGAAGTAAATACCGCATATTCAAAATTTCAGCTTTTATTAAGTTCAATTATAATTTTTTAATCAATTAGTGTCAAACAAATTCATACGGAGTCACACTGTCCATGCCGATCATCGGATCGACCGCCATGTTCTCAACCATTTCTTCTGTTAAATATTCCGGAAGTTCCTCCGGGTCATCTTCGTATACTTTGCAGTACTTCTTTAGGAACTGCTGCAGCATTGTGTTTCTCGGAATGCCTTCTCGTTTAATTCCGCCGTAGAATGCATTGGCGTCACCGCACAGAATAAGCGATTCCTTCGCACGTGTAATTCCTGTATAAATAATATTCTTTATCAGCATATGATAATAGCTTGAAACAATCGGCATAATAACAATCGGATACTCACTGCCCTGCGCTTTATGAATACTCGTACAGTATGCATGCGACAGTTCGGTTAAGTCACTGCGCTCATATGCAATTTTAGTATTGTCATAGTCGACAACCAGCGTGTCTTTATCAACATCATCTGTTTCTTTAAAGTAAATACCGTCAATAATACCTGAGTCGCCGTTAAAAATATTATCTTCTGTCCGGTTAATCAGCTGAATGACTTTGTCGCCTGTACGGAATATTTTATCTCCGAACTGAAGCTCTGCTTTGTCTTCGGATCCGGGGTTTAAAATTTTCTGTAGCAGCTGGTTCAATGTATTGATGCCCGCCGGGCCTCTGTAAATCGGAGCCAGTACTTGTATATCGCGCATATCATAACCTTTGTTCACTGCTTTTGACACGACAGTATCCACGACTTCGGCAATCTGGTCCGTTCCGGCAGGAATAAACAGCCTGTCTTTAAACTTGTCGCCGATGTTCATCGGCACGCCTTTGTCTATATCGTATGCCAGTTTAACGATGGATGACCCTTCGCCCTGACGGTAAACCGTATCGAGAATCGTCGTTTTAATTGTTCCTGAACCGATTAAATCTTTAAATACAGTTCCCGGTCCTACGGACGGCAGCTGTGCACTGTCACCTACAAATACAAGTTTTGTATGCGGCATGACGTTTTGCATAAACTGATAAAACAGCCACGTGTCCACCATCGACATTTCATCGATGATGATCAGTTCCGCTTCAATTTCATTGTCGATAATATCGTCAACTGCAGTATCCTGTCCCCAGCCGATCAGTCTGTGAATCGTGCTGGCTTCAATACCTGATGTGTCGGCCATACGCTTCGATGCCCGGCCCGTCGGTGCAACGAGTTTAATCGGATAATCCTTCGGTTCATATGAATCGTAATCTTCGTATTCAAAGATTTCCTGATACAAAGTAATAATTCCTTTAACGATTGTCGTCTTTCCCGTTCCGGGTCCCCCTGTTATAATAGACACTTTTTCAGTCAGTGCATTTAATATCGCATCACGCTGATTATCGTTGTAATCAATGGACAGTGTTTTTTCAATATCCTTCACAACATCTTTAGCATCATCGACATCTATTTCATCGTGATTGTGTGACAGAATATGACTGACCTTCTCTGCAGCCTTATGTTCCGAGTAATATATATTAGGCAGTGTCACACGGTCATCTGTTATAATCAGCTTTTTGTTCAGTGCAAGCTGTTCAACTGCAACTGCGACATCGTCACCCATGAAATACATACCTGCAGTATTTAAACGTTCAAGTGTTTTCTCTGTCAGTTCATCGTGCATAATAAACGTGTGCCCGATACTCGTAATCTCATCGTTTAATGTAAACATGACACCGGCAACGAGGCGTTCGGGATCGCTTGGTGCGATACCTGCATTGATAGCAATCTGATCGGCTTTCTTAAAACCGATGCCGAAAATATCACTGACGAGCTGATA
Source organism: Jeotgalicoccus coquinae (assembly GCF_014207425.1). Taxonomy (GTDB): domain Bacteria; phylum Bacillota; class Bacilli; order Staphylococcales; family Salinicoccaceae; genus Jeotgalicoccus; species Jeotgalicoccus coquinae. The sequence goes on along the minus strand of NZ_JACHFF010000001.1, from coordinate 755,026 downwards.
CGGATGGTTCTGCAGCACATTCAGTGTATCTTCCTTATATGTATCGATAATCTTCGAACGTTTTGACGGCTCGATGTTCAATTTAATCATTAAGAGATATGCTTCATCAGCAACATTGGAGCTGCGCACCGTTTCAATAATCTGCAGCTTTTTCGCTTTCGTCAGTCCTTTAACTTCATTCAGCGCATTATCGTCTTTGGCAATTATGCTCAGTGCATCAAGGCCCAGTGCGTCGACGATCTTTTCTGCTGATTTCGTTCCGATGCCCGGAAATTTATCACTTGAGAAATACTGCACGAGCCCGTGGCTCGTATTTGGTATTTCCTTTTTAAATTCCGCAGCACTGAACTGTTCACCAAAACGTGCATGCTGTGTTACTTTACCGGTAAATCTGTAGCTTTCAGTTTCCTGAATATCATGGAAATGACCGGTAACAATCGCATCCTCTTTAAACTGAGTGTTCGTTTTTGACACATTAACACGCAGCACGTGAAACCGCGTATCTTCACTCATGAAGATTACACGGTCCACGTCCCCGACTATATAAAGTTCATCATAAATAGATGTCTGTGCATCCTGTGTCATAATGATCTACCCCAGCTCTTCAAATTTTTTCAATGCATGGTGTGCCAGATGATGATCAGGCTGTATTTCTGCTGCGCGCTTAAAGTGACTGCGTGCCGCTTCGATGTCTTCGTCTTTCATATATGTTGCGAGTCCGAGATTATACTCGGCATCTGCGTGTTCTGTTTTTTCTGTTACAGACTGCAGAAGTTTCTGAGCCGGTTCATACTGTTCCAGCTGGCACAGTGTCAGGCCGTATTCAAAACTGATATCTGTATCTTCAGGCTCATTTTTATGTGCAGTTTCAAAAAATGGAATACTCATTGCAAAGTCACCTGTATTTACATAAGAACGGGCAATCATAAAATTCAGATCGCCGTCTTCGAAATGTTTATCGTAAACGTTTAAATAAAGCACGAGTGCTTCTTTATAGCGTTCAGCGTTAAAGTACAGATTTGCAAGCGTATAACCTGCACTGAAACTGTCTGGCTTCAGCACAAGCGCCTGCTGCAGAAAACGTTCTGCTTCCTCTATTTTACCAATACTGCTTAAGACCACTGCACCATTAATATAGTGAGTTTCGTCTTTCGGATTTTCATCGATTGTTTTAAAAATCAGTTCCAGCGCTTTTTCGTATTCTCCTGATTCAATGTGTTTCTGATATTCAAACATTATGCCAGGTACTCCAATTCTTCACCGTTACGGAATACTTTATCGATTGTTGCACCGCCGATTACCGTGTCACCGTCGTATAAAACTACAGCCTGTCCGGGCGTTACCGCACTTGCGCTGTCGTATGATACTTCGATTTGATCTTCTCCAAGCACCTTGACAGATACAGGTACATCTTTTTGACGGTATCGGAATTTCGCAGTGCAGTCGAATGAATCTGCAACCGGATTGATAAAGTTCACTTCGCTTGCAATGAGACTCGTAGAAATCAGTGCTTCGTGATTATCTCCCTGAACGACGTATAATTCATTAGTTTCAAGGTTTTTACCTGCCACGAAGTATGGACCGCCGTCTCCGCCGATTCCAAGACCCTGGCGCTGGCCGATTGTGTAATACATCAGCCCGTCGTGCCTGCCTTTGTCTTCTCCTGTTTCCATATTGATCATGCGTCCCGGGTTTGCCGGTAGATAGTTGCTTAAGAACTCTTTAAAGTCTCTTTCGCCGATAAAGCAAATACCTGTAGAGTCTTTTTTATCTTTCGTTGCAAGATCATATTTGTGTGCCAGTTCGCGCACTTCCGGTTTTTCAAGATGTCCTAACGGGAACAGTGTTCTCGACAGCTGTTCCTGAGTGAGCTGGTTTAGGAAGTAAGTCTGGTCTTTGTTGTTATCCACACCTCTTAGCATCTGCACTCCGTTTTCATCGTGAATGACACGTGCATAGTGACCTGTTGCCACATAGTCTGCACCGAGCTTCATTGCATGATCTAAAAATGCTTTGAATTTAATTTCCTTGTTGCACATTACGTCCGGGTTCGGCGTACGTCCTTTTTTATACTCATCCAGGAAATACTGGAATACGCGGTCGTGGTATTCTTTCTCAAAGTTTACAGAGTAATACGGAATACCGATTTCTTCTGCAACGAGTCTCACATCTTCATAATCATTCGTCGCTGTACATACTCCGAACTCATCTGTATCATCCCAGTTTTTCATAAAAATTCCGACGACGTTGTAACCTTCTTCGAGGAGCAGTTTTGCCGTTACCGAAGAATCGACGCCTCCGCTCATTCCAACAACAACAGTCGTGTCTTTATTAGTCATTAAAAATACTTCCTTTCCTAATCCTTAAAATTATATAAATCCGTGTTTGCTGAGACCTGTATAAATAGTTTTCAATTTTTCTGCGATATATTTCATATCATCTTCCGTCAGCTGTTCACCAAAGCTGAAACGGATTGAGCTGCCTGCACGGTTTTCATCGTACATTGCTTTAATTACATGCGAAGGCTGCACAGTGCCGGCGTTGCATGCTGAACCGCCCGATGCATAAATCCCTGCCATATCCATCGCTGTCAGCAGATACTCCGACGTGCTCCACGGAAAGTACACATTGACGATATGGTTCGTCTGAGTATGAATGTCACCGTTGACTTCAAATGGTACTTCCTGTTTTTCAAGCTCTGTGAGCAGCGTTTCTTTTAACGTTTTAAGCACCTCAGTGTTTTCTTCGCGTTTATCATCCGCCTGCTCCACTGCTTTCATCATTGCATGTGCATACAGAGTATTCTCCGTACCTGCACGGCGTTCACGCTCCTGTGAACCGCCTGTAATCATTCTTTTCAGATGGGTATTGCGTTTGACGTACAGTACGCCGATGCCTTTCGGTGCATGCAGTTTATGGCCGCTCATTGTCAGGAAGTCACAGTTCAATGCTTCGACATCGATCGGCAGCTGTTTAAATGCCTGTACTGCATCGACATGCAGCAGTGCAGTGCTGTCTTTCATCGTTTCTGCAATTTCAGCCATCGGCTGAATTGTGCCCGTTTCATTATTCACCATAATAATCGATACGAGTTTCGTTTCTTCTGTCAGAGCACTTTTCAGTTCATCAATGCTGATCTGTCCGTTTTCATCGACGTTTAAATATGTCACGTCGCACGTCTCTTCCAGTTCAGCGTATGTTTCTTTAACAGAAGCATGTTCAACCTTCGTCGTAATAATATGAGGTTTATTGTAAAAGCCTGCAGCACTTTTAATAACTGTATTATTCGCTTCCGTTGCACTGCCGGTAAATACAATTTCATCCGGATACGCGTTCAGACGTTTCGCAATCATTTTACGCGACGTTTCGTAAAAAGCTTTCGCCTCTTTACCGATACGGTGAATGCTTGACGGATTACCGAATTTACCCGCCGAGTCCAGCATACTTTTTAAAATTTCTTCATCTATAGGAGTCGTGGCTGCATAATCCACATAAATTGACATGTTATCCCTACCCATCATCTACTTTTAATTCTTATAGATTTTACCACGTTCAGGCAGATATTTATACTTTTCTGTTTGATTATAAGAGAATACTAATATGATAGATAATTTACCTGGAGGTTTCAAGATGACAAGAAAATTAAATATATCAGTGCTGAATTTAGTACCTGTCCGTGAAGGCTCGAATGCCACAGGCGCATTTGAAGATATGATAAAACTTGCAAAGCACGTGGACGGTTCAAGCTATCAGCGCTACTGGGTATCAGAACACCACAATATGGTGTCGGTTGCATCAAGTGCGACAAGACAGCTGATTCAGCACATACTTCAAAATACTGAGCACCTTCGTGTCGGGAGCGGCGGAGTTATGCTGCCGAACCATTCACCATATATTGTTGCTGAAGAATTCGGTACACTTCATGCGATATTCGGTGACCGTCTGGACCTCGGTCTCGGCCGTGCACCAGGTACGGATATGCTGACTGCCAATGCAATCCGCCGTAATAACCACGAAGGCGTATTTTCATTTAAAGATGAAATTGAAGAACTGCAGAGATATTTATCAGACTCAGGCACTTCTTTAATTGCATATCCCGGCGCCGGCACTGAAATCCCGGTATACGTACTCGGCTCATCTACAGACTCTGCACATATCGCAGCTCGCCTCGGACTGCCGTACGCATTCGCTGCACACTTTGCACCCGCGCAGATGAAAGAAGCATTCGAAATTTATGAAAATAACTTCAAGCCGGGTAAACAGTTATCCGAACCGTATAAAATGGTATCGAACAACGCCATTCTTGCAGATACGAAAGCACAGGCTGAATATCTGGCAACGACGCACTATAAGACAATACTCGGACTCATCCGAAACCACCGCAATCAGCTGCCGCCGCCGGTAGATTCAATGGACGGCATCTGGTCACCGCGTGAAGAACAGGCGATTAACAGCTCATTCCCGATTCAGTTCTTCGGTACGAAAGAAGACGCGGTTGAGCAGCTGAAAGACTTTCAGAAACAATTTGATGTCGATGAAATTATTGTGACTGCATATATTTATGACATGGATCAATTATTGAAATCATATGACTTATTTGAACAAGCCGTGAAGGAATATAACGAGGAAATTGAATAGGATTTTTTGTGAGACAGCAGGATTGCCTTTTATTGTGAGGCGGTTCTGCTGTTTTTTGGAGAATGGGGTGACTTAAAGTACGACGCCATCTCGCCGTCGTATTCCAACGCCTCTTGAAGTACGACGCCGCTTCGCCGTCGTATTCCAACGCCTCTTGAAGTACGACGCCGCTTCGCCGTCGTATTCCAAACCCTCTTAAAGTACGACGCCGCTTCACCGTCGTATTCTAACGCCTCTTGAAGTACGACACCGTTTCACCGTCGTATTCTAACGCCTCTTGAAGTACGACGCTACTTCACCGTCGTATCCCAAACCGTCTTAAAGTACGACGCCGCTTCGCCGTCGTATCCCAACCCCTCTTAAAGTACGACACCGCTTCGCCGTCGTATCCCAACCCCTCTTAAAGTACGACACCGCTTCGCCGTCGTATCCCAAACCCTCTTAAAGTACGACGCCGCTTCGCCGTCGTATCCCAAACCCTCTTAAAGTACGACGCCGCTTCGCCGTCGTATCCCAACCCCTCTTGAAGTACGACACCGCTTCACCGTCGTACCTCAATTAATTTTTACAAACAAAAAAGGGCTGATTATCAGCCCTTCCTAAATTAAATCTATTCTTTTTTACCGTCTTTCGTATAAGTCACGACATTGGATTCTTTGTTCTCCGCAATTTCACGGGCGCGCTCCACAGCTTCATTTTTATACTTGTAAGTTCCGGCTGCGCGCTCTGCTTTAACGGATTTTACTGTCCATTCTTCTTTTTCATCGTCATATTTCACTTCGACGTCTTCATCGAGCAGGTCAGGATTGGCGCTGTCTGTGTCATGCGAATCATTCTTCGACGGATTTGCTTCTTTTTTAAATTCTTTTAATTCTTTGTCCGATGCGTTTTCATACCAGTCTTTACCTTCCGAAGTCGCAATCGGAATTGCGCGTTCTTCACTGTATCCGCTGTCTAAAAGCGCATTTGCAATGTCGATTATTTTTTTACGCTGGAGTTCGTCAAAGTTCTTCAGTGAGTCGGGATAGTCCTGCATATTCCAAGCCATGATATCAGTCCTCTATTATAATAATTTAACTTATATCACTTTTCCCTTTTAACTGGTTACTAAACTCACACTTTCGTATATACATTAAGGATTTCATGGTGTACGTCTTTCACAGACTGCAGACTTTCAAGCACTTTATCCAGCGTGTCTTCTTCTGACAGTGTCAGCACCGTCGGTCCTGCTCCGCTGATTACGGTAGCAAGCGCACCTGCTTCCAATGCTTCTTTTTTAATATCATCAAATTCTTTAATTAACGGCTGACGATATGGTTCATGGAAACTGTCTTTCATCATCAGCTCGCCCATCAGACGGTAGTCTTTATTGTGGAGTGCAAGAATCATCACATTGGCAAGTGCGTTCTGTGCCACCGCTTCGCCTCTCGTATAGGCGTTCGGCAGTACATCGCGCGCTTCTTCTGTATTGATTTCATACTCCGGCACACTGACAATCAGTCCGATATTATCGAGGTTTAAATGGTAATAAAACAACTCGCCGTCCCGGTAATATCCTACAAATGCACCGCCTGTAATACACGGTCCGATGTTGTCAGGATGACCTTCGATCTCACAGCCGAGCAGCACTTTATGGTAATCTGTTAAGTTCAGCTCCAGAAAATGGTTTGCGATTTCAATTCCCGCTACAATCGCACTCGATGATGAGCCGAGTCCGTGGGATAAAGGTATTTCGCTCTGCATTTCAATATGCAGTGACGGCAGTTCCCTGCCATATTTTCGAGCAATATTACGTGCTGTCGTGAACACTAAATTCGTTTCATCCGACGGCAGCACGGATAATGCAAAGTCTTTAAATGACACTTTGAACGTGTCGGAAAGGTTCGCTTCTATATAAAGGAATTTATTAACAGCAACACCGATTGAATCAAATCCAAGTCCGAGGTTTGCACTCGATCCCGGGATTTTCAACGATAAATCAGCCATGTTACTGCTCCAGACTTTCAATGTATTCTACGATAACTTTCTCATCCATCGGCAGTTTCTTCGGCTGATCCAGCGCAACTTCCATCGCTGTATCCGGATCTTTCAGTCCGTTCCCTGTTAAGACAGTGACGACTGTCGCACCTTTTTCAATGCTGCCGTTTTCAACTGATTTAATGACACCTGCTAGTGATGCGGCAGATCCCGGCTCACAAAATACACCTTCAGAAGATGCCACACGTTTATACGCTGATAAAATTTCATCATCTGTTACCGAATCGATTTTACCGCCGGATTCGTCGCGTGCCGCCGCTGCTTTGTCCCAGCTTGCAGGATTCCCGATACGGATTGCCGTACCGACAGTTTCAGGGTTTTCAATTATTTTATCTTTAACGATTGCCGCTGAACCTTCCGCTTCAAAACCGTACATTTTCGGCAGTGCCGAACCTTTTTTCTCGTTGTACTCTTTAAAACCTTTCCAGTACGCTGCAATATTTGCTGCGTTGCCGACAGGTATACATAAGTAATCCGGGGCTTTTCCTAAAGCATCAACAATTTCGAACGACGCCGTCTTCTGGCATTCGATACGATAAGGGTTTAATGAGTTAACCAGTTCAATACCGTCGTTTTCTTCGGAAATCTTACGGACGATTTTCAGCGCATCGTCAAAGTTTCCGTCAATCGTTACTGTTTTCGCACCGGACATCATTGCCTGTGTAACTTTACCGATGGCAACTTTGCCCTCCGGCAGAATAACGATTGAATTTAAACCGGCGCGTGCTGCATATGCCGAAGCTGCAGCAGACGTATTCCCTGTCGATGCACAAATTACTGTATGCGCACCGTCTTCTTTTGCTTTTGCAACTGCGAGCACCATGCCGCGGTCTTTAAATGAACCTGTCGGGTTTAGCCCTTCGAACTTCGCGTGAAGTTCAATACAGAGTTCCTCCGACAGTTTTTCTAATTTAATTAATGGAGTATTTCCTTCATACAAAGTCAATTCCGGTGTATTTTCTGTTACTGGTAAATATTCTTTATATTCTTTTAAGACACCCTGCCAAGTCATGATTATTCAGCTCCATTTATTTTGTATACCGCGGCAACCGCGAATTTATCTTTAACCTGCTGTAATACTGTACCGCTCATTTTAACCGTTCGAAACGCTGATCCTTTCGTATCAATAATTTCAAACTGCACATCCTGTGATGAGAGGAATGATTGAACATCATGCAGCGGTTCGTTAAATCTTAAGTAGTATGCACTGTCCGGAAGTTCTTCAGCCTGCACACCGCTTTCTTCAGGCACAGCTTTCGCTTTCGCCGCAATGACAGCACTGTTGATCATATCGCTGACTACAGCAGATGCTGTTTCATAACTCCCTGCACCCGGTCCGTAGAACATTGCTTCACCGATCATATTGCCGTTAACGAACACAGCGTTCTTTTCATAGTGCACATTCGCCAGCTGGTGCGTTGTTTCAACAAATATCGGTTCAACTGCAAGATTGTATTTGCCATCAAGATCCTCTGCAACACCTAAAAGCTTTAATGTTAAACCGGCACTTTTTGCCAGCTCAATATCTTTAATGTCCACACCTGAAATACCATTTAAATTCACCTGGTCAAGCGAGAACTTTTTATCGAATGCAAGACGTGCAAGAAGCAGTGTTTTACGCGCCGCATCAATGCCTTCAACGTCAGCTGTCGGATCCGCTTCAGCGTAGCCGATTGCCTGCGCCTCTTTTAATGCATCATCGTACTCCCAGCCGTCAAACGCCATTTTCGATAAAATGTAGTTCGTTGTGCCGTTTAATATACCCATTACTTTTGAAATCTTATTCGCATTTAAACTGTGCTGCATCGTATGAATAATCGGGATACCGCCGGCAACAGCCGCTTCGTAGTATAATGCCGTATTATTTTGTACAGCCGTTTTTTCAAGTTCATCGATATGAACAGCAAGCATATCTTTGTTTGCCGTCACTACCGGAATACCTTTTTGTAAAATTCTATTGATAATATCTTTCGTGCTGTCAATGCCGCCCATTACTTCTACAACAAGATCGATATCTGCATTTTCAATTTCCGTAATATCATCGGTCACCCGAATGTCTGACACATCAGCGGTTCTGGTTTTCGTCGTATCCGTAACCAAAACGTGGGTAATCGTAAATTTCACCCCTGACGATGAATGTATCAAGTCTTCGTTTTCTCGTATTAAATTAACGACGCCGCTGCCCACGGTGCCCATGCCGAGTAAAGCAATTTTCTTATTCATAGTGACCTCCAATATTAATTAGTATAAACACTTATATTAGAGCCGTTCAGAAAAAAATTCAAGCTATATTCTGAAAACTCTACACTTTTCTAAACTTTTCATGTATTATAAGACCCTAAAACTAATATAAAAAAAGGTGTTTAATATGAAAGTAGCTAAATTTGGTGGAAGTTCCCTATCTAATGCAACACAAATCCAGAAAGTCGCATCCATAGTCCAAAACGATAAAGACATTAAAACCATTGTCGTGAGCGCGCCCGGCAAAAGACACGATGACGATGTAAAAGTTACCGACATGCTTATCGCACTGCACACGAACAAAGTTACAGGTCTCGATACTGAGGATGCATTAAGCGAAATTCTGAGACGTTACGAGTCGATTATCGATGAATTATCCATCGACCGTTCGCTGCTCGATGATTTCGAACGTACTTTACGCGACTATTTAACAGCAATTGAAGATGAAGAGGCGCTGCTCGATGCACTGAAATCACGCGGTGAGGATTTTAACGCCCGTCTGATCAGCACGTACTTCCAGTCGCTCGGCTTCAGCGCAAAATATGTATCACCGGAAGAAGCAGGAATTAAAGTAACCAATACACCTGCCAACGCCCGTCTGATTCCTTCGTCATACGATGACATTAATAAATTAAAAGATTATCCCGAAGACGTTCTCGTCATTCCCGGCTTCTACGGTATTTCAGATAACGGCAATATCGTGACATTCGCCCGCGGCGGCTCCGATATTACAGGTGCCATTATTGCCCGCGGTATCCGTGCGGACTTATACGAAAACTATACGGATGAGTCTCATATATATGCTGCACATCCGGGTATTATCGATGAGCCGTATCAAATTGAGGAAATTACATATCGTGAAATGCGTGAACTTGCGTATGCCGGGTTCGGCATTTTCCACGATGAAGCACTGGAGCCGCTCTATCAGGAAAAAATCCCTGTAATGATCCGCAATACGAATGCACCTCATATTGAAGGCACTAAAATAGTTCCGGAACGCGAACTTGATCCGAATATCCCGGTAATCGGCTTCAGCTGTGATGAAGGATTTACGTCTATCTCGCTGCATAAGTATTTACTGAATAAGGAAGTCGGTTTTACACGGCGCATTTTGCAGATTCTGGAAGACTATCATATTTCTTATGAACATATGCCTTCCGGTATCGATGACATTTCGATTATTATGCGCTCCAATCAGTTCGAAAATAATGACTCACTCGATAAAATCATCGGGGAAATTAACCTTCAGCTTGAACCGGAATGGATTGAAGTTGAAGATGATCTGAGCATGCTCTTTATCGTAGGTCTCGGGATGGCCCGCCAGGTCGGGATTGTCAGCCGCGTGACAGCAGCTCTTGCCGGGGAAAAGGTCAATATCCGTATGATGAACCAGGGCTCTACCGAGTACAGTATGATGTTTGCAATTAAGACAAAAGATCACGAACCGTCAATCAAAGCATTGTTCAAAGAGTTTTTCTAAGGGATTATCCTTTAACTAAAATACGGACACATCTATAATAGGCAGTAGTATTTAAACTTTAGGAGTGACCGGCTTATGAGTCTTCAGACACGGGTAAATTATATTAACCGCTACCGTGAAATTGCGATGCAGTTTTCTAAAAGCGGACTCGGCTTTCTTATAGAAGAAATCGGCCTGGACCGTGTAATTTCAATGCCGAGGCGGATTATACTGCGCCAGCAGAACGAAGAAGTTCTCGAGAAGACATATGCGGAAAGAATCCGTATTTTTATCGAAGAGATGGGAACGACGTTTATTAAGCTCGGCCAGATTGCCTCGACAAGAGCGGATTTACTGCCGCCGGACTTAATCCGCGAACTGGAAAAGCTGCAGAGTCATGTGGCGCCCTTTCCTGCAGAAGAAGCCCGCAGATTAATTGAGGAATCACTGGAAGCGCCGATTGATGAACTCTTTATGATTTTTAATGATAAACCTGTCGGTTCTGCTTCAATTGGGCAGGTTCACCGCGCAATGCTCCATACAGGTGAAGATGTTGCTGTTAAAATCCAGCGTCCCAATATTGAAAAGACTGTCCGTACGGATCTTGAAATTCTCCGTCACCTGGCAGTACTGGCTGAATCGAATCTTGAATGGGCGCGCAACTATCAGGTAACAGATATGATTGAAGAGTTTTCTGATGCACTGATTAACGAGCTCGACTATACGATCGAAGCACGCAACGTTGAACGCATTGGTAAAACGCATAAAAATGACAGCAAAATTAAGATTCCCGAGATTTACTGGGAATACTCTACAAAAAACATCATGGTCATGGACTTTATTAAAGGTGTCCCTGTAAACAATCTTGTGAAGCTCGATGAAATGGGCATAAACAGAAGTGATGTTGCGAACACGCTGGCAAGAGCAATATTTCAGCAGATATTCGAAGAAGGATATTTCCACGGCGATCCGCACCCTGGTAACGTCAGCGTGCTTGAAGACGGCACGCTCGCTTTTCTCGACTTCGGTATGATCGGGCGGCTGACCAGTGACTTAAAGAATAACTTCGGGTCTCTGCTCATCTCCCTGATGCGTAAAGATTCAGGCGGTGTCGTAAAAGCAATCGTTAAGATGGGTGTTGTACCGGGAGACGTATCGATGCGCGACTTAAACCGCGAGGCGGAAATTATGCGCGATAAGTATTACGATGTGCCGTTATCAAAACTCAATTTCAGCGATGCGGTAAACGACTTATTCGGCATAGCCAATAAGTATAAAATTAAACTTCCGCAGGACTTTACGATACTTGCGAAAACGCTGTTGACACTGGAAAGTGTGGTCAGCCAGCTCGATCCCGATTTTAGTATTATGGATGTCGCCGAACCTTTCGGCAAAGCATTATTACTGGAACGCTATAATCCTAAAAACCTGCTGAACTTCCAGATCGATGAAATACAGCAGCTCGGAACTGAACTGCGTGAAGTAACAGAAAACGTGCACCAGTTCACAAAAGGTTTAAAAAACCAGAACCTGCCGATAGAAATCGACGTTAAAGGACGCTCGCAATTTTCGAAACATCTGGACAGAGTCATTAACAGACTGTCGTTCAGTATCGTCCTGCTCGCTTTCAGTATTGTAATGGTCGGCTTAATTGTCGGTTCAGCGATACTGGGTGAAGGCAGTATAATCTTCAGAATTCCAATAATCGAAATCGCTGCGATATTCGCAATGGGCATGTTCGCATGGCTGTTGTGGTCCATCGTTAAATCAGGACGGTTTTAGAAACAAAAAAATCGCGCCTGGCTCAATCGAGTCAGGTGCGATTTTTATTATCAATATTGTATTTTAACTGCTGTTAAATATAAAACATATAGCCGTCGAATTCGTCTGTATCATTGTCGACGATATCGTGCAGCGTCGTATGATCCAGCACATCGTTGACTGCATCTCTGATACGTTTCCAGAGGAAACTTTCGTTTTTAGTCTCCTGATCATCTGCATCGACAATCATAATATTTTCTTCAACTGCACTGAAAACCTGTCCGACTGTAATTTCATCGGGTGCGAAGTTCAGTTCATAGCCGCCGTAAGCACCTCTCGTACTTTTCACAAGGCCGTCTTTCTTTAAGTTCGCAACGATCTGCTCTAAATATAAATCACTGATATCGCGCTCTGTCGCTACAGATTTTACACTGCGCTTTTTAACGCCGTAATCTTTCGCCAGAGTCAGCATAAAATACAAACCATATCTTCCGCGAGTGGATATTTTCATTCTTACACCTCAATAATTTTAGTTCATCTGTTCTTTGTATTATAATTAAATATAACATATCTTTTAAAATAAGGTGAAATACTATGAATAAACAACCATTAAGTTACCGAATGCGCCCCGAGTCGATTGACGAAGTCCTCGGCCAGCAGCATCTTGTCGGAAAAGGCGGCATTATCAGAAGAATGGTCGATGCGAAAAGACTCTCTTCAATGATTTTGTACGGCCCGCCCGGCATCGGTAAAACAAGTATCGCGAGCGCTATCGCAGGCTCAACTAAATATAAATTCCGCACGTTAAATGCCGTGACGGATACGAAGAAAGATATGCAGATTGTTGCAGAGGAAGGCAAAATGAGCGGCAGCGTCATTCTGCTGCTGGATGAAATTCATCGTCTCGATAAGGCGAAGCAGGATTTCCTCCTTCCCCATTTGGAAAAAGGTACGATTATTTTAATCGGTGCAACGACTTCAAATCCGTACCATGCCATTAACCCCGCCATTCGTTCAAGAACTCAGATCTTTGAACTGGAGCCGCTGGACACTGCAGACATTAAAACTGCAGTATTCCGGGCTTTGGAAGATAAAGAACGCGGACTCGGTGAACACAATATCGAAATCGAAGACGACGCTGTCGAACACTTTGTGACGTCAGCACACGGAGATGTCCGCAGTGCATTAAACGCATTGGAACTCGCAGCCTTAAGTACTGAAAAAAACGATGATGACGTAATCAAAATAACTTTGCAGGACGCACTCGACTGTATGCAGAAATCCGCATTTTTACACGATAAAGACGGAGATATGCATTACGATGTAATGAGCGGTCTGCAAAAATCAATACGAGGCAGTGACGTGGATGCATCACTGCATTACCTCGCACGGCTGATTGAAGCAGGAGATCTCGTAACAATCGCACGACGTCTGCTCGTTATCAGTTATGAAGACGTCTCACTGGCTAATCCGAATATTGCCTCGCGCACACTCGATGCAATTATCAGCGCAGAACGTCTCGGTTTCCCTGAGGCGAGAATTCCATTATCACAGGCAGTTATCGAACTTGCACTTTCGCCCAAATCGAACACAGCAATTTCAAGTATCGATAATGCATTATCCGACGTCCGTAAAGGACGGGGCGGAGCTGTACCGAGACACCTTCGCGACGGCCATTATAAAGGCGCTAAAGAACTCGGCAACGCGGTCGGATACAAATTCCCTCACAACTACCCTAACCACGTCGTCGCCCAGCAATATCTGCCTGACATGCTGATTAATCAGCGTTACTACAAAGACGACGGTATCAGCAAATACGAAGCATCACTGAACGAAACTTATCACAACTTAAAGAAAATGAACAAAGACAGTGATTACGGCAGAAAAAAATAGAAAATATATGATGTACCCGCCAAATTTGGCGGGTGTTTTTATTGAGGAAGAATTTGTGTGTTTACTGTGTCAAAGAACAACGCTCATTGACCCAGTAAACGCATTATTCCGTTAAAAGCAGCCCGGAATCTTCAAATCCACATCCAAACCTTAAAAATCCCCATAAAAAATAGCCACCAAGTAAACTTGGTGACTACCGAAATACCCAACGTAAGCCGTGTGTTATAGTTGATTATTTTGGCCTGCTATTTGCAGGTGGGTGCCCTGTTTCCGACTCCAAACGTCCTACTTCGTACATAGGCTTGTTTTTTGAAGGAAAACCAATTAAGCTCCCGATAAAAAAAGTGTTAGGTCAAAATATAAGTCAACACATCACGAACTCTTCAGATATTTCTATTAACCTTATAATAACACATAATAACCAGAAGTAAAACAAAAAGCATGAAAGCGCTTTAAAAAACCTGGCAGACGTCTATATGACAGTTCTCACAATTGATTAAATGCCGCAGTTTAACCATATCGTGAATCGTAATAATCTTCTGTTCCACAGAAATAATTCCTTCTCTTTTCAGCTCTCCGAGCAGTCTGTTGACCACTTCTCTTGACGTGCCGCAGATCAGACCCAGTTCCTGGTTCGTAATCTTCGTCGTAATACGCACGCCTTCAGGCACCGTTTCTCCGAAGGAATTCGACAGGCGGATTAAATTCGAGCACAATGCACCCAGTTTTCCATACATCACACTGTCGCGGATTTTAGTAATCGCACGCTGACGATCGATTTCCATCCAGCGCATCCATTCTGTTTTCACATTTTCATTATCCAGCACAAGCATCTCAAATTCTTTCTGCGGCAGTCTGCAGACCGTCACATCGGTCTTCGCTTTTGCCGATGCTGTATGCGCCTTCGGTCCGCAGAACAGTGTGACTGCACCAAAGATGCCCTTTTCTTTTAACAGGTTCGTAGCAAGTTCAGACCCCTCTTCCTGCATTCTGCTGATAAAAACCTGTCCTTTTTGAATTGTATAAATATATGCCGTCGGATCACCCGGATGATAAATAAACTCACCCTTTTTAAACGATATGCTGTTGCCGCTTTTTTCGATCAGGCTGATGAGCTGTTCAGGATAAAAAATGGTTTGATTAGTCATAGTCCGTTCCTCCATCATTTTATTAAATATTATCACAAAGTGTGATATTTATCACTTTTTTCCAAATCAATCTATTTTACAATTTAGCTATACAAAACGTATGGAAAAGAAGGTGAAATCATGACTGAAGAAAAGGACAAAGTAAACACAGAGGAACATGAGCACGATGAGGACAATCATCACAAGCTTGATTTGCGGGGTACTTTTATGATGGTTATGGCAATTGGCGGATTGATGCTCTTAAGCTGGTTCGGCGCATTTATATTATTTATGGAAAGGATGTAAGGTGAACTGATATGCATAAATACGAAAAGATTTGGATTTCACTCGGAACAGCATCTCTTGCAATATTTTTAATTATTTTAGGTATTTCAGCTGTTCACGGCGGACATACTCCGGCGGCAAGCGGGATTGAAACAATACATCCGGAACATATTCGCGAAGACCCGCGTTTTAGTGAACCCGGATTGAAAGAAGCGACAGAAGGCGATCACGATTATGATTTATACTTTATCGCCAGTGCTTTTATGTATGAACCGGGTGAGGTTGACATACCTGCAGGTTCAACTGTGAAAATTCACGTTACAAGTCCCGACGTTGTCCACGGTTTCCAGGTCGTCGGTACAAACATTAACATGATGGCTGAACCGGGATTAATTTCTACATATGAAATGACTTTTGATGAACCCGGGGAACATCTTATTGTCTGTAATGAGTATTGCGGTGTCGGGCATACAGACATGACATCGAAGATTAAAGTCGTAAATGGAGGTACTGATAATGAGTAACTATAACGGTTCTGATATTTTCTCCAGTAAAACAAAAGTAGATGCTAAAGACGGTAAACTCGTCCTGGCAAATATGGCCTGGGTTGCATTTGCTCTGTTCATCGGCGGAACTGCCGGTCTTCTGCAGACGCTTGTCCGTTCAGGTCAGTTCGAACTCCCCTTCGGCATTGGCTACTACCAGCTGTTAACGCTGCACGGCGTTATTCTGGCACTCGTTATGACATTCTTCTTTATAATGGGCTTCCAGATTGCAGCACTTTCCAGAACTGCCGGCTCTCTTAATAATACCGAACGCAGACTCGGCTGGATCGGTTTCTGGGTAATGACAGCCGGCACATTGATGTCTGCAGCGATGATTGCTCTTAACGAAGCATCTGTATTATATACATTTTATGCACCGCTTCAGGCACACGCAATTCATTACATCGGTCTGACGCTCGTTATTGTCGGTACATGGATTTCTGTTGCCGGCCAGCTGATGAGATATTTCAGATGGCGAAAAGAAAATAAAGGACATAAAACACCGCTCTTAAGTTACATGACTGCAATTAACAACGTGATGTGGATCGTGTGTACTATCGGTGTCGCTTCAGCAGTACTGTTTCAGTTTATTCCATGGTCACTCGGCTGGGTCGAGACGATAAACATTTCACTGAGCCGTACGCTGTTCTGGTACTTCGGCCACCCGCTCGTTTACTTCTGGCTGCTGCCTGCCTACATGGTATGGTATGCAATTATCCCGAAAGTACTGGGAACAAAAGGATTTTCCGACAACCTTGCCCGCTTATCATTCGTGCTGTTCCTGTTCTTTAGTATTCCTGTTGGAATTCACCACCAGCTTGTGGATCCGGGAATCGATGCATTCTGGAAAGGACTCCAGGTTGTACTGACATTTATGGTTATTATTCCTTCACTGATGACAGCATTCAGTATGTTCGCGGTATTTGAAACATACGGACGTAAACAGGGCGCAACAGGACTGCTTGACTGGTTCAGGAAGCTCCCATGGACAGATGCACGTTTCGTTCTTGTATTTATCGGTATGCTGTTCTTTATTCCGGGCGGACTTGGCGGTATCATTAACGCTTCCGGCCAGATGAATCAGCTGGTACATAACACGATATGGATTGTCGGACATTTCCACATTACAGTCGGAGCACCGGTTATACTGACGTACTTTGCTGCAATGCTGTTCCTGCTGCCGCATATTACAGGCAGAAAAATTGATAAAATTGCCAACAGACTTGGTCTGTTCCTGGCATATACGTGGGCTCTCGGCATGGGTATTATGTCCCTTGCAATGCACTGGGCAGGTCTTCGCGGCGCACCGAGACGTTCGACATTTTCTGAGTACGGCGGTGCTGAAGTTGCACAGGAATGGATTACTTATCAGGTGATGCAGGCTGTCGGCGGATCGTTCCTGTTTATCGCAATCATTATCGCGATACTGATGTTCCTGAAACTGATTACCGGTCCTAAACAAGCTGAGCCTGAAGAGTTTCCTGTCGCAATGTTTATGGACCAGGACACACCTGTCGTTAAATGGGTCGAAAACTGGAGACTGCTGATTATCATTACTGTATTCTTAATTTTAATCGCTTATACAGTACCGATTACACAGATGTTTACAGAAAATATACCGGGAGCAAAAGGCTTTAAGCTCTGGTAAGCTTCATAAAAAAACACTGGTATTTATACCAGTGTTTTTTCTTCGTTCTTTTCGTTTTTTTCTTTTCCTGCTTTAAACAAATTGACAGTGAGTCTGATAATTAATGCAACGACAACAAAGCCGAGAGCAATTCCGAACATATTCAAAAAGAAGTACACCGGATCGCTTAAGTCGTGCATAAACGGTCTTTCCTCGGTATAGAAATAATTGCTGCCGATAGCATTATTTAAAATATTCATACCTGTTAAATAGACAGCAAACAATATTGCGGACTGGAATGAACCTTTTAAAGAAGGTACAAAACCATGCGTAAAATACCTGATAATCGGATACACGATTATTAAGCTGTGCAGCATAAAGAATGAAATACCCAGCATGTGCAGTGCCGGTGAGATACCGACAGGGTATACGAAAGATGCATATGCAAATAATCCAAAGTAAAAAATTACCTGATCAAGCCATTTCTTTTTAACGAAAAATTGAATAATGATTAAATAGCACACTACTCTGCAAATATGCAGCGGCAGTGAATCCGTTACTGTAAACTCACCGACTATAACGTAATAACTCACGCTGACAATTCGCTGAACTACAGCAAAAACCAGTATACCGAGCATCACATGCCCGGGATTTTCTTTAATTTGATACCTGAACTTAAACAGTAGGAATAAAACAACGGCAATCCCTGCGAGATAAATTACATGGTTATAATCTCCTATTTGTACTGTTTGTGCATTGGGATCAAGAAATGACTGCATATGTGCCTCCTTCAAAATAAAAAAAGATAAACTAAGATCTTACAATCTTAGTTTACCCAACTATCCTACTTATTATCAACTTCTGTGTTAATGTGCAGTTCTTTCAGCTGTTCTCCCGATACGTCCGATGGTGCATTCATCATCAGATCGCTCGCATTTTGTGTTTTAGGGAATGCGATAACGTCACGGATATTATCCGAACCTGTTAACAGCATTACGAAACGGTCAAGTCCGTATGCAATTCCGCCGTGCGGAGGTGCACCGTACTGAAATGCTTCGATAAGGAAACCGAACTGGCTGTCGCGTTCTTCATCACTGAAACCGAGCGCTCTGAACATTCTTTCCTGAAGTTCAGCGTCGCTGATACGGATTGAACCGCCGCCGAGCTCGTAACCGTTAAGCACAATGTCATAAGCGTTTGCTTTCACTTCATGAGGCGCTGTTTCAAGCTTGTCGATGTCTTCATCTTTCGGTGAAGTGAACGGATGATGCGCTGCGAAGTAGCGTCCAAGGTCTTCATCGTATTCGAATAACGGCCAGTCAGTTACCCAGATAAAGTTAAACTGCTCTTTGTCTGTTAAGCCGAGGTCCTTGCCCAGTTTGTTACGCAGGTTACCGAGTGCCGCGTGCACAACAGAATCTTTATCTGCAACGAATAACACAAGGTCATCCGTGTTTAGTGACAGTGTATCCGTTAATTCCTGTTTTTTCTCATCGTCAAAGAACTTCGCAATTGGTCCCTGCAGTCCTTCTTCGTTTACTTTCATCCATGCAAGTCCTTTAGCACCGTAGTTTTTAACGAATGCTTCAAGCTTATCGATGTCTTTTCGTGAATAATCAGGTGCAGCACCTTCTACGACGATTGCTTTAACTGAACCGCCTGATTCAACAGCCGCTTTAAATACTTTAAAGTCCACAGTGCTGCTGAAGCCGCTTAAATCCTGAAGTTCAAGACCGAAACGTGTATCCGGCTTATCCACACCGTAGCGTGCCATTGCATCATCGTAAGTAATACGCGGGAACGGTGCAGGAATATCAAGACCTTTAACAGTCTTCATCACATACTGGATCAGACGTTCGTTCATCTCGATAATGTCTTCCTGGTCTGTAAATGATTTCTCAATATCGATCTGAGTAAACTCAGGCTGTCTGTCAGCACGGAGGTCCTCATCGCGGAAACATTTAACAATCTGGTAGTAGCGTTCCATACCTGACAGCATTAACAGCTGTTTGTAAATTTGCGGTGACTGCGGCAGTGCATAGAACTCACCCGGGTGCACACGCGAAGGAACCAAATAGTCACGCGCACCTTCAGGCGTTGATTTCGACAGTACAGGTGTTTCAATATCCATGAAATCTTCTTCGGCAAGGAAGTCTCTGACTGCTTTATTAATTTTGGAACGTGTTTTTAAAATGCCCTGCAGCTTCGGACGGCGCAGATCAATATAACGGTACTTAAGACGCGTATCTTCATTGATATTGTCGTCACTCACCTGGAATGGCGGAGTTTTCGCTTTAGCGAGAATTTCAATCTCTTCAGCGTAAACTTCAATTTCACCAGATGCGATATTTTTATTTACTTGTTTTTCATCGCGTTGTTTAACAGTACCTTTAATGTCCACAACATATTCTGTACGGATTTTATCGGCAATGTTCAGTGCTTCTTCTGAAACATCCGGGTTAAATACTACTTGAATCAGGCCGTTCTTATCCCTTAAATCGATAAAAATCAGTCCGCCAAGGTCGCGTCGTTTTTGTACCCAGCCTTGCAGATGAACTGTTTCTCCGACTTTTTCAAGTGTTACTTCATTAGAATATATACGTGTCATCTACAATTCCTCCAGTGTATTGATTATTTCTTCAAATGATAATTTCTGTGCTTCGCCTGTCGCCATTTCTTTTAAATCGGCAGATTTTCTGCTTAGTTCATCTTCACCAAGCACGATAGTAAACGATGCATTTTTTCTGTCAGCATCTTTCATCTGGGCTTTCAGTTTACGGTTTTCGTAATCCATATCGGCACTGATTCCGCGGCTGCGCAGTTTGTGCAGCAGCGTGCCCGCTGTGTCGCGCGCTTCGTCGTTCATCGTGCAGATATATAGATCGATGCCTTTTTCTTCAGGTATTTCGATACCTTCAGCTTCTAGTGCAAGAAGCAGACGTTCGATACTTAATGCGAAGCCGATTCCCGTCTTATCCGGGCCGTCCATCATCTCCAGCAGTCCGTTGTAGCGTCCGCCGCCGCATAATGTCGTAATTGCACCGAAGCCTTCAGAATCGCTCATCAGCTCAAATGCGGTATGTGTGTAGTAATCCAGACCGCGCACAAGGTTGTAATCGACTTCGTATTTAATACCGAGATCATCAAGTTTTGATTTCACTCTTTCAAAGTATTCTTTGGACTCATCATTTAAATAGTCGTAAATACGTGGTGCTGATTTAACAAGCTCGTGGTCTCTGTCTTTTTTACAATCCAGAATTCTCATCGGGTTTGAATCAATGCGTGTCTGACAATCTTGACAGAACTCATCGATACGCGGTGAAAAGTGTTCAACGAGCGCTTTATTGTACTGGGTACGGCTGTCGATATCACCAATTGAGTTGATGACAAGTTTTAGATTCTTAAGACCGAACGACTGGTAAATGTGCATCAGCATGCTGAGCATTTCCACATCGATTAACGGATCTTCCACGCCGATTGCCTCTACTCCGAATTGAACAAACTGGCGGTAACGCCCTTTTTGCTTACGTTCGTAGCGGAACATCGGTGCTAAATAAAATAGTTTAACCGGCTGTTCGACATTGTGCTGCATCTTGTTTTCGATATAGCTGCGCACTACCGGTGCTGTCCCTTCCGGGCGCAGTGTTAAGCTGCGGTCGCCTTTATCCTGGAATGTGTACATTTCCTTGTTTACAATATCAGTTGAGCCGCCGACTGCTCTTACGAAAAGTTCAG
This sequence comes from Jeotgalicoccus coquinae, assembly GCF_014207425.1. GTDB lineage: Bacteria > Bacillota > Bacilli > Staphylococcales > Salinicoccaceae > Jeotgalicoccus > Jeotgalicoccus coquinae. The sequence goes on along the minus strand of NZ_JACHFF010000001.1, from coordinate 733,678 downwards.
TTGCTTCGAACATCGGTGTACGGATTTCATCATAGTTATAGTTTTTTGCGATTTCAAAAAGCTTTTTCTCAACGAACTGCCATTTATAAGATTCTGAAGGCAGTATGTCCTGTGTTCCTCTCGGTACCTGTATCATCTCAATCACTCCTGAATGTTTTATATAAAATAAAAAGTCCCTCATACCGAAATACGGTATAAGGGACGAAACGGTCGTGTTGCCACCCTAAGTTCAGCACAAATAATCCTGTGCTCTCTATTACAGATAACGGCTGTGACCGCTGTATATACAGCTTCTTATTGCGAAGTGTCGGCAAGTATCATTTGAAGTATTCACTTTCAGCCGGGGTGAATTTCTCTGTGACTCATTATTGATACTCTCTTCGTTATGAAGTAAATGTATTAAGTTGAATTATGTTCTTTATAATAGTCAGATTATATATCTTTGTCAAGCTAACGGTTTAAATAACTGTGGATGCCTTCCATAATTGCCGTCACCATTTCGTCCTGGTAATCTTTCTGATTTAAAATATAATCGTCGAATTCGTTGCTGAGATAGCCAAGTTCAATCAACACGCCGGGATAGTCAAGCTGCCAGACAACCTGATACTCCATGACCTGATTGCCGCGGTTGTACAGCAGTGAATGTTCATCGAGCGCCGCATTTAAATGCTGACCGAATGCTTCCTGATTCGGATAAGTATAAAATGTCGTAAACCCTGAAATCGCCGGATCATCGAATGCATCACTGTGCAGACTGATAAACAAATCCGCGTCGACTTTGCGTCCGTCAAGACTGACTGTTTCATCTTTTTTACGTGTCATGATGACTTCTGCTCCAGCTTCAGTCAGCCGGCTTTCAAGCTGTGAAGCAATTGAAAATACTACATCATCTTCATTCTCACCGTACTCGCTCGGCGCACCCGGGTCTTCTCCCCCGTGTCCGGGATCAAGTGCTATCGTCGTCCCGCTGAAATCATAATTGATTTTCTCTTCTTTATTGTCACTGAAGTCCATCGTAATGAACTCTTCCGGTTCATGTATCACATTTTTATATACGTAAACTGAAATCAGCACGATGATTACTGCAATGATAATAAAGAAAAGCGGTTTGATATACAGATGCTTCTTGTACTTCAGAAAATGGCCGGCTGCATCCAGAGTTTTTCTGAAGATTGCTTTAATTGAATCCATCAGATAATTTTACCGTCCCCGGCTTCGTAAATAATAGTGATTGGGCCGTCATTAGTCAGCTTCACGTCCATATGTTCACCGAAGAAACCTTCTTTAACAACAAGCTCTTCAGCACGGAGTGCTTCATTGAATACCCTGTAAAGTTTTCTGGCTTCGTCTCCGGAAGCTGCCTGGGTAAAGCTTGGACGGTTACCTTTTAATGTGGATGCATAAAGTGTAAACTGCGACACACTTAAAATCTCGCCGCCGACTTCTTTAATCGATAAATTGATTTTACCGTCTTTATCTTCAAAAATACGGGCGTTCGCAATCTTACGTGCAAGGACGCGGGCATCTTCCTCTGTAGAAGATTTACTGACACCTACTAATAAACAGTAGCCGTCATTGATTTCATTATACATTTCGTTATTGGCAACGAGTGCGTGTGATACTTTCTGTAAAATGATTTTCATCCTTTATACCTCACTTAAATACGCGTTCAACGCTGTATATGTCTTTTAGTTGTTTAATTCTGTCGACTGCACGATGCAGTTCATGTTTGTTAGGCACCATAATAGATAAGCTGACTTTTGCCTGCTTTGTTTCATCCGCAAGTCCGTTCACACGTGTAATCGGTACTTTCAGGCTGGAAATTAAATTCAGAATTTCGTTTACCAGACCGTTGCGGTCATATCCTGTAATTTCTAGATCCACCTGGTAGCGTTTATCAACACTCTTATTGCCGACCCATTCAACATCGATCAGCCGTTCAGTTTCACGAATAATATTCGGACAGGTTACAACGTGAACTTTAACGCCGTGTCCTTTCGTAATATAACCGATTATGTCATCACCCGGAATCGGGTTGCAGCATTTCGATAAGTTAATCAGCATGTTATCCATGCCTTCAACGTAAACGCCTGATTCCGTCGTAATTTCCTTATAGTGATGACGACGGTCAATTTCTTCAATCTGATTGGATTTCATTTCAGCTTCTTTAATCTTTTCAAGAAGACGGTTTGCCACCTGGTTTGCTGTCACTCCGCCGAAACCGATCATTGCAAACAGATCGTCTTCTTCGTACAGATTATAACGTGCAAGAACACCTGAAATATTATCACCCTGAATGACATCATCCGGATTGTAGCCGCGCGTTTTTATTTCAAGGTCAACAGCCTGACGGCCTTTTTCGATATTGACTTTACGGTCCTGCTTTTTAAAGAATGCACGGATTTTATTTCGCGCACTGGATGTCTTAACCATCTTCAGCCAGTCGATGCTTGGACCGTATGACTGTTTGCTCGTTCTGATTTCAAGTATGTCCCCGGTTTCCAGTTCATGGTCAATCGGAACGATTTTACCATTCACTTTTGCACCGACCATCCTGTTCCCTACTTCTGAGTGAACCTGATAGGCGAAATCAATCGGGATTGCCCCCTGCGGCAATTCAATAACATCGCCGTCAGGTGTAAAGACGTAAACTTTATCGCTTAACAGATCAGTCTTCAGTGCTGCCATAAATTCTTCTGCGTCCGGATTATCCGTTTCATTGCCGACGATATCCTTAAACCAGTCAAGACGTGCATCAAGCGATGCTTTGTTGGCATCGACACCTTCTTTATATGCCCAGTGTGCAGCCACACCGTGTTCTGCAATTTCATGCATCTCATGTGTTCGGATCTGGATTTCCAGCGGGTCGCCGTTCGGGCCGACTACTGTCGTATGCAGAGACTGGTACATATTCGGTTTCGGCATTGCGATATAGTCTTTAAATCTCCCCGGCATCGGGCGCCAGATTGTATGAATAATACCAAGTGCCGCATAGCAGTCGCGCACATCATTGACTAATACGCGGATTGCCAGCAGATCAAAAATCTGTTCGAACTGCTTGGAGCTTTTCTGCATTTTCTTATAAATACTGTAGATGTGTTTAGGCCGTCCGGATAAATTGTGGTTTACGGAACTGTCATCGAGTTCTGAATCAATTTTTTCAATTGCTTCCTCAATAACCTTTTCACGTTCACTGCGTTTCTTTTTCATCAGGCTGACGATACGGAAATACTGACCGGGCTCTATGTATCTGAGTGCTGTGTCTTCCAGTTCCCATTTAATACTTGAGATACCGAGACGGTGAGCAAGCGGTGCATATATTTCCAGCGTTTCGCGCGATATTCTCACCTGTTTTTCCTCAGGCATCGCTTTCAGCGTACGCATATTATGCAGACGGTCTGCAAGTTTTACCAGGATTACACGGATATCTTTCGCGATAGCGATAAACAGCTTGCGGTGGTTTTCCGCCTGCTGTTCCTGATGTGAACGGTATTTTACTTTTTCCAGTTTTGTTACACCGTCGACGATTATCGCCACTTCTTCATTGAACATGCCGACTAAGTCATCAAATGTGTACGTCGTATCTTCAACGACATCGTGCAGAAAACCTGCAACTATTGTAGGTGCATCGAGTTTCAGTTCTGCTAAAATCCCGGCAACCTGTACAGGGTGTGCGATATAAGGCAGACCATTTTTACGGAACTGTCCCTCGTGTGCTTCATGCGCCAGTTCATATGCCTTTTTAATCATCTGCATATTACTGTCATCCAGATATTCACCGCACATATTAAAAACATCTGATGCTTCATACGGGTATTCCTTGTCCATGATCACGCCACCCTTCTGTAAAATTATATATAAAATAATAATACTACAATTATATACCTAAAGAAACAGCACCTAAAGAAAAAAGCCTGTAAATACAGGCTTTTCTTAGCTTTCGTACTTGATTAATGAAATTGTATCATAACCGTCCAGTAATTCCATTCCATTTAAATACTCAAGCTCGATAAGGAATGCAATACCGACTACAATGCCGCCCATTGCTTCGATTAGTTTAATCGTCGCCATGATTGTACCGCCTGTAGCTAAAAGGTCATCTGTAATCAGTACACGCTGACCGGGTTTGATTGCGTCTTTGTGCATAGTCAGCACGTTTGTTCCGTACTCAAGGTCGTATTCGAATTCCAGTACTTCGCGGGGCAGTTTGCCTTTTTTACGTACCGGTGCAAAACCGATTCCCATGCTGTAGGCAACCGGGCAGCCGATAATAAATCCGCGTGCTTCAGGTCCGACAACGATATCAACATCTTTCGCTGCTGCGTATTCTACAATCTGATCCGTCGCATACTTATATGCAGGACCGTTGTCCATAATTGTAGTGATGTCTTTAAAACTGACACCTTCTTTCGGCCAGTTTTCAACTTCTGATACATACTGTTTTAAATCCATAATTTCCTCCAATTTACGTTGTGATTAATGTACGTAAATAATCTTTCATATTTTGGCCGGAAGACATTTTAAGTTTGGCTTCGGCTTCAATTTTAGTAGTTAGGCGTTTTAAATATTGACTGTTTTCTATATTAATTTCGCTTTGTACTTCATCCTTATATACTATACCACTTTCGACGCGTATTCGTGACAAATCTGATAAAATATCGGTAATAATTTTTAAATTTCTCATCGTTGTGCCGATTCTGTCTGCAAGGTGCGGCGCATGGATACTTAAATCGATTGCCCCGTCTTCAGCTTTCATAATAATTTCATCCGTCTTCTCTATCAGCTGCTTTGACGGCAGTCCTTCAAAGAACAGTTCGTTTTTATCGTTAAAGATTACGATAATTTTGGATGCCTGCAGTCCTTTCAGGGATGTCTGCAGTTCTTCCAGGTCGTAGGGAATATCACGGAGCACTAAAGTGTTTACTGCAATCGGCAGTGCATCACCGTATTTAAAGTAATTATCTTTGCCGTTATTGTCTTCGCTCGTGACAAACAGGTCGTCCTGTTTAATCAGTGAGAAGTCCTGCTCGTTTTTAGCGCGCATATCGATAATCTGCAGATCATCAATCCGCGCATCCATAAGTACCATCTGCAATGTACGTTTATGATTAAAATCATTAATGTTAAGCGTACCGATTAAGCTGATTTTGTCCCCGCTCTGCACTTCGTTATGCAGGAAACCAAATTTAAATCCGATAATATCTATATCGAGCTCCTGCAGTGTGATTTTAACGTGGGATAAATCCCTGCCGACCTGCCGGATGCTTTTCACCGTCTGATTCGTAATCATAAAGACAGGTGTATTAAAGTCTTTACCGAACGGCTTCAATCTTTTAATTCGTTCGAAATCTTTCAGCGTCAGGTTATCATTCGTTACTTTATAATCGACATACTGAATCGGTTTTAAGTTCAGCTCAAGCTCATTAAAATGATTTGTTACTGTCTTCTTAAACTCTTCGATTGAATCTTCGAATACGGACAGCCCAAGTGCCTGTGAATGTCCGCCGAGCGTGTTGTAGTAATCCGGATACTTCTTCAGCACACCGAGCAGGTCAATGCCTTCGATCGAACGCGCAGACCCTTTATACACATCGAAATCATTCGACATCACTATAGCAGGCTTGCCGAATGCATCGACGAGTCTTGATGCAACGATACCGAGTACACCCTGATGCCAGTCATCGCCTGTCACAATATTGATTTCATTATTTTCATCGACCTGTTCAGCCGCTTCTTTATAAATTGTTTCAACCAGTGCTTTTCTTTCTGTATTCAGCTCTTCGATAGTCGATGCCAGTTCGTAGGCTCGGTTTTCATCGGCTGCCATTAAGAGTTCCACACCGATTGATGCCTCATCCATACGTCCTGTGGCATTCAGTCTCGGTGCAATATTAAACCCGATTGTTTCTTCATCGACAGTGCCTGAGTGATTGCTCATTTTTAACAGTGTCGATAAACCGAGCGGCATGTTCTGATTCAATTGAGTCAGTCCGCGCGTTACAAGATACTTGTTTTCATCAGTCATCGACACGATATCCGCAACTGTACCAATAGCAACCAGTCCAAGATACTCGTCTTTAGCCAGATCCAGTGCCTGCAGCACTTTATATGCAGCACCGACACCTGCAAGCTCCTGGAATGGGTACTTACTCTCAGGATAGCCAGCATGAACGATCACCGCATCCGGAATTTCATCTGCAAATGCATGGTGGTCAATAATTACTGCATCGATATCATTCTCCCGGAGCAGTGCAATTTCCGGAGCAGCTGCTACACCATTATCGACTGTAATAACCAGATCCACATTGCCGACCACTTCGAATTCAAAGAAATCGTAGTTCGGACCGTAACCGTGCTCCATTCTGTTCGGGATAAAATAAAAGACGTTTTCATTTTGCGCTTTCAGTGCATCGTATAGAATCGTTGTACTCGTAATTCCATCCGCATCGTAATCACCGTAAATTAAAATGCGCGATTCCGCTTGAAGATGCTTTTTAATCATTTCAGCCGCTTCATTGATATTCGGCATATACTGCCAGTTATATTCAGACGGCGCCAGTATCTCATCGACTTTTTCCGCCGAATGATAGCCGCGGTTTTCAAGCAGCGTTGTTTCCAAATGATTCAGCTTATATTCTTTTTTAATGTCTTCGCCGAGCTTCTCGGTACGCTCACGTACCTGCCAGGTATATTTTGATGTAAACATAATTATCACCTTTTTAAAAAACGTCCGGGCGCACCCGGACGTTTTGATTTACTATTCCTATACTACCACTTTATCATCATTTTTTGATTTCTCAGTGTAAACCACAACTTCTCCGCCCGATTTTCTAAGCTGTCTGCGTTTTAAGACGCCCCACAGCTGAATCGCGATAAAGAATGAAGAGTACACACCGCTCACAAGACCGATTAACAATGCGAGTGAGAAATTGAAAATCGACGTTGCACCGAACAGTACAAGGAATACAACAACGATTAATACCGTTAAGATCGTATTAATTGAGCGTGTTGCTGTCTGTCTCAGTGAACGGTTAATAATAACGTTGATTTCTTCTTCGCTTCTGATGACTTTAATCTTGCGGTTATTTTCACGAATTCTGTCCATCGTTACAATCGTGTCATTTATCGAGTAACCGACAACAGTCAGAACTGCTGCGATAATCGTAATATCCACCTCGATACGGAAAATTGAAAACACTGCGATGATTATAAATACGTCGTGCAGAAGTGCAAGCACTGCCGGCACTGCCATGCGCCATTCAAAGCGGATGGACGCATAAATAATAATACCGATTGAAGCGATGATTAATGCAATAACTGCATTCTGCACCAGCTCCTGTCCGATTACCGGACTCACAGTACTGATCATCGGATCGTGTCCGTACAGTTCATTAAAATGCGACTGCATAGATGTCACATCTTCCTGACCGAGGTCAGTGCTGTAGCGTGCAACGAGCTTATCTTCACCTGACATTGTCAGGTTCTCAGGCGGAATACCAAGCGTCTCAAGTTCATCTTCTACCTGTTCAACTGTGGCATTGCCGTCTGTCGTAATATCCGCTCTCGTACCGCTCGTAAAGTCGATCCCGAGATTCAGTTTAAAGATAAACAGTATTACTATTCCGGCAAGAACGATAATTCCGCTTAGTGCGAAGAATTTATTCGCATGTTTAACGAAATCGAAACGGTCCCACGGAGATGATAAGTCTTCAATATCCTTACCTTCTGCAATGTTATGAATATATTTTTGATTAACACCGAACCAGCCTTTTTTGTTATTTGCATAATTCGACTGAACGATCAGTGACATAATGACGCGTGTCAGGAATACCGCAGTAACGAAACTCATTAAAATTGATAACAAGAGCATCGTCGCGAAACCTTTAACGCTGCTCGTACCGAATATAAAGAGTACGATTGCCGCGATAAGCGTCGTCAGGTTGGCATCGACAATCGTCCACAGTGAGGACGCAGCCGCTTTTTTGTATGCCTGTTTTAAACTGCGTCCGATACGCAGCTCATCTTTCAGACGTTCGTATAATATAATGTTCGCATCAACTGCCATGCCGACCCCTAAAATTAATGCGGCAATACCAGGCAGTGTAAGCATCCCGTTAATCATATTAAATCCTGCGAGTGTCAGGAAAATGTATACAGTCAGCGTGATGACTGCAACAAGTCCCGGCAGCCGGTAAAATATAAGCATAAACAGGAATACAAGACCGACACCGATTAAGCCGGCAGTCACCGTCTCATCAAGCGCCTGTTCACCGAACTGTGCGCCTACTGATGTAGAATACACTTCCGTCAGTTTAACCGGCAGTGAACCCGAGTTCAGGAGCGCTGAGATGTTCTGTGCGCGTTCGACACCTTCCTGGCCTTCAAATCCGCCTGAAATCATTACATCAGTGGAATTGATCGGCTGTGAAACTGTCGGTGCAGAGATGAATTTAGGGTTCTCTTCCTGCACTTCCCGGACGAACGAATCTTCACCTTCGACAAAATCCATCCAGATGACCATCAGGTTTTCACCCGGCGGACGCTTCGAGATTTCTTCCGTCACTTCTTTAAACTTGTTATTGTCGCGGAGTTCCAGCGACACCATTGCATTATTCAGTTCGTCATACCCCTGGGAGGCACCGCCCTGAACTAAATCTTTACCGGATAACAGCACGTTGTCGTCAACGTCTCTAATCGTCAGTTCAGCCTGCGTACTTAAAAGTTCGCGCGCTTCCTGCTGATCTTCAACACCGGCAAGCTGGACCCGGATTCTGTTGTTATCTTCTATTTGTATATTCGGTTCGGAGACTCCTAAAACGTTGACCCTCGAATCGAGTGTTGATGCTGTGCTCCGGACTGCATTATCATCAATCGTATCCCCGTCTTCAAGCGGTTCAACCTGATAAAGGACTTCGAAACCGCCCTGGAGATCCAGTCCAAGGTTCACATCATTCAGTACATCTTTAAGCGTTAGTGCGATTGTTGTGAACAATACGACAACAATCATCAGAGCAATAATTAATTTACTGGATTTTTTTTTCACGTGTACACCTCTAATTTTTACAATGAGTTAATTATAACGTTAAAAAATACAAAGTGAAATAAAAAAAGCCGACGAATGCCGACTTAAATTAAATGTATTTATTTTACTACTTCTTTTAGTGCAACACGGTCAAACTTAAGAACAGCCGACTCATCAGTACGTAAGTACATATGTTTCTGGTCGAATGATTCTACAGTTCCGTGCATGCCGCCGATTGTAATAACGTCATCGCCTTTTTGCAGTCCAGCCTGCATTTCCTGAACCTGCTTCTGTCTCTTTTGAGCCGGGCGGATCATTAAGAAATACATAACTAAAACTAAAACGATTATCGGTGCGAAAGTTACGAGTAATTCCATTGCGCAATTTCCTCCTGCTTAGAAATTTTTAGGATTTTCAGTATTCAATCCATAAGATTCGAAAAATGCTTCTTTAAAGTCCAATAAATTATCATTTAAAATTGCAGTTCGAACATCTTCCATTAAGTTTAACAGAAAATAAAGATTATGATAAGTAGTAAGTCTCAATCCAAGGATCTCATTTGCTTTAAATAAATGTCTGAGATATGCCCGCGTATAGTTTTTACAAGTATAGCAGTCGCAATTCGGATCGAGCGGTGTGAAATCACGTTCGTATATTTTGTTTTTAACTACGACGCGTCCCTGTGAAGTCATCGTTGTTCCGTTACGCGCAATACGCGTCGGGAGTACACAGTCAAACATGTCGACACCTCTGATAACACCTTCGATTAATGCATCCGGCGAACCGATACCCATTAAATATCTCGGTTTGTCTTCCGGTAAAAGATGCACAGTTTCCTCAAGCACTCTGTACATTACAGGTTTTGGTTCACCGACGGACAGTCCGCCGATAGAATAACCCGGGAAGTCCATCGCCACTAAGTCTTTGGCACTCTGTTCACGCAGGTCTTTGTATTCGCCGCCCTGGACGATACCAAAAAGCGCCTGGTGTTTATCGTGTCCTTTTTTAATGTGATGGTTTAAACCGCGGTCAGCCCAGCGTGTCGTACGCTCAACAGACTGTTTTACGTAGTCGTGTGTCGACGGAATTGCCGCACATTCGTCAAAGCTCATCATAATGTCAGAGCCCAGGTCATGCTGAATATCCATCGCGCCTTCAGGCCCGAGGAAAAGTTTTGAACCGTCCAGATGGCTGCGGAAATGCACGCCTTCTTCCGTAATTTTACGACGGTGGCTTAAGCTGAATACCTGGAAACCGCCCGAGTCTGTAAGTATCGGCTTATCCCAGTTCATAAATTTGTGAAGTCCGCCGGCTTCTTTAATAATGTCATTACCCGGACGGAGCCATAAGTGATATGTGTTCGACAGAATAATCTGCGAACCGATATCAGCAAGCTCTTCGGGAGACATCGTCTTAACAGTTGCAAGTGTGCCGACCGGCATGAAAATCGGCGTATCAATGACACCGTGCGGTGTATGAAGTTTGCCGAGTCGTGCACCGGTCTGCCTGCATGTTTTAATATGTTCATAGCGAATTGCCATGTTGGTCACCTCTTTAATGTAAAATCATCGCATCGCCGAATGAGAAGAAACGGTATTTTGAATCGACTGCATGTGCGTATGCATTTAATATGTGTTCACGTGAACTGAACGCGCTGACCAGCATAACAAGTGAAGATTTAGGCAGATGGAAGTTTGTAATTAAAATGTCCACTGCTTTGTACTGGAAACCCGGGTAGATAAAAATATCTGTAAATCCGGAAGCTTCTTTAAATTCACCGTGGTCGTGGACAATTGTTTCCAGAGTGCGTGTACTTGTCGTACCGACGCTGATAATTTTCCCGCCCGCTTTTTTTGCATCGTTCAGTTTTTCAGCTGCCTCAGCTGTCATCGTATAGAATTCGCTGTGCATTTTATGGTCTTCAATTGTTTCCGCTGCAACAGGACGGAATGTTCCAAGCCCGACGTGCAGTGTAATGTAAACAATTTCCACACCTTTATCTTTAATCTGCTGTATCAGTTCTTCAGTAAAGTGCAGTCCTGCAGTCGGTGCCGCAGCAGAGCCCGATTCACGCGCAAAGACAGTCTGATAACGGTCTTTATCATCAAGTTTTTCTTTAATGTACGGCGGCAGCGGCATTTCGCCAAGATCATCCAGAACGTTTTCCAGAATTCCGTCGTAAATTAATTTCATATGATGAATGCCTTCTTCGAATTTCGCTGTGCATTCCGCCGTAAGTTTGCCTTCACCGAACGTCACTTTCGTACCGATACTGACTTTCTTCGATGGACGGATTAATACTTCATAGCCGCCGTCAATCGGTTTTAAGAGCAGCATTTCTATTTTAGCGCCGGTGTCTTCTTTAATACCGAACAGTCTTGCCGGCAGTACTTTCGTATCATTTAAAACGAGTACGTCGCCCGGGTTAAAATAATCCGCAACATCGTAAAAGTGTTTATCATTAAGCGCGCCTGTCGCTTTATTAACCGCAAGCAGTCTTGAACTTGTACGGTCTTTCAGCGGTGTCTGCGCGATTAGATTTTCAGGCAGATGAAAATCAAATTCTTCCAATTTCATGTGTTTCCTCCTAAACCAGCTTAATCCATATCAATATTCTTAAAATATTCAAATGATTTAGCTGTGGCTTTACGCCCTCTCGGTGTACGCTCTAAAAATCCGCGCTGAATTAAATACGGTTCGTATACATCGTTCAGTGTAACGACTTCCTCACCGATTGATACTGCTACAGTTTCAAGTCCGACAGGACCGCCGCCGTATGTATCGATAATCGTACGCATTATTTTGTGATCGACCGGTTCGAGTCCTTCCGGATCGACTTCAAGCACTTTTAGTGCATAATTTGTAGTATCCAGCGTAATTGCTTCTTCACCTTTAACCATCGAGAAGTCCCTCACCCGGCGCAGCAGTCTGTTTGCGATTCTCGGCGTGCCCCGGGATCTTCTTGCGAGCTCATCCAGACTGTTTTCTGGAATTGCCACTTCAAAAATATCCGCTGTCCGTTCAATTATCAGCTTCAGACTGTCAAGATCGTAATACTGCAGTCTGAGCTGCACACCGAACCGGTCCCTTAAAGGTGCCGACAGACTTCCAAAACGCGTCGTTGCACCGACTAACGTAAACGGCGGCAGATCGATGCGGATACTTCTCGCCTCATCGCCCTGTCCGATTACTACGTCGATAAAGAAATCCTCCATTGCTGAATATAAAATTTCTTCAACGAAACGCGGCAGTCTGTGAATTTCATCGATAAAGAGTACATCACCCGGTTCTAAACTGGATAAAATCGCAGCGAGGTCGCCGGCGCGTTCTACTGCCGGACCGGATGTCGTTTTAATATTAACGTTCATTTCCGCAGCGATAATATTTGCAAGCGTCGTTTTACCAAGCCCCGGAGGACCATGCAGAATGACATGATCCAGCGCTTCTTCCCGCATCTTTGCAGCTTCGATAAACACGCTTAAATTGTTTTTAAGCGCATCCTGACCGATATACTGCTGCAGTTTTGAAGGCCGGAGCGATAATTCCAATGACACTTCATCATCCTGCTCATGCTCATCTAAAATACGTTCATCCATTACTTCACCCCGTTTAATTTAGTAACAGCTTCAGTCCGAGTTTCACTGCTTCATCAACAGAACCGATATCTTCTTTAACAAGTTTTTTCTCAATGCGTGTCAGTTCGCGTTTTGAATAGCCCAGCACTTCGAGTGCCAGCAGCGCTTCCGTAACGTAAACATCACCTGCAGGTGATGCCGGAGCTGCAGCAGGTTCTGCTGTGTCATCCGGCTTCAGCTTGCCTTTTAAATCCAGAATAATCTGGCTCGCACTTTTTTTCCCGATACCCGGAAACTTCTGCATAAAGGCATTATCTTCTCTTTCAATAGCACTGATAATTTCATTTGGCGTTGCTGCAGCAAGTATAGCCAAGGCACTTTTAGGTCCAATTCCTGTCACTTTCAACAATGATTTAAACATTGATTTTTCACTTTCGCTGGTAAATCCGTACAGCGTGTGCGAGTCATCTCTCACGATGAGCTCGGTAAAAATCGTTACATCTGTATTGATATAGCGTTCAAGACGGAACGGGTTCGGAACGAGCAGTAAATAACCGATACCGCCCGTTTCAACCGTTGCTCCTGATGGTTTGACTTCCGTCAGCTTACCTTTTATATACTGATACATTTATAATCACCTATTCTACAAATTCAAACTCTCCACCTAAGATACGTACAACATCCCCGGCTTTAATACCGCGGTCACGCAGCGCATCGTCGATTCCCATCGTGCGCATCTGTCTTGCAAATCTGCGTACTGCAGCTTCACGTGTAAAGTCAGTCATCATGAACAGACGCTCGATTGCTCCGCCTGAAACAACGTAAGCACCGTCGTCGTCACGTGAAATTTCAAATTTATCAGGGTCTTTTTCGTGACGGTAAATCACACGGCTTTCCGTCTCGATTTCTTCTTTAATAACAGGCTGATGTTCTAACAGATCTGCTACTTTATAAAGCAGCTGATCGATATTTTCACCTGTTGCCGCTGAAATCTGAACAATGTCATTATCAGTATCAATACCGTTAATGAAGTTGTTGATGATTTCTTCATCGTGATCGATTAATTCAACTTTATTTAATGCAATGACTTCAGGACGCTCAAGGAGCTCTTCGTTAAATAATGCCATTTCATTGCGGATTGTTTTGTAATCTTCAATAGCATCTCTGCCGTCAGTTTCTGAAATATCCACTACGTGCACGAGTACTTTCGTACGTTCGATGTGGCGCAGGAACTGATGTCCAAGTCCCGTACCGTCAGATGCACCTTCTATTAATCCCGGCATATCAGCCATAACAAATGTACGGCCGTCTTTTGTCTGAGCCACACCCAGATTAGGCTGAAGCGTTGTAAAGTGATAATCTCCGACTTTCGGTTTTGCCTGAGATACAGTTCCGAGAAGTGTTGATTTACCAACGCTCGGGAAACCGACAATACCGACATCCGCCATCATTTTAAGTTCCAGTGTTACTTCCAGCTCATGACCGGGCTCACCGTTCTCTGCAAAGTCCGGTGCCGGGTTTCTGCTTGTCGCAAAACGGGAGTTTCCGCGTCCGCCGCGTCCGCCTTTAGCAATAACTGCCTGCTGGCCGTGTTCAACCAGGTCAGCAAGTGTTTCACCGTTTTCCGCATTTTTAACAATCGTGCCCGGCGGCACTTTTAATACTAATGGCGCACTGTTTTTACCGTGCATATTAGAATTCATTCCGTTTTCACCGTGGGTTGCTTTAAAGTGGCGCTGGAATCTGAAGTCCATTAAAGTTCTTAATCCTTCATCGACTTCCATAATAATATCTGCACCATTTCCGCCGTCCCCGCCTGATGGTCCGCCCATAGGGATATATTTCTCTCTGCGATATGCTACCAGACCGTTACCGCCGTTACCTGCTTTCAAGTGTACGGATACGTAATCTATAAACATAACACTCACCTCCATATAATTACTCTCTGTTTTAAATTATAACATTCATAAAAAAAGACATCAGCAGAAGCTGATGCCACAAAATTATTATTTTGCTTCCTGATATACAGAAACACGTTTTTTGTCGCGTCCGACACGTTCGAATTTAACAACACCGTCGATTTTCGCGAATAGTGTGTCATCTCCACCGCGTCCTACGTTTTCACCAGGGTGAATTTTAGTACCGCGCTGACGGAATAAAATAGATCCGCCTGTTACGAATTGTCCATCTTGTCTTTTAGCACCAAGGCGTTTTGATTCTGAGTCACGACCGTTTCTTGTCGAACCTACACCTTTTTTCGATGCGAAGAACTGTAAGTCTAATTTAAGCATTCAATACACCTCACTCTTGTTCGATTTTTATAAATTCGTTATATTCATTTTCAATAGTTTTTAATGATACAATCATTGTTTCCAAAACCAATTGAACTCTGTCATCGGATGTATCTTCAAGTTTAACACTTAAATATCCACCTTCATCGGCCATGTCTATGGCCGGCTCGCAATCAGTAAGCGCAAATAGCGCGTTCACACTGCCGAATACAACTGCCGAAGCACCTGCACATACGAGATCTTTTCCGTGAACATCAAAGTCCGCGTGACCGTCCATCGTAAATCCGGTAATATGGTTTTCACTGTTACGTGCAACGATAACATTAATCATTATGCGTTGATTTTGCCGATTGTTAATTTAGTATATGGTTGACGGTGACCTTGTTTACGGCTGTAGTTTTTTCTGCGCTTGAACTTGATAACATTAATTTTCTTACCGCGTCCGTGCTTTTCAACTGTAGCTGTAACAGTAGCACCTTCAATTGTAGGAACTCCAACTTTAACGCTGTCGCCTCCAACAAAAAGTACTTTGTCAAACGTGAATTCAGCACCTTCTTCAACTTCTAGTTTCTCAACGAAGATTGATTGACCTTCTTCAACTTTTACCTGTTTACCACCTGTTTCGATGATTGCAAACATACTTACACCTCCTATTATTTAAAGACACGCCATTATAGGTGGGATAAATCCGCTTATACCTATATATGTGCGGTTGATGTTTACGTTTCATCAACTACTGTATTATATAAAATATAAATGAATGTGTCAATTGATTCTGCGTAATTCTTTTCTTACTTTTGCTGTCTGAATTGCAAGCACATAAAGGATTACAAAAAACAGTGCGCTGACCAGTACGCTCGGTATTGCACGAAGTGCGACATAGTCAAATACCGGCATCGATATAAAGTCGAGTACACTGTATACCGCATACTGATAAAAATCGAATAAAAACGAATTCAGCAGCACGACAAATGCCATCGCGACAAAGTCTCTGTAAAACACTCTGAATGCGGTCTGCATAAAGACGACGAAAGCGATAAAACCGAATATATGAATGCCGTATAATGAACCGATGTAAATATCCAGCATAACACCGAACAGTATTGCGAAAAACATACTGATTCTCGGGCCTGCATAAATCGTCAGAAGCAGGATATACATTAACAGGAGCTTCGGCACGAAGTACACCTCAACACCGAAAACTGTCATCGGACTGAAAGTTGCAAAGGCCATATCCGTATACATCAGTATAATTCCGATTATGAAAATTACTATCATCTGCATTACTGTCAGTCCTCCAATGATTCAGGATCACGTTTTAAGACAAACACGTTATCCACATCATTCAGGTCGCTGTTCATCTGTACGTACGCATTCTGACTCAGTCCGTACTCATCGTTTTCAACTTCCACCACTTTACCGATGACAATTCCTTCAGGGAATGCACCTGTCAGACCCGAAGTATACACTTCATCGCCTTCTTCAAGCTTAACCTTGCTCTGAATATTCTCAACTACAAGAACATCTTTTTCGGTATCGTAGTTGCGGATATTTCCGTACACCGCTTCATCGTCATGTCTGACTTCAACAGACATATTATTCTGAGATGCATTCGTTGAAATCATCTCGATAAAACTCGAACCGCCGTTAACACGTGTCACGATTCCTATTAATCCTTCGGATGTTGAAACCGCCATGCCTTCTTTAATACCGTCTTTCTCCCCTTTATCTATCGTAAAGGATTCAAGCCACTGATCAGGTGCCCGTGAAATAACACGTGCATTGACCGTTTCATAAGCCATGCTTGAACTTACTTCAAGCGACTTCCGGAGCTTTTCGTTTTCAGCAGCGAGCCGCTCATTGTCAGCCTGCAGCTGAGGCAGCATATCGAGCTGCTGTTTCAGCTTCCTGTTTTCTTCAAGGGCACTGAAACTTCCTGTAATATTGGAAAATATATTGCCTATAAAACCGAACGGTGCACCGGCAGCCTGCTGCGTCGCTGCAACCGTATCACCGGTAAATTGTTCAGCTTTCGTTGTGGCGTCTCTGTCCGTCAGCGAAAAACCGATTAGTGCAATTAATACTACTATGCCAAACAGCACGATTAACATGCGGTTTCTATTAAAAAACTTAGTCACTCTCATGCCGCCCCCAAAAATTAATATCTGGGTAAATAATACCACATTTGCACATGTACAATAAACTAATCTTCCCAGAGAGTTTTAATCTCGCCGAGTCTTTCTGCAAATGTTTTTAAATCTTCATCAGCAGCTGCGAGAGATATACGGATGTAATCTTCCGCGCGGTTCCCGAACGGTTTGCCCGGAGTGGCAAGAACAGACTGTTCTTTAAGGAGATATGTTACGAAGCTCTCACCGTCAAAACCTGCAGGCACTTTTATCCAGCCGAAGATTCCGCCCTGAACCGGCTCTATCGGAATATTTAAATTCAGCAGCGCCTTATTAATAAAGTCTTTACGCTTTTTGAAGATTTCATTCTGCCGCGGAATTAATGTGTCCGCATTGTCCAGTGCTGCAATTGCAGCATCCTGCGTGACACCGAATACTCCTGCGTTTGTATGATCCTGGAATTTATTAATGCTTTCAATCATTTCTTTGTTGCCTGCAGCAAATCCGATTCTGTAACCTGACATATTAAACCCTTTTGACAGCGAATAGATCTCCATCGAAACTTCGAAGTCCGGATCGCTTGTCAGTATGCTGGGATGAGCACCGTTAAAACCGAATGCCGAATAAGCGAAGTCGTGAACGATCTGTGTTTTTGTACCTTTAAAACGCTGGATCACATTATCAAAGAAATCTTTATCTGCAGCTGCACCGACCGGATTGGATGGATAATTTAAATAGATAAGCTCCGTTTCTCTAAGCTCCGCTTCAAGCGAATCAAAATCCGGGAGATAGCTGTTCTCTTCCAGGAGCGGCATATCGATTAATTTTGCCTGCGCCAGTTCGACGGCTGTAATATAATCCGCATAACCCGGATTCGGCAGCATAATTCCCGCACCTGGATTTAAATGTGAGAGCGGAAAATTAACCAGTGCATTTTTAGTGCCGAAAAGAATCGCAATATTTTCATTTTCAAGCTCAACACCATATGTGCGTTTATAAAATCGTTTAATACTGTCTTTAAGTTCCGGTTTACCCCTGAATGCACCGTATTTCTGATTTTCTTCTTTATCGATTGCTGTTTTCACTGCATCTGTAATGACTTTTGGAGTCCGCCCGTCGGGAATACCGACTGCCAGATTTAACAGCGGCTTATCCCCCACTTCAAGCTCTGTATTCATCATACTGCTGAAATAGCTCGGACTTAATGAGTTTAATAATTCACTTGCCATTTACTCGTCCTCCTCAGGTTTATCAAAGCCTTTAAAGTCTTCATCAATGACTTTATTAAATTCTTCTGACTGTACTGCATTAATCAGATCTTCTTCCATTTTAGTTCCTGCAGTTTCATTATTTATAACAATCTGGTTTCTGAAGTTTTCGTTCATGTTCTCAAGAGCAATTGCGTCACTCAGCTTCATGTCACTTGCAAGTGCGAAGTTACCGGGTACGAGCGACAGACCAATTTGATTCACACTTCTCGGCAGCTGTCCTGCATCCTGATAAATAAACTCCAGATTTTTTTTGTTGTCGATAATATCCTCTTCTTCGATTGCAAACATATTTGCATCGTCACTGATTTTAATTAATCCGGCATCCTGCAGCGTTAAGAAACCGCGGCTTGAGTTTACCGGGTCAAGAGGCAGTGCGACTTCACTGCCTGATGTGATATCTTCAAGTGAAGTGAATTCACTGCTGTACAGTCCCATTGGTGCCGTCGGCACCTGAATGATATTTTTTAAATCTGCATCGTTTTCTTCATTATAACTTTCCATAAACAGAACGTTCTGGAACAGGTTGGCATCAAGATCTCCGTTTGCCAGCGCATTATTCGGCTGAATATAGTCGCTGTATTCAATAATTTCAACAGAATAGCCCTGTTCTTCAAGTACAGGTTTCAGAGCGAAGGTTGCCATATCTGCAAAAGGTCCGCTGGATGCGCCGATTGTAATCACTTCACCTTCATCTTCATAAAGAAGAATACTGGTACCTGCAATGACGACTAATGTACCGATTAAAAACATTATGATTCCACGCATTTATCTTTCCTCCGCTCTGTTAGAAATAAAGTCTCCTGCCCACTGGACAATTTGTACGATGATTACAAGCACGATTACTGTAACAATCATCGTTAACGTGTCGTAACGGTAGTAACCGTAACGGATTGCAAGGTCACCAACCCCGCCCCCGCCGACAACACCCGCTGTGGCACTGAATGCAATAATCGAAATAATTGTCAGTGTAATCGCCTGGGTGATGCTCTTTCTGGCTTCAGGCAGCAGTACATCCGTCACAATTAAATAAATCGGTGCCCCGCCTGCAATACTCGCTTCAATTACACCGTCTTTTACACTGTTAAAGCTCGATTCAACAAGACGTGCGAACAGCGGTACTGCTGCAATTGACAATGCGACACTGGCAAAGACCGGCCCGTGTGATGCATTAACGAGCCATGTCGCGAATGGCATAATTGCCACAATTAAAATAATAAATGGAAAAGACCTGATTATATTAACTAACCATCCAAGCGTGGCGTTTAACGGTTTAATTTTAAACAGCAGCGGATGCTGCGTAATATAGAGCAGTATGCCGAGCGGCAGGCCGATCAGGACTGCAAAAAATATTGATATTGAGACCATCAGTGCCGTTTCTAAAAGTGCACGGTACAATAATGGCCACAGCTGGCTGAAATTATCCAATATAACCCACCCTTTCTATGCCTTGTGTATTATCGATATGTGCTTTAAGACGTTCGATTTCTCCAGTTTTTCCGGAAACCTGGAACATTAAAAATCCAAGGGGCTTCTCTTTAATATATTCAATTCTGCCGTTTAAAATGCTGATACTTAAATCAAAATCTCTGTAGAGCTGATTTAAATAATTCTCTTCGGCATTCTCACTTAGAAATTGAATTGTAATCACCTGATTTTCAGCTGTTTCTATAATTTGCGGCGGCACCTCGAAATTGTATATTTCCTGTACAAAATCTTTTGTAATTTCTTCTTTCGGATGGCTGAACACAGTGTATGTATCACCGATTTCAATTATTTCCCCTGCTGACATAACACCGACACGGTCGGCAATCTCTTTAATAACTTCCATTTCATGTGTAATAACTACAATAGTAATACCGAGCGAACGGTTAATACTTTTAAGGAGGTTAAGAATACTCTTCGTCGTGTCCGGGTCAAGGGCACTCGTCGCTTCATCGCACAGCAGAATATCGGGATTGTTCGCAAGCGCTCTGGCGATACCGACACGCTGTTTCTGCCCGCCGCTTAAATTAGAAGCATTGATATTGGATTTATCATTCAGACCGACGAGCTTCAGCAATTCTTCAATTCTTGCCGGCACATCTTTTTTATTGTATTTACTCGCTTTAAGAACAAATTCAATATTTTCATATACTGTTTTTGACTCGATTAAATTAAACTGCTGAAAAATCATGCCGATTTTCTGGCGGCGGATACGTAAATCTTTTGATGACAATTCTGTAAGATTGTCATTGCCGACTGTTACAGTACCTGTCGACGGTTTTTCAAGTAAGTTAATCAGTCTCACGAGTGTACTTTTACCGGCACCTGAGTAACCGATCAGTCCGAAAATCTCACCGGTTTCCACCGTGAGTGAAGTCGGTTTTAATGCTTCAACACTTCTTCCTTTTAAATGATATGTTTTTGAAACGCTGTTCAGCTGAATGCTCATGAATTCCCCTCCTGTGAATAAATAAAAAACCATTTATCTATATAGACAAATGGCGTTGTATGATTATCTTTCAAGCCGGTGCCTGCAGGATTTAGCACAGTACTTAAGAAGCCTGCTGCTGAGACTTCACAGGGCCTGATCCCTCCGTCTCTCTGGATAAATTTCTTATTTAATTGTATATCATACTAGTCTAACCCGTTTTAATTGTCAAACAATTTTTAATAATTTGTTATCAGCGTGTTTCAACCGCACCTTTATATAAAAACTTCCCGCGGCAATGTCTGCATATATACCGCTTATTGTATCCTTTGACCCTTTTTGTAAATTGGTAGCTGCACTTTTTGCATTCATATAAGTAAGACTGCCCCTTGTACTTATATGTTCTCGTTTTGGAAATGCCGAGACGTTCGAGTGTTTCAATAAACTCTCGGTCGGAGTCTCTGTACGGCTTATTTAATGTGTAAAGCGCATAGTGCACACATTCATGACGGAGCACATCGAGAACCGTCTCCTCGGTATTATTTACGATAAAAGTATGGGACATTACAATTTCCTGCGACACAACTTTTCTGCCCTGTATCTTAATCTGGAATGCGCCCAGTTTTGATTTCATTCTCTTTGATATTCTGACCGGGATTTCAAGCCTGAGACCAAAGTTCTCCCGGAGAAATTTATCAGCGTGATTATGTAATTCTTCATTGTTCATAATATGTTCACCTTCTTAATGTTTTAACGGCCTTAAAAAAGGCAACAAAAAAAGGGAGATCCAAGTCTCCCTAACAGATAAATAATATAATATGATATCTAGGCCAAAGGCACTATCGAAGAACGAGTTAGTTAATGATATGAAGAGTATAGCTTTAACTTATGTTTGTTCGTTCTGTTATGTATTTCTTAATGTATTTTCATTATATTTTAATGTTCGGAACATTTCAAGGTTATTGGCCATTTTATTTCACTTTGTAACGTGTTTGTAATAAACATGGTAATATTTCCATGAAATTCATCATCTTTAGTGTAATTATCTACTATGAGCTGAAATACAGCAAGCACCTAATTGAAATTAAAGTTAAAATGTTTCATTAATTCTATTCTTTTACTGCAATCACAATATGCATATCCACTGTGATGTCTTTATGGCCTTCACCGGCAAATGCTTTAACCTGTTCTTCATCGGCATGCCAGCCAAGCGGTGACATTGAGATGAGATCTTTCAGGGAATCAGCGGCCAGTGATCTGGAATACGTAATACGCTCCTCACTGACAACAGTAACATTTCTCTTCAGCAAATCAAGTGTGTCGTTATTCTCATATTCACTTTCTTCTGTATTGCTGAACAGTTCTGTGCGCAGTTCTTTCAAATAATTTGTGCCCGGAATGACTTTTATAATGATTCCATCATCCGTTAAAATCCGCTTGAACTCTGAATAGTTCGCAGGCGACAGGAAATTCAGTATAAATCTGCATGAACCGTCGGCAAAGGGCGGGTTTGCGAGATCTCCCACAATCCAGACTTGCCCATCATAATTTTTAGCAGCCATCAGGACACCTTCTTTTGAAATATCCAGACCGATACCTGTAAGAGTTTCACTGCTAATTTTATTCTGTATCATATTTAAATGAGAGCCTTCACCCGAACCTGCATCAAACAGCAATGATTCTTCCGTAGTTCTGTCCATTATAATTTCGGCAATTCTGTCATGTACCGGTGCGTACAATCCAGCATCGCTTATTATTCTCTGACGCGCATCAAATAAAGCATCATCATACTGTGTGTTGACAGCTTTCTTCAGCATATTAACGTAGCCCTGCTTTGCAAAATCAAAAGTATGATTATTAATGCAGACCAGACTTTTCAATGCTTTAACTTCCATACGCTCATGACAATACGGACATCTTAACTTCCCGCTTATACTCTGTGCTGCTGATGCACTTTTTTCTTTTTTCTTCATTTATATTCCCCTGCCTGAACTTTAATTAAAATAATAATATGATTATTCCTGCCGCAAAAAATACTGTACCGATCATTGCCGGAATAAATGCTGCGACAGTCTGTACTTTCGTACCGCCGATTAAGCAGCGTTTAGGTTTTCCGGGATCGTATAATACAGACAGCTCGTACCCCATCGGGTAACCGTTGTTAACAGAACCGTGTGCAATCACATTTTTCTTTCTTCTGTAGACCGTGCTGTTAACTGTATATTCTATAACGGGATATAAGGCATTGTTACTGCCGCGAACTTTATCGACCACAATACCCGTTGTCTCACTTGTACAATTACGTTTTTTCACCGCAACTCCAAATATATAAATACCGAGTGAAATTAATATTAAAAAGAGTCCGATCGATGTGAAAACTACAGTTAATATCTGCTGATCTGTCATTATGCAAAACACCTCTTCTACGATGTTATTTTGAAGACAATTATATCATATGAACTTCCATTATAATCCGCTTTTTACTGTGTGTTAAATCTTTGTAAATATCTTAATCCCAGTTTAAAAATAACTGTTTCCGTGGTACGTTGAATTAATAATACATATACAGGAGATATTAATGAATAAAATAAAAATTCTTATAGAAATACTTTTAGTGTCCACAAGACTCGGGTTAACGTCTTTCGGCGGTCCGACAGCACATCTCGGTTATTTTCATACCGAGTATGTACGACGCAAAAAATGGATGGATGAGAAAAGCTATGCTGACTTAGTCGCACTTTCCCAGTTCCTTCCGGGACCTGCATCCAGTCAGGTCGGCATCGGTGTCGGTGTAATGAGAGGCGGCGTACTTGGCGGACTGACATCATTTATCGGTTTTACACTGCCGTCTGTCATTGTACTGATGATCTTCGCATCACTGCTGACCACATTCGATATTGCCGATGCAGGCTGGATACACGGACTTAAAATCGTTGCGGTTGTTATCGTTGCCCATGCAATTATGGGAATGAGTAAAAACCTTGCACCGGATATCCGGAGAAAAGTCATTGCACTTTTAGCACTCGTTGGCACACTGCTCTTTCAATCGGTGTTTACACAGGTCGGAGTCATATTAATCGCAGCGCTCATCGGTTTTATTCTTTTTAAAGACCATGAAGATGATGGTAAGAAAGCTGCCGCATTTCCAATTAAGAAAAGTTTCTCGGCTGTCTGCCTCGTGCTGTTTTTCGTACTGCTGTTTGCACTCCCGGCATTCCGTGAGCTGACGGGCTCATACTGGGTTGCGGTAGTTGACAGTTTCTACAGAGCAGGCGCACTCGTATTCGGCGGCGGACACGTAGTACTTCCGCTTCTTGAGCAGGAACTCGTTCCAATGGGATGGATTTCTGCAGAAGAATTCCTCGCAGGATACGGTGCAACACAAGCCGTACCCGGACCTTTGTTTACATTCGCAGCCTACCTCGGAACAGTGATGAATGGGTGGCTTGGCGGTCTCGTTGCAACAGCCGCAATATTCATGCCGGCATTTCTGTTAATATTAGGCGCACTGCCATTCTGGGATATGCTTCGTAATAACGATAAAGTCAAAGGTGCTGTCATGGGAGCAAATGCCGCAGTGATCGGTATTTTAATCTCAGCACTGTACACGCCAATATGGACAAGCTCAATTATGAAACCGGCCGACTTCGCACTGGCAGCAATATTGTTTGTCATGCTCGTCAACTTCAAACTCCCGCCATGGATAATTGTGGTGACCGGTGCCGTCGGCGGAATGCTGATCGGATTTATGTAAATATAATAAAAGCAGCTGCAAATTTCTGATTTGCGGCTGCTTTTTGTTTGTTGATATAGGATGGTGGCAGGTTGATGGACAATGTCGATTCAACAAAGTACTTCCAGGTTCTCCGGAGGACAATGTCCATACGACAAAGTACTTCCAGGTTCTTCGAAGGACAATGTCAATTCGACAAAGTACTTCCAGCGCCCGCGAAGGACAATGTTAATCCGACAAAGTACTTCCAGACTCTCCGGAGGACAATGTCAATACGACAAAGTACTTCCAGGCTCTCCGGTGGACAATGTCAATTCAACAAAGTACTTCCAGCGCCCGCGGTGGACAATGTCAATCCGACAAAGTACTTCCAGCGCCCGCGAAGGACAATGTTAATCCGACAAAGTACTTCCAGCGCCCGCGAAGGACAATGTTAATCCGACAAAGTACTTATCCGAGTATTTCTTGCGCTTTCTCCATTATTTCCTCAACTATTTCAGCTGCACTCTGTTCTTTTACAACAGGGCGCAGGTTTTGTCCCGACCAAAGCGACATGAATTCGCCGTCGCCATGCTTAGCCGCGGCACCTCTGATACTTTTCGTTGCTGAGTTTTGATAAGGATATGCTAGTGGTTCCATGCTGAATTCTTCTATAAATTTATTAAGTATTCCGCGGGCGGGTCTCCCTGAAAACACTTTGGTAATGACTGTATCATCTTCATGACTGTTGAACAGCTTTTGTTTATACGCCTTGTGAATGCCGGATTCTTCACTGGATAAAAATCTCGTTCCAATTTGCACGCCTGAAGCTCCGAGTGCCAGTGCTGCAACGAGACTTCTTCCGTCGTTTGCGCCGCCTGCTGCAACTACAGGAATACTTACATTGTCAGCAACCTGCGGTACTAATGAGAATGTCCCGACATCTGCGCCGTTTTCATACTTTGTTAAATCAAATGTACCTCTGTGACCGCCTGCATCTGCACCTTGTGCAATAATAATATCTGCACCATTTTTCTCAGCTAGTATTGCTTCATCAACTGTTGTGATCATCGATGTAATTATCCTGCCGTTTTCTTTTGCCTCTCTCACTTTATCTTCAGGCAGCAGGCCAAATGCTGTACTGATTACCGGCACATTTTCTTCTATTAACACTTTAAACTGCTCTTCAAAATAAGCAGCTGCATTAAATTGAATGTCTCGTTCACTGATTCCGAGGCTCTTTCCGATTCTCAGCAGTTCTTCTTTTACTTTATCTCTTGTTTCATCATTAAGGACATTGCCGTTTTCTACACAGAATAAATTTACGGCAAACGGTTTGTCTGTAAGTTTTCGAATATCACCTACAGCCTGTTTAATATCTTCAGGTTTCATGTAGGCAGCACCCAGTGTTCCGAGTCCTCCGGCATTACTCACGTTCGCAATGAGTTCCGGTGTTGTTGATCCACCCGCCATTCCCGCCTGAATAATCGGATATTTAATATTTAACAGACTGCACAGCTCAGCATTTAATTTCATATTATCATCCCTTTTTAATTACTGTTACCGCTATCATAGATTAAAATCACCAATTACAACAGTAAAAGACTCCATTCCGATACATTCGAAATGGAGCCTCACAATATATTATTCAGGTGTTTTTGAACTGTTCATACCGGTAACAATATCCATAATATTGTAATCTACAATGCGGGGATGCTTACCGTCCAGTGCTGCAATTTTCTCCATGTCAGCTTCATCAAGTTTAAAGTCATGGACATCAAGGTTTTCTTCCATACGCTCTTTACGGACAGATTTAGGAATAATAATAATGTCCTGTTCCAGATGCCATCTTAAAATAATCTGAGCGACCGTTTTGTTATGCTTGGCTGCAATTTCATTCAGCATTTCATCGTCTAGAATACCGTGTTTTGCTTCAGCAAGCGGTCCCCATGATTCCACTTTCACCCCGTATTCTTTCATGACTTTCTGAGCATCTTTCTGCTGCAGGAACGGGTGAAGTTCAATCTGGTTCAGAGCGGGTACTACTTCATTATTAACAATCAGGTCAACCAGACGTGTTGAATCAAAGTTCGACACACCAATTGCTTTAATTTTGCCTTCTTTATAAAGTTCTTCCATTGCACGCCATGAACCGTAATAGTCTCCAAGCGGCTGGTGTATTAAATACAGATCAAGGTAATCTGTACCTAATTTTTCCAAAGTTTTTTCAAATGCTTTTTTGGCTTTCTCATAGCCCTGGTCTGCAACCCACAGTTTACTCGTCAGGAAAATCTCTCCACGCGGCACACCACTCTTTTTAATTGCACTGCCGACACCTTCCTCGTTACCGTATGTTGCTGCGGTATCAAGACTGAGGTAACCCACTTCAAGTGCATCAAGAACACAGCGTTCTGTTTCTGCAGGATCGACCTGGAACACGCCGTAACCTTCAATCGGCATCTTAATACCATTGTTTAATTTCACATGCTGCATATAAATAACCTCCGGTAATATATAGTATGGATAACTCTCTTTACTATTATTATACAAGTATATTCCTCATCAGAACAGACTGCAATTTCAGGGAGCATACAATTATGACAGTACTATATACGATTAAATTTCACTACTCCTCACAGTTAAATAAGTTCCCGTGTAAATGAGAGTTTTATCACCCGTGAAACAGGGAATTTATAAATCAATATACATTCAGGTGTGTTACTGCATGTAACCTTTCGGGAGTGATTAGATGTCCCACGTAATTTTGACTCTGTTTATATTATTTTTCCTGTTTCAAATCGGTGCATTCGCGAAGAAAAAAGGAGAAATGAAAAATACACATAATTTTTCTCTGCAATGGCCGCTTTATCTTTATATTTTTACAGTAATGATTTCTCTCACAATAATCTTTGCGCTAATATATTTTGTGATGTCTTTTTCAACACCAATATTAATAGACAGTAATCAGGGCACTGTCATGAAAGATCATGACTTTGCTGAAATGATATATTACAGCGGGTCCACCCTGCTTTCTATCGGTTACGGTGACTTAAATCCAATCGGTCCCATACGGTATATTTCATTATTTGAAGGTTTTCTCGGCGTTGTCACTCCCACTGTAATATTCGTAAGTGAAGTGAACAAAAATTTAAAAGAAAACTGATTTAATAAGCACCCCGCTGAAATAACAACCGAGGTGCTTTTACTGTCGGATCAATGATTTCATTTACTTTCATATACAGGTCAGAAATAATTTAATCAAATAAAAAAACGGGTGGAATATCCACCCGTCATGCCACGTTTATTATTGTGTTACCAAATGGTTTAAAGTACGTACAAGCTGTGCAGTATAAGACATTTCATTGTCATACCATGCAACGGCTCTCACAAGCTGATTGCCATCTACTTCAAGTACGCGTGTCTGAGTTGCGTCAAACAGCGAACCTTCTTTGATGCCGATAATATCAGTCGATACAATTTCATCTTCATTATAGCCGAATGAAGGATTTGCTGCATTCTTCATCGCAGTATTTACCTCTTCAGCTGAAACTTTTTTATCCAATGTTACAGTCACTTCTGTCAATGAGCCGGTTGCTACCGGAACACGCTGCGCACCGCCGTCCAGTTTACCTTTAAGTTCAGGCAGTACAAGACCGATTGCTTTCGCTGCACCTGTAGAGTTAGGCACGATGTTTTCTGCTGCTGCACGTGCACGGCGGTAATCGCCTTTTGCATGTGGCGCATCCAATGTGTTCTGGTCTCCCGTATACGCATGGATTGTAGTCATCAGACCCTGTTTAATCCCGAATTCATCATTCAGAACTTTAACGACAGGTGCCAGACAGTTTGTAGTACATGATGCTGCTGAAACTATTTTCTCACTACCATCAAGCGTATTTTCATTTACACCGTAAACAATTGTTTTCATATCGCCTTTACCAGGTGCCGAAATTAATACTTTTTTAGCACCGGCATCAAGATGTTTTCCCGCATCTTTTTCGTCAGTGAAAAATCCTGTACATTCAAGTACGATATCAATATCAAGATCTCCCCAAGGCAAGTTGGCAGGATCTTTTTCAGTGAATGATTTTACTTCACGGTCGTTAATCTTAAAGCCGTTTTCGAGTACTTCGATATCTCCGTCAAAACGCCCCTGAGTTGAATCATATTTGAACAAGTGTGCTAAAAAGTCGTCATCCGTTAAATCATTAACTGCAACTACTTCCATATCTTCATAATTTTGAATTTCTCTTGCTGCAAGTCTGCCAATTCTTCCAAATCCATTAATTGCTACTCTAACCATTAATATGGCCTCCCTTATATTATCCTAATAAGTGTTCTGCTATTACTTCATCTATAAATAAAATTGTATTTTCCGGTGCCAGTTTCAAATATGCTTTTACTGCTTCTTTTTTTCCATCTCCGCCTGCGACGGCAAAAATAGAATCTTTATTTTTAAGGTCTGCCAGCTGCAGTCCAATAGTATCTACCTTATGGACTACGTTTCCGTCGGCATCAAAGTAAAACCCGAAAACTTCACCCACTGCATTGTCATTTTCCAGTTTCGAAATCACATCCGGAGTGACATTTCTTCGCGATGCCATCTGCAGTGCGTCTCCGATACCGTGAATCACCAGCGATGAACGTTTATTTAAATCGATAATCTCCCTGACCATCGGTTCTTCTTTTAAGAGTTCCAAAGAAGCTTTACTGATACTGTCCGGAGCGTAAAGCATCCGGTGTTCTCCTGATGTCGCCTCGGCAAGACGGCTCACTATCGAGTTCGCCTGTAACGCAACATCTTCTCCAAGGCCGCCTCTGGCAGGAATGAATAATAAGTTGTCATGCTTCGGTTTTAAAAACTTACTGACCAAAGCCATAGTAGAACCTCCTGCGACAGAAACAATCGTTCCGTTTAACAGGTTCGCAGTCAGTTCCCCTGCCATTAATCTGACCAATTCTTCTTTAACCAATGAATTATGATCAGCATCTCCCCTGACTACAAATATATCTTTTAAAGAATATTTTTCTTTCAGCTGCAGTGCCAGATCATCACGGTTCTCTATTAAAGTTAGAAACGGTTCGACATTAATTAAAGTCTGTCTGCCGCTTTCCGAGATGGAAATACCTTTCGATTCAACTTTTATTAAGTCCAATTCCAAAAGGTTATCAACTTCACTGCGTAAAACTCTTTCAGTCATCCCAAGTTCCCTGGCCAATGTTCTTCTGCCAATAGGCTGTTCATTCTTAATACAGCTTAATATATTCAGCCGCTTGAGCATGTGAGATAACATATCAGGTACAATACTTTTCTGGATGTCAATCAAACTCTGCCACATTGATTCAACCCCCTCATATCTTAATGGGACTAATTTTGTCCCTACAGGGACTGTTTACAACAATAATATATCAGATATACATAGGTAAATACAATACATTTGATTATTTTATGATAATGTTTTCTTATGCATAAGAATAACAAACATAAGAACCGCCATATAATATACACGGCGGTTAAGTTTACAATACTTTCGATGCATCACCAGTCCGATGCATAATATAATTTATATTTCTTATAATCTATAAATTTTGCATGGTAAAAATCTATTGCTGCCTGATTTACATATGAATGGTACAGTCTGTCGTATTCATATGTTCCGAAAAACGGCCCCGGGTATGAAGGCAGCAGCAGGTTCGCTTTTTCAGGTGAATATCTGATTTCATTCAGTCTGATATATAAATCGGACATAATATCATCTTTTAATAATATTTTCCCCGGATTCGCAATATTATAATTCTGTTCAAAATATCCCTGCAGTGCATTAAATTTTCTGTAGTAGCTGTATTCGATTAATTCTCCTGTTTCAATATCTTCCAGTAATAAATACATATCCAATCCCATACACCAGCCTCCATTAAATATAGTTCATTTCTTTCAGTGATACGTACTTGCCGTCGCCGATAATTATATGATCGAGGAAATCCACTCCTATTAACTCACCGCATTCTCTCAATCTTTTTGTCACTTCAATATCTTCCTGAGACGGCGTCGGATCTCCGCTGGGATGATTATGAACACAGACAAAAGCAGCTGCACTGCGTTTAACCGCTTCTCTGAATATTTCGCGCGGATGGACGATGCTCGAATTGAGAGAACCAATAAATAATGTCTTTTCTTCTATTACCATATTTTTTGTCGTTAAATACAGCACGATAAAATGCTCCTGATTGTAATACCTGACCTTCTCCATTAAAATATCAGTCACATCTTTTGGCGAACGAATATATTTGTCCTCTTCTCTGGAATGCGTATGCATCCTGACAGCGAGTTCTATAAAAGCGAGTATAGTAATTGCTTTTGCCTTGCCGATGCCATTAATCGCAGTCAGTTCTTCATATGTTATGTCCCGCAGTTCGCGCACAGACTGCAGGTTCCTCAGTATTTTATTGGCCAGGCTGATGCTTGATTCATTGCGGTTACCCGTATTAATCAGTATTGCCAGCAATTCCTGGTTTGTTAATTTATCGGGCCCGTAGTTAATCAAACGCTCCCGGGGTTTATCAGAATCATGCATTTCCCTTATAAGCAGTTCACCAGTCATTAAAACCCTCCATAGTAAATATCGATAAAATCAGCGTACAGATAAAACGTTGTAAACAAACTTGCGGCGATAAACGGTACTAAGGGCACCTTTGTAATCCGCGGCGTTTCAAAAAGATCCAGAATGATAACTGAAATCCCCCCGATAATATATGTGAACAGAAATGTGAAGATGAAAAAATCAAATGGTGTAATCATCGTTAATATTGAAAACAGCTGAATATCTCCGTAACCGATTTTGTCTTTAAACAAAATATAAAAAATATGGAGGATAATTACCGACATTAAATCGACTCCCGTATCCATAAATTCAAGGCCGGTTAAAAACAGTCCGCACACGAAAAGCAATATGAGCATATGGGTTGGAATCAGGAGTGTATCGAAATCATAAACAGAAAGAGGAATAAGAATGCTGACAAGCAGATAATAAAGAAGCATATTGTCATAACTGGGCGGAACGATTAACGGCAGAATAAACAATATAATTGTCAATATTTCAACCATTAAATAGTTAACCGAAATTGCTGCGCGGCAATAACTGCAGCGTCCGCGGTTTTTTATATAGCTGATGACCGGAATCAAGTCTGTGACTTTTAAATGTTTTGAACACGTATCACAACGGCTTCTTCTCGTTAAAAAAGAAATGCTGTCGGACTGCGTCAATGCGTAAAGGAAAGATGAAACCAGACCGCCCATTACAATGATAAGAGTCATTTTTAACCTCCAGCTCGTGATAATCACAATATAAGCCGCCGTTAAATTGTTGTAAAATCGCATAAATTTAAAATTTGCGGTTAAATATAAACAGTTTTCAAAAGAATGAAATGAAAATGTTGTATTATTTGAAAACCGGAGTAAAAAAAGAAGATTTCGCAGAATGATAACTTTATGTGAAAATAAAAAAACCGTAATCTAATGTTTAGATTACGGAATAAGAGTTTTATTTTAAACACCTATATTGTTTTTCAATTCATCTGATTACTGTATTCAATACTACTCATAAAGCCCTTCAGGCACCGTGATACCATCATCGAATTCACCGTAATCATCAAGGATTGATGATACTTCAATGAATAATTCCTCGCCTTCATTCAAACCGGGTGCGTATGACAGATAAGCAATTTTAAGTAATTCATTATTTTCCTTATCGATAACACCCACTACGCCATTTTTCTGTTTTTCAAGATCTGCGTTTGTAAATTCAACGCTGAACAGTTTCCCGAACGTGTCATGTAATACTGATTCTGTCCCGATATTATGCACGTAATAATATTCATCGTCTTCTGAAACATTCATTACGTCAGCACTTTCCATAAATGCATCATACAGGTTTGAATATGATGCATAGTAAACTTCATCTGCATCAGCCTGGCCTGTGTAATCGTTCCACATTCCGCTTTCATAAACAAATAATGAATCTGTATTTGCATAAGCATATGGCACTATCGCATCCTGTGCCGCATCATACATGCCCGAGAATATTTCAAAGTCTTCCGACTCATCGATTTCTGCTGTCAGTCCTGCAGCATCACTGTCAGCCGGCTGTTCTGAATCTCCTGTGAACATATTAATTACCATAAATGTCTCTGCATAATACGTAGTAACATCTTCTTTCGGCATTAAAATATCTTCAACAGATGCATCTGATTCATCCGCACTGTCGAGCATTGCGCCTATACCTGAGTTAAGTTCAAACATTGAAGTCATTTCTGTACCGTCAAGACCGGTAATCTGTTCTTTTGCCACATCGAAATTGATCCCTGCTGACTGCGACTGCTCTGCATCATCTGAATCAGTTTCTGCAGATAAACTATCTTCACCGTCCGAGTCATCTTCTTCTGTGCCTTCTTCACTGTCAGAGTCTTTTGATGCAGCAGATGCTGAATCTTCATCTGAAGAAGAGCTGTCTGATGAATCATCTTCCTCTGTCCCGGATTCTTCTTCTGCTTCATCGTCTCTCTCCGAATCTTCATTTGATCTGTCCTCACCAGTCGTATCTTCTGATTCCTCATCTGATTCTTCGTCTGATGCATCCCCTTCTGATTCTGAATCAGTTCCTTCAGTATCAGTATCCGCTTCTTCGTCAGAGCCTGTACCTTCTTTGTCATCCACTGATTCTTCTGAACCCTCATCTTCTGTTTCTTCTACTTCTTCTGTGCCATCGTCTGCTGGTTCTTCAGAATTATCGGATCCGCAACCTGCCAGAAATAGAAAACTTGCAAATAACAGCAGTAAATACCTGATAAATATCCTCCCCTTCTTTTATAAATAAATAACTCGATTTATATAATTTCACATTCCCTAAAAATTTCAGAATAAACGAAAAAAAGAAGTTAAATGTCATAATTACGACATAATTGTAATTTTAAACTTAAATTTCAGAATAAATAGTTTAGTTTGTCATTTTATTTTTCCAGTGCTAGACTAAGTCCATATATACAAAGGGGGATTCAAAATTGAGTTTAAAAGAAAAACTTTTCAGTAAACTGGAATCAAAAGAACAGGAAATGATTGAAACGAGAAGGCATCTGCATGCTAACCCGGAACTTTCATTTAAAGAAAAAAACACAGCAAAATTTATCGAAAATTTTTATAAGGATAAAGATGTTAAAGTTACTGCCAATGTTGGAAACGGTTACGGTATTATCGTTGAAATCAGCGGCAGGGCTCCGGGCAAAACTATAGGACTCCGGGCTGACTTTGACGCACTGCCGATTCAGGAAGAAACTGATATACCGTTTAAATCTAAAAATGACGGTGTAATGCACGCCTGCGGGCACGATGTACATACCGCTTATCTGCTCCACCTGGGTGAAGCACTGATTGAATTAAAAGATGAATGGAACGGTACGATAAAACTCATTCATCAGCATGCTGAAGAAGTACCGCCGGGCGGTGCGAAGAGTATCGTAGAATCAGGAATACTTGATGATCTGGATGAAGTATACGGTATTCATATTTTCCCAATGCTCGATGTTGGGGAAGTCGGTCTGATATCCGGGAACTCAATGGCCGGACGTTCAAACTTTGATTTAACTATTCAGGGTTCCGGCGGACACGGTGCTATGCCCCATACGACGCATGACGCACTTGTTGCCGGCGCTTATTTTGTGACAGAAGCCCAGACTATCGTTTCACGACGTATGGATCCGATGGATTCAGTCGTCGTATCTGTCACTGCATTTGATGCTCCGGGCGGATACAACGTTATACAGGATAAAGTGACATTGCGCGGGACAGTCCGTTACTTAAATGAAGACAATAAAGTCCCTGCTCATGAAGCAATGAAAAAAATTGCCAAAGGTATCGAAAGCTCATTCGATGTTAAATGTAACCTCGATTATGTTTACGACTACCCTGTTGCATACAACCATCCCGAGGAAACTCAATATGTAGAAGATATTCTATCTGAAAGTGTCGGTGCTTATATTACTGAGATTGTGCATCCGAAACCATCCAGCGGTTCGGAAGATTTTGCATATTATACCCAGAAAACACCCGGAACTTTTATTCATGTAGGCTCAAAACCTGAAGGCGTTGAAAATCCTTATCCTAACCACCATCCTAAATTTGATGTACATGAAGATTCGCTCTTAATCAGTGCGAAGACTTTAGGAGATGTTGTGCTGGGTCGTCTTGAAAATTAATAAAACTTAAAACAAAGATAAACAAAGGGGTTATTATATGACGGGAATGGATTTCGCCAACTCGCCTGTTGTCTGGATATTTGCATCCTCGATAATAGTGCTGGTTATTTTTCAGGCATTTAAATTTTTATCATTATCAAAAAAAGCAGCAAGAGATGTTGGTATCAGTGAAGAAAATATTAAACGTGCTATTAAAACAGGAACTATTACCGCAATCGGACCTTCAATCGGGATTATTATCGTAGCGGTGTCACTGATTTCGTTAATCGGTAACCCGCTGACGATGATGAGAATCGGAGTTATCGGATCCGCACCAATTGAAAGTATGGGTGCACAGCTGTCTGCACAATCTGCAGGGGTAACACTGGCAGGAGAAGGTTTTACTCCTGAAATATTTAATCTGATAGTCTGGACTTTATGTATCGGCGGTGCCGGATGGATGATATTCACCTTTTTTGCTACACCTTACTTAAGCAAAATCCAGTCAAAACTCACAGCTAAACCGAAAGGTGAGTATTTAATGGGAATCGTTGCCAGCGGAGCAATGATTGCAGTATTCGGTTCATTAACCGGCGCTGAAATGATTAAAGGTGCGCCTTATATTTTCACGGCAATTGTGGCTGTAGTTTCGTCACTCACATTTAACTATATCGCAAATAAAAAAGGAATTAACTGGCTGAAAGAATGGTCGTTAGGATTTTCAATACTGATCAGCTTAATCGCAGTTTATTTCTTTATATAAAACGGAGGGGTTTTTATGCAGGAGTTTAGAGCAGCCTCTCATAAATGGGGCCGTATTACTTTAGGGCTGGCTATTTTAATATCATTCGCAATGCCGTTATATATTTCATTCGGCATGGGATTCCATCCCGGATTCTCATTAATTATTAACAGTTTCCTGGCCTATGCAGCAGTTGTTGCCATCGTATGGTTTTTAGAACCGGTGATGTACTTCCCGGTACTCGGTGTATCCGGAACATATGTCGCATTCTTTACAGGTAACATTTCAAATATGTGTCTGCCTGCAGTTGCATCATGTCAGGAAGCAGTCGGAGTGAAACCCGGCACGGATGAAGGTGAAATAATCGGGACACTCGGTATCAGTGCCGCTTCACTGGTCAATAAAATTATACTTGTGCCGGTAATACTTGCCGGACTGTGGCTGTTAACGATAATTCCGGAAAGTGTACAGGAAGTCTTTCCGTTCGTACTGCCCGCAATCTTCGGAGCAGTTCTCGCTCAGTTCGCAGGAAAGTTCCCAATGTACGGTGTAATCGCACTGGGCGTCGGCATACTGATTAACATGTCAGCGCTGCCGTTATTCTCGAAGAACGTATTGTGTATCATAATCTTAATTGCGATTATGCTGACAGTTAACAAGATGAAGAATAAAAAAGCAGCAGCTTAATAATTTGATGAAACGATCTGGAAACTGATGTTTCCGGGTCGTTTTGTTTCGTTTGTTTTCTTAGAAGACGACGGGGAAACGACGTCGTACTTTAACCGCTCTTGAAAGACGACGGGGAAACGACGTCGTACTTTAACTGCTCTTGAAAGACGACAGGGAAACGACGTCGTACTTTAACCGCTCTTGAAAGACGACGGGGAAACGACGTCGTACTTTAACCGCTCTTGAAAGACGACAGGGAAACGACGTCGTACTTTAACTGTCCTTGAAATACGACGGGAAAACGGCGTCGTACTTTAACTGCCCTTGGAAGACGACAGGGAAACGACGTCGTACTTTAACTGCTCTTGGAAGACGACAGGGAAACGACGTCGTACTTTAACTGCTCTTGGAAGACGACAGGGAAGCGACGTCGTACTTTAACTGTCCTTGAAATACGACAGGGAAGCGACGTCGTACTTTAACCGCCCTTGAAATACGACAGGAAAGCGACATCGTACTTTAAAATTGTATAATACTAATCTTAGTTCAAATTCCCAATAAAAAAGACGGCCCCCGTCTAAAGGTACCGTCAAAGTTATAATTTATTATTTTAGTCTGTTAACTACCGCATCTGCAACTGCCTGTGATGATGCCGGATTCTGTCCTGTGACAAAGTTGCCGCTTGAAACGACATGTTCTTCACCGGCTTCACCTTTAACAAAACCTGCTCCGTTTTCTTCAAGTTTTGTCTGAAGCATGAATGGCATGTATTCAGACAGTTTAGCTGAATCTTCTTCAGCATTAGTAAATGCAGTCAATTTAACACCGTCTACTAAATATTTACCATCCTTAGTTTTCGCGTCAGCAAATGCTGCCGGCCCGTGGCAGACTCCACTGATAATTCTTCCATCATCTTTAAAGAAAGCCATAATGTTTTGAATATCCGCGTTGCCGGGGAAATCGAACATTGCTCCGTGACCGCCTGCTAAGAATATTGCATCATAATTTTCATAAACAACATCTTTCATTTTCAATGTATTTTGAAGCAGTTTCGTAACTTCTGTAAATTTATCATCATTTCCGCCCTCTACTGAGTTTGGATCGATTGGTACTGTTCCACCTTTAGGTGATGCTATATCAACTTTGAATCCTGCACTTTGAAATGCAATATACGGTTCAGCCGCTTGTGAAAGCCATACCCCTGTCGGCATATCCTTATTACCTGCGATTGTGTCAGCATTTGTAACCATAATTAATACAGATTTACTCATATTGATATCCACTCTCCTTTTTTATCATTTACCCTTAAAGTTCCGGGAATAATCTTATAAAATCAAAAAGAACACAGGACATTTAATTCCTGTGTTCTAAATGATAAAGAAATCTATCTTATTTATCCCCGCTCAATTTAACTAAAATCTTAGCCTGACTTTTATCGTTAATTAAAGCTTCAAATCCTTTTTCAACAATGTCTTCCAATTCAATATGATCTGTAATAACCGGGAACGGATTAATCTGACCGCTTTCCATCATTTTTACAGTTGCTTCGAAAATATCCGGTTCATATGCGAGTGTTGAAGATATTCTGACTCCGCTTGCTGTCAGGAGCATCGGATCAAATTCTATCGCTTTCTCAAATATCGATACGATCGTAACCATTCCGCGCGCACGCGTTACGGCAATAGACTGATTTAGAGTCACCGGCACACCTGCTACTTCAAATGTTCTGTCTACGCCATCCGGATAATATTTCTTAACGAATTCAACAGGATCTGTATTCCCTGAGTTTACGGCATGGGTTGCACCCACTTCTTTTGCTTTTTCCAGACGTGTATCACTTAAATCAAAGACAATAATATCTTTTGCCCCGGCTGCCCGTGCTGCAATCACTGTCAGAAGCCCGATTGGTCCTGCACCAAATACCGCGACAGAATCACTCAGTTTCATTTCCGACTCTCTGATTGCCTGTAATGCTACAGCAGTCGGTTCAACAAGTGCTGCAAGTTCCAGTGACGTATCATCATTCAATTTAACAATATTCTCCTGATTCACTACAACATAATCTGCAAAACCGCCGTCACTTCCAAGACCTACAAATGTAAAGCCCTTGTACATATCCACCAGAGTTTTCTCGTGAACTTTACCAGTAATTAACGGATTAATCGTCACCTTATCTCCTCGTTTTAAACCTTCTACATTTGATCCCGTCTCTTCAATTACTCCCGAGAATTCATGTCCCATAGTAAGTGGTGCTTTTCTTCCGGTTAACGGGGATGCTTCATCTTTAGGGATAAAAATCGGACCTGCATTATACTCGTGTAAATCACTTCCGCATATACCGGCCCACGCTACTTTAACTTTTACCTGATCGTCTGAAATCTCTGCTGCATCAATGTCTTCTACGCGAATGTCCTGTGCATCGTAAAATACTGCTGCTCTCATTTTAAAACCCTCCCGATTGAATTTTCTTTCAATTCAATTATCTCACTTTTTTTAAAAATTTAACAGTGTAATAACAGCTGATTTATGACATAAAAAAGACATCACCTCTGGTCAGGTAATGTCCCATTTAATTACTTCTCTTCCTCTTTTTGTTCAACCAGTTTCTCTACATCAGACACTACTTCCGCCTGCGGGAATTTATTATCTCCCGAGTCTACACCGGCATAGTCTTTAATAATTGTTCCATTTTCATCTATAAGATAAAATGCTGTGCCGTGTGTGACCTGGTTGCTGCCTTTTGGCGGCGGTGCAACGATTGTTTTAAAGTTGTCTTCCGCAAATCCTCTGATAAAGCTGTAATCATAGCCCGTCAGGAATTGCCATTCTGTGTTTTGTG
Organism: Jeotgalicoccus coquinae; assembly: GCF_014207425.1. Classification (GTDB taxonomy): domain Bacteria; phylum Bacillota; class Bacilli; order Staphylococcales; family Salinicoccaceae; genus Jeotgalicoccus; species Jeotgalicoccus coquinae. The sequence goes on along the minus strand of NZ_JACHFF010000001.1, from coordinate 694,791 downwards.
GAATATCATACCAGCTTGCATACTCTGTCAGTACCGGCGGTGTATCCACTTCAGGATCTACTGAGAAACTCATAATACCGTAGTCCTCAATACCCTTTTCTTCCAGTTCCTGCGCTACGGCAGTCATATTTTGAGACATCGGCGGGCATACAGTTGCACAGTTCGTAAAGATAAAGCTCAACAGCCATACTTTACCGTCCATATCTTCTCTCGTAAACGTTTCATCATTCTGATTCGTTACTTCGAAGTCCTGTATTTCATCACCGTACCGGCTCATCGGCTCTACTGCGCCTGCACTGCATGCTGTTAAGAACATAAGTGCCGCCAAAACTGCGATTAACCACTTTTTCAAGTGTGTCCCCTCCTACTATTCATCTTACTCTTAATGTTATCAAATATTAAAATCACTGCGTACATAAATTATGCCCTTTTTATGACTAATCGTTGTCTACAGTGTCACGATATTTGTCGTACTTCGTTCATTTTCCGGTTTAACATATAAAATATGCTCCATGCGCTCTTTTAATTCTTCAACGTGGGAAATGATCCCGATGGTTTTGCCTGTCGTCTGCAGATCGATTAATGTCGAAATCGCCACTTCAAGTGTTTCATGGTCAAGCGTCCCGAATCCTTCATCTATCAGCATCGTGTCCAGTGTAATACCGCCTGACTCCTGCTGCAGAGCTTCGTTCAGGGCAAGTGCGAGAACAAGTGATGCTTGGAATGTTTCACCGCCGGACAGCGAATTAATGTTACGTGCCTGGTTATTATAGAAGTCGAACACTTCGATTTCGAGACCGCTGTAGCGGTTTACTCTTTTCATACTGCGCTGCAGTTTATAGCGGTGATTCGTCATCGCTGTCAGTCTGACGTTGGCAAGTTCCAGAATGCGTTCAAGGTAATAAGTCAGCACATAACGTTCAAGAGATACCTTCTGTCCCTTTTTACCCTGCACCGCTTCAACAAGCTCATTCAGCTGATTGAACTCTTCATATGAAGCATTAAACGTATTAATCAGGTCCGCCAGATACTTTCTCGATGTGATGTTCTGGTTCAAACGTTCTTTAACAGATGCATAATAATCACGTGCAGATTCCAATCTGCTCTCAGCTTCGGATACCGCCTGTTCGTCCTCTTCTGTCGAAATTCTCTCTGTAGAGTCGAGCGTATTCTTCAGCTCTTCGATATTATGGTCAAGAGATAAATTCTCATCATCGAATGATTTTACTTTATCCTTTTTAGCACCGATCGACTCATCGTTTATAATGTCATAGAGCACCGGCTGGTCTGAATACTCATGTTTAGTTATAAACGATTCAATTATACTGTTGAACTTGTCTTTCGAATCAGCTGTCTTTTCGTAATCCGCTTCAAGCGATTTAACTTTCGCAGCTGAGAGTTCCTGCTGATTAGTTAAACTGTTCACTTCTTCTTTCAGCTCGTTTAAATTGTTCTGGAATTCTTTAATAAATTCATGCTCGTAATTCATATGAGCTTTAAAGTCATTGTAATCAGTAAATCCTGTCACTTCTTTAAAGTTCTGCTGTTTCTCTGTCAGCTGACCGGCTGTGTTTTTCATTTCCTGATTTTTCAGCTGGAGTGCATATATGTTTTCGTTCTGTTTCGATAATTCATTGTTCAGCTGCTCTTTTCGTTCAAGCTCGCTGTTAATATCAGCCAGTTTTCTGCCGGCAGTATCTTTTTCTATATTTACTTTTTCAAGCTCTGTTTCAAGCTCCGACGGATTCTGATAATCTTTATCTTTCAGCAGTTCGTCGATAACATCGATTCTCATGACATGTCTCTGATTCGCTTCTTCATGCTCTGCCAGTTGTTCCTGCAGTGCATTCAGCCGAACTCTGTCTTCTTCAGAAAACCCGCCTGATTCCGGCAGTTCAAGTACATTCTGCTCACAGACCGGGCATGCAGTACCGAGCTCCAGATGATTAATCAGATGATTGAGTGTCTGCACTGTTTCTTCATCATAATTTGCAAGGTTGCTGTTAAACAGCTTTACTTCTTCTTTCAGTTCAGCGATTTTTTCATTGTTTGTTGTAATACTGTGTTTAATTTCATTGCGCTCATCAAGCAGTTTCTGATCTGCGTGAGCGGCTTCAACTTCAGCTTCGAGCTTACTGCTCTTATTGCGAAGTTCAATATGCTGTTCCTGCAGTTCAGATGCTTCAGTGCGTGTCGCTGTCAGTTTTTCAAGCTGCTCTTTTATTTCTTTTACAGAGTCTGTTAATTCTTTAGTTTCCATTTCTTTTTGTTCAAGTTCTGCAGACAGTCCATCAATATCATCATTCAGCGTTTCATAAGAAGGTGATAAAAATGATTCCCTGCTGTAGTACTGCTGCTGTCTTCTGTTCATCTCCGGAATGTTTTCTTCTGTCTGTTCAAGACGGGTCCTGCTGATTTTAAGCTGCTCAGAGATTTCTGACTCCTGCTTTTTTTCTTTAGTCAGATTATCATTAATTTCGTACGCTGCCGCATCCAGTTCTTTATGGCGCAGCAGTTCATATTTAATAGTGGAAACCGATTCAAATGAAGCTATTTCTGCACGCCATTGTTCAATGGAATCCTTTTGTCCTTTTAATGTATTCTGAGTTTCTGTCAGTCTGTTCAGTTTATCGATTTGTTCATTATGCTGTTCTTTTTTAAGTAACGACTGCTTCTTTTCCTGAAGCGTTTCTTTCAGCTTTTTACCTTCTTCAGTAAGCGTCTCAAGTTTCTTCTCGTAGCTGAAGTTCACACCGTCAGCATACTCCAAAACGATATTATAGTTCGGGAATTCCTGCTGTTCGGTTATATCAATATCTTCAGTATGAATATGTTTTGCACGCTCGTTAATTCTCATATCGAGTTTTTCCGCTTCAGCCGACTGTTCTTTCAGCTTCTCTTTTAAGTTCAGCTCAAAGTTCAGGAAACGGCCGGTCTGGAATAATGTCCGGAGTATTTCCTGTTTGTCGGTGCTGGATGATACGAGCAATTCTTTAAATTCACCCTGCGGCAGAATTAAAATCTTTCTGAACTGTGCACGGTTCAGTTTTACTATGTCCTCTACCGCATCTCTTACTTCATTCAGTTTTCCTGCGATAATATTGTTTTCGCTGTCATACAGTACAGCTTTCGGCGGTGTTGCACTCTTATTACCCGGTTTGTGATATTTCAAAGTACGCTCGACAGTATACTGACTGCCGCGCACTTCAAACGTCAGCTTAACCTGTGCCTGCTTATCTGCCGGGGCAAACTGGCTGCGCAGTGATTCCTCATCGCGTCCGGTTGTCGACGCACTTCCGTATAATGCATAGACAATAGCATCAAAAATCATTGTTTTACCGGAACCTGTCCGCCCGCTGATCAGAAACAGTTTATTGTTCAGACTGCTGAAATCAATTTCCTCGGCTTCAAACGGACCAAAATATTCTACTTTTAAATTAATCAGTTTCATTATGTTCACCTGCAAAGTATGACTTAAACATCGTCTTATCAAAATCCGTTACATTTCTGTCGAGTGTCGTCTCTATAAACGACTTATATATCTCCACATCGCTTGTCGAAGTCATATCAACAGTCTGAAGTTCGGATGACCGGTCTTCGATTAACGGTTTCAGCTCGAGCGTGTTTGGATATATCATTTTAATTTTACTCATGGGTTCTGTTACATAGCTCATATTTGATAACTCAAATTTAAAATAGGCGTCTTTGTCTTTAAAAGTAACGGTTTCATTAATAACCGCTTCATAATCACCGGTAAACACAACAACATCATGTTTAGGCTCAAGCGGAATAAACGACACTTTCCCTTTTTCAGTATCGATAATTCTGCAGCCCTTCGGCTGCTTATGTTCAGAGAATGAATACTTCAATAATGATCCGCTGTAAAATGCTGTCCCGCTGTTTACAGCAAACGGATGATGCAGGTGACCGAACAGCGAGTAATCGAAACGCTTAAACGTATCTTCCGATACCGCCTCGCTCAGCCCCATAGACAACGGACGTTCAGAATCACTTTCAATACTGTCGGATAAGTACAGGTGCCCGACAAGTATGTTCGTCTTTTCTTTATCGAGTCTGCCTTCGATCTTATCGATAATTTTATCGTATGCATCCTGATGGGAATGGATTGAATCATCTTCGAAGTAATTACGTGCCTCGAGCACTTCTATATGCGGAAGCAGATAAAAATCCGTGTCACCGATTGTTACGGGAATATGAACCTCATCAAGCTCTGTATTAATATGGAAGTCCGTTGCTTTAAACCATTCGCTGCCGTAATTTAATCTCTCACGGCTGTCGTGGTTCCCGCTTATAATAAGGAGCGGCTTCTGCAGTTTGATATTGATTTTGTAAAGCGTCTCATTCGCAAGCTTTAACGCGCGCTGCGACGGATTTGCACGATCAAAAATATCTCCGGCAACAACGACCAGATCTATATTATTTTTTTCTATTTCAGTCATTAATTTTTCCAGTATGTATGCCTGATCATCGATTAAATCGAGACCGTTCATCTTTCGGCCGATATGCCAGTCTCCTGTATGTAAAATCCGCATTGTAGTCACCTCTTAAAGTCATTATATTGATTTTATCATACTTCATGAAACACAAAAGACTCTCACCGGTAATTATCCGGGAGAGTCATATTTTTATTTGAGCTGCTGGATTGTAATGATTAAATCATCGAGTTTTGTTTCCATGCGGTGGAGCAGAAAAAACGTAATTACAGCCGGAAATCCAACGTCGCTCACAAAAGGTATCCAGTCCATATTACTTCAGAACTTTAGTCTCTGTGTTAACGATTTTCGCAGAATACAGGGAAACCGGAATTCCCTGTGACGGACGCAGAACATTTTCTGCAATCAGACGTGCTGCCTCCGCTTCAACTTCTGCAGGTGTGATCCCCTCTTTTGGATTGTTAATTGTCAGCGTATATCTTTTCTCATCGCTTGTGTTAAATACCATTACTAGTTTTTCTTCCATTTGTGTTCCTCCTTTCGGTTACTGGTTTTTGTCGTTTAAACTATTTCATAACGATGTGTGTGACTACTTTCTCAACGATTGAATACGTTTCTCCTGTCAGGTTTTCAAAAATTGATGCCAATGTGTTCATATTGTCATCAGTCGTTGCACTAGTCAGACGGTGCAGCGAGCGGTTCTTTGTAACTTCCCTGCCCTCTTCATTCATTACAAAGTAGTGAAATTTGGCGCTTACTCCTTTTATCATGTTCCCACCTCCCTTCACCCTATATATCGTCACAAATTATTAAATGGACAAACAAGTTTCAAAATATGTATAATATGGAGTAAGTAGAGGTGATTACAGTGTCATTTGATATTTTTATGATTTTAATTGCGATATGGACGTTCATCATGCTCGGAGCAATGACTATCGGCGGCTTCTTTATGTTCAGAAAGTTCCTCCGCCGTATGCCTAAAGGTGACGGATACTCAGAACTCGACTGGCAGGACTATTACATAGAAAAAGCGCTGCCGTTATGGAATCAGGATGCACGTGAACTGCTGAATGAACTTGTCAGCCCGGTTCCGGAACTGTTCAGAGATGTTGCAAAAGAAAGAATTGCCGGCAGGATTTCTAAAATTGCGCTTGATGAAGGCGTTAAAACGATAGAACTCGATCAGATAATGAAAGGCTACATTATCGCGACGCCGAAAAAAGACCACAAATTTATGAAGAAGAAATTAAAACAGCTTGAGATAGATTACACACCATATTTGGAACTGTTCGAACTTGCAGATGATGAGAAGCAGAAATTCTCCATCTTTGAACAGACAGAAAAAGTAAGCGGCAGACCATCGTAGGATGGTTTGCTGTTTTTTTGTTGGGTTATTAGTGGTGGATTCACAACGGGCTGACGCCGTTGTCAACCGGGAGCATTGGATTCACAACGGGCAAACGCCGTTGTCAACCGGACCAAATTTGCCCGTAAAAAAACAGCTCACCGTCATATGACGGCTTGCTGTTTTTTAAATTCATTATGTTTAATCAGCATTGATATACGCCAGATTCCGATCATGACGAATGCGAGCAGGAAAAACATCCCGCCGATTTCGCCCGGTGTCGTATTCAGCGATAATATATACTTCAGTGCAATTCTCGCCAGCAGCAGTCCCATTAAAATAATCGGGAATGCTTTTGTCTGTCTGACGTAGAGTTCGGCATTCTTCACTTCGTATTTCGTCGTAATAATCAGTACTACCGAGAATACTGCACCAATCGCAATGGTTTCAGCGATGTGCTGCCACGACAGTCTGAAGTATGGGAATATATACATCAGTGCTCCTGTTGACATCATCACCGGCGGGATAATTATTTTCTTTAATGTCAGCGGTGTCTTACTCGCGTGCTTGCGGACAAAAATTACGATAATTCCCATTATGATTGCACCGATTGATGCCAGCAGGAAGAGCAGCTGTTCGATTGATTCAAGAAATTCTATCATATTAAAACCCCTGGAAGTCTCCGAATAATGGCTGCAGCCAGATAATAATCTGAGTTAAGCCGTCAAAGTATAATAATATTCCCATCAGTATCATAATTACGCCGCCAGTCTTCATAATTACGTTTGAATACTTAAGCATCCAGCGTGTTTTCGATACGAAGAAGCTTAAGACGAAGAATGGAACACCGAATCCGAGACAATATACAACCATCAGCATTAAAGCGTTGCTTGGTTCTGATGCACTCATTGCAAAGATTGAACCGATTATAGGTCCATTACATGGCGTCCAGCCTGCTGCGAATGCCATACCGATTAAGATTGAGCCTAAGAAACCGGATGGTCTGTTTTTAAATTCCACTTTATGGTTTTTCATCAGAAAATCAAATTTCAGTACGCCTGTAATCACAAGCCCGAAAATAACGATTAAGATCGCTCCGACCTGACGGATTAAGTTGCCGTACTCGATCAGGTATCCTCCGAAAAATGACGTTCCAAAGCCGAGAGCAATATATATGATGCTAAATCCTATTAAGAAAAACAATGTATGTAAAATGGCACGGCCATTAAAATTCTGTTTTTCAACCTCGTTGTAGCTCATCCCGGTAATATACGATACGAATGCAGGGAAAACCGGCAGTACACAAGGGGACACAAAACTCAGCACACCTGCTCCGAAGGCGAGGAGAAATGTTACTTCTGAACCCATTAAAATACCCCCATTCAGATTCAGTATATCAAATCTGACGGGGGGTATGAATATGTTAAGCTCTTTAAATATGACAAATTATTGTTTACTGTTCTGCAAACGGTACATTTTATAGTAAATTCCCTTTAATTGTACCAATTCATCATGTGTCCCTCTTTCAACAATCTCACCTTTATTCAGAACGAGAATTTCATCCGCATCCTGAATTGTCGACAGACGGTGGGCAATCGCGAGTGTCGTTCTGCCGCTTCTCATCTTCATCAGCGATTCCTGAATTTTTTCTTCTGTTGATGAATCGATGTTTGCTGTCGCTTCATCGAGAATCAATATTTTAGGGTTAGTTGCCATCGTTCTGGCAAATGCCAGGAGCTGGCGTTCCCCGCTTGAGAAATCCGCACCCTTTTCCACAACTTTCTGATCGAACTGATGCGGCAGCTTATTTATAAAACCGTCTGCTCCGACAAATTTCGCTGCTTCTTCCACCATTTCAAAAGTCATAGTACTGTGGTAGAGCTTAATGTTGGATGTTAAAGTACCGTAGAAGATAAACGGATCCTGCAGCACAAGACCGATATTTTTCTTCATTTCTTCTTTCGGCAGTTCTTTAATGGAATGGCCATCAATTAAAATATCACCGCGTTCGTATTCATAAAATCTCATCATCAGATTAATAATTGAACTCTTGCCCGAACCTGTATGCCCGACGAGTGCTGTTGTCGTACCCGGCGGGACTTCAAAGCTGATATTTTTCAGTACATCGACATTGCCGTCATAACTGAACGTCACATCTTTAAATTCGACACGGCCGTCAGTAATTTTATATTGTTCATCATTCAGCTGGGCAGGTTCATGTCTCGTGTCATCAAGCAATGTAAATACTCTGCTCGCTGCGACAAGTGCCTGCTGGAAAATATTCAGGTTCTGACTGACCTGGTTAATCGGTTCAAAGAACCGTTCCATATATTGAATGAATGCGAAAATGACACCTGCTGTTACACTCGTTTCAAAACTCAGGAAACCGAAGTAGCTTAAGATTAAAATAATCGACAGAATATAAATCATATCGATTGCCGGCCTTAACAGCAGTCCGTCGAGTTTTATCGTGCGAAGGTTGTACTGGTAGTGTTCTTCGTTAATCACTTCAAATTCACGCTGCAGTCTTTTTTCCTGATTGAAGACCTGAACTATTTTCATACCTTCAATTGACTCTGCAAGTTTCGCGTTCATATCGCTTAACAGGCTGCGTGCATGTGAGAAGTAGCGTGCTGAATATTTACGGTAGACAAGCAGAATCATTACGATAACCGGCATAAAAATCAGCGCGATAAACGCCAGTTTCACATCCAGTATAAACATCATGACAAAACTCGATATGACCATAAATATTGCCATCAGGAATGTTCCGAGCACCGATGTAAACATATCCACGATTGCCTGAGTGTCATTTGTGAGACGGGATACTACACTGCCCGACGGCACTTTATCAAAATACGTCATGCCGAGCATACCGATTTTACGGAATGCATCGATGCGCAGCTGCTGAATGACTTTAAATGCCAGACGCTGCAGCAAATATATCTGCCAGTACGTTGTCACGACCGCAAGGACGTTTACGATAATAAATGCAATAATCAGCATCATAATTTCATCTTCCGGGAAAACGGACGGTGTTAAGTAGTTATCGATAAAAATCATCACCAGGTACGGCGTCAAAACTCCCATCACCGTTGAGATAATGAGCATGCTGAATGCAAGTGCAAGAAGTCCTTTAAACGGCAGCGTGTATTTCAGCAGCCGTACAAGGACGCGGAGCTGATCTTTTAAGGTCAGGTTAATAACATCAGAAGTCATTATTCACCGCCCCCTTCCAGCGTTTCATCCAGTTCTTTCGTTAAGTTCCGGCGCAGCGACTGGGCTTTAAATGTATCGTAATACCAGCCGCGTGCCCCGGTGAGTGAATCGTGTGTACCGCGTTCAACGATGCGTCCATTTTCCATAACGAGTATTAAATCAGCATTCCTGACTGCGCTCATTCTGTGAGCGGTAATAATATTTGTTTTACCTGCTCTGTTCTGTTCAATATTTCTTAAAATTGCTGTTTCTGTTTCAGCATCGACTGCCGACAGTGAATCATCGAGAATCAATATTTCAGGATCGGATATTAAAGCACGGGCAATTGAAATACGCTGTTTCTGTCCGCCGGATAATGACACACCGCGTTCTCCGACTACAGTTTCATAACCTTCCGGGAAATTCTCAATATCATGATGAATATAACTTAAATCAGCGGCACGGTGCACTGAAGCAGTATTAATTTCCGGATTCGTAAACGCGATATTGTTTCTGATTGTCGAAGAAAACAGAAAGTTGTCCTGCGGTACATAACCAAACAGCCGGCGCAGCTTTTTAATATCGTACTGCTTAATATCAGTCCCGTTAATACTCACCGTATTACTGCCTGATGTATCAAATTCACGGAGCAGCAGTCTGATAATTGAACTCTTGCCCGACCCCGTACGGCCGACAATACCCAGTGTTTCCCCTTCTCTTAATGTAAAGTGAATATCTCTGAGTGATACTTCATCCTCACCTGGGAAGACAAATTCAGAAATATCAAAGGTAATATCTCCTGACGGCACGCTGTCAGTTGTAACTGTATTGCCGATATCACTTTTCGTATTCATAATTTCATCAATCCGGTCATATGAAGCTTTCCCCCGTTCAATCAGGTTAAAGAACCAGCCGAGAGCAAGAAGCGGCCAGACCATCATGCCGAGATACGTCGTGAATGTGACAAGCTGGCCGAGCGATATTTCATCAGCCACAACCATGCGTGCACCGAAAAATATAGATAAAAAATAGCTGATTGCAATAATCGCTGTAATTGTCGGATCAAACAGCGCATCAATTTTCGCTACTTTTAAATTTTTCTTAACTACATCGTCCGATAAGTTCGTGAAGTCTTTTAAATCTTCATCTTCGTATCCGAATGTTTTCGTTACTTTGATTCCCGCAATGGATTCCTGGGTTTTATCGTTTAAAGAACTGAATGCAGCCTGGGCCACGCGAAACAGACGGCTTAAAATCGACCCGTACCAGCTCGTTAATATCACCATAAAAGGAAAAGGAATCATTGCAATCAATGTCAGTTTCGGGCTGACTGTCAGTGCCATCGTAACCAGCACTGCCCCGCCGGTAATCACCGAATCGGCGATTGTAAGAATACCTGCACCCGCTGTCATTTGCACCGCGTTAATATCATTCGTCGCGTGCGCCATTAAATCCCCTGTCCGGCGCTTGCCGAAAAATGCAGGCGACATTGATGAATACTTTTCAAACAGCTGTTTCCGGAGCGTCCGGCCAAGTCTGTTCGACGCACCAAAAATCATAACGCGCCAGAAGAACCTGAATATGTAAGTTAAAATTGCCACAAATAACAGCAGCACACCGAATAACACGAGTGAATTCGATGTTAATGTATCCGTCGTAATCCTGTCGATGACCCGCCCGATAACCTGCGGCGGCACGAGTTCCATCAGGGCGACGAGAATCAGCATGACCAATCCTGTAATGTAACTTTTCTTTTCGAGCTTAAAAAACCATCCCAAATTTTTAAATACCCGCATGCGTTTACTCCCCCTTGTTTCGACACCTCTGTATCACTTTAAATTTTACCATATATTTCGGAAATTGAAATAATTCGGAAGGATGAAAAAAGCCGCAGACAATCTGCGGCTTTACCATTTTTAATATGAAAGATTTGTTCCGGGACCTACCGGAATTCCGAGCATCATCCAGATAACGAACATAATCGTCCATGCAATCAGGAACACTACCGAGTACGGCAGCATTAATGAAATCACTGTACCGATACCATTTTCTTTACCGTAACGCTGAGCAAATGCAACAATCAGCGGGAAGAACGGCATCAGCGGCGAAATGATATTCGTCGATGAGTCACCGATTCTGTATGCAACCTGAGTCACTTCAGGCGCGATGCCGAGCTGCATAAACATCGGAACGAAAATCGGCGCCATAATTGCCCACTTCGCAGAATCTGCTGCAATTGCCAGGTTAATCAATGTAGTAATTATAATAAACACTACAAGCACCGGCATTGCCCCGATATTTAAATTCTCAAGCAGACCTGCACCGTTAACTGCAATAATCGTTCCAAGGTTCGAATAATTAAACAGTGAAACGAACTGTGCTGCAAAGAATATCAGCACGATAAACCCTGCCATCGTCGATAGCGATGAGTCCATCAGTTTCACTGCATCTTTATCGTTTTTAATCGTCTTGTTCACTGCACCGTAGACAAGTCCCGGCACCAGGAAGACAAGCATCATTATAAAGATAATACTCGAGATAAACGGCGAGCCGACAATTCCGCCATCTTCACCGCGCAGCGGTGAACCGGGGAAGGCCACAAGACTTAAAATCGCAAGTACTGTTACGGCTGCTGAAACGTTTGCCCAGTTTAAAGCACGTTTTTCCTGTTTGTTTAAGGCTTTGTTCTCACTGATTTCCTCTGATTCAAAATTAAATTTCTTAAGACGCGGTTCAACAATCTTATCCGTAATTAATGTACCCAGAATTACGATAAGGAATGTCGAAGCAAACATGAAGAACCAGTTATCCGTCGCCTGTACAACGTAAGACGCATCTAGAATTCCCGCCGCTTCAGTCGTTATACCTGACAGAAGCGGATCATTCGTACCGATTAACAGGTTGGCTGAATACCCTCCCGCTACTCCGGCAAATGCTGCTGCAAGACCTGCCAGCGGATGACGGCGGAATCCGAGGAATATAATCGCACCAAGCGGTACCAGCACGACGTAGCCGACACTCGCTGCCACGTTTGACATCACACCCATAAATACTACAATCGGCGTGACGAATTTGCGCGGTGCTTTCGTTACGACGTTGGTCATTAATGCGCTGATGTAGCCGCTCTTCTCTGCTACACCGACACCGATCATCGCAACAAGCACAGGACCAAGTGCCACGAACGTTGTGAAGTTCTCAACGACACTCGTAAAAATAAACCTGATGCCGTCCCCGGTCATCAGACTGACCGCGTGAACTGTCAGTTCTTCACGTTCACCTGATTCGGGATTAATTCCCACATAGCTGACGTTAACACCAGACAAGTATAAAACGTGAGAAATTAAAATAACCAGCAATGTAAAAATTAAAAATATCGTTACCGGATGCGGGAGCTTATTACCGGTAATTTCTATCCAGTCGAGAACTGAACGTTTCTCTTTTAAACTCTTATTCATAGTAATCTCCTCTAATATAATAATCGCTGTTCATTATACTATTCCGAATTACTTATTACTAGCTGATAAGTTTAAGAAAGTGAGTGAATACGTTTTCCATTAATTAATGACTGTATCTGCAGACGATAAAAATACCCGGACAGAGTGTTAACTCCCGTCCGGGTACAATTATTTATCTTATTCTTCTTCCGTACTGAAAGAGGCATTCTCAAGTCTGATATTCCCGACAGGGTCAAGACCGATATTGCTGACGCCGTCTGTATTAACACCAAGCAGGAAGCTTGTGTGGTTAAGATACACTGCCGGTGAATCGTCAATCAGAATCTGCTGCACTTCGCTGTACGCATCCTGACGTCCTGCTTCATCCGGATTTGTGCGTCCTTCATCCAGTAAAGTATCGACTTCTTCGTTTTTATAGAATGAACGGTTACCCGGAGCACCAAAGTTTTTCGAGTGGAATAATGCATACAGACCATAGTCGGCATCAGCTGTTACTGTTGTCCACCCAAGGATAAACATATCGTGTTCCCCGTTAGCTGTCTGATCAAGGAATGCACCCCATTCAGACTGCTGAACTTCTACTGTAATTCCAATTTCGCTTAAAGCATTCTGGATATACACAGCCGAGTCCACAATCGCCGCATCGTCGTTCACCCACAGCGTTGTCTTAAAGCCGTCCGGCTGACTTGATTCGCTTAACAATTCTTTAGCACGCTCAACGTCAACGTCGATGCTTTCAAGTCCTTCGTCATAACCCCAGACATCCGGAGCTAACGGGCTTTGTGCTGTAATACCGTATCCGTCGTACACACCGTTAATGATTTCATCGCGGTCAACTGCATGTGCAATTGCCTGACGTACCAGCGGATCATCAAACGGTTCTTTCTCCATGTTAAATCCTAAGTAGTTCATACGTACTGATTCACTTTCAATTAATTCAGTCGCATCGCCATTTTGAATACGCTCTGCACTTGCTGTATCGATTTCGTTCGCAATATCAATACCGCCTGTATCAAGCTCAGCTAAACGCGCCTGAGTTTCAGGAATAACTCTGAAGATCACTTCGTCAAATTCACGTTCTCCATTTTGGAAATCATCGAATCTGCTTAATGTTACCGAGTCACCCGGTGAACGGTCTGCAAGCTGAAGGTGGTTTGTACCATCTGTTTCAGCACCGGTTACTGACCCGATGTGCTCGCTGATTTCATCAGCAACAGCCTGGAACTCTTCTCCGCCTTCTTCACGTAATTCATAGTATTCTTCTAAAGTGACATCACTGCCGGCCTCATCAAGTGCCGCCTGGTAGTCTCTGTCGATTAAATCCTTACTCATAATTCCCCCTGCGTTATGTGATAAGTGCGCAGGTAATGGAGCGAAGGCATATTCTGTATGTAAGTTAACTTCGTAATCTCCAACTATTTCAACTTCTTCAATCATTTCGTAAAGGAATGCAACCTGTGATGCAACAGCCGGGTCATTAACGCGGTCAATTGTCGCTTTCACGTCAGCAGCAGTAAATTCCTGCCCGCTGTGGAACGTCGTACCTTCACGCAATTTGAAATTCCAAACATTATCTTCTGTCGCTTCCCATTCAGTTGCAAGACCCGGAGTCAGTTCGAGTGCTTCATCCTGGAAAATTAAAGATTCGTAAATATTACGTCTGATCTGCGCACTTGCCGAGTCATTCGAACCGTGCGGATCGACTGTTACCATATCTTCAGACATCCCGATATTAATCGTTCCGCCTGCCCCTTCTTCTGTACTGCCTTCCCCGCCTGCAGCCTCGTCTACATTTTCATCGCTTGAACATGCAGCCAATACCAGTACTACAGTGAGTAAAAGAAAATACTTAAATCCTCTTTTTACCATTTTTGTTAACCCCCAAAATATTTTGATAATTTTAATTATATAGAAAATAAAGAATTTATACAATATAATAATTCGATTTCGTATAAAGTTTAAAATTAAAGCGGTAAATTGCATAAAAATACCCTTTATCAGCACAAGGCCGATAAAGGGTACTTCCATATTATTTAAATCTTACATCTTTAAAGTGCAGTCCGCCTGCCGGATCCACTTCAATACCGCTTACAGCTGATTCATTATAGCCTGCTGCAAACTGTGCGTGGAACAGATACGCTGACGGTGAATCTTCTACAAGAATGTTTTCAATGTCAGTGTAAATCTGCTGACGTGCGTCATCATCTATTTCTGCGCGTCCTGCATCTAACAATTCATCTATTTCAGGGTTGTCATAAAACACACGGTTACCTGCCGCACCCTGGTTTTTAGAGTGGAACAGTGCATACAGACCGTAGTCCGCGTCACCTGTTACTGTTGTCCATCCGAGAATGAACATTTCGTGGTTACCTTGTGCCAGTGTTTCCAAGTACGCGCCCCACTCGAACTGCTCAATCTCAACATTGATGTTAAGTTCAGCAAGTTCACTTTGAATGTATACAGCTGTATCGATAATCTGCTGATCATCGTTTACCCAGATTGTTGTATCAAATCCGTCTGCAACATCTGTTTCAGCTAAAATCTCTTTCGCCTTTTCAATATCGTATTCCTGTCCTTCAAGGTCTTCAGAGTAACCCCATACGTCCGGAGCTAAAGGTCCTTTAGCCGGCATCCCCATGTTATCGTAAACACCCGCAACAATTTCTTCACGGTCAATCGCGTAAGAAATTGCCTGTCGGACTTTTTCATCGTTGAACGGTTCTTTATTAATGTTAAAACCGAGATATGACATACGTACTGAATCTGCTGCAGTTACCGCAGTATCCGCTCCGTTTTCAACTCTCTCCATGTTTGATGAATCCACATCGGTTGCAACCTGGATTCCGCCTGTCTCAAGTTCTGCCATACGTGCTCCGTTTTCAGGAATTACTTTAAACGTTACATTTTCAAAGTAGCGGTCGCCGCCTTTAAAGTCTTCGAACTTCTCCAATACTACTGAGTCGCCCGCGCTGCGTGAAACGAATTTAAGATGGTTCGTTCCGTTCGGCTCATTTGCCACTACAGTACCGAGGTGTTCGCCGATTTCCTCTTTAACGCTGTCGTAGTCGTCTCCGCCCGCTTCACGTAATTCATAGTACTCTTCAAGAGTAACCTCACTGCCGGCAGCATCCAATGCCGCCTGATAATCTGCGTCAATTGTAGCTTTTGAAATAATTCCGCCTGTGTTGTGAGCAAGATGACTCGCTAACGGTGCAAATGGAATTGATGTATGAATATTAATTTCGTAATCACTTACAACTTCGATTTCCTCAATCATTTCGAAAAGGAAAAGTACCGGTGATGCCATTGCTTCATCCTGTACACGATCAAATGTTGCAACTACGTCTTCCGCAGTGAAATCTTCACCGTTGTGGAAAGTCGTACCCTCACGAAGTTTAAAATTCCATGTTGTTTCATCAACTTGTTCGTATTCTGTCGCAAGACCCGGTGATAATGACATATCCACGTCCTGGAATACTAAAGTTTCATATATGTTCGCTCTTACTTGGCGTGAAGCAGAGTCGTTCGATCCATGTGGATCCGTCGTTACCATTTCCGCCATTGTTCCAATTGTTAAATCCCCTGTTTTTTCACCTTCAGCAGCGTCGCCGCCACCTGCTTCTTCATCGACATTCTCATCACTTGAACATGCTGCCATGACAAGTAAGAAAGCGATTACAAGAAATGCTAAAAAATTTTTGTTTTTCATTGATGCTTTACCCCCTTGGTTTGATAAATTAATTATATCCATGCCGATAACAAAATTGCAATAATTTTCTAAAACTTTAAATAAATATAAAAAACACGCACTTTTAAAAAGTGCGTGTTCTCTTCAATATTTACTTCTTCTTGTCTTTTTTAGCTTGTTCTGATGATTTATTCATCATACTCAGCATTTGATTAATTTTCTTCTGCGAAGGTTTTTGTCCCATCTGCATCATCATAATTCTGAGCATGTCTTCATTAATAGGAGGGTTCTTCTCCAAGTAATCCATCATATATTTTCTAGAGATCCAAAATCCTAATGCGAAACCACCAATCAGGGCTACGATTACAATTAGTATCCATATCCAAGTCGCCAAAAATGCTCACCTCTTTTCCGTGTAAACCACTATTTAGTTTACATTAACGGGCATTTAAATTCAATGCTTATTTATTGCGTACAATGTTTGCCAGGTTTTCAACTGTAAAGCCGTAACGTTCAACAACTTCTCCGCCCGGTGCACTCGCACCGAATGTATCGATTGTTAAAAGCTTGCCTTTAATGCCGACAAATCTGTGCCAGCCGAGGCTCGCAGCCATTTCAACCGCTGTCCGGTTATCAATGTCGGTATTTAATACCGATTCAATGTACTCTTCATCCTGCTGAAGGAATGCCTGCACGTTAGGAATCGATGCCACTTTAATATTAACGCCGTCTTCAGCTAATTTCTGTGCTGTTTCAACAGCAAGTGATACTTCACTTCCTGTTGCGAACACAATAGCGTCGTCTCCGCCGTCGTATGCAAGGTATCCGCCGCGGCGAACGCCTTCTTCGATTTTATCTTCTGCTACATCCAGTACAGTAAGGTCCTGACGAGTCAGTACTAATGCTGTCGGAGTATCTTCAGATTCCATTGCCACTTTCCATGCTGCACGTGTTTCGTTGCCGTCTGCCGGACGAATAACGTTCAGGTTAGGAATTGCACGAAGACCCGCAAGCTGTTCAACAGGCTCATGAGTCGGTCCGTCTTCACCGACAGCGATCGAGTCGTGTGTGAAGACGTAAGTTACCGGTAACTTCATCAGAGCACTCAGACGTACTGCAGGCTTCAGGTAGTCACTGAATACGAAGAACGTTCCAGCATACGGATAAAGTCCGCCGTGGGCAGCCATACCGTTAATTGCAGCAGCCATGGCAAATTCTCTTACGCCGAACCAGATGTTGCGTCCGCCGTAGTTGTCTTTTGCGTAGTCAGATTCGTCTTTAACGTTCGTTTTGTTACTTCCTGCAAGGTCAGCCGCACCGCCGAAAAATGTAGGAATTGATCTGGATAATTCCTGAATCATATCCCCCGAGTTGCCGCGTGTCGCTTTTTTAGTTCCCGCTTCATAAACAGGCAGGTTTTGAGCGTAGTCGTCAGACAGCTCACGTGTAACAGCAGCTGTGAAGTCGTTGTATTTCGCTTCATCTGCCGCTTTGTATGATTCCATCATGTCGTTCCATGCCGCTTCAGCTTTCTCACCGCGTGCAGTTAAAGTTTCTTCAAAACGTGCGTAAACTGATTCATGCACATCGAAAGTTTTCGAGTGGTCCAGACCGTATGCTTCATAAGCACCCTGGCGTTCTTCTGCACCTAGCGGTGCACCGTGTGAATCCGATTTACCTGACTTAGTCGGTGCACCGAATCCGATAACCGTCTTCACTTCGATCAGTGTCGGTTTATCGCTTCGTTTAGCATCTTCAATTGCTTTGTCAACTGCATTCAGATCGTTGCCGTCTTCTACGCGCAGGTAGTTCCAGTTATATGCTTTAAAGCGTCCTGCAACGTCTTCAGAGAAGCTCATGTCAAGATCTCCGTCGAGTGAAATATCATTTGAATCGTAAAGAACGATCAGTTTGTTCAGACCTAAGTGTCCTGCAAGTGACGCAGCTTCATGAGAGATACCTTCCATAAGGTCTCCGTCTGAAGCAAGTACATAAGTATAGTGGTCAACGACTTTATGATCATCTGAATTAAATACAGAGTTCAGGTGTGTTTCAGCCATCGCCATACCGACACTCATTGCGAAGCCCTGTCCAAGCGGACCGGTAGTAACTTCCACGCCGTCTGTATGTTTAAACTCAGGGTGTCCCGGAGTTTTAGATTCGTATTGTCTGAATTCCTTTAAGTCATCCATTTCCAAAATACCTGAAAGATGTAAAAGGCTGTAGATTAACATTGAACCGTGTCCTGCACTCAGTACGAAACGGTCTCTGTTAAACCAGTCAACATTTTTCGGGTTAAAGTTTAAATGTTTCTGCCATAATACGTACGCCATTGGTGCAGCGCCCATAGGCAGTCCCGGGTGACCCGAGTTTGCTTTTTCAATTGCATCAATACTTAAAGAACGGATCGTATTGACCGCTAATAAGTCAGTCTTATCAAATGACATTTACTCTCGACTCCTTTAAATTCTCTACATTATTATTTTTTGTTGCGTAATGCCTTAATTTTGTCAGGGGTTACATCTTTACCTTCCGGATCAATAACTTTAGTGTTTTTAATCTGGTTCTTAAATGTATTTCTAAAGTTGGATAAATATTCTTCTCTCAACCCTGCAAGCTCTTTAAGTTCCGTTTCAGATATTTTATCTTCACGTTTTAACTTAGCTAGCTGGTTGAGACGTTTTAATTTTTGATCGTCTAACATGAGCTCCACCCTTTCCAATATAATTTACCATAAAAAAGGTGCGGAAACCAAATGGTCCCGCACTTTAATAGACAATATATACACTTATTAGTTAATTTCTGCTTGAAACGTCATAATTGACCTGGTTTGTGAGCATTCCGCTGCTGATAAAGCCTGTCGCTGCACCATTTTCTTCCAGTGTTTCGTCTTCTGTTTCTTCCTGCTCATTAATAGATGATGCCGATACCGTGCTGTTCGATTCATGTTCGGTTGGATTTTCATCCGTATTTTCTGAAAATGCAGTTTCTTCATAAGAATGTATGTTCTCTGCATAATCCGGTTCAACCATATTAAAACTATATAAAAGCCCGAAGCTTAGCATTACCGCGAATAAACCTGTGAGAGTTTTGAAATCTTTTATTGTCATAACTAACCACTCCTTAGAACAAATGTTTGTAATAACAATATAACAGAACACCTGTTCGCAGTCAATGAAAATACGAACAAATGTTTGTAAGTGTATACAGTATATGATAAAATTTAATTAATATAAGGCTGGAGGTAACAATATGAAAGATTTAACAGACAGACAAAAAGATATTTTTCAATATATAAAACGCAGCGTAAATGATAAAGGCTATCCCCCAAGTGTCCGTGAGATTGGAAATGCCGTAGGACTGCAGTCGAGTTCAACAGTGCACGGCCACCTCGCCAAGCTTGAAACTAAAGGATATATCAGACGCGACCCGACAAAACCGCGTGCAATTGAAATCGTCCAGGCATCGGATGATAATGCATCACCTGTTATTCATGTACCTGTATTAGGTAAAGTTACAGCAGGCCTGCCAATCACAGCCGTTGAAAATATCGAAGAGTACTTCCCACTTCCCGAACACTTCACGGCGAACCATAACAGTGAAATCTTTCTGTTAAACGTAGTTGGTGACAGTATGATCGATGCCGGTATTCACGACGGCGACCGCGTCATTGTCCGCAAACAGAACATTGCACACAATGGTGAAATTATCGTTGCAATGACAGAAGACGATGAAGCAACTGTTAAACGCTTCTATAAAGAAAAAGGCTATTACCGACTGCAGCCGGAAAACACAACGATGGAACCTATTTACCTTGATAACGTAATCGTTCTTGGTAAAGTCGTCGGTCTGTTCAGAGAGTTTATTTAAATAATATTGTTTAAAACCGTCCGGGGCAGTGTGCTCCGGCGGTTTTTTGTATTCGGTCCGTTCATTTGGCCGATTACTCTTATTCTACCCGATGAGCGGCCTTCATCAGGACGATAAACTTATTAAAACCCGACGAGCGGCCTTCATCAGGACGATAAACTTATTAAAACCCGATGAGCGGCCTTCATCAGGACGATAAACTTATTAAAACCCGATGAGCAACCTCCCCGCCGCCTCATCTAACCCCACCAGACAAAAAACACCCGGATTCAACAATCCGGGTGCTCACTCAATTATTTCTGTATATAATTCTCCGTATAATACGGCACATTCTCATTGTTGTACTCGATACCGACACCGATATAGTTAAATTCGTTGTTCAGTACATTCACCCGATGTGACGGCGAGTTCATCAAACTGTGATGGGCAAATATCGGCGATGTATGTCCTGTCGCAATATTTTCCCCTGCCAGCCTGAAGTCAACCGAGCCATTTAACAGTCTGTCTTTCAGTGTGCTGCCGTCAGGTGAATCGTGATCAAAGTAATTATTCTCTGCCATATCATAGCTGTGGTAGTATGCGGTTTCGTCTGCAGCAGAATCACGTTCAAGTGCTGAATAGCCGTACTCCGCACGCGTTGCATTTACTAAATTGAAATGCATCGCTTCATTGTCTTCCTTTGACGGATTATTATAAAGATCGTTGATTTCAATCACTTCGTCTTTATTAATAATCAGCATACCGTTCACCCTGTAGTTTTCATGTATATCGTAAAAGAAATATGCATAGTGGTTGCCGACATCGAACACATCGTATTCGTCATGGTCGACTTTCAGCCGCTTCCACTGTTTTCGTATATATTCAACCGGTTCACCGTATACTTCACGGACGTTTTCCCGATTCATGCCGTCGATACTCATCTGTCCGATAGATACATCATCGGAGTTCGTATATCCTCCGGTAATAATACCGTCCCGGACGAGCAGCATGTGAAATGCACCGGGCTGCTTCATCACTACAAAGTTGCCTTCGTATTCCGAATGAATCACCTGCTGGTCAGCTGCTCTGAATGATGCTCCAAGAGAATAGTCAATATTCGTTTCCTGGGCACCGTGCACCTGTTCGATTTTCGTTGTATCGTAGCTTGGGATTACATTCTGTTCCAGCCAGTGATTGAAATAATCTTCGGTCAGTCCGTCTTTAAAATCGTAGGATTGTATGGCCGGTACGATTAAAAACAATGATGCATATAAAATTAACAGTGCCGTAATTCGCCGTACCATATTATTCCTCCATTAAATGCTGACGTATAAGTTATCAATCAATCGTGCCTTTTCAAATTGTACTGCAATAAATATAATAACATCCTGGTCGATATTATCAACGGCCTTGAGACTGCGTGCTGTGTAAATCGCAAGGTCATCGACACTGCCGCTTGTCCGCTGTTCGATATGAAGTCTGATAAATGACTTCACTTTGTCTGCATTGACAGTACCGCTCTTAATCTGTTCAGCTGCATTCGTCAGCGCCGCATAAATTTCAGCCGCTTCTGTATACTCCGACTCACTTAAATTCACGTTGCGTGAACTCTTTGCAAGACCGCTTTCTTCGCGTTTGGTGGGTACGCCGATAATGTCAACCGGCACGTTAAAGTTTTCAACGTACCGCTCGATAATCATCAGCTGCTGGCGGTCTTTCTGACCAAACACAGCAACGTCCGGCTGAATAATATTAAACAGCTTGCCGATAACCGTCACAACACCTTCAAAGTGACCCGGGCGCTTGACGCCATCCAGTATATCTGCCATCGTTTTAATACCGACAGTGAATTCCATCTCATCAGGGTACATTTCATCCGTCACGGGATGGAATACAATATCCACACCATGTTTTTCACAAATACTTAAATCCCGTTCAAGATCGCGCGGATAGCTGTCATAATCTTCATCCGGCCCAAACTGCAGCGGGTTGACAAAAATACTGACTGCCACAATATCAGCATGCTGTTTCGCTTCTTCTATAAGCGCTGCATGTCCTTCGTGGAGATAGCCCATCGTCGGTACAAGTGCAATTGTCTTATCCCGGTGAGCTGCCAAAAGCGTTCTGATTTCTTTAATCTCCGCTGTATGTTCCATTTATTCGAACACCCGTTTCTTATACGTCGTTTCCTCTGTCGGGAACAATCTGCTTTTCACTTCGTTGCGGTAATTCGTCAGTCCTTCACGCGCTACTGAATTCATGTCCGCATAAGGTTTAACAAACTTCGGCAGACGATCACTGCCGTACTGCAGCAGGTCATGGTACACAAGTACCTGGCCATCTGTATGAATTCCTGCACCGATACCGATTGTTGGAATATTTACCGTCTCCGTTACTTTTTTAGCCAAATCCATCGGAATGGCTTCAAGCACCATCATCGATGCGCCTGCTGCTTCAAGCGCTTTTGCATCTTCAATCAGCTTTTCAGCCTGATCGGCATCTCCCGCCTGCATTTTGAATCCTGTAATACCAAAGTGCTGCGGAGTTAATCCTAAGTGACCGCACACAGGAACGCCCGCTTTAACAAGTCCTTCGATTACATCAAAAGAGTCGGAACCTTCCATTTTGATCATGTTGGCATCACTTTCCTGATACAGTCTGATACCGTTTTTAATTCCTTCGTTGACGTCCGCATGATGCGAACCGAAAGGCATATCGACAACGATAAACGTATTACCCGCTCCGCGTCTTGCCGCTTTCGAATGGTGAATCATATCGTCCAGAGTCACCTGAACCGGTGATTCATATCCGAGCACTACCATTCCCAGTGAATCTCCCACTAAAATGATATCTGTCTCCGCCTGTTCTGCAAGTTTTGCAGAAGGATAATCGTATGCTGTTACCATCACTATTCTGTCATTGTTTTTCATGCTGATTAAATCTGCTGTCGACTTCATAGTTTCCCTACTTTCTGAAATTAGATATAATTATTTTACCACAAATATAAGAAAAAATTAACGGAGTGACATTATGAAAATTGGTATTATCGGTGCGGGTGCTGTCGGCAGCATTATCGCCCGTGAATTCTCTCTATTGCCGGAAGATAAAGTACAGCTGACATTAATGGCAAGGACTGAGCGCGGCGGCTTCACAATTCTTGAGAACGGCGTCAAAACATATCATGAAATTAAAGTTCATGAAGTTAAGAAAGTAACTGAACAATTCGATGTGTTATTTATCGCATCAAAGACACCGGCACTGAACGAGCTGCAGCATAAAATCCAGCAGCTCACGCATGAGGATTCGGAAATTATTTATGCACTGAACGGCATGGGCTACGATGATGTTTTCGCACGGGGAATTCCAGGCGTTGTTTATATAAGCGGTCAGCAGCATGATGGTTATATAGAACACTTCGTCAATCAGAAAATAATCCTGCCCCAAAAAAATTACAGGTATATCGATAAACTGATTGGGCTGATTGAAAGCAGTAACGCCGTAAATTTTGATTTGCAAAAGAGCGCTCAGTTTAATAAGATACGCTATGAAAAACTGCTCATTAATGTCGGTATTAACTCGATGACAGCACTCAGTAAAAACACTTCAAAAATATTTGAAGATGAGCAGATGGTTCAATTAACACGAAGGCTTCTCCAGGAAGCCATCACAGTTGTGAATCAATGCAACCGGCACGGCATAACTGTAGAATCCGGATTTACGGATTATGCGATGGATATGTATTTCAGCTATCCGAGGGAAATGGGTACGAGCATGTATTACGATGTAATGGCAAACCGTTCAACGGAATTCAAATATATTCAGCAGTTTATACACGATATGAAAGATGGATATGATATCAGGACACCGGTTCTAGACGTCGTTGTCACACTGCTTCAGGCATATGAAAAACAGTAAAATTAAAAGGGATGACAGTGAAAGCTGTCATCCCTTTTCAATATTATTTCGCTTTCTTTTTCGGTCTGAAATAAAAGAGCCACGCTAAAAATACAAGACCCGCCAGTATAATCAGTCCGTATATAATATTCGCGTAGACGTCCATAACCGCTACGATATCTCCCCAGTTTTCCCCGACCGACGCACCTAAATTAACAAGTACAATATTCCAGATTGCCGTACCGGCTGTTGTCAGCACGAGGAATTTAACCATGCCCATTTTACTCATGCCGGCAGGAATTGAAATCAGACTTCTGATCAGCGGAATAAAGCGGCAGAAAAACACCGTCCACGGACCGTATTTATCAAACCAGCTGTATGACTTATCAACATCCTCAGTCGTCACACGGAGCCATTTACCGTACTTCACGACAATACGCTTCATACGTTCAGGACCAAGCATGCTCCCGATATAATATAAAATAACCGCACCGCCGACAGAACCGGCAGTCGATGCAATAATCACACCTGTAATTGTCATATCAGTCTGTGCGGTCATAAAACCGCCGAACGTTAATATTACTTCCGACGGAATCGGAGGGAATATATTTTCCACTGCTATTAAAACGACAATCGCGGCATAGCCAAACTGGTTAATGATTTCTTCTAAAAAATTCTGCATCATTCTTCTGTCCTTTAATTAAAATTCACATTTATGTTCCGCAATATGTTTTAAAGTCCGGGTCAACATCATTTTCACCCGGTGTATTTATATATTTCCCGCCAAGCTTATCATTAAACGGTTTGGATACAGCTTTTAACAGCTGCTTCAATTCTCCGTAGTGACCGTCCAATGCCTGATTCAATGCTTTTTGAACGAGATGATTACGCGGTATAAAACTTGGGTTTGCCGCATTCATCGCAATATTAATCTCATCTTTTTTGTGAGGCTGCGCTTTCTTTCTCGCCTGATATTTCTCGAACCAGTTGATAAATTCACCATCGTTAAACATCGGCAGTTTATCGTAAGCAGTGAGATAAATATCTCTGAAAGTACGCGTATAATCCGCCTCATACTTAAACATAAATCCGAGCAGCTCATCGACGAGCTCCACGTCATACTGTTCTTCATAATCAAGATCTAGTATACCAAGTTTATTGCCCATTAATGAAATATACTTTCGGTTATAATACTGCGGATACTTATCCAGTGTTTCCTGAGCCAGCTTCACCGCTTCGTCCTGTGAGCTGTCAAACAGCGGACACAATGACTCGCCGAGCTTGCCTAAATCCCACTGGCCGATCGGCGGCTGATTTTTATAACGGTAGCGTCCTCCGGTATCAATTGAACTGAAATACGTATCCGGATTATATACATCGATAAAAGCACACGGACCGTAATCAATCGTCTCGCCTGAAATCGTTATATTATCCGTGTTCATCACACCGTGAATAAAGCCGACGCTCTGCCACTCTGCTATCAGCTCTGCCTGTTTACGCACAACATGATCGTAAAACAGCAGATACTTTTTATCTTCAGAGAGCGGAGCAAGATACGGATAATGGCGTTCAATCGCAAAGTCCGCGAGTGCTTTTAAGTCGTCTTTTGACTGGCGTGCAGCGTATTCGAAAGTACCGACACGGATATGGGAATCTGCAATGCGTGTCAGAATACCGCTTGCTGTCACAGTCTGGCGTGTCAGCTGTTCTCCTGTATCGACAACTGCCAGTGCACGCGTCGTTGCAATACCGATGTTCGCCATATACTCGCTGATGATATACTCGCGCAGCATGGAATCTATCGGCGCCCGTCCGTCACCCTGACGCGAGTATTTCGTTGCACCTGAGCCTTTAAGCACGACATCATACTTTTGTTCATCTGTGTTATGCTCACCCAGGAGGACATTGCGCCCGTCACCCAGCATATTCAGAACACCGAACTGATGTCCCATGTATGCCTGTGCAATCGGTGCTGCTGATTCGGGCAGTCTGTTGCCGCTGAAAAACTCAGCATCATCTTCAAGTGCGTGTTCATCCAGCTCAAGCAGTCTGGCCAGATGGTTATTAAACAATACGACCTTCGGCGCTTCCGATTCTTCCGGTTCATACGGCGACCAGAATGTACGCGGCAGCGATTTATAATCATGTGTAAAATTAAAGCCTTTATACATTAATAATTCTCCTTCCGAAAACAAACGCTCAAATCTAATCTATAGTAACTGAGTATACTATATACGGAAATACTTGCATAACAGAAATGACCGTCCGCTGAATTATTTTAAAATTTTTGTTAACTTTTCATGAAACAGGGTATAATTTTAAACATATAGAAATAGGAGTTGGAAATATGTCTAATGGTAACAAAAGGGCTTCCTGGAAATATGCCTTTGCCTATACCGGTATCGTCGTCGGTGCCGGCTTTGCAACAGGGCAGGAAGTACTGCAGTTTTTCGCAAGTCATGGTTTAATCAGTATTGCAGGTGTCATTCTGACAGGACTGATTATTATGTTTATCGGCCGTCAGGCAGCTAAACTGGGATATTCAACACACGCAGAGTCCCACGTGCTGCCGCTGAACACTCTGTTCGGTAAAAAGTTCGGCCTGGTTGTAGATATTATTCTCGCATTCTTTTTATACGGTCTGGCAATTGTCATGATCGCAGGAAGCGGTGCAACATTTAACGAAGGTTTCGGCATCCACCCGCAAATCGGTGCGGTAGTGCTGATTGTTCTTGCATTTATTACATTATTAATGGATTTCGATAAAATCGTCTCCATAATAGGTGTCATTACTCCGGTACTGGTTATTGCATTATTCCTGATTGCCGGTTATAACATAATGAATCCAATGATTCCGTTGTCCGAAGTCAATCAGTACAATGATCCTTCCCGGGCACCGACAAGCAGCTGGTGGTTTGATGCCATTACTTATGCAGGTTTCACACTGGCTACAGCATTCAGCTTTTTATCAATAATGGGTTCTGAATCAGCCCGCCAGTCAATTGTAAGACGCGGCGCTGTATACGGCGGATTACTAATAATGGTCCTTATGCTGCTGATTACATTTGGCGTACTGTCGATTCTGCCGATTGCGTACGATGTCGCACTGCCGACAATGCAGATGGCCTCAAATGTATCTCCGTGGTTCGGAACTGCATACTCGGTCATTATTATATTGCTGATTTATAACTCTATCGTTGGATTTTTATTCCCGTTCCTGGCACGTTTTACTAAACCTGGATCTAAAAAATATAAAATCCTCCTGGCAGTTTCACTCGTTGCCGGTTATTTCGGAACATATGTAGGGTTTGTTGAACTCGTAAATATCATCTACCCGTTATTCGGATATGTCGGGTTAATTATCGGTGTAATGCTGACAATCCGCTGGACTTTCTTAAAAATAAAAGCCCGTAAACTTGCAGAAAGATTTTCTGATAATAACGAAGAATAAGAAGTACCCTGCTTATTACTTAACTGTAATAGGCAGGGTGTTTTATTTTTGGATGTTTATCTTTGTCTGAACAGTTTATATAAGTTATGTAAACAACAAACAGGAGATGAATTTATGGCACAAGGTAAAAACCGCGCCTCATGGCGCATAGGCTTTGCGTATGCCGGTATTATTGTCGGCGCAGGATTCTCAACAGGACAGGAAGTTCTGCAGTTTTTCGCAAGTCACGGGATGGTCAGTATTTTAGGAATTATACTGGCGGCACTGATTTTAATGTTTGTCGGCAGACAGGCAGCAAAACTCGGTTTCCGTTTAGATGCGGATTCTCATGAGACACCACTCCGGGCTTTATTCGGAAAAAAACTCGGACTCGTTATCGACTACGTATTAATATTCTTTTTATACGGCATCGCAGTCGTTATGATTGCGGGGAGCGGTGCTACATTCAGTCAGGCATTCGGTATACATCCGCAGATTGGTGTACTCATTATGATATTAATTTCATTTGGTACACTGCTGCTCGACTTCGATAAAATCGTCAATATCATCGGCGGCATCACCCCGCTGTTAATTATCGCAGTCATTATTATTACCGGATACAACATATTAAATCCAGAAGTTCCCTACTCGGAAGTAAATAACTACGTAGACCCTTCACGTACACCGACTTCATTCTGGTGGTTCGATGCGATAACTTATGCCGGTCTCGCACTTGCAACAGCATTCAGCTTTTTATCAATTATGGGGTCCGAAGCATCCCGTCATGCAATCGCAAGACGCGGCGCAATATACGGCGGATTGATAATAATGCTGTTAATGATCCTTGTTAACGTCGGCGTACTGTCTATCATGCCGACAGCAAACGAAGTCTCGCTGCCGGCGATGACTATGGCAGAAAACATGGCGCCTTGGCTCGGCACAGTATACTCAATCATTATTATTCTGCTGATTTTTAACTCAGTGGTCGGATTAATGTATCCCTTCCTGACCCGCTTCACAGAACCATACTCAGGAAAATACAAAATCATGCTAGTCGTTTCGCTGATTGCCGCGTTTATCATTTCAAACGTCGGTTTCGTCGAACTCGTCAACATCGTCTACCCGATTCTCGGCTATATCGGCTTGGCGATCTCCGCCTCACTGTTTATCCGCTGGATAATGAACAAGAATACGAAGAAAAAGCTGCTTTAAATGCGATAAACCCCGTCCACCTGAGTGTGGATGGGGTTCTTTGTTATGTTTGGGGCTGTTGTTTGGGTGTGTGCAGGACAATGTCAATTCAACAAAGTACATACAAATCGCTATATAGACAATGTCAATTCAACAAAGTACATACAAACCGCTATATAGACAATGTCAATTCAACAGAGTGCATACAAACTGCTGTATAGACAATGTCGATTCAACAAAGTACTTACAAACTGCTGTGTAGACAATGTCAAATCAACAAAGGTTTTACAAACTTCTGTATAGACAATGTCAAATCAACAGAGTACATACAAATCGGTGTATAGACAATGTCAAATCAACAGAGTACATACAAATCGGTGTATAGACAATGTCAATTCAACAGAGTACATACAATGTAAATAGTCTTACTAATTACGTGGAAACAGTTCATTTTTGCGTTAAATAGTCTTTATATTTAATATGTGTATCTCCTTTACTTAATGCATCATCAAAATCTTTGTATTTAAACTGATATGTGGTCGAAACTCCATTTTTATTAATATAGCAATGCTTCAAGAGAGCACGGGAAACGGTTTTCCAGTGAATCTCTTCGTTAATCAAATATGAGAACGCAGTCCGCGTCATCGGCTTACCGTAGAATAAAAACTGATAGTCGTTCATCGCCCTAAGCAGATGAGTTTCGTTACTTTCTTTACTTCCGCATTCGCTGCAGACTAAGTGAAACCGAGATTTTATCAGACTAAAACTCCCGCACTGCCCGCAATATATTCCCTTCCTCAGCCTCGCCTCATCCACATTATTATCTATATAGGGATTTTCGACTATATTCTCACTGAGGAGCCGGATTATAAATTGCGACTTATTGCCGATTTTACCGCCGCGGAATCCCCTCAAGTATCTCCGCAGATCCATCCGCACGACTATTTTCGGCCACAATGAGTTATCATCGGTTTGAAGATAAAAATCATCACTCACGAAAATCAGTTTTCCGCTGACCCCAAATTGACCATTCACCGAATTCTTCAAGCCGATTAACTTCCCAACAGCCCGGTTCAGCTGAGCCAGCGGTGCTTCGGATATTCTCTGTCCATTTCTAAACCAGTCCCCGCCCTCGACTTTATAATCTCCAGTATAATTTTTTATCTCGTTAACAACGATTCCGTCATCATTAATTACCAAAGCATCGTACTGCGTAACTGATTTTCCAAGTTTAAGATAAAGGTCGCGGTAAACTAAAACATCATCATGACCAACGTCTTCAAAAATATCATCGTATAAACACTCGCCTTCAAAGCCTTTCTGAAATGTTTTAAACCAGCTTTTCTCCACACTCGTTAATTCGCATCTTCTCTCTAGCGTTTCGTAAAATAATAAGTCATGTGATTTGCCTCTGGTATTCAAAAACATTTGACCGCCTCCACAACATAATTAAGTCACTTCAGTTATACAACAAAACACTCCAAAAAAGTCGCTCATACTAAGCAACATACAAAAATTACAAAACTGCACAAGTGCGATTTCGAAATAATATTACATTATTTACACTAAACTTTATATTACCTTTTACACAATCACGGTTATTATAAAATCCCAAGTGTGTTAGTATATTGACTTGTGTTAATTATTTAGGAGGAGATTTTTTGTGGATTCACAAAAAGATGCAATAAAATTCGCGCTCGCCTATACAGGTATTGTCGTAGGTGCGGGGTTCTCAACTGGACAGGAAGTTTTACAGTTTTTCTCCAGTTTTGGCTTATGGAGTTTTGCAGGGATAGCGCTCACTGCAATTTGTGTAATATTTATCGGCAGACAGACTGCCAAATTGGGTTACAGATATGACGTACCTTCCCATGAAGTACCATTGAATAAATTATTCGGGAAAACTGCAGGTACGCTGATTGACTATGTATTTACTATTTTTATGTATGGTATTGCAATAGTGATGGTTGCAGGGAGCGGCTCTGCATTTAAAGAAAGTTTCAACATTGAGCCCTGGATTGGAACAATAATATTAATTGTTCTCGTATTTTTCACCTTACTTATGGATTTCAATAAAATCCTTACCGTCCTCGGAGTCGTTACACCGTTTCTCGTGATTGCGGTATTTATTATTTCTGTCATTAATATAATGAACCCGCAGGTGGCAATTGATCAAGTCAATCAGATCGCAGATATCAGCCGTACACCGACTGGTTTATGGTGGCTTGATTCCATCACCTATGCAGGTATAGTTCTCGGGGTGACATTCAGCTTCCTGTCTATTATGGGTGCTGATGCTGATAAACAGTTCGTCGCAAGACGCGGTGCTGTTTACGGCGGTATTATCTTTATCGTTATGCTGCTCTTGTTAAACACGGGCATGCTCGCTGTGCTTGATGAAGCAAATGAAGTGGCATTACCGACACTGGTAATGGCAAATGCGATTCACCCTGTACTCGGCACCTTGTTCTCGATTATTATCATTCTGCTGATTTACAATACTGTCGTCGGCATGCTTTATTCAGTGGCAGCAAGATTTACCACACCTTATTCCAAAAATTACAAACTGCTGCTTGCAGCAATGCTCATAATTGGATATCTTTTAACATTTATCGGCTTTGTCGATCTCGTTAACTTCTTCTATCCAATCTTCGGCTACGTCGGCATAATCATCGGAATTGCACTCTTAGTGAGATGGATTATGAATAAGAATACAGATAAAAGATTATTATAAGCACAAACAAATAAAGCGGTGAAGACCCCAGTCTTCACCGCTTTAAATCTGTATTAAAGTTTAATTCTCGTACCCGCTTTACCTTCAAGCGCCAGCACTGCTTCATCTAATGAGCAGATGATGCCTTCTTTGCCTTCGTGTTTAGCGAATGCGATTGCTGCTTCAATTTTCGGCAGCATTGAACCTGCCGGGAATTGTCCGTCAGCAACGTGTTTTTCCGCTTCTTCAACAGTAATTTCCTCAAGCTTCTGCTCGTTTTCTTTACCGAAGTTAATAAATACGTTAGGAACGTCTGTAAGCATCATGAACACGTCTGCTTCAGTTTGTTCTGCTAACTTAAGACCTGAACGGTCTTTATCGATTACAGCTTCTACGCCGTGGATCTGACCTTTGTCATCGCGGTAAATCGGAATACCGCCGCCGCCTGATGATACGACGATTGATGTTTCGATTAATGTTTTAATTTCGTCCACACCGTGGATTACTTTTGGTTCCGGAGAAGGAACAACACGTCTGAATCCGCGTCCTGCATCTTCAGCCATCTGGTAGCCTTTTTCTTCTGTCATCTGTTTAGCTTCTTCTTCAGTGAAGAATACGCCTACAGGTTTAGTCGGGTTATCGAATGCTTTGTCGTCTTTGTCGACTTCAACCATAGTAAGAAGTGTCACAACGTTAGTGTCGTCTCCGCCTTCATTCAGTCTGTTTTTCAGAGCTGATTCCATCATGTAGCCGATCATACCTTGTGATTCAGCATTGTTAACAAAAATCGGCATAGCCGGAATGCTTTCTTTAGCTGCTTCGTTTTGAGCAATGATGTTACCAACCTGAGGTCCGTTACCGTGAGTTACTACGATTTTGTGACCTGCTTCTGAAATTTCAACCATGCGGTTTGCCGCGTTGATTACGTTCTGGTTCTGGTTTTCGAATGTCGCTTCCTGTTTCGGCTGTAAAATTGCGTTACCGCCCAAAGCTAATACTACTTTTTTACCCATTGTTTCATCTCCTATTTAATGTCATATAAATACCGTACAGTGTATCCCTGCCTGAGCTTGAACCCAGTTCAAGCAGCGCATCCACGGTTTCTTTACCCGGTGAGTCACCGATATCCGTAATACGTCTTGAAAAGATACCTTCCAGTGCCAGTTTTATAAAGTTCTCACTGACGATGGTCGTCACACTTTCACGTATATACAGAGACAGCTGCTCCAGGTGCTTATCCGCGATAAAAGGCGCAAGACGGTCGATATACAATATACCTGTAATGATATCGTCGCCCGAAGGTGTCAGCCCCTGCCCCCTGCCGACTAAATAACCGAGTGGAAATTCAGCATCGGGATCGCTGAGGTCCGCAATAATACGGTTCAGTTTTTCTCCGCTGAAATCACTATTATTATAATCGCAAAAATCATAGCCGCTGACAACACTTTTTATTGCTTCGGTGTTATTTTTATTTACTTTACTGTATAAATAAACTTCTGAATTCCTGTTTGACAGCATAAAATCATTATGATTAACAGCTGATGCATCAGTCTTCAATACGTCTCCGACCTGCAGTGATTCTTTTATATAGTGCATTGTATATTTATTGATTGTAATACCGAACGGAAAATAGCCGTTCTTATCAGTGCCGATAAAAATCAAATCGTTTTTATCGTTAACAATATTAAATCCATTGTTGAAAATACTGTGCACACGCATTGCTTTATTTGTTTTTAACAAGGAAAGTGCGATCTCACCGACCGCACTTGACTCATATATCATTTATGCTTCAAAACCAAGTTTTGCAGCATAAGCTGTAATTGCTTTTTCGAAACATTCGATTGGCGGGTTAACTGTACCTGCACCAATCTGACCGAAGCCTGCAACTTTGTGTGCAATACCTGTATTAATTACAGGCAGAATTCCTGATTCAACAACTTTACGTGCATCGATTCCTGTTGGTGCACCTTTGAAGTCCCATGTCGGGATAATGAAGTTAGGGTTTTCCTGTTCTGTAATTTCAGCCATGTTGTTGCTTGTTTCAAGTGCATCGTTGAAGCCGCCTGAACCGACGAAGCGTGTAACAGCCGGTGCAGCGATCATCGCCATACCGCCGACTCCGATAGTTTCAGTAATTGCAGAGTCACCGATATCCGTGTTTGCATCATCTGCAGAGTATCCTGTGAAGTACAGACCCTGAGGTGTGTTTACCGGAGCTGTGAACCACTCGTCACCCATACCGGCGATACGGATACCGAAGTTTTCACCGTTACGGCACATTGCAGTAACGATTGTTCCGTGTTCGATTGTACGTGCAGCATCAGTCATTGCTTTAGCTGTTGCCATTGCAACGTTTAAGAAGAACTGATCAGTGTCTGCAAGGAACTGCATAACTTCCTGACGATCTTTAAGAGATACATCTTCAAGGCTTGTAATTGCCGGAGCAACTTCCTTAAGGAATGCTAATGATGCAGCAATGTTTCTTTGGTGGAATTCGTCACCCATAGCGATTGCTTTTGCAACAAGAACGTTAACGTTTAAACCTTCGTCCATAGTTTTAAGTGCTTTGGATAATACAGGACCAAGTACATCTTTCATCCAGTGAAGACGTGTAAGAACCTGTTCGTTGTAAGAACCGAAACGGAGAACCGCACCGATACCTTCGTTCAGCGTACAATACGCTTCGTTACCGTGCTCTTTGTTAACTACGACAACAAGCGGCATGTTCATTGAAGTGATACCGCCCATTGGTCCTACTGCGTTAACGTGGTGACAAGGAATGAATGTGATTTTACCGTTTTCCAGTAATTCACGTGCACCCTGCTCGTCTTTGGCCCATCCTTCGAAAAGAATAGCACCGACACATGAACCCTGCATAGGGTCTGTCATGTTTTCATACTTAATCGGAGGACCGGCATGTAATAATACATGCTCAGTCAGTTCTGGAATTACTGTGTGTGCAGGTACAACATCTGTTAAGAAAGGTGCTGAACCGATCATTTTTTGTACGACTGCTTTGTTTGCTTCATCTATAGTTTGGTAAGCCATTATACATTCTCTCCTTCGTAATTGTTTAAGAATTGAAGTACTTTCATAAGCTTCTCATCGCCGCCTGCCACCGGACGCCAGTTGAATTGTACAACTTCTGCTCCGCTGTTTTCGACTGCTTCTGTAAAGCTCTTAAGACCGATGTTAATTACGCTCGGGTTGTTTGAAATCAGGCTCATCATCTTGTCATCTACTGACAGGTCTTCAGTGCCTTTATCGAATGATTTCACTGATGTTTCAGGCTGAACGACTTTGCTGCCGATTAATTCGATAGCTGTACGTACCATTTGATCGTTAGTGTCACAAATTACCGCACCTGCATCTTTTAGAATCTGACGCTGTTTGTCATATCCCTGCGCATCTTTATCAGTACCGACTACAGTTGCAAGAACGACTAATGAACGTTCTTCAGAAGCTGCTTTGTCAGTAATACGTTTGATTGTCGGAGCAAGTTCAGAAGCCATATCCGCATGCGAGCCGTAGCCGATAACGTTATCGAGCATAATGACTGCAGTATCCTCACTGTCAGCTGATGTTTCCAGTTTTTCGATACGTTTTTCAGGGTCAATCATCGGGTGAGGCTTACCTTGAGTGTACATGTCATCTCCTAGGTCGATGATTTCATGTGAAGCTGATTTATAAGTGAACGCATCATCTTCAACTTCTTCTTCGTCAGTAGAGTGCTTAATCAGCATTGCTGCTTCACTTGCAAGCGTACCGCCTGAGTAGTAGCCTTTGATTCCTTTTTGGTTCTCTGTGAAGTCTGCTTTAATGTCTTTAAGTGTTGACGGTGTGAAGTTAACCTCTTCACCGTTTGATAGCTGTACTGAAGCTACTGCAGTTTCTTCAAGAGTATAAGCGTGATAAATTTCTTCTTCCTGATACTCAGGTTTGTTACCTAAGAACAGAGCAACAACCGGTTTGTCGATGCTGCGGAGAAGATTCTCAACTTTTTCCTGTACTTCTTTAGCCGGCGGCTTGGAAAGAACAGTGATAACTTTTACTTTTGGATCCTGGTTAAGTGCTTTAATACTGTCAAGCATAGTTACAGCGCCGACTTCTGTTGATAAGTCGCGACCGCCGGTACCGATAGCGTTTGTAACACCTTTGCCGAGACGGTCGATAATTGTAGTCACTTCCTGGATACCTGTACCAGATGCACCGACAACACCGATGTCGCCTTGTGCAACAGTGTTTGTGAATGCTAACGGCACGCTGTGGATAATACCTGTACCACAGTCAGGACCCATTACTAATAGTCCTTTTTCGTGTGCAAGTTCTTTCAGACGAACTTCGTCTTCTTTAGGAACGTTGTCACTGAACATGAATACGTGAAGACCGTTGTGTAAAGCATTTTCAGCTTCCATAGCAGCGTACGTACCTGGAATTGAGATCATTGCAAGGTTTGGGTTGTTTGCTAATTCAAGCGCACGTTTCCAGTTGTGAGCTTCACTGCTTTTAGCAGATTCGTCAGAACCGCCTCCGCCTGCAAGTTCAGTGTCAACTGCTTCGTTTACTTCATCAACTTTTGATTCGTCGTCAGTGTCTACAACGATAACGATATCGTTCGCACTTGCAGTTTCAAGTTCAGGTGTACCAAGTCCTGCACCTTTAAAAATATCTTTGTTCGCAGGAGTACCCATCATTACTGAAGCTTTGTTAACGCCGTCCATAGCACTTAACTTCTGGCTTAAAAGCATTAAAACGATGGAATCCTGATACGTGTTTTCTTTAATAATTGTATATAACATCATGTACCTCCATTAATATTTATTCTGCAAATCTATTTTTGCCGTGGTAGCGATCAAAGTGAATATCGTCACTCACGAGGTAATCATAAATTTCATCGACAATTTCGATGCCGTCTTCGTCATACTTCTCCGCACGCATTCTGCCGCGTTCTCCCGGATAGTTGACTTCTGTAAATCCTGGTGCCGGTGTCTGCTCTTTCAGTTCATCCAGCATTGTTGAGAGTTGTTTTTTGAACGCTCCAAGATCTGTAAAGTGTGCCGGATTAATAACGATATGAAGCTGGCCGAGCTGTCTGCCTTCAGATAAATCCTTGTACATACTTGAAACGTGAACACCGTGCGGCAGGCCTAACAGACTGCCCGACAGTATATCCACTATCATCATTAAGCCGTAGCCTTTCGGTCCTGCAACAGGAACGAGCGCGTGAACGTCCCTCGAGTTTGTCGTCGGTTCACCCTTGTCGTTCACTGCCCATGTGTCGGGAATATCATTGCCTTTTGAACGCGCATCGAGCACTTTGCCCCATGCCTGTACAGTCGTAGCCATATCAAAAGTAATAATACGCTCGTCATTTGTCGGTGCACTGAATGCAATCGGGTTAGTACCAAAGTACGGATCAGTTCCGCCGAACGGTACGACCATCGGATCGGACTGGCAGACGGAAATTGCCACCATATCCTGCTCAGCTGCCTGTTCAACGAAGTAGCCGAGTGCGCCCGAATGTGAAATATTCGTCATGCCGACAACTGCCACACCGTTTCCGCGCGCGATTTCAATCGCTTTGTCCATGCCCTGTTTGGCAACCTGATGACCGGGACCGTTGTCCCCGTCTAAAATTGCTGTCGAAGGTCCGGTTTTTTCAAACTTATATTCCGGATTATTCGTAATGCCGCCTTTTGCAATACGCTCTGCGTAATACTCAACGCGCACTGCACCGTGGGAATGAATACCGCGGTGGTCAGCAAACGTCAGTACGTCACTGATGTCTGCCGCCGCATCTTCCTGCAGTCCTGCTTTTTGAAGTTTATCTTTCATTAAGTTGAATAATTCTTCTTTTGATACCCGCATTTACAAAACCTCACCTTTTAGTATGGTGTATCAGACTTTAAATACTCCATGATATCTTCCGGAATCGGAATGCCCGACTCTTCGTATGCTGCTTTTTGAGCTTCCATCAATTCACCCGGGTAGTATACCTGGTCGAATCCTGTTGCCGGTTTATTTGCGTGAAGTTCATCAACCATCGTATCCATTTTCTCTTCCATTGCTTCTCTTGTGCTGAAGAAATCAGGATTAATTACGAGGTGGAACTGTCCTAAACGTCGGTATTCGCTTAAGTCTTTGTACATGCTTGATACGTGCTTGCCGTGCGGAAGTCCGAGCAGGCTGCCCGACAGAATATCAACCATCATCATTAAGCCGTATCCTTTAGGTCCCGCTACCGGAAGCAGTGCGTTTACTGCGTATGGATCAGTTGTCGGGTTACCGTCTTTATCAACTGCCCATGTTGCCGGAATATCTTTGTTCTTGGAACGTGCATCGAGGATTTTACCCCATGCCTGTACTGTTGTAGCCATATCGAAAACGATTGGTGTATCGTTTTTACGCGGTGCTGCAAAAGCGATTGGGTTCGTACCGAAATACGGTTCAGAACCGCCGAAAGGTACGACCATCGGGTCTGACTGACAGACTGATAAAGCAACCATGCCCTGTTCAGCTGCCTTCTGTACGAAGTAGCCGATAGCGCCCGAGTGACTCATTTCTCTTACTCCGACTGCACCGATTCCCGATTCCTTGGCAAGTTTAATTGCTTCTTCCATTGCTTCGTATGCAACATAATGTCCAACTGCGTTATCGCCGTGGTAAACACCTGTTGACGGTCCTGTCTTTTCAAACTTAAGTTCAGGATCGTTATTGAAGCCGCCTTTTGCACAGCGTTCAGAGTAATACTGCATACGCACTGAACCGTGTGAGTGAATACCGCGTTCGTCCGCCCAGATAAGAACGTCTGCTGCACGGTCCGCGAAAGTTTCAGGCATACCATTCAGCATCAGTTTCTCTTTAAATAAACCGCGGAGTTCCTGCGAATTGGAAATTACCAGATTTTCTGACATATCTTTTCCTCCTGAAAAGTTTAATTAAATTTCAATGTCTCTGTTAGCATCTTTAGAGTAAATATAAGAGAATGACTCATCCAGACCTACTGCATAAGTTGCCTGCAGTGCGTAAGCACCCATAAAGATATAATCTCCTTTATCAACCGGCATCCAGTTGTTATCAAGGTTGTACATTCCGCGGCCGCTTAATACGTAAGCACCGTGTTCCTGAACGTGTGTTTCGATATAACCGTGTGAAGCGCCCGGTTTGAATGAAAGTATGTGGAAGTTCATGTCGTAAGCGATATCCGCCGGAAGCAGATCCTGTACAAGTACTTCGTCCATTCCTTCGTAAGCTTTAGCCTGAATGTCGTTTACGTTGCCTGTAACGATTTCCGGTTTACCTACGCCTGTTGCTTCCTGATAGCGTTTCTTGTAAAGGAAT
Source organism: Jeotgalicoccus coquinae (assembly GCF_014207425.1). Classification (GTDB taxonomy): domain Bacteria; phylum Bacillota; class Bacilli; order Staphylococcales; family Salinicoccaceae; genus Jeotgalicoccus; species Jeotgalicoccus coquinae. The sequence goes on along the minus strand of NZ_JACHFF010000001.1, from coordinate 656,233 downwards.
AAGCGGCTGTCTTCACCGTTGTTGTTGTTAACGAAAGTCAGTTCAAGGTGTGGTGGAACGTAAACGTATCCGCCTTCTGATAATTCATAAGACTGACCGTCAACTGTTGCAGTAACGTTTCCGTATACTACATACATGAAAGTCTGAACACCGTTTCCGCCGAACCCCTGAGTGTTGCCGCCCTGGTTTTTAACTGTTACCAGGTAATCTACAAAACGTGCACCCATACGCGGTGAGCCGAGGATTGACATGTCGCAGTCGTCAAATCCCGGTACTACGTTGTTTACAAGACCATCCGGAGTAAGTACTGCGTATGCATCTTTTTTAACGATTGAACGTGTTTCCAATAATCCTTCTCTGTAACCTTGCTGGTGATTTAAGTAACCCATTATTAAAATCTCCCTTTCTTAATATCCGTATAATTATAATTTTTTTAGTATGCTAATTTGTAAAGTGTTTCTGCCAGTACTTCAATACCTTTGACCAGATCTTCAATATTTGTTTCTTCCTCGACGTTGTGCGAGATTCCGCCGATTGACGGCACAAAAATCATACCTGTCGGCATGTAGCCTGCGAAAATCTGCGAGTCATGTCCCGCACCTGAAGGCATTACTTTGTATGAACCGCCCGCAACTTTTTCTGCAGATTTTTCAATCATTTTAACGATTGACTCGTCCATTAATGCCGGTGACTGTTCCATCCATAAGTTAATGTCTGCTGTAATACCGTATTTGTCAGCAACTTCTTTAATCGTCGCTTCCACTGTTTCAGCGAATGAATTCAGCTCCGCTTCGTCGATATGACGTGTATCAACGGAGAACTCAACTTCGCCCGGCACTACGTTTACAACACCCGGAACCGGTTTAACACTTCCGAAAGTTACTACCAGCGGATCGCCGATTTCCCGTGCTTTTTGAACCAGTGTCTGTGCAATTTCAGTAAATGCAACAACTGCATCTTTACGGTAGCCCATCGGTGTAGTACCGGCGTGGTTCGCTTCACCTTTTAAGTTTATAGTGTAGCGTTTCTGACCAACGATGCCTGTGACAACACCGATTTGTTTTTCTTCTTTTTCTAAAATCTGGCCCTGTTCGATATGAACTTCAACGAACGCTTTAATATCATCGCGGACTTTATTGTCTGTTTTGAAATCAAAGCCCGACTCTCTCATTGCATCGACGAATTTAATACCTTCGCCGTCTGTAATGTCTTTTACGTCGTCGTTATTCTGCAGGTTAAAGAAGTTTTTAACGCCCCAGAATGTGTAAGGGAAACGTGAACCTTCCTCTTCGGCAATCGACAGTACTTCGATAGTACGTTTCGGCTGACCGTATTTTTCTTTCAGATAAAGTGTTGCAATTAATGCAGCTAAGATTCCGAACTGCCCGTCAAGGTGTCCGCCTTCTGCTACAGTATCGATGTGAGACCCGCTCATGATTGTTTCATCAGGCAGCTCGCTTCCGATTAAACGTCCTGAAACGTTGCCGACTGCGTCGCTCGAAACTTCAAGGCCGTTCTCTTTAAAGATGTCCTGCAGTGCACTCACTGCCTGGCGCCATTCTTCAGAATACAGTAATCGTGTAATACCGCGCGGTTCAAGACCGCCATAACCTGTAAACTGTTTATCCAGTTCTAGAAAGGTTTCACGAATATCCATTATTTTATCCACTCCACTCATCTTATTTCACTTTTAATTATAGATTTTATATGATGTGATGACATTGACAGTTCTAACAATCATCATTTTTCAAATTATTCACTTTAGACAAATACACAAAAATTCATTACTCTGTATAATAGTACAAGTAAATAAAGGAGGTTTAACACCTGTGGCAACAGTAACGATAAAAGAAACAGACGCTTATACGCTCTACGGTGATTTGTATGAAAGCACCGCACAGAATAAATCGGATGTGCTCGGTACATTAATATATTTACATGGCGGCGGTCTTGTATTTGGAGAAAGAACAGACCTCCCTTCAGAATATATAGAAGTACTCAGACGTAAATTTAACGTATTGGCTGCAGATTACAGATTAGCGCCGGAATCTAATATCGATGATATTTTTACCGACATACATCACATATATCACTTCGCGGCCTCTTTGAAACACGAAGCTGTTTATATAATGGGACGATCAGCCGGCGGATACTTGAGTTTAATTGCAGCACGCGACTTCGATATCGCCGGTGTGATTGACTTTTACGGCTATTTCAACTTTACACACAGCGACTTTAATTATCTTCCGCACGACCAGAAACATTTATCAAATATGCTGACAGAAGAGTTAGCCGCGGCGAATATTCGTGACTATGTGACTGTCAGTGAATCGCCAGATCCGAGATATCTGCTGTATTTATACTATCGGAATGCAGGCAACTGGCTGGAAATGATCGGCATTGACCGTGAATCTGCTGATGCCGGTAAATACCGCCTGACAAATAACGACCTGGCCGCTTTACCGCCTGTGTTCGCCGTTCACGCAAAAGGCGATCCGGACGTTCCTGTATTCTTCAGCCGCAAACTTGCGAAGACAGCACCCGCTGCTGATTTTGTTGAAGTCGACACGGTGATACACAACTTCGACCAGGAAGTCAGTGACGAGAATATCGCACTGTATGAACGTGCAGTTAAGTTTATGAGTGAGCACGCTGAAAATTAGCTTTTGTTAGAGCACCGGTCCGGTAATGGGCTGGTGCTTTTGTATTATTCGGGGTTTTGATGGTTCGGTGGACTTTGTTGAGCTCACATTGTCCTTCCAGCTCCCCCGGTGGACTTTGTTGAGTTCACATTGTCCTTCCAGCTCTTCCGATGGACTTTGTCATTTCAACATTGTCCTTCCAACTCTTCCGGTGGACTCTGTTGAGTTCACATTGTCCTCCCAGCTCCCCCGGCGGACTCTGTCAATTCAACATTGTCCTCCCAGCACAAAACACACCGCCCCGTCCCGCAAAAAACACCGCGCAATCAAAAATTGCGCGGTGCTCCTCTGATTATTTATAAAATTTACCGATTTTAACGTCACTTACACCCTGCTCAAGTGAGTAGATTTCTTCACCGCGTAAAATTGTACCGGCAACCTGTGCGCCGATTTCACGTCCGATATACGGACTGATTTTATTGCGGTATTCCAGTTCTTCTTTTTCAACTGTGTAAGGTGAATCGCCTTTTATCAGCACAAAGTCAGCATCGTATCCAACTTCGATGCGTCCTTTTCCTTCAAGGTCAAAGCGTGCTGCAACGTTTGTTGCAATAATGTCAGAGAATTGTACAAGTGACATGCCGCGTTTTTGAACTGCTTCATCAAACAGCATATCTACGTTGTTCTGGATTCCTGAGATTCCGCCCCATGCTTCAAATGCGTTGTCCGTATCTTTAAGATCTGGAGTACATGGCGAGTGGTCACTTGTAACGAACATCACTTTGCCGTCAAATACGCGTTCCCACATTCCTTCAAGGCGTGATTTTTCACGGATTGGCGGTGAACATTTCACTACCGGTCCGATATCATCAAGTTCTTCTTTATAGAAGTATAAATAGTGAGTACATGTTTCGCATGTAATATCCACACCGTCATTTGCCGCTTCATTGATTAAATCAATACCTTCAGCACATGCTACGTGGACGATATGCACACGGCATCCTGTTTCGCGTGCGAATAAAATAATTTTCTGAATCGGTTCGATTTCAGTAAATACCGGACGTGAGTCAACATAGTCTGCAAGTGATGTTTCACCGCGTTCCTGTGCAAGCTGTCCGAGTTTATCTGTAATCGGACCGTTCTCAGCGTGGATTGATAAAAGTTTGCCTGTCTTAGCAATTTGACGCATTCCTTCATATAAAGAATAATCGTCAACGTTCATAAAGTCGCCTTCGATTGAACGGTCGCCTGCTGTAGCTACAAATGCTTTATAGGCAACAACACCGTTATCGTCCAGTTCCTGAATTCCGCCGTTAAGGTTAAATGGCACGAGCCCGCCGTAGCTGTAAACATCTACTGACAGTTTGTCTTCACCAGCGTCGAATTTGGTCTTAATTGACTCAGCATCAACTGTTGCCGGAATTTGATTTAAAGGCATTTCGATAAATGAAGTGACGCCGCCTTTTGCTGAAGCGCGTGTACCTGTATCGTATCCTTCCCAGTGATCGCGAATGCTGCCGCCCGGTTCACTGATGTGTACGTGAGCATCAATCATACCTGGTGATACGATTAAACCTTGTGCATCTACAACGCGTGCATCTCCTGCATCAATATCTGTACCAATCGCTGCGATTTTACCGTCAGTCACACCGATATCAACATTTTTTTCTCCACCCGGTAAAATTACCAGGCCATTTTTTACAACTAAATCAAAAGCCATTTATAATTCCTCCTGACCATTTCTGTAAAACGCAAATTCATCAATCAGCTATCTGTATACTTTACCCCTAACTTAAGGTCCAAAACGCATAGCCGGTGTATTATATTTACGTTTTAATTATTATTAGTGTACTATTATATGAAGAAATAAATATAGTTAAAATATTATGTCTGATTATTAAATTTGTGCATTTTGTACAAATTTTTATAGATAGGATTTTAGGTGATGAATAATTGGTATCTATTAGAGAAATTTTATCATTGGAACGCTTCAGTAATTTTAAACTGATTAATAAAAAAGCCGACCTGTCACGTGAAGTGACAAGTGTCGATATTACAGAAACACCCGATGTAAAGGACTACACTTCTCAGCACACTCTTCTGCTGACAACAGCGATGAATTTTAAAGACGATCAGCAGTCGCTGATTAATTTTATCAGCGAACTCGACAGCGTCCCTGTTGCTGCACTTGGTATAAAGCTGTCCCGTTTTATCCATGAAATCGATCAGGAAGTGATTGACCATGCCGATAAACTCGGTTTCCCGCTTATAGAAATTCCGGAAAACTGGAAGCTCGGCCAGGCGACTCACAGCATTTCAACCTATATTTCTAAAGATGAAACAGAAAAATTGTACTATGCGCTGGAAGTGCAGCAGCGTATGAACTCCATGCTGATTAAAGAATTCAGTGTCGAGCGCATGCTGAATCAGCTGAGCCAGTTTCTACGCCTGCCGCTTGTACTGATTAATCCGTTTTACAAAGTGGAAGTCACGAGTAACGATTTTAATAATAATCAGAAACTGCTGAAAGAGAACCTGAGATATTTCAACGATGTTTATCTGCCGGATAAAGACAGCGTTAACGTCGATTTCAACAGTAAAATTGCAGTATTTGAAGTACCTGCGTTCAGCTACTTCCCCTTCTATTTAATCGTGTCGAATCTTGAAACAATCAGTTACCCGTTCAGCCATCTGGCGATTGAACAGGCAATTAACTCTCTGTCTTTCGCAATATATAAAGATTCGAGAATCCGCGCAACGGAACAGGAAGATGTTAACCTGCTGTTCAGTTCGCTGATTAACACAAACGAAGGTTCACCGATCAGTTTTGAGAGCAATCCTGAGTTCTTTGAACGATATCATTTGAAAGAGTCCACTTATTATAAGGTAATTATATGCGGTATCGATGCAGGCAGCGATATTGAAAACTCCGAGTATGTAAATGAACGTTATCAGCTGACATTTGAATGGCTGAAGAGCGTGCTTGTTACACTGGATCCGAACATCAGTATTTTCGGATTTGGAGACTCCAATAAGTTCGCAATACTGCTGCAGGACAAGCATGAATATTATCAAGCATACTGCCGCCACCTGCAGCAGGAGTATAAGAAATTCTTTAAAGAGTCATTATCTTTCGGTATCGGCAACGAAGTTTCAGACTTCATACAAATCCACTCTTCTTTCGTTGAAGCACTTGAAACATTTGAGCTTTCCCAGGACGAAGGACAGCGTGAGTTTCTTGAAGTTTACCGTCCGCGCAACTTTGAAGAATTGCTGCAGCTTCTTCCTCCGGATAAAGTTCGCCCGTTCGTGCTCAGCACACTTGGCGAGCTTGCTTTTCCAACGAATACTAAGGATAAAGAGCTGAAAAAAACACTTCAGATTTATATGGATAATCAGTGCGATATTACAAAAACATCAAATGAAATTTTCGTTCACAGAAACACTGTAAAGTACCGGATTAACAAATGCGAGGAGCTCCTCAGAGTTAATGTAATGGACCCGGTACACTCGCTTAATATTCGTCTGGCTTTATTTATTTCACAGCACATTCAAAATAATTAGTTGTGAACTGTCGATAATTATTAAAACACTCATTGTTCACATTGTACAATGAGTGTTTCCCTTTTACCCTTTATAATAGAGATGGTTATAAATTAATAGGAGGCGTACTTTAATGAGTCAATTAGAGCAAAATGGTTCACAGTACTATAAGAAGATAATTGTTGCTTTAGTACTTGGTTGGGTTGCAATTTGGATTTACAGAACGATTCTCACGCCGATCTATCCTCAAATACAGAGCTCACTCGGCGATGTATCAAACGCAGAAATCGGTTTAATCGCTTCTGTATATTTCTTTGCTTATACGGGAATGCAGATTCCTGCCGGTATATTAGTAGATAAGTTCGGACAGAAAACAGTCTTAATTCCGGCATTTATCGGATTCGCTATAGGTGCTGTTGTACTTGGTACAGCAGGCTCACTTCCGCAGGTTTACCTCGGGTCGCTAATCTCAGGTATTGCGACAGGTAGTTACTACGGTTCTGCATACAGCTTATCAGCGAAACACGTTCCAAAAGACAAGAAAACTTTCGCCAATGCGATTATTAACAGCGGTTCGGCAGTCGGTATGATTATCGGTCTTGTCGGTTCATCAGTGCTTGTCGGCGGATTGAACATTGAATGGAACTGGATGCTTTACGGTACAGCACTTATCATTTTAGGTGTAACATTCGTATTCTATATCAACATTAAAAGTGATAAAAAATCAGTTAAAGTTGAAAATCCGGAAAATACCGGTGCAACTTCAGCAGATATAGTGACAGATCCACGGGATGACGTTTCACTGTTCTCACCAAAACATATTACAGTTTACTTCACTTATTTCGCAGTATGTTACGGTTACTATATGATTGTTACATGGTTACCATCATTCTTAGTTGCAGAAAAAGGGTTCGCACAATCTGATGTCGGTTACGTTTCAGCACTAGTTGCTGTTGCAGGTATTCCAGGTGCATTGATTTTCGCACGTTTGATCGACAGAAGACAGCAGGACCGTTTGAAATATATTCTTATGCTTCTTCTCGTTGCAGCAGTTATGATCGGACTTACAGTTTACTCACCTTCACCATGGATTCTTTACATCGCACTTATCCTTTACGGACTGATGGGTAAACTTGCAATCGACCCGGTATTAATTACGTACGTCTCAGATTCAGTACCTGAACAGAAAACAGCTAAAGCACTTGGCTTGTTTAACTTCTTCGGTATGGCATCATCAGTTGTTGCACCTTGGTTAACAGGGTACATCGGTGACGTTACAGGATCACAGGTTCTTGCATTCTATATCGGTTCAGTACTGTTACTGGCAGCTGCAGTATTCTTCTTCTTTGTTATTTATTTGAGAAGCGGAAAAGAAACTCCGGCACAGTAATTATAAATTCAGCAGCGAAAGACTCTGTTACGGCAGATGACTTCGCTGCTTTTTTAATTGATAAAATTCGCGAGTCTGAGTCATGAGCATTTCTCATGTGTACACAACCAGCCTTGCACAGGCATGAGCATCATCTATATATTTGGAGAACAAAAAACAGCCTTCTGAAAAATTTCAGAAGGCTGTTTCGTTCTTTACTTTAGAATGGGAATGTAAGCAGGTCGATACCGAATACAACCGGAACCCAGAAATAGACGACTAAAATAATAATAATCGAAGCTATCACATTTAATCCGAAACCTGTTTTAACCATTTCTCCAATGGAAACTTTGTTTGTTCCAAATACAATTGCATTTGGCGGTGTTCCGACAGGCAGCATGAATGCACAGTTTGCAGCCATCGCAGCCGGAACCATTAATGCCAGAGGATGCACATCAAGTGCCATCGCAAGTCCAGCAAGTACCGGTAAAATCATTGTTGCAGTTGCTGTATTGGAAGTGAATTCCGTCAAGAATAAGATTAAGATTGCAACGATTGCAATCATAAAGATTACAGGCATACCGCCTACTCCTGACAGCATTTCCCCAATCCAAACGTCAACACCTGTTGCAACGATTGAGCCTGCAAGTGCAAGTCCTCCACCAAATAACAGAAGTACGCCCCATGGCAGATCTCTTGCAACTGACCAGTCCAGTACTCGGCCATTCTGTTTCTTAGATGGAATAATGAACAGAAGAACTGCTGCGAACATTGCAATCGAACCGTCACCCAGCATTTCTGTAAATGCAAACTGATCGAAGAAGAATCCACGCATAATCCATAATGCAGCTGCCAGAATAAATACAGCCAGCACCCATTTTTCTTCTCTTGTCATTCTTCCAAGTTTACCTAATTCATCTGTAATAATTTTACGTCCGCCCGGCAACTCTTTCATACCGTGCTTGAAGCTGAAAAAGTTCATATATGCCCAAGCAATGGCAAGCATTACAATAACAACCGGAATACCAACCAGCATCCATTGTGCAAAGTTAAGTTCAACATCAAAAATCTGTCTCATCTGACCCGCTAATATAATCAGCGGCGGCGTTCCGATTAACGTACCAAGTCCACCGATTGTACCTGCATAACCAATACCTAAAACGAGTGCTTTTTCAAATAGTTTAACATCCCGACTCAGTTCCGGTGTCGATAGTGAATGAGCTTCTTTAATAATTGCAAGCCCGATTGGAATCATAATCATTACCGCTGCCGTATTTGATACGAACATAGATAGTAATGCAGTAGAAATCATAAATCCTAATAGTATTGTAGCGGTCGTCGTCCCGATTGCCTTAATAATAGAAAGTGCAATACGTGTATGTAAGTTCCATTTCTCCATTGCTACTGCAAGTAAAAAACCGCCAAGGAATAAGAATACAATGTCATCTCCGTAAAAACTTGCTGTTTCCTGATTGGACATTACTCCGCCCATCGGGAACAGAATTAAAGGCAGCAGTGATGTTGCTGGAATAGGTATGGCTTCAGTCACCCACCATGTAGCTATCCATAGCGCCGCAGCAACAACAAAAATCCCCGATCTGTCGAGAGAACCTGATTCTAAAAATAACAGAGCCAGTACAAAGAGCAACGGCCCTAAAATTAAACCGACCAGCTGTGCCGGTTTATATGCTTTTCTATGCTCATCGGGCGACGGCGCACCGGATGCTGCATCTCTTAAATCTTTAGAACTGAAAAACTTTAATAATGATTTTGTTCTTTTTGATTCACTCCATAAGTTATCATAACTTTTTTGGACAATCCCTCTATCTTTGGAATCGCTCACAAAAATCCCTCCTTAAAATAAACATGATATGAATTTATCATAAATATTCAGATAAATCTATATAAATTTAATGATTATTCATAAGTTTAACTTATAAACTTAAGTATGTAAGCGCTTATAGTAAGAATATTATAGACAATAGACCGATTTTCAATACATTTACTTAGTCTAATTTCTATGAACATTCCTCATAGAAGTTCCATGGAGTTCGAAGTTCTATGAACTTAACTCATAGAAATCCCGTGCAAGTTGAAACACTATGATTACGTCACATAGAGCTCCCCGCCTCTTCCATAAACAAAAACACTCCAAAGCTGTTTTCAGCTCTGGAGTGTTCCAACTTAATTTATATATTATTTAACTTTTTCAACGTGCTCTACTTTTTTATAACCTGATTCATCAATCATGAATACTGCGACTATACCTACCAGAAGCAGTGCACCTGCAAGGTAGAAGCCCATGTCGAGGTTTCCTGTAACGTCTGTAATGAATCCTGTAATGTACGGTGCTAAGATTGATGCGGACATTCCGATAAAGTTATAAATACCAAATGATGTTGCAAGTCCGACGCGTGGTGCGTTGTTTGCTACTACTGCGATAAGCACAGGGTTTGTACTTAGTTTACCGACGATACCATAAACAATCAGTGATACGTAAAGTACCCACATCTGGTCAAAAAGTACAATTGATACTGTAGAAATAAACGCCAGCGGAACCATCACTAAAAGAACAGGACGCTGTTTTCCTAATTTATCGGACAGCCAGCCAAAGAACAGCATACCTGGGATTGATGCCCATGGTACTAATGAAGACACGAATGCAACGCTTGATCCGCTGATGCCGCGAGCTGTTTCAAGGTAGTACGGAAGCCATGTAAGAATTACGAAGAATCCGTAAATCGAACAGAAGATAGTAATAAAAGCTAAAATAAGGTTTCTGTTTTTAAACAGTTCTGATACTTTAAGTTTCTCCGGAACACCGTTTGCACTGTCCGGCGCTTTATAGCCCGGCGGGTGTTCTTTAACTATAATCCACATCACAATACCGATAACGATTACGATAACACCCATAATCCAGAATGGCGTTCTCCATGACATGTCCATTTCCTGTACTGTAATACTTGAAATCCAGTAACCTGCTGACATACCGATTGCCATACCGCTGTTAATAATCGCACTGCCGAGTGTTAAGCGTTTCTGAGGAATTGCTTCAGATGATAAACCATACTGCGGTCCGTAGAATACCCCCTGGAACATACCAGTCAGGAACCACATCATCAGGAACATATAGAATGTAACCATCTGTCCTGAAATAATTGCCAGTATACCAAATCCGATAAATGCCGGAATAATCATTTTTTTACGTCCGAATTTATCTCCTAAAAATCCTGAAGGTATTTGAGTCGCAGTATAACCGAGGAAGAATAGACTGCTGATCAGACCTAATTGAGCTGCGTTAATGGCGAATTCCGACTGAATATTTGTCATAATCGGGTTTAAAATTGTACGCGTTGCATAAATTGCAATCCAACCGAGCGTAAAGACAATGACAATTTTTATCCAGTAATTGTTGGAAATGTTTTTGTTGTCCATCGTTCTGTCTCCTTTAAATTTAATTTTGTATTATTTTCACTTATTATTTTACAGCATCACCATGCCAAATTCTTTATCTATAATAGATAAAATTTTTCTCCACATTGTGCATAATATCACAAAGTATAGGCATGAATATTGGTATATATAAAATATTTGTATAATTATCCGAATAATTATATTATTAATAGTACAAAAAAATAAAAGAGAAGGATGATGCGCATAATGGCAAGTTTAAAAATAAATAGAAGACTGATAATGACACCGGGTCCAGTCGCAGTTGACCCCAGAGTTTCACAGGCTATGAGCAATTCAATTCTTGGACAGTTTGATCCGGATTTCACGGATATAATGAATGAAACGATGGAGTTAATCCGTGCATCATTTAAAACCAAAAATAAATGGTCATTCCCTGTCGACGGAACGAGCCGTGCAGGAATTGAAGCTGTTATTGCCAGTATCGTTGAACCGGGTGATAAAGTACTCGTACCGATTATCGGACGATTCGGCTATCTCGTTACTGAACTCGCTGAACGTGCCGGCGGTATCGTGCATACAATTGAAGCACCGATGGGTGAAGTAATCCCGCAGGAAGACATTATACAAAAACTGGACGAAATCGAACCTAAAGTACTCGCAATTATTCACGGGGAAACGTCTTCAGGACGTCTGCAGCCAATTGATAAAATCGGACATGCAGCGAAAGAACGCGGTGTATATACAGTAGTTGATGCAGTCGCTACATATTTGGGACAGGACATCCCTGTTGATGAGTGGGCACTGGATGCTGTTATCGGCGGTGCTCAAAAATGTCTGTCAGTACCATCGGGCATTACCCCTATTACATTTAATGAACGTTTCAGTGAAGCAATCAATAAACGTAAACGAGTTGAAAAAGGAATACGTACATCAGATGACAAAGCGACATCTCATTTCATTACGAGCAACTATCTCGACCTGACACAGCTTCAGGATTACTGGGGTGAACGCCGTCTGAATCACCATACAGAAGCGACTGTTAACGTGTACGGGCTGTATGAAGGACTTAAACTGGCAATCGATGAAGGTGTTGAACAGCGCGCACGCCGTCACAGCTATCACCATGAGGCGATGAAAAAAGCAGTTACAGCATTAGGACTTGAGATTTTTGGAGACGAAAATCATGAAATGCAGATGGTTGTCTGCGTTAAAATTCCGGACGGTATAAATGATGCGGAGTTCCGTACTGAATTGCTTTCACGTTTCGGTATTGAAATTGCCGGTACATTCGGATCAGTCGCCGGACAAATCTGGCGTATCGGTACGATGGGCTACGTTGCAGAAAAACAGAATCTCTTAAACTTCATTACAGCGTTTGGAGTATTCCTCCAGTCGAAGGGTGCAGAAAATATCGATCCTGCTGCTGGACTTGAAGCAATGTCAAACTATTATGATGAACACGAACTTTAATATGTAATCTATATAATTGAAGAACAAAAATACCAGCCGCATTAACGCGGCTGGTATTTTTTATATCGAACGCACTTCAATCGACGTTATCAGACTTAAATTAATATAGGCCTCGCCGCCGCTTCGATTCGGAAGTTTCACAAAATGGTTGGCTTCAAACTTGCTGTTAATCAGCCGGATCAGTTCATCTACTGCTTCTGTCTTGTTGACTTCCATCGTCGATCCGCCGATAAAATGCACCGTAATAATTTGTTTCATTTCCTTCACCTCTTTGTAAACTATACCCCATTTTTAAAATCTTAATAATGGTAAAATAAAACTGTTAAGGAGTGATAATATGTCACAGGCTGAACGTGATTTACAAAAAAAGCATAATACAGAACGCCGTGCAGATGCTTTTTACAATAATCAGATGATCGATTATTTAAACGGTGAAATGCGGCAGTTTATTAAAGAACAGACAATGTTATTTATCGCAACAAGTGATAAAAACGGCAATTGTGATTCATCATTTAAGGCCGGAGAACAGGGTTTTATACACGTGATTGATGAAACCCGTGTAATGTATCCGGAATACCGCGGCAACGGCGTGATGGCATCTCTTGGTAACATAATCGAAAACCCGCATATAGGTCTCTTAATGATTGATTTCTTTAATGACCAGATCGGTCTTCATATAAACGGTGCTGCCGAAATTATTGATACTGACGCTATACATGAACTTGCACCGGGCGTTAAAGATGAACGTGCGGAACGCTGGGTGGTCGTCACAGTACATGAAGCGTATATTCACTGTTCCAAACATATCCCCCATCTCGTCGATACTAAAAACCTGAGAGATTGGGGTACCGATGATACAGCTAAAAAAGGTGGAGACTATTTCAAAGTCAAACAGAGCAATAAAGAACGACAGTAATTACTGTTTATTATCCAGTACGTTTTTGGCAGTCTGTTTCATTTTTTCAACATAAGAGCTGCCGAGTTCGTTCTCAATAATTTCAAAAGCTTCTTTAGACATAAACGGGCGGTATTCTGCATGGTGAGCATCACTTGCCACTATGTGAATCAGCCCTTTTTCTATTAAATCAAGTGAATTCGCCTGCAGATCACTGCCGAACTCCCCGCATACGGACGCAGCGGTCACCTGTGCCAGCGCACCGTCTTTAATTAAACGCGCAAGAATCTGCTCATTCTGGACGAGCGGGCGGCAACGTTCCGGGTGCGCAATAATCGGTGTCAGACCAAGTTCACGCAGTGCCGTAAAGACTTCATCGACATCTTCACGCAGCTCAGTAAATGAAAACTCTACAAGAATGTAATTACTGCCGGCAAGCGTCAGTGACTCCCCGCTTCGGAGTTCGTCAATTAACACATCGTTAATTCGAATCTCCTGTCCGGGATGCACATTAACCGGTATATTGTTATCTTTAATAATGCTTTCAACTTCATGAAGCTTCTGTTTTACAACATCAGCCGGTGTGAGGTACGATCCGCTGTGATGGTGCGGAGTGACAATAATATCCGATATCCCCTGCTCAACTGCCTGGTTGAGTAAATTCAATGTTTCTTCAGATGACTTAGGACCATCGTCCACATTTATTAATAAGTGATTATGAATATCTATCATTAAACTCTCTCCATTCACTGTAGTTACCTTCATTATAACGCGGATAATACATTAGTTAAAAACATCCGTTTGTTCTTAACGTAAATATTACAAAGCTGAACCATAGATTTTTATATTTGTTTAAAAAGTTTATAAAATTATCTGCTTGTAAAATGATTTATTCATTCTGATTCTATTGTCACTCAAGTTAAATAAAAAACACCTGTGGAGATCAGACGCTCTCCGCAAGTGTTTTGAATTATAAATCATTGAAATTAGTAATTTTCAGTTCAAGTGTCTCTGGATTGTATTGGATAGTGTAACGTGTTGAGTAAGTCACCGGATCATCAATATCATCATGCATTCGGCGCGTTTCAGCATCAATCACGATGTCATTGCCATCTTTACTGTAATTGCTGAATGATACACGCTGGATATCCATATTGCCGAATGAATCATTATCCATATTGCCCTGAAGAATATCCAGTACATCAGAACCTTCAGCAATAAAGGGTTCCACCTCACCAATATCATCAAACATGTACATAAATTCCAGAGCATTTAAATAATCTCTGACCAGGTTTTCAGCATTCGCTTCCATGTCTTCTTCAAATGACTCCCGGTTCTCTTCAATCTTTTCCTGCTCTGATGCTTTTTCCTGCTGATCATAGAGCGCTTCTTCATCAAACTTCACTTCAAGCGTATAGTAAGGAATCGACTCTTCATAATCTGAATAAAGTTCATCACTGTCAGCATTTATATTCAATGTGACACTGTCCATTTCAAATGTCTCACCAGCGTATGCAAGAGAGCCTTCCATCATGTATTCCTCGTCGTATTTAAAAGGCCCGATTTTCGGATAGGAGTCAAGTTCTTTATCTTCAGCAACTGCTTCACCGTTCAGCGTCAATGAAATATCTTCGCTGTCAATATCCATGCCGTAATAAGAAAGTACAGGGACAACCAGTTCCACATTATAAAGATCCGCCTGCAGCATGCCCTCTACTCTGTCGTAATAATCTGCAAAGCTGACTTGAACTGATGCCTCGTATTCTTCTGATTCATTAATAATTCCGGTACCTTCAAAATTATAGTTACCCGGAATCAGTTCGTTAAATTTGCTGTCGCTCGTAGTCCAGACAGCAGTTTCTCCTGCAAATTCATATTCAAAAGTATCCAGTCCGCCTGTTTCTTCCACATATACATTAGATTTTGGAATCACAAACTGATAATCATCAAAGAATAAATATTTGGAACCATTCTGCTTAATCGACAGCAGCGTGTGCGCGCCGTCGTGTATTTCATTGCCTGCAATACCATCAGCCAGATATATTTTCTGTTCATTAATCATATCCTGATACTTAGACATTCCAAGCTCGGTATCCACATATGAAAAATAAGCAAGCGCCTCTTCTTCAGATATATCTGTCGTTACAGCATTTTGAAATGCCCCGGCATCTTCATTTATGACAGCTTCACTGATATTATCGAGTGCAGCATCAGGTGAAGCCATGTTTTCAAGCACCTTATATGCAATGAACAGAGCGATAATAATGACTGCAATTGTACTGACGAGTATAATAATTTTTTTCTTCTTTTTCGGGTCCATCGGTTCACGCGGAGCCTCACTTGGTGTTTCCGGTGTGACATATGCAGGCTCTTTCTTATTATCTGCCGCACCGGCCATCACTGCTGCACCGCAATTCGTACATACCTTAGCTTCGTCACGCAACTCGTGACCGCAATTTTTACAAAATTTCATAGGCGCCTCCTAAATTACATCATAAATAGACTTTCAAGTTCGCTCAGTGACTGTGCCACTGCGATGCGGACTATAATATAATAGACGATCGCATTGATTAAAAAGTAAATCACGAGAGAATAATAGCTGTCGAACTTCACTTTATTATTGCCTGCATATCTCAGGAATATGTAAATCGGTGCAGTAATAAATAAAAGCGATCCTATCACCCAGAATAGAACACCGATTTCCACAAGCGTAATTGCGGAAAAGAGAATCGCAATTGTGTACAGACCTAAAACTACCGTCGTCGATACAGAGAAATCATGAAGTATCTGCTGCCAGCTGATTTTGGTTTTTAAAAGCAGAACATTCATCAGCATTGTAATACCGAAGAAAATCGCAATGATCACCGCTAAAGTAAAGAACACACTGATTAAAAAAGAAATCGGTATTTCCGTATACGGTCCTGCAAATGAACGGCTCATAATAAAGAACAGCAGACTGACGATTAATGCTGCCATACCGACTGTCGCTGAGGTGACCTGAGGGGCATAAATTTTACCGCTGCCGATCATTGATCCGGGCTTAAGAAACGAATTTTTCAAAAAAGTTAAAACTGTAGTAAAGAATGAACCGGCGTTACTGCTCTTTTTAGGCTGACTCTGCCCGACTGTATTCGTGTGGACTTGTTTTTCGGCCGTGTCTGCCGGCTGCATCGTTACCGCTGAAACATCTGTACCGCACTCGCCGCAAAAACGGTCATTTTCAAAAATCGGTGCATGACAATTTGGACACTTCATAATTTTTCCTCCATTTCCTTATTACATTAATTATAACAATCATTGGACTTATAACAATAACTTATTATAAAAATTATTATTATTAACCAAATTAAAAGAACGTACATATAGAATATGCACGTTCTAAAATTTAAATGAATATGTAAAATTCAGTATATATTTATCTATATTATTAATCATTTTCTCAGTTTAAAAAACATAATCAGGCTTAAACCAAGCAGTAATATACCTGCAATGACCATAATCCAGTTAATACCTGGTGCAGTTGTGTTATTAAGCATCAGCAGATTTAAACTTTCACTCATTTCTTTATCTTCCTTTCTTATATTTAAATGGACAAAGGTAACACAGACTTCGTTGCTGTCGGCCGTGCACTTGTCGTCGACCCCCACTGGGTAGAGAAAGCAGAACAAGAAGAAGACCAGAAAATTAAAAGATACTTCACTGAACACGACCAGCTCAGTGCTTCAGTCCCTTCACCGCTGTGGAAACTGATTATGGAAATTGACGGCTGGTTCCCTGTTAAGAAAACTGAAACGATGTAAGTATAATTAGAAAACTGCCCTTAAAAAAGGGCAGTTTCTTATTCAGTGGATTTACCGAACCTGCGGCGCTCTAATTCTAATTCTCTTTTCTCAAGCGCGTCACCGTTATACATGTCATCCGGAAGATTATCCACCGCTTCATCATAGCTTCCTGCTTCACTTAGAATATCTTTATCTGGTATATCATCCGCAAGACTGATTTCCGTATCAATAACTGCTGCATCATCATATAAAAAAGATCCGCATGATGGACAGATATCAATATTTTCTTCTATTGTTTCTCCGCAATTTTGGCAATTCATCATATTTTACATCTCTCTTTCGTATGTACTCAATTTGATTTACAGTTAAATACCCTGTTTGTTTCAAAATATTCATAAAAAAACTTCCCAGATTATATAGGGAAGTTTTCATTACTATTTATCATCAGTGCGTCCAAAGTCGCTGCGCTCTTTTTTCTGCTGTTTATTCAGCTCATCTTCCGGATAATTCTCTTCCGGCATATCTTCCATCTTATCATCCTTACCAGGACCATTTAAGAACTCCTCTTCCGGTGCTCGTTCCTGAATCAGTCCGTTAGTATCAGTATAATTCTCATCTTCTCGGATAAACTCCCCGCAGGTTGGACACACCCTTGTGCCCTCCAGTACTTCTTCACCGCAGTTTTGACATACAACCATTACTATCACTCACTTTCAGTAAAGTATTTACTAATAGGTAAATACCCATGTTGAATGGTAGTTAGTCATTTATTAAATTAGTCTTATTTTCATTGAGTGCTCTATTTATCTCGACTTTAGTAAAACTTGGTAACATATTGTAAGTAAATAGATTTTCCAATAAAATTCTTATTTTACGATCTGAGGGGTTACTCATTTTCAACACTACGACTGATACTTCATCATAATAAATATCAACGAACTCTTTAATGCGGTCTTCTATTTCTCCAACAACCGGTCTGTACGGCTTATTAATATGTCGTAAAATTCTGGTGTAAACCTTACCCTCACCGATATAGAACAGTCTTCCATTTCTATAGATGAGGTAAATTCCAGATACCTGCTTTAGATCATCTGTAGTTTTCTCATTAAATTGTTGTCTAATATTTTTCGAATCCAGCTTATAATTCCGGCTTTTGTCTTTTAAATAATTAATATTTATTATTTTAATATCAATTTTATTTTTCCAGTACTCATTAAGTTCATTATGGTTTAGTTTCCATACAATCTCATTCAATTCATTAATAATGTTATCAATAATTAAAATCTCGTCCTTCATCAATTTGAATATTGTGTCCCATTCCAATTTTAAATATTTTCTAAGTACATATATCGTTGATACAATCATCTCGGATCCTTCTGACTGCTCGAATATAATATTAAATAGTTCCGAAAAATTGTTTAGTTCATCGATAAAATCATTATATTTCTCATCTGATAATATACCCTCGTTATATATCATTATTTTCTCTTTTAAAAGATAGTTTACCAGATTATCTGCATCGTTTGAGCTTTTATATAATTCGTAATGAAAACTCTCTTTGTATGTATGTTCCATTATAATAGCCCCTACTATAGCTTTACTGATGATACTTTTACTACTCAAAGGAATTTTATAATGATAATCATCTAATTTTTCAATATTACTCATCTTATTACTTTCGTACGAATAGATTGTTATATCATCTCTTTCAATAACACTTAAAGAAAAAGTAAGCATATAGTCCAAATCAATAGTGCCTATACTGTCAATTAAATTATTCAAATCTGTTTCTATATATTTCGATTCATCTTTAAATGTATCAACATACCCATCTTCACTCATATGGCCATTTACACTGAATATTCCTTTTAAACGTTCAGCATTTTTTAAAAATAGATTATTTGTCTCCAATGCTGTATCAATTACTAACTCTGGTGAATTATTTGTCATAATATTACCTCCGTTGATTTAATAAACGTTAGACATTTTTAAATCATAGTAAGCAGCGGTTACAGTGTTCATATTAACAAGGAATCGAATTAAAAATTAGAATTCGAAATAATTTCAATATGTAAACTATAGCCGTAAAAAATGTGTTTAGTAAATATTATGCGTTTTAAATAATTGTATAAAATAAAAATGTCATGATTAAAAAAGATATCATATCCTCAGATATGATATCTTTGTTTAAATTATTTTTTAGCAATTTTTCTTCTGCCTGTAAATAATAAGAACGATCCACCTATAAATGCAATTACCGCACCGATAAGTCCGGCACTTGAACTAGCAATCCCTGTATCAGGTAGTTCTTCTTTTTCTGGTGTTGCAGCTTCACTGACTTCCGACTTCGATTCATCTTTCTCTGCTTTTTCTTCAGAACTCTGAACGGTTGTTTCAGCTGTTTTTGTGGCCGAATCAACTTTATTCGTAACTAAAATTGTATCCTGTTCTTCAATATTTATGTCATCTGACAATTTAATTTGCCACTTACCATCTGAATCTGTTTGTGCAATGATTTCCTGTCTATTGGGTAAACTAATGACTACTTCACTATTTGGCTCCCCAGAACCTGAAATGATATTATCTTCAGATTCTACAGAATCAATTGCTGGAGATGTTGGCAGGACATTCTCTATTTCGCTATTCTGTAAATCTGAATCAGATAAGTTCTTTTGGTCTTCCTCAGACAATTCAGTTTCCGGTGTTATCTCTTCAACTGGTTCTTCTGGAGTTTCTGGCTGTTCCGGTGTTATCTCTTCAACTGGTTCTTCTGGAGTTTCTGCCTGTTCCGGCGTTACCTCTTCCACTGGTTCTTCTGGAGTTTCCGGCTGTTCCGGCGTTACCTCTTCAACTGGTTCTTCTGGAGTTTCCGGCTGTTCTGGCGTTACCTCTTCCACTGGTTCTTCTGGAGTTTCTGGCTGTTCCGGCGTTACCTCTTCCACTGGTTCTTCTGGAGTTTCCGGCTGTTCTGGTGTTACCTCTTCCACTGGTTCTTCTGGAGTTTCCGGCTGTTCTGGCGTTACCTCTTCCACTGGTTCCTCTGGAGTTTCTGGCTGTTCCGGTGTCATCTCTTCAACTGTTCTCTCGTTCACCATAACGGCAATATCATAAAATTCTCCCGAATAAAATCCACCGTTAGAGAAACGTGTAGTGAAACCTTTATCTACTTCAACTGTATCGTAATAATAAAGTGTTTCATCTATATAACTCAAAGAGTTTTTTATAATTTGGTCTATAGACTGTGTACCAGTTAAAGTATTTGAAAATAGTATATTACCATTTGTATCACTGATAACTACGTCTTTTAAAGTATATTGTGTTGCGGTTTCATCGTATAAGGGATAAGAAGGAATTAATGGTCTATCTTCAAAAGGATACTTAGTTGCCGAATCATTTTGTAAATATATATTGTAATATGAGTTAACAGAACTTACTGTATTACCGTTTATGGAACTCGAGTTTCTAGTTCTGCTTGTCAATGTTTCAGATGATACATTATAAGATGTCCCGTACTGATTATTTGTATCATTGATAAATTGCTGAAGTCTGTCATCAAAGTTTAAACCTGTGTAATTAACAGTAGCAATCTTTTCATTGGTTTCTAAATCAATAACTGTAAGATAATTATAATACCCCTCTGTCATATCATCATTAATTACAATATCTGCTTCAGCAACAGATACTTCCTGCAACTTTGAATTATCATTTATTGACGCTTCAGAACTATCATCAGAATCCTCAGAGCTGAGAATTTCATCATTAGAAGACTTTGATTGATCTATTTCTTCGATGAATGCCCCCTCTGTACCAGCTTGTTTTACTGATGAATTATTTATTTCTTCTACCTCAGTAAGATCATTAGCAGGAATATATTCAGTATTTTCATCTATTGAGTCCGAGAATGTTTTTTCAGTCTCTTCCGTATCTTCAAGATTAATAGTTTCAGGAGTATCTATGTCTTCAGCACTCTCGTTCAAGATTTCAAACGATTCTGTTTCGATAACACCTGTTTCTTCGAATTCCACTTGGTCCTCTTCAATAACTGACTCATCAGCGTTAGTAATTCCAGCGTATGTAAATACAAATATTCCAAGTGTACTTGCCAATGAAGCTTTCTTTAAAGTGTTAAATCTTTCTTTTTTCAATTGTCTATCTCCCTTAGTGTAATACTTTCATTATCTACATATTCTAAATTTTAAACAATATGGTAAACATTACTAATAGTGTATATTATAATAATTAATATTATTATTACACTTATATTTAGAATACGAAATATTTTCACTCACAAAAAAACCTGAATTATATAGTAAATACAATTCAGGTAAAAATATTGTGATTAATTAAACCAGCTGATCTTTAAACATATCGTCGTAGAACGACAATGTAAACATTGAGTAGAATGATACCAGCGGTGACTGGATTAAATTGTTCTTCCATGCATTTTCAAATGCATTGTCGATGTTGTAGTCAAGCACTGTTGTATAGAAAACATCGTCGTAAATCTTACTTAAGACATGGTTGTTGCTCTTTTGAACCTGAGTAGCAACAACTTGAAGCGTCTCGTTCATATCGCCTGTGTTCTGCTCTACGAGTCTTAACAGCGGTTCAAGTTCTTTAGTTAACTTAATTAACTGTTCGCGCATTTCCTGATTCTTCTCTTCAAGCTCTTTAGGAAGATCTAAAGGATAGAAATCCTGTGTGATTTTTTCAAGAGTGAATCTTTCAAGTACTTCCAGCTCAGTCGGATACTGAACTTTTTTATCTGCAGTCATTACACCGTGTGTACACTGCATCAGTGACAGCCTGATTAAATCTATTCTGATAAAAGCACGGCACAGTTCAACGACTGATAAGTGGTTGAATCCTTCTTCTTTAAATTGAGCAAGAATATCGTCCAGTTTCTTAGACTGGCCTTCAATCATTTCTGGAATGCGTGTCATTCGGTATGTAAAACTTTTATAGTCCGTTGCTTTTAATAATTCTTCTTTAGTTTCTTTATAGCTCTTCATGTAATCCCCTATTCTTTTCTTTATGTCATTAGTAATAGTTTAACATATGGGACTATATTTTTAGCCTATTCAGAGAGATTTTGTTACTGATATCTCAAGCGCGATACTCTGCGGTATCTGCTTTCGCTGTATAACAACTTGTCTTTCGTATAGAACTTATAATTCTTCATCAGATAAAGTATGAGCTTCGCCGCTTCTGATGAGTATTCCAGCAATGTAGTGTGATAATTAACTCCAAAAAATGTAAATTTTCTATCTCCATCAAATATATTGTTGAAAATCAGTTTTGTACGAAATTTATGGTATTGGCTCATAACTACGATAACTTGACCGTAATTAAGTCTTTTGAGGATCTGCTGTTTTTCCACAGCGTTATTGTAAGTGGTCGTCGAGAAGTATTCTGTGAGGATATGACGTTCGTCTATGTGATCATACTTGGAGTTTAATAAATCTGTAGTACCGCGGAGTTTATTGCGGTCATTGAATGATGTAATGAGTATATGTGCCTGATCATAATCGAATTTCTGATATAACTCTGCAACTGTTTTAAAACGGCGGTAATCACCATCGAGGTAAATAATGAGTGTCTTACCAACATAGCACATAAGCTCTCACCTCATTCATATTATTACCTGCAGTGTAACAGCATAATATTTAGCAGCAATGACTAAACAGTAAATTTAATGTAAAAACCGGGAGATAAGAATATCACCCGGTTTAAATATTATTCAGCTTCCTGAAGTTTAATAGTATCTTCATTATATATATTAAAGCTGACTACAATGTTATCCGCTTCTTCGATAGTATCAAGTGTCATTGGAGGATCGTCACTGTACTGAATCGTTTCAATGAATTCTTCCCCGTTAAAGTATGACACGTAGCTTGAGCGGTTGATTTCATACGTTTTAGATGGATTATAATCAATTGACTCTGAAGTCATCATTTCTTCATTCTCCACTGGTTCACCATTGTAGCCCATCCAGCTGCCGGTAGTTGCTGAACCAACATCTAACAGTCCGCCTTCATCTGAACTGCTGCTGCATGCTGATAAAAACATAACTCCCAATAACAAACTCATTAATGATAATGTTTTCTTCATTGCTGTTCCCCTTTTCTGTTTAGAGTAGTTAACAAGTAAATAATAACATAGTACAAGTGAACATTTACAATCTAACCAAAAAATTTATATAAGCCAAGTCTGTATCCCCAGACTTTTATAAATTCATTGAACCAGTACTTATGAGCATCTTCTCTTTCATGCCACTTTTCACCTTCCAGGTTTGTAGCTGGAATATAGTGAAATTGTTTAGAACCGTCATTCAGCCGGTCAAAAGCAATTTTGGATCTTTTAATATGATAATCGCTAGTCACAACTAATGCAGAATCAAAATCTTTGTTCTCCATTAGTTTAATTGTTTCTTCGGCATTAGAATACGTACTTGTAGACTTTTCTTCTACTGTAATATCTTCCTCATTAAAACCATAATGTGTCAGGATTGTAATCAGTTCCTGTGAATTATACCTTTCTTCAACTGGAGTAATGATTACATTGTCGGCATATCCTGTTTTATATAAATCAGCAGCTTGTTGTACACGTCCCTGATCTCCCCCACCGAGTATAATGATAGTTTCGCTCCTTTCAGGCTGGACGAAATCATCATGATTGAAACTCTCAATTAGAGCTAGTACTGCTATCAATACTAATCCCGCTATTAGTGGAATAATTATCTTTTTTGTCATTAGGGCCTCCACTTTGTATCTAGTCCTTATTAATTAATTTTATTCCATTCTTGTTCTCTTTATTGAAACTGAGTATTATTCCATTAGCTTCTTCTACACTGTTTAATTTAGTATCAGCTTCATGTAACTCTGTTGTTATAAAATCTTCCCCTTTATAATACGAGACATACGCATCATTATTCACTATATAATCTTGATTAGAATTATAAGGTATAAATTGTGATTTCATCATACTATTATCAGACTCAATTGTTCCATTGTAATCTATCCATTGATTTTCCACTGCATTTACTTTATTAAGTAGATTCTGACTATCATCTTTCTTATTTGTAACAGGATTACAAGAAGCCATTATAAGTAATACAGAGAGTATTATAATAAATTTAATTTTATCCAAGTTACTCCTCATTTCTGCAATAATATATAGTAACATCATATGTATGCTATTGCATTTACTAAGAACCTTATTATTCATGTTGCATTTTGAAAACCGTATATTTCACACTATTTTTAGTATAATTATAGTATGATAATTAAATAAATACCTAGGAGGAAAAATAATGTGGCATATTAAAAAATATGACCAGTTACAATTAACTGAGTTAGAACAAATTTTAAAACTAAGACAATCGATTTTTATTTTGGAACAGGAAAGCTTCTTTGAAGATATTGATGGAAACGATCAGGAAGCTATACATATATTCAATAAAGAAAACGGCAAAGTATGGGCTTATACAAGAATTCTTGAGTATGAAAATCACGTGATACTTGCAAGGGTCACTGTAGATAAAGACAAACGCGGAGATGGCAGTGGCAGAAAACTTTTAGAATATGCATTGAATTATCTAGAAGATGAATTCCCTACAAAGGATGTTCATATAGTAGCAATGAGCTACTTAAGAAATTTCTATCAATCTTTTGGATTCAAAACTATTTCAGAAGTCTATTACATGGATAATGATCCACATGAAGACATGATTTTAACAAGACTGTCAGATGAGGTGAAATAATTGGATGAAAAAATATTAGCTCAATTTTTTGATGATATCAAAATGGATAAAGAAAATGTATATTCATCAGAGATTGCTACAAATTTAATTAAAGTAGCAGAAGCTGAATTAAATCACCTAAAGATTCCATATTAACCTTCTAAGAAAAATCCTAATATATTAAACCTATTTCACAAGGATGAAAACCCTCTTCGTTATGTCAAAGGATTTTATTTGAATAATTCTCGCCTGGGTAATTTAATTTGTAAAGATAAGTTTTTAACACAGAGATTTTTAGAGAATGCTCAAATAAAAACACCTGTAGGAAAAATGTTCAACCCAGACGAATTGGAAAAAGCAAAATCTTTTATTAATCAAAGTCCCGAAAAATCATTTGTCTTAAAACCTGTAAGTATGAGTATGTCATTAGGTACTTTTTTAAATGTTGGAGCAAGTAATTTAGTAAACAGCTGGACAGAATCGTTCAAGGTTCAGAAAAAATATGATGTTAAAAACCCCAGAGTGCTTATTCAAGAGCAAATCAAGGGACTAGAACTGAGAATCATTGTATTAGAAGGAAGAATAGGTTCAGCCGTGTTCAGAGGCCCTGGTAATGTCATGGGAGATGGAAAACATTCTATTAAAGAACTAATTAATATTAAAAATGCTCAGAGAGAAAAGCATAACTACTTGAAAAGAAATCCACTCCTGATTAATGAGAATTTATTGCGAAACCTGGAATCTAAGAACCTCACAATTGACACGGTACTTCCGGAAGGAGAATATTGTGTACTGTATTCTCAGTCTAGTATAGCTACTGGACGTGAAGTATTTGAAGTTAGTAAGTATTTAGATCAGAACATATTTGATCAGGTACTTCAAGCAGTTACTGCAATACCTGGAGTTCATACGGCAGGGGTAGATATATTTGTAGATAATTTAAATGCTTCTGAAGGAACCATTATAGAAGTCAACCTGAATCCGGCATTACAATTACACTATTATCCAATGACTGGAGAAGCAACTAATCCACTTTCTGATATCTTCCAGTTCCATAATATTGATAGAGATGTACTTAATGATAAAATCGACTTCGATACATTAACAAAAAAAGAGTTTAATATGATAATGGAACGTTATAAATATTTGTATAATAAACAAAAAAAACTTTCTCATGGTTTCAGTTCATTCTTAAAACTGTAGATATATTTATACAATACAAAAAAGCAGACGTCTACGTCTGCTTTTTATATTCTTATCATTTAAAACTTGAATTCTTATACATCATTTCATAATATCCAGCCCGATATTTATTTAATGTATTCATCTGCTTCACCCTTAATCTCTCATCCCTGTTTAATGAAATACCTTTTTCTACTTTATACTTAATCAGTAGTCCCAGAATTATATCTCTATATGGTTTTTGTACTTCTCCCTTATACGGTAAATGATGCACCTGGTGGTTTGCATTGGTATTAACTTCGCTTACATACCCCACTTTAGAGGTGAAATCATTTGTAAGAATATCAACACCTGCAGTATACAAACCAGGGATTGCTGCTGTAGCTTTTAATGCTATATCTATCATTTCCTTACTTACAAGATGAGTGATATCCACACTTTCTGCACCAGCAGTAAGATTTCCGAGATCACTAAAGAATAATATCTCATCAAGATTAAGTACACTGTCTAGTGTATAACCCTGCGCTTCAAGTTTGTGATTAAGTCCAGAATTAAACTCATAAAGAAACTTCTTGAAGTATAAAGATTTCCTTCTTATTTCATTTTTATCCTCTATAAGAGTTCTGATTGTGGACTTTCCATCTCCAATTACATGACCTGGCACTCTTAAGAGTGCCGCAGAGAAAAATCCTTCTGTAATAGCGATTCTAACATCATAGCCATCTACGAAAGGCTGAATTGCACAGCACGGCTCTTTTACTCCTAATTCTTTTTGCTTCTCTATAGATCTGTCCCATGCTGCCGAGAAATTCTCAGGATGTATATCTAATTCTATACCTTTACCACCGGCAAGTGATAATGGTTTCAGCACAATAGGATTAATATTGTTATTCTTTATATACTCATAAGCTTCGTTCTTTTGATTTTCATAAAATAATTCTGAATTCAGTGTCGGGACATTTAAGCTATGTAATAATTTCTCTGTTTTAAATTTATCTCTGCAAATTATAAATGCAGTTTTTGAAGTACTTAAAGCTCTTAAGCCTTTGGCTTCACCTATTTTTTTATCTTTATAATAAAAAGAATGGGTTTTGTCGCTTCTCCCATAACCTAACCCTAATTCTTCTGCTCCGTACTTATAAAAATTAGTTACTTGATTATTTTTGTATGAATAACAATTTTCAGCAACTTTATTCATTTTATGGATATAATCTTGTTTATGTTTATTCAATGTTTTCAAACCACCTTATGTCAATTCAGCTTTCTAATTTATATTATATAGATATTTTAATAATAACAACAGACAATATTAATGTTACCTTAGAATCCCCCTAGAAAAAAATTAAACCGTTATTGAATTTTTAACCTGATAGTTCTGTAATTTATTATAATAATTTACAAGATGTCTTATGATATAATTATATATAAATATTTTGCTAAAAATTTTGGAGGTCATTATGCAGGGATTTATACATATTTTCAAACTGGATAAGAATTATACTTATGATGTTGATATTGAAGCTATTTTAAAGAGATATAAAGCACCATCACTTAATGTATTTGAAACTAAAAATGAAAATATTACGAGTGTTTACTTTACAAATGAGTATACTGAATATCCTTATGGTCAAACTGAAACAGGTATGTTTACTCCTGTAGGTATTTTCACTAGAGAGATTGAAGAAATTAAAAATTCTCTAATGAATTCTGAAGCTTCAGACAAATTAAACTATGTTCGTAATTTAGAAGGACAATTTGCAATTGGTTATTCAGATTATATTTCTAATCAAATCAATGTATTTACGCACGTTGCTAGGATTGAAACTGTTTATGCATTCACTTCAAATGATTCAATCATAATAGGTACTGATCCTCTAATAATCAGTCTAATAGCTACTAATGGAAATGTAGATTTTTCACTTCCTGCACTGCACTCATTTATCCTGAATGGATACTATGCTGATGATGGCACACCATTTAAAGATGTTTATGCATTACCAGGAAACAGTCATATCAAAGTAGATGAAAACGGATTAGAGATTAATGAAATTGACAATCTGTATTCTAACCTTTTAAATAAAGAGTACGGTAAATCTGACTACGATGACTTAACTGATTTATTTATAAATGCATTCAACACACAACCTAAAGATAAAGAATTTAGATTGGCATTAACAGGCGGTAAGGACAGCAGACTTATATTTGCTGCCATGAACAGCAACAACTTTGATTTATCAGTTTTTACTAATGGATTTGACGACAATCCAGACGTTGTTATTGCTAAAAGAATAGCGGATATGTATGAATTGGAACATAGATCGACAAGTCCTAAAATTTCAGAAGAGAATACTATATCAGTTAATATATACAGCAAAATAAAGAGAGTAATGCTTGCCACATCCGGTATGGTATATGGTTATGAAAATGTAGGTTCACTTGGTAAATTCACAGGCCATAAATCTTTTGATGGTATAGGCGCTGAATTAGTAAAAGGCGGCTTTGCTAACTTTATAAATGCTGACGAGAACTCCAATAAATTGAAACTGGTAAATACGTTCAATAGAAATCATCAACTTCTTAAAAACGGAAAAGATAATCCATTTGGAGATTTCCTTCTCGACTTTATCGATGATGAACAAGGTCTGCATAAACTCCAAATTTTATATTCTCTTAAATACAGAACAGGAAGGTTAACTTCAGCGGCAAAAAATGCAGCAAATTATTCCAGACAGAGTCATTCCCCTTTCCTGGATAACAAATTTTTAAGAGAAGCATTAAAAATTCAGTATGCAGATAATAAGAATGAAGAGATACATTATCAGATTATGAAAAGAATAGATAAACGTTTGATTGATATTCCATTTGCTAAAGATCGTTGGAGAGTCGAAAAAACTAAACCCATGACTGCCGGTGACTACGATAATTGGCTTAATCGTCAGCCATATTACCCTTCTACTGTTCTAGGGAATTATAACTGGAGAAGAGTACAAAATAATGACAAAGTCATAATCAAACAGTTTAAAGATATTTTATTATCAAATCCAAACCATATTATTTATCAAATAATCGATTATAAAGCAGTAAACAAAATGATTAACGGGACTATTAAAGCAAACCATATGAGATTTATATGGAGTCTTGCGTCAATTATAATCTTTGTAAACGAATTAACCGATGTATCGAATAGAACGTTTAATAAAGATATTAATGTTACATTACCTTCAACTAGTGTCAGTGATTATAAAAATAAGAAAAAAATTGTTGATTTGACTAACGATTTCTTACCTCTTAATAAATCCATAGATATATCTGATGACAATAATATTTCTATTAAAAATTTCGATAAACATAGAAAACTGTTATCATTTGAAGGAAAATATACAGAGGCTCCTAATCAAATAAATATACAAAATATTAGCAAACTTTCATTAAGAGTTCATCTAAATCATTCTCAGAACATTTCTAAGGTAATTGGTCAGATTCTATTTTATAAAGACAATAAACTTGAAAAGACAATTTATTTAGATGCTGAGAACACCAATGTAACTACTGAATTCTATCATACTAATGAGGATATTAATCAGTATGATTCATTCCGACTACTCTTGAATTTTAATAAGTTTGAAGAAACGGACACAGCAAAACTAAATTATGCATTTTATGAAATAACATATTAATACTAAAATGACTAATGCAAGTGAAAATTAATATAATTAAAACACCTGGGATTTCTTTAAGAGATCCCAGGTGTTTTAATTAAATAATCTATAAAGTGGTTAATTTCATTTTACCAAGCCATTTTTTATTAAAGCTTAAAACTATACTGTCAGCTTCAGAAACTTTTTCTATATAAAATGGTAATTCAGAAACTCTTCCTGTCACTCTAGTTGACTTTATAAAAATATCACCAGAATAATACGAAACAGATACGCTACCTGTGACTATATAATCGTTCAATGAGGTGTAGGGTAGTTTTTTTGTTCTAACCATATTGGTATTACTAATCTTTTCCCCTTTATTAGTAATCCATTCATTCCTGATTAAATTCTTCAAGCGCAGTATATCTAATTTTGAATTGATTTCATCAAAGTTAAAATTTCTCGCATCTCTAATGATTTCATATTCTTTTAAGATTATACTCACACTCCTAATCTCTTTTGCTTCTACTGTAAACAAATGCTTCAGATCTTTTTTAAACTCAGATACCAGTCTATTTCCATTAACCAAATCCAATTCCACTTGATAGTAATGAGTTGCTTTTCTATATTTTGAAACGTTAACATCAATAATAATTTCTTTCTCATCTTTACTTACATCTGGTTTTTTTATTTTAGGTAAGTTAAGAATTTCATTAATTTTTCTTTTTAAATATTCAGGGTAAAAGTAAATAACTGAGTTATGCCCTACATAGTTTTTCAAGTCTAATTCATAATATATCTTTTTACTGTCAAAATGTGCAAGCATTGGTTTCATGTGTTTTATATAATGGGAATCCCGCGTTCCGGCATGAAAATATAAATTAGATTCTGTACTATTGACTAGTATTTTTTCTCTGAATTTTTGGTCTAATAATTCTACATAAGAGTCATCATTTCTTCCAAATATCATATTAAATATTAATTCTCTTACTTTTGGTAATGAATTTAGGTAAGTACCAACATTCAGTTGATTTGCTGCAGATATAATATGACCAACACCTATATCTAGACCAACAATGAGTGATCCTGTACCACCTTTTGATGATCCTGTTGTTATTATGTTAGATTTTTTAATACTTAATTTCTCTGCATAATGGTTAACTAAATGAGTTGTATCTTTAAGATATGAATCTGTTCCCTCTGTTCCATAGTAATAAACTGGTGTATTATCCACATTATCCATAATAAAAAGCTTATTAATATTTACATCTTTTAATGTATTAATATAGTTATAAACAGGTGGCTTTTTTGCTACTTCACCTCCATGAAAACCAGAAAAAACAACTATTAAATAATCAGAATTTTCATTTGGCAAAAACAGATGCTTAATATTATGCTTCTCACCTTTAAATTCAGATTCATTATTTTTAATTATATTTAGCAGCTCTTGTTTATTCAAAATATCACTACCTCATTAAGACTTTAAACGATAAGTATTATTGATTCTTATAAATCTATACTTACTTCTTTACCATTAATACTATATGTCAATTTACTTAGTTTTAAATTAACGTAATCTACCTCAATATCATCTTTTACATTATGGATCACAGTAATATAAGTTAAGTTTTTCCCTTCCTGCTTAAATAAAATTCTCTCATTCTCCTGGTAATCTCCAAACTTTCTGGAAATATATCCATTCTCGATTTCACTTTTTATATTTGATCCTGCTCTGTTGTAGGTTTGAATATTATATAATTTATCATTTAACGTAATTTCATATTCAAGATCAGTTATTTTTTTTATTTCTGCATTTTCATTTATATTAAAATTTTGATAAGCTTCTTTACTGTCTCTTGAAACCACTCTGTCTAATATTATGCAGACATTTTCTTTTGTCAAAATATTATATCTTGTTAAAGTGGTACCTTTATAAAGCTTGTTAATTCCTGTTACCAACTTATAATTCGTCTTAGAAACCCGCTTAGTAATCTTCAAGTTAAACTGCTCTTGAAACGGATTAACAAGTTTGTAATCTTGTCCAGGAAGATTGATAACATTGTGCCCTTTTGGTGAAACTACATGCTGTCTCACAGGATCACTGATAACATAACTATACTTACCAGAATCTATTAGCAGTTCCTCTCCTTCTAGATAAAGATAAGTTGATAAATCATCATAATGTTTATGTGTTTTATTAAAATAACCAGATTTAAAAATCATCATTGAACTATTCTCAGGTTCTTCTTCATTGAGGTTATTGAATATTGTAATTCCTGCTTCAGAATCATGAAAATCACGAAAAATCTTTTTAATTCTAGAATCAGGAATATTTCCAGTATCACCAATCATTGGATATACATTATTAGGCTGGATTATATACCCTCTAAAATTATGAGCGAGCTTCAGTATTTCTATTTCCTGTTTCCCTAGTGGAATTCTGAGTTCTTTAAGTTTTTTCTCTATACTTCTATAAATCATCAGAATCATTCTATGGTACTCTGGAGAGTTTTCTAAGTGTACACCATTTCTTGAGAAATCTCTTTGAATGGCATAACGGATGCGATATAGAGCTTTCTCAATATATAATTTTTTCTTTTCTGGATCTGCTAAATGTGAAGCTGCATTTATTAATGCATTATCCATCATGAGTCCATGATTATTAAATTTGTAATTCCTCTCATTGGATAAATAAAAACAATGATCAATTACAAGCTTATCAAATACCTTTTGTGATAGCTTATGCTTTGCTGCATTTGATTGAAAAGCTATAATATTATTTATGCGACTGGAAACAGGGTGTTCTTTCCATGCATAGTTTTTACCTTTTTTATGATCAGTACTATTCCAATCTAATATTAAATCTTTTGCTTTCTTTTCTAATTTAAGATTGTTGTCAGCTTTAGATATTTTCAGTAAATCATTTAAAATACCTAAACTGTGTATATATGTTTGATATGTTGCTGCATTATTGCTGTGCTGGTAGTTCCAATTAATCCCTTTTGAAATATCTAGCGGAGTGAACCCCTTTCTCACTAACCATTCGTCATTTAAAAATAATTCTACTCTTTTTCGTTCATTACTATTTTTCATTACAAACTCCTTATAATTAAATACTTATTGCAGGTTTTGCAATAAAATTGTGTATTATTGTATAACACTGAAAAAGTAATCAACATTTAACTCTCCTGAAAAATCATTAGGAAATTTAACTGCTATTTTATACGTTTCTGCATTATCAGGTATCTTTGAGGATCCGTCTAAATTTTTAATATTTTTGTTGATAGTTCTATTAAACCACTTCGCTTCAATTTTCTTATTATTACTGTCAAAAAATATCAAACAGTATCTTAAAGGTAGTTGCCCTGAATAACTTAAATGCATATTGAAGGTGATTTCTTTACGTTCTTTTAAAAGTGTTTTCTCATTTCTTACTGCATTAGAGATATTACTATTAAAAATCGTTAAATATTTATTCTTATCATTTTCATGACTTGAATTACTTTTTACAGTAACTTTTTTCCCTGAACTTATAACTTCAAGACTTTTATTAGTTGAAAATATATCAAAAGTTAAATCAAATGTAACAGGTGTACTCTTTAACTCATTGACTATGGTTTCTGGAATTCTTATATTCAAATCTTTAGATTTGACAGTTTCTCCATTTAAATAATTAATGTAAGAATAAAGAGACAATAACGCCCACATAAACTTTAAGTGCTTACTTGTTAATTGACTCTCAAGCAGATTCTTAAGTTTAGAGAAATCAACGACTTCATAAATAGGATGTTTCGAATCTCTCAAAAGAATATTTTTAAACTCTTCTCTAATAATAGTATTATCCGGTAATGTTAGATTTCTCCAATTATAATTTGCAAGTTTAGTTGTGGGATACATTGGTGTTCTATTAAGCCATCCGGTATAATTTTCAGGTTTGACTGGCTTATTTTTTTCAAATCCCCATCTTGAACCAACTAACGGCATTAAAGATATTGGACCATTCAACTTGTTCATTAATGTATATTGTGCAAAACCATTATCCAGATATTGTTTCTGTATCTTCATAATCGACTTAGTAAATACATTATCATAGTATGGTGAATACATATCACTTGAATAAGATTTTGCTAATCTTGTCCCACTCGTCCATCTTCCATTTCTATAAAATAAGGCATGTTTATATTGTGCATCTTGAAAATCAGAAGTAACCAAGTTCTTAAGTGTTTGTTTATATGCCGTCGATTTACCTTCAACAAGTAAATCTTCTAATGGCATGAATCGTCTAAGCATCTCTTTATATGGATCAGCAGGAGATAAATTATTTAAATTACTGTATCCACCTTTCATTGTGAGAGCAGCAACACCAGTAACCCCTATATTTCCCTTATATTCCGGCTGATATTTAATATTTTCATAACCATAAACCTGGCCGGAAGTAGCTATCATTGCTTGTAACGCTTTCATCTCAAGGTTTACGTTCATACCTTTACTATCTAAAATTTTAGGTTCGTTAATTTTATGTGTTAAATTCAATTTTTGGGTAAGCTTCTCTGCAACTATGACATCTGGATTATCAGAAAAACCTCTAGTATTAGTTTTCACATCATATCCGGCTTCTAATAGGCCCAGTAGTGCTAATCTACTATCTTTCCCTCCAGTCACTCCTATATTAATACTGGAAGTTTTAGGGACAGCTTTAAAAGCATCAATATAGTTTTCTTTGATTGCATTATTAATTTCTTTATTGGGTTTAATTGTAAACATTTCTTCTATAGAATTATCTATATATTGAATACTTATACCATCCTTACTTACATCCATTACACTATTTGGCGGGACTAGCTCTACTCCTTTAAAAAGGGTTTTCTCATCTGCAAAATAACCATTCATTAAGAATGAAACACTGTTGGATATATCTATCTCTGGCTTTAAATTTTCATTAGATACTGCACTAACTATAAGTGGATCCGTTCCTACTATAATCTCATTTTCGGTCTCACGATAAAAAACATTATCAATTCTAAATATATGAGTGAAAAATTTCATGGTTTCATTTTTATAATCAGAGATTGCTAAAGCAAATGCACCTCTGAGATTACTCACATAATTTCTTAATTCTTCTTCATTAAGATTTGCTAGTTGCTCACATATTATCTTTGGACTGTCAACAAATTGTCCGATGTAAGAAATATGCTTAAAAGATATATAATCAGAATATTTTTTAGTCATTTCATTAGTATATATAATACTTCTCATTTGTTCAGTTTCTTTTATATTAAATGAGTGATTTGCTTCCTTTAATAGATCGATTGCTTTTAAAATACTATCAGAATTATGCATCTTTTTTTTCTTTTGAAATAAGTATAAAAAACCCTTCATCACATATGCCCTCCATAAGTCTATTAAATTATATTTTACCACAATTTTAGACCTGACATTATAATACATGTAACTATAAATTAGAATAGCAAATGATTATTAGAAATAAATTAAGGTTTAGTCCATTCGTATAATTTCATATGTTTATTACATGTTAAAAATCAAAAACTACCACCCTGCTATTTATCTGTCGTTTCAAAAATTTTCTTATCTTTTCTTTAGTCATAAAGTGTTCAAAATTAATGAGCAAAACGGGGGTGCAGATATTTTCTTAGACCATTAATTGTTAAATGTATCTAATATAACAGTGTAAATCTAATTGTTACTCTTATAGCTTCACTGTTTGAATCGTATTATTTTGACTACTATGCCACACAACTCAAGGTTTCGCGATGTTTTATAATACTCATTCCACCTAATGATAGTTTGATTCTTTCATGGTTATACCATACAAGATATTCATCTAATTGTTCGATAAAATTTTCAAGAGAGGCATCCAACCAGGATTCGCCATAAAAGAACTCGTTTTTTAACCGTCCAAAGAAGCCCTCACATGCAGTGTTATCGGGAGAACAGCCTTTTTTGGACATTGATCGTATTAAGTCATGACTATCCATTCGATCAATCCATCCATGCCAACGATAATGCGCACCCCGATCCGTATGAATGACTGGTCTCTCGCCCTCCTGTAACGTTTGCATCGCCTGATCCAGCATGGTATTAACTAACTCTGCATTAGGGGTGGTACTCATTGTCCAACTCACGATAGCACCATCAAAACAGTCAATCATTGGATATATACTTTACCGCTAGGTATACAAAAGTCCGTAATATCTGTAATCCATTTATTTTATATGCTTTAAGATTACGTTTTAAAACATTAGAAACATCAGGTGATATCTTCACCATACGAACTATATTTTCTCATTTTAATAGATTCCAAAACGAGATTTTTTTCTCTCATGATATGTCGCACTATTTTTTCCGACAGGATAATCCCTATATTTTTTAATGACGCATGTATTCGTCGGTAACCGTAACGACGCTTACCTGCTTTGAAAACATCAATAATTTGAACCCGCACATAGTTGTATTTATTCCGCAGAGCAAGTTGTTTCTTATGGTAACAATAACTACTTTTGGGAATGTCAATAGATGTTAATAATTGAGACAGTTTGTACTTTGGACGAAGGGCATCAATCAGGGTTGTTTTTTCTTGGTTAGTCAGCGCTTCCAGAAAGATGCTCTGGTCTTTTTTTATAATTTCTCCTGCTTTCTCTAGTATATCTTTTTGCATTTGAAGTTGAGATAGCTCATCCTGAAGTTGCTTGACTTGGTCTTTCAATTTATTAACGTCTGTATCACTAGGTTTCTTCATTTTATTGATAGACACACCTTTGCCAAGCAGCTGGTCTTTATACTGGTAATGAGACTCTCGGCTAACTCCCATATCATCCGCTATTTTCTGTGCAGATGTATTACGAGTGAGTAAAACACCAGCTTCTTTTTCTTTTGATGTTAAGTTTATCCCATTTCTTTTAAATTTACGAGACTGAGGTGCCATTTCCATTACCCAATTCGTTAAAAGCGCACGACTTGGATACCCCAGCATTCTAATTGTACGAGAATAACACTTACCATACTCTAAATAATGAGCCACTGCCGTCTGTTTCTGTTTTTCTGTGTATTTTGACCGACGAGTAATTTCCTTTTTAACGTCACCATGCCGTTTGTGTCCTTCTATCCAGTTTCTAAGTGCCAAACGTGAAGGGTACCCGAGTTCGTTTATTACAGCAGCGTATGATTCGTATTTAAAATAAAGATTTATAGCTTTTAATTTTTCCTTATATGCATACATCGACTTCCTCCTAACCAATTTAGTCTAAGATTTTGTCCGCATGCCCAACTGTTGTGTCTAGTTTAGCAGTTACAGCAGTCCTATGTTTTTTTAGTTGCCAAACACAACTAATATACATTAACTTGTTTTATTTACCTTTTATATATTATTATTAACTATAGAAAGGTTTTTTATATAAAGGAGCAGATAAGGTTAATGAGAATATATCCTAAAAAAATGGACATTTCATCTGAAACGAGACTTGTCATATATAATATGAATATGAAAAAATTTGACAAAATTGAAATAATACCCTCTAATAGTTTTTACGAAATTGAGGATGATTCTATCTTGAATAATTTGGCAGATTTCAAATATAAATTACAAATTAAAAACGATAATAAGTGGACTGATAAAACTAAATACATGAAGTTATATAATGATAAAATTTTAGATGAATTATTCAATGATATATCACATATATCATTAGAGGAATTTAAGAAAACACTAGAAATATACTGGGATAATTATTCCATTAACCATATACCAGAAATAAGAACAGCTTTCGCAAATAGTATGAGAAATATTTGGAACAATCCTGATACTTCTCATAATAATTTGAACCTTTTAATTGAAATAAGTAAAGATACGAATACTGAAATTCCATTGCTCTGGAAAAATATTTTATTTTATATTGAAGAGGTATTAAATTTAAACAAGGCACTAAAACATTTCGGTCTTTCCAATTTTTCATTTCAAGATATTAATAACGGCATCACTTTAAATGATATTCGTTTACATGAGTATATTAATTCACGTATTTTTAAGTTAGAACAGATAAACTTAGAATTTTCCACTCTTTTTATAGGATTATATTATAGCTACATTGGAAAACGTAATTTAGCGATTAAAGCATTTAATAAATCTCACGAGTTTGAAGAGAATTATATAAAATCTATGAAAATCGACATCGGATCCTACACTTATACTAGCATTGTTGATGGAATTAATTATACTCCTGAAATAGTATTCCATGATTCTCTCATAGAAAATAGAACAGGGATTACAATATTATTATCAATGGATGCACAATTTTTAAAATACTATAGTATACAATTATTTTATTCTATTATTGCTTTACGTAATTATCATTTTCATTTCCATATCGTAGATTACAATAATACGAGCAATGACGCCATTAAAGAGGCAAAGTCACTTTATGAAAATCTAATAGACTATATCAGACCAAAATCTCCAATTACTGTACCCACTTTTTCCTATGAGATTTATCCAGAATTTGTTAAAGATTCAAAAACCTATTATGCTTGTTCAAGATATGTTATCGCAAAAAATATTATGAATCAAAATGATAACGATATCTTTATTATGGATGCAGATTTTTTCATTAATGACGAGTTAGAAACATATCTATCAAAAATAACTGCACACGATTTATCCATTCCTTTTTCACCAGCTCTATTATCTTTGTTCCCTTGGAGAAGGATCATGGCAGGTTATGTTTTTTTAAAAAACAATTCTAAATCTCATGAATTTCTTAATTTAGTGAGGACTTATATTATAAATAACTTGGATAAAGAGAATTCTTGGACTTTAGACCAAAATGCACTTACTTATGCTTATGAAAAAATATATGATATATGTCCAGATATAAACATTGGTAATTCTAATAAATATGATATTCCAATGTCACAACCGCTATTAAGAAAATTAATTGAAAGGATTTAAATAGATAAATAAATTATTAAAAGATGCCTCATTACTTTATGTTATTGGTACTTATTTTCTTTTTAATTTTAATATGAATTATATGCAATATGAAAAAACTGTTCACTTTAGTTTAGCAGTCAAAGTGGTAATGACGAACGCGATTTACGTGGTATCGTAAATCGCGTTTATCATTACCACTTAAATCGGCGTATCGATACCATCGATTTTACGTAAGGATTCACCATTTAAGATGAGTTTATAGGATTTTGAACATGCACGATCTAAAATAGCGTCCGCAATCGCACCCTCACCTAATTTCTTGTGCCATTCTGCCGAAGACATCTGTGAACACAAAATTAAAGATTTCTCACGACTTCTTAACTCAAAGACTTCCATCAAATGCTTTTGTTCCTGTTCTTTAGTCGACGTTAAGAGGAAATCATCAATCACAAGCACATCTACTTTCATGAGTTTCTTCAACAATTTACCTAAATTGCCATGAAGTTCAGCCAGATCAATATCATTCAATAACTCAGTCATCCGATAATACCTCCCTGTAAATCCAGATTCAATCGCATGATTGACCAACGCATTGGCTAAATAACTTTTACCCGTGTCTGTGGCACCTTGAACGATGACATTGCGATGATGTTGAATATAATGGTTAGTTGAAAGTTGTTCAATGCTTTCTTTACGCAAGCCTCTGCTGGATTCATAGCGAACATCTGAAATCTTTGCTTCTTTATGTGACAGTGTCGCTTGTTTCCGATAACGTTCAATGCGGTTATCTTGTCTGATTTGATACTCTTCATTGACGATAACTTCTAAATAATCCAGTGGCGTCATCGCATGATTACGCTCCTACAAATACAGACTATGAAGCTGATCCGCCATTGTCGTCAGTCGCATCTCACGTAATTAACCGATAACCGTTTGTAAGCGTTGTTGATTATTGCTCATAATAATCAGCCCCTCTCAAAAAAGATTGTTCCGTACTTTCTGGGGTGCTAGACTTTAAGTGGGACGTGCCAGTGTTCAGTAATTGCGTGATTAAACGATAACCTGGATGAGATGTACGTTCTAATGCATGATGGCAGGCATCGTTCAGGGCGGAATCTGAATGGGTGTCTGCCAATTTTAATAATGCGTGAACCCGTTTGTAGTGTTTTTATTCCGGACCATCCGAAAACATATTTTCAACGACTAAATGGACGTTGGGACCAATATGCCGTGCCCACTTTAAATAGCGCTGACTATTCCACTCGCCGTGTGTTGTGCTATGTTCAGGTAAGTGATCGATAACTGTCGTGTAGCCGCCCGGCACTTTATTCAATGTCCCGTGCCCACACAACATGCAGTCTTGATGCCACACTTGGATTTTTTTCCCATAAATTTTAAGTTTTAGACTGTGCCCAATATATTGATACGGCACAGAATAATGATGTTTCTGATAACTGATATGGGCATTGTTATAAACCTTCACTGTTTTATATTCACAGTACTCAAACGGCACAGCCGGTAAAGATTGAAGGATCGTACGTTCCATATCGTTAAACATGGAGAACCGAGACCCTGGTTTCTTTTGAAACGGTCTTTGATTAAAACGATTCAGTTCTTTTCTTAAGCAATCATTGTAATCATCTTGGACCTATGTCAAGATTTCGGACACGGTAAATTAAGTACCTCTAAATTGGTACAATTTTGATCCCGACATATTTAAGTTTTGCTTTTAAATATGCCGGGAATTCCATGTTACGCGTACATTTTTTCGAATGCCATCGGTGATAAATAGTTCAAATAGCCATGAATTCTTTCATAATTATAAAAACTCACGATATACTCAAAAATGCTCATGGTCGCCTCAGACCGAGTCTTGTAACGCTCATGATGGATCAATTCTTTCTTGATAATACTGTGAAACGACTCGATACAAGCATTGTCATAACAGTTGCCTTTACGGCTCATACTGGTGATAATGCCTTCAGATTCCAATAATGCCTGATATTCTAATGCGGCATACTGACTGCCTCTGTCCGAATGATGGATCAGGCCAGCCGTCGGCGGCTGCGTCTGGAAAGCGCGCTTTAATGCTCTGATGACCAGCTGCTTCGTCATTCGTTTCGACATCGCCCAACCAATGATCCGTCTGGAGAACAAGTCCATCACAGTAGCCAGATAGAGCCAACCTTCATCCGTGTGAACGTAGGTAATATCAGAGACCCAGATGATGCCACGTGCGTTGACTTTAAAGTCCTGGTCGACGTGGTTTGGATAGATTGGCAGATTGTGCTTGGAATTTGTCGTCGCTTTGTATTTTTTGACGACTTTTGAACGGATGCCCATTTCCTTCATCAGCTGACTGACAGTCCGCTCAGACACAACGGTACCTTCTTTCCACAACATCCGTGTGATCTTTGGACTGCCATACCGTGCCTTGGATTGCTTGTGAACCTTTTTAATCTGACGCTTTAGCTGTGTTTTTTGTTCCTGCTGGGGTGTGGGTGCATGCTTCAGCCATTGATAGAATCCACTTTTGGAGACACCGAGGACTTCACACATCTTTGATACACGGAATGCGTGTCGGTGTGCCTGGATGAAACCAAAAATCACTTCTGGTCGTTGGCAAAGATGCGCATAGCCTTTTTTAGTATTCTGTTCTCCTCTTCTAAATCTCTGATTTGTTTCTGTAAATCTCTCTCTTCCTGCTTTTCTGAGCTCAGGTTACCGCTGCCCACAAATGCATCTGAACCTTCATTGCCATACATCGAAACCCACCGAGTCAATGTATGTGGTGGTATATCTAATTCTCTGGCCACGGCAGCGATAGATTTATTACTGGTATTAACTAAGCTTACTGCTTCCATTCTGAACGTTTGATCATACGTTCTTTTTCTACTCATTACGAACACCACACGTAAATTGATTAGTTCTATTATAATACTGTCTCACTCAATTCACTGTGTCCATTTTCTAGTCTACCTTCATTAACCTTCCTATCTCATTAATATTTTCACTTCACGGATTAAATAAACGATAATTTCACTCATTACCTCTACTCTTTAATTAACAACTATTAGAATCTATTACTTTATTTATATTTTCTAAATAAGAGTTAAATCGGGCTCTCATTGCCACCCTGTGAAAGAGTGTTTCTTTATAGTTTGGTATACCTTCAGTTTTAGCTTGTTGCCATAATTTTATTACTTCATCCTCAATAAAAACATCATTCCAAAGAGAAGAGTTATTCAATATTTCTTCAATCGAGTATTTATCCTTAGTTTGCCACAATCTAAGCTTTTTATAATCTTTTTCTTTACTCTGTTCAGGTGTAGCTTTAAAAAACTTAACATCAGACCACTCAGGAATCAAAGTGGATATAATTTTATTGTGCATATTTGTTTTAATGTTATCGCTTGGCTTGTTTGTTAAAGCAGATGAGATAAATATATTATTGATAAATGGAGAGTAACAATGTATTTGTCCACTTAATGGTGTCCATCTTCTAAAACGTTCAATAAAATGAAAATAATCTAATAGTTTCAATCCATCT
Organism: Jeotgalicoccus coquinae; assembly: GCF_014207425.1. Lineage (GTDB taxonomy): Bacteria > Bacillota > Bacilli > Staphylococcales > Salinicoccaceae > Jeotgalicoccus > Jeotgalicoccus coquinae. The sequence goes on along the minus strand of NZ_JACHFF010000001.1, from coordinate 614,063 downwards.
ATATTTAAATTCCTACCATTTTTCAAGATATTTTCAACCTTGTTCTTCATTATCGTGATAGAATCTTTAGAGACACATCCAATTTTCACAAAATGGTTAGTAAGTCTTTTGTATGCCGCATCTTCTCCCATGGCTTCTAGCTTTGCTATCCATCTTTCATTGGAATAATATGCACCCTTACCAACTTCTCCACCAAATCCATTTATTTTTATTTCTTTTAAAGAATCAAAGTCATTCGTTTCTATAATAGGTGAGCTAATCATCACAGTTGAAAAATCACCATCATATTCAAATAATAATCTGTCCACTCTCTCAATTAAGTCTGGCTGTTTCTTAATGTATAACTCGGGATCTAATATTCTTAAGTTGTTATTGTTGTTCACTTTTTCTAACAACAATTTTGAAGTATTTAATTCCTCATCAATATCATTAATTGTCCGAAAGCTATAGTTAACAGCATTAGATTTCAATATACTCGCTGCACTTACACGCGAATCTTTCCCTCCTGAAATATCTGCTTGAATATCTAATTTCCACAACTCTATATAATTATTAATATTCTCTAAAATACTCGTTACTAATTTATCAATACTATAATTTGTATTTTTACCAGTTTCGATTAGTTCTTTAATACCTTTTGTAGACTCCATGTAAACCAGATTATTTCTTGCAGTGCCTGCCTTAGCTGTGATTACTGTTGATGGGGGCACTCTATAAACATTTTCAAACGGACTATCTTCATCCATAAACCAGCCGGCAACCGCATAAGACTGCCAACTTTCAAAATCCATCTTAGCTCTATGTCCTGAAAATATGTGCAATGCTGAAGGACGATTGGACCAGAAGATGCCTTTATCATTTTCTAAAACATAAAGCCTGGTAACTCCGAGTATATCCGTGTATATATTTAATTCGTCATTTTTTTTATTTATTGAACTGAACAATAGTGGTGCTGTTAAATCATTTAAAACTTTTTTATCTTTAATTAATGCTTGGCTAATAGATAGAATAGATGTTTCTTTATTTGTACTGAAATCTTTATAGTTAAGTGGCGGAAAAAATGTTAAGACACTTATATTTTCTTCTTCCACACTAGTTGGAAATTCAAGTTTTGAAGATTTATCATCCAGTATAAATACGCCTATATTTTTGTGAAATTGATAATCAACGGAGAGTGTATAGTTAAGATAAGTTTCTTCATAATAATTCTTTAAATTACTGATATTATTTAACTGCTGTCTTTCTTGTATATTATCATTTAATTTAAAAGCCAAAAAAGTTCTCATATTTTCCCCCCTTGTTTAATATAAAACTAATTACTCAGTTCTTAAACAGATGTTGTAATAGATTCTCTGAATCAATTATATTATTATCATCATAATTTTTCATTTTTTATTAACAAAGTCTCTACAGACTGTGCTACAGTAACTGCTTTTAAAAACTCATATCTTAAAATATCTCTTTAATTACAAACGCGATTTACGTTGTATCGTAAATCGCGTTTGTATAGAATTCAACAAAGTCGTATATTAGATAAATATATGAGCTGAATGATACTGACATTCAATCTAATTTTAAACAGAGTTATATTGAAATTCTTACATATAATGAATTTCAATTTTATCATTAATCTATTCAAAGATCTTTAAATATTAATATATCCTTGGATATCTACCCATTTCCCATCTTCTTTTCCCTGATATTTATACTTTAAATCTGATTCTAGTATATTTCCTTCTAAAACATAATCTTCTCCTGGAGTAATTACAGCATCTATCATCATTCTCTTGTCACTATTATCGTATATAATTAGCCTAATTTCACTTTTAACATTAAGTTCTGATGAAGGATTAAAAGTCCTTTTTCTTTCTTCAGTCGCTCCTTCTTCCGACAGATGACCATTTAATCTGTCCAAGTGATTATCAAAGCAAGCTCTCATTATTAATCTATCAAAAATACCTTCAATATTAGGATGGAAATCACCTTCAATAGCTTTATTCCACATTTCAAGTATTTTTTGTTCATCGAACATGTCATTCCATCTTTTAGGATTATTTAAAATTAGTTCTATATCTTCTTTATCTGAAGTTTGCCAAATTCTTAATCCTTTTTCTGTACGTTCGTCCCTATCACTTAGCTTCTTCTTATAGAACGGAACATCTTCCCATTCCGGTAGTAACTCTCTTATTACTGATTTAATTACATCTAAATTGAGTTTCTCTTCATATGACATGTTAAATGATTGTTCGAGAAATTCAGCTGAATAAAAAGCAGAGTATCTGTTAAAGTCTAAGCTCTGAGGTAGCCATCTACGTGCACGCTCTACTAAATAAAAATAATCTAGCAAATAAAGACTGGACAAACCTTTTGTCTTACCTTTATAAATCACATTGAAAATAAATTTATCTCTTGTATGTGTAATTTCAGGTTTGATACCATCTAATACCGAAAAAGCTCGAGTAAGTCGATCATATGCAGCACCTTCACCTTGTTTCAAGAGTCTCTTATACAAATTTTCTGTACCATAAAAGGTAGCTTTGCCTATCTCACCCATAGCCCCTTGTACCCATATTCTATTGATATCACTAAAAAAAGTTTCCGGATTCAAATTCCCACGAATAGTAATGGGAGATAAATCACCATCTGTGTTATGAAAAATAGTTTTGGCTCTATCAATAATTGGTGCTCTCTTCTTAGCACTACTTTTTTTGGATTGACCTGGGTTTATAATGTTATGTTTATGTGATAAATTCACTTTTTCTAATAGTAATGATGCTGTTTCTACTTCTTTTTCAAGAGTACCAATTGTATTAAATTGAATATTTTCAGCACCAGATGCGATTACTGCTGCTGCACATACCCTAGAATCTTTTCCTCCAGATAAATCTACAACTAAAGGAAGTGACCATAACTCAGAAAACGATGCAAAGTTTTCTAACATATCATTAGCAATTTTTTTTGCATCAAATCTTCTATAAGGTCGTGGGGCAACCATTTTATCAAAAGATCCGTTATTTATTAATTTTCTTGGTGAGTCAGAATCATTAAATACATTTACTCGTATTCCTGGTTCTATACGTACAACATTTTCAATAGGACTAGTAGTATCAATAAACCAACCAGCATTACAAAAGAATTCCCAAGCATTTCTATCTAACTTGGCTTCTTCTCCCGATAAGATTGGTAATGCACCAGGTCTATTAGACCAGAACCACCCATTCTCACCTCTATATTCATAGAGTCTTGCAAAGCCAAATGGATCAGACATTATATCTAAAGTTTCCTTGTATGTATCTATTAGACAGACACTAGTTGGTGTACTAAACTCACTGCTTAACTCTTTATTATCTGACAATTTTTTCAGAAGTTCTTTTGGTGCATTATTGACGTCTCCAGATTCACTAAACTTTTTCCAATTAGGAGGTGGATAATAGGTAATTAATGCCTTACCTTCTTCACTAACAACGGAATTCCAACGTAAAGGACTGGTTTTCGAGTCAAATATAACTGCCCCTAAATTTTTATATCTAAATTCGTGGACTTCCACCTCAAAGTTAATTTTAACTGTTTCATAGTAATGTTTTTTTACCCTATCAATACTTTCCGTAATTTCTTCTGAACTTATATCTGCATCAAATTTAAAAGCTAAAAACGTTCTCAAAATTCCTCACACCATTCTCTATTATAATTTTATTTAACAAGTCGCTTAACTTCATTATTCAAGAAAATTGGATAAAACTCTGCTAATTCTTCATGAGTAGTATAATCTTCACCTGCAATTTCTACGTTTTGAATGTTAAGATTTTTTACCCAGTCTTCAAAAAATGCAACGTGTTCTTTATAATGAGGTTCTTTTAACCCTATATGTATTTTCGTATTAGGGTAAGGTTCAGTTGAATTCTTTAAAACGTCATATAATTGATCATTTGCCCATTCTTTATTTTCTTCAGTAAAATCTCCTACAATTGATTGGAAAATTTCAAATCGAATAGATGCTGGATTAGTTTGATACAGATAATCACCTAACATTATTTGTGGTCCGCCTGGAATGATATTACCTGCGCCAAAAGTATAGCCATGATACAACGCAGCGTAGCCACCTTTACTTGAGCCAGCAAAAATCAAATTCTCTTTTTTTATATTTAAATGGGACACTACATCACTTATTAGCTTTTGAGTATACTTCGCAATACTTAAGTCTTTTTTCACACCTAAATAATATGAACTTTTTGTTAGTTCATCTAAACCATAATCATCTTTAATAAATAATTTGTTAACATTAAACTCCTTTAGTGTTTTTATATAATTATATGATTGCTTAGTATTAATCGCTTGAAAGATCACAACTAGTTTTTCACTTTCTTGGTTAGGATATAATAAGTATTTTATTCCATCTTCTGAAATTTGCTCAGGTAAAATTCTTGTATATCTACCATGATCTACCCATTTATCTTCACGTAATATTTGAAATTTATACTTATAATCCCAGTTGCCATGAAATAATTTTTCATCTAACTCAAGAGCTTCACCGCTCTTAATAATTTCTTTGACTATGAAGCTACTAGTGTCATTGTCATATACTATCAGTCTTACGTCTTCGTTTATGTTTTGTTCAGATGGATTAATTAAACGGTAATTTTTAGGTGTTAGCATAATAAATTCTCCTTTTATTTAAGAAACTTGTAAGATTTAAAAAGTTTTCAGAAAGCCAACAAGGCCTTGTCGACAACATTTATTATTTCAATAATTCAGGTAAAACATTTGTTATAAATTTTTTTGTATCCTGATAACCAAGATTCTTTTCTTCTTCATACTTAAACTCAATATTATTATTCTCTAACCATTCAATTATAGGTAACGTATGTTTTTTCTTATGGTAATCCTTCTCACCAATACCAATATATATATTACTTTGGTACGGGTAATTTCTTAAACTGACATTAAATAAATAATTGTTGAGATATATTAGATTTCCAGGGTTATTATTATCAGCTAAGTGAATTAATAAATCTTTATACTGCTCATGACGATTATAATAATCACCAATTTTTGATAATGGTGTAAATGAGATTATATTCCTAAATCCATTTTTCAAACCATAGTATAATGCTGCAAAGCCTGCCTTAGATCTACCAAATAATAAAACATCATCTAAAGAATATCTGTCTCTATTAATTATAGAGAATATTAGACTTTCTATGTCTGCTTCAATCGTACTAGTGCTCTTACCTTTAATGAATGATGAGCCTATTTTAAATTGGTTATCATTTATATACAGTACGTTATAATTCTTTTCATCAAAAAAATCGTCGTATGATTCCAAAGGATATTTATAAGGAGCATGTACTGCATTAAATACCACAGCTAATTTATCATGCCCATAGTTTTCATATACATATGAAATATCACCTTGTACGACAACTTTTTCTTTTCTTTCAAAAGAACTGCTACCTGTAATCTTAAAGTCCTTCAACCTTATAATCGTTTCTATCTCAACATCTTTCATTGTTGATTTATTAAAACCCTCTATCATAACAGTATTTAATGGTTCAACAGTTTCAGTTTTAGGGAACTGATAGCCCATCAATTGTGGCCATTTTTTTTCTCTTATCACTTCTACACTTACGTTATCCATATTCTCTATTTTCTTAATTTCCATTTCAGCAATTTTAGAATTATTTTTGAAAATGGATAGGATACTACCGTTTTGGATAACTTTCAAATTACCATTAACCTGGAACAATAGTTGATATTGATTATGTTCGTTTGATTTAATGATATCTTTAATAGCGAAAATTTCCTCTTCAAGGTTCCCATCAACTTTACGAGTGTGAATTACATTTTCATATCTTTGATTTTTCGCTTGAATAACAAATTCATTATCCTTATCATTAATAGAATGATTCTCGACGTATACGTCATCGAACTTATAGTCCGTTCTCGGTAATGATTTATCGTTTACAATCAAAGTCGAGTGCCCGTATTGGGAATATGCATATTGAGTCATCGGATCTTTGTAATTATAACTGTGTGGACCTGCGTCTACAAATATTGGTCCATTCTTAGATAATATGAAACTTAAATCATCTGTATGTTTATGATAATGCATATGATAGCTTGCTAAAAATAAAAAGTATATTGCATCTTTTTCCCATTTATTTCTCGCAATTAAATATCCTGTTTCAGGATATGCTTTTATTAAAGGACTCGGTGCCTTTCCTTCTTTACCCGCTGAAGTGATGAACTTGTATTCTTCACTATCAAACAATTCTCTATATCTTCCAATTGTAGACATATTAATTACAGTACTGTCAGAAATATTCGGAAGTTTAAAGTCCGGCATGATTATATTTATTGTATAATCTTCACCTTTTCTAAATATATCTTGTAAATATTCTAATCTATCGTCAGAGTAATCTATCTTTTCTAATGCCTGAAGGATTTGCTTTAAGCTATAAATTAATAAAACATGATAAGAAGGCGCATGTTCTTTATGAATACCTTCTGATGTAAATACTTCTTTAAAGTATGTCACTAATCTATCCATTGCTTTATTGAAAATAATATTGCCTGCAAAATTTTCAAATTTAAATAATGTATAAGCGATTAACCCCATATCCTGGAACATTCCATGGTTATTTAAGCCAGCATAAAAGTCATCTTGATATAACAGATTACCCAGTTCATCTATTTTTTCTTCAAATAGATTTGTTTGCTCTTCACTCATAAGGTTTTGGAATTCATTGTAATACTTGAACCAGAATAACAATCTGATTGCGGTACCTTCATCATGGTACGCAAGTGGATCGATACTATCAATCTTTTCAATAGGGAATGTTTTAAACCAGTCAGTTAACAATTTAAAGCTCTCAGTAAAATATTTTTCGTCTTTTGTTTCCGCATATGCTCTTGTAAAATCACTTAGAAATATATGTGTGTGAAGCCATCTTCTTAAACTTCTTGAATCACTTTCTGTAGACCATCCATTTTCAACATCCACATGTATGTCGCGAAAATTTGACAGGTTAAATATTCTATTATTTAAAATGTTATCTGCTGCTTCGACTTTATTTTTAGAAGTGCTATTCCCAGTCATAGGCATAATATATTTTAATCTAGCTTTTTTATCCATAATAATCATCCTATACAATTACGTTATATTTTTGTTCATTAGAAATATCAATGCCATCTTTGATATAGTTCATTTTATCGTTGGAATAAATCTTTATACCAAGGTAATTAACATCAGATATCTCTTTTTCATTTTTTAGATACTTAAAACTTTCCAGAAGACTAAAATTAGAAAAAATTTCTGAGTGGATAATCGATGCATTGATGTTTAATGATTCAACAAATTCATGTTCTGATCTCTCATTGACTTCTGCCAATTTATCATTTTCATTAGTTAAATAACTTTTCTTACCAATAATTTCAGCATCTGTATACTTCGTAGCAATGATTAAATCCTTAAGATAGTTTTCTGCATAGAAATCATTAATACAAATTGGTGCTAAAAGGTCTGTTGAAACTAGTTTACTTAACGTTTCAAAGAAATCACCAGCTCTTTTTTCATTGATAATTGTAATGTTGTTATTCAATAAACATACATCATTAGTATTATATTTAACTATGACAAAAAGTTCTTTGTTAGAATAAGATATTTCATCAAATATAGTAATGGCTTTATTTACATCACTATCATTTTCAATAAAAGCTATAACCGTAACTTTCTTATTCGCATACGTAAAATCATAACCAAGATTTGTTGCAACTTGTAACAATCGCTGTTCATAGGTATGTTCTGAAAGTACACGTCTTATTCCCAGCTGTTTCACTTTATTATACTCACTCGAATCAGTATTAAGTTTTGATAAATATTCTTCTAACTCGTCAACATTCTCCGAATAACCGATTATATCACCAAATTGTTTCTCCATTCCTAAACTATAGTTGCTAATAATAGGAGTACCCGATGCTAAACCCTCATATACACGGCGGGCATACATTGTAGGAGAAGTCTTCACAGTATTTATATTAATCATATACTTATAGCCTTTATAGGCTTTTTCAATTTCATAAAATGGTAATGTACCCAGAATATACTTTCTGAATTCTTCCGGGAAAAGGAAGTTTAAACGCTCACCTTTTTTAGTATATTCATAATTGCGATCATAGATATACAGATTATGAGGAATTGATGCTCTGAATAATCTGTTCATATCCCTTGATCGTTCTTCTCTCAATCCGTAATAAGAACCAGCAAATGAAATTCCATCGACTCTTTCTTTTTGAATCTTCAATGGATTATGGTTTACCGGTTGTGCTGCAAATTGAAGAACATCAACATTCTCATGATTACATGCAGCTTTATAGTCATCGACTCTATCTTGGTCTGTGGTAAATATATAATCACATAATTTAGCAGTATGAATGAAATGATCATAATGTACAGGATCTTCTTTATTCCAAAATACTACTGGGATATTTAATGATTGTGCAAAAGCAATCAATTCTTTAATATAGCTGTGCTTCTCATCGGTAACATAAGCTATTTTCTTCGACCAGTCTCCATTATTTCCGTGCCAGCTTGACTCTATAAATATAAAATGTGGCATAAACGAATTTATTTCGTTTTTCCAGTTATCAAATGTCAATCTGAGTAAGTCTGCTTCATATTTATAAGAATGATATGTAAACTCATCCATTATAACTGCCATTCTCAAATCTTTTATGCTTTTAATTGTTTTCATATGAGTATCAATTTCATAACGGCTATTCCACTCAACAATTTCATATTCTGTTTCTGTTTCATATTCAATAATATTAATTGGCTGTATTTCGACCTTACCTGTACCGGTAAATCTATAACTTAAGCGAATTGCGCTTGTATCCTTTTGAAATCTGATAAACTCGCTTTCATTTGTCAGTTTAATTAAATTTGTTTTCCCAGTATTATTGTATTCAATTACAGTCGGTGTGAAATCAATTTCATCATGTAATTTAAATCGCGTTATTAATTTATAAAGGTTTTTCGTATTAATATTAATTAATGACTGCTCGGGTAATTTATTGAAACTGTTGTTCTGAATTCCATAAGAAAAGTAAATGAAATTTTTATTTAATTCAGGAACTGAAATTAATAAATTATCATTATCTTTTTTCATTGTTACCCGAGTGTCCGGATTATACATTACATCTGTATTTAATTCTAAAAACGTATTGCTTAAAACTGTCATGTTTTCTTTTACTACATTCATTTCTAAATTATAAAAAAATCCTTTATTTTCGGGGACAATAAAAGCTCTCAGGTAGTTAGTTTCTTTATTTGGTAAAATACGTACACCATTCAAATTCGAATATTTCCTCGCTAAAATACCTTTTTCTGTAGAAAATTCGATAACTATAAAATGACAGTTAATATCATCATGATTGTCATAGTTAAATTCAAATTTTAAAATCTCATTCTCCCTGAGACTATAGTTCTCTACTTCTATATCATTACCAAGACGATAATATTTTTTATATTCCGAATCGACATAGTAAATACCATCTTTACTATTTGTAAATGCATCAAACACAGTTTTATTACCTGTTGAATTTTCTAATATATGTTCAGGTATACTTATAGCAGTCCGACCGATTATAATATTGTTCTTATTAATTCCTTTTATTTCACTAAGCGGCAGATTATATGATAAATCTTCAATATGCTTCACTCTATTTTCACTTATAAAGTATTCATTAAACTCCTCAACAACTGATTGCTTATCCAAAAATTCACCCTCTTATTACAGAATTTCTTTTAACTTTTTAATATTTTGCTTAGTTTTCTTTTCCTGTTCATGTAATTCTTTAATGTTACTTTTAAGTTTGATAATTTGATTACTATAGAATTCATTCTGTGTCTTAACTTTCTCCTGCAGCTGATAAAATAAAGCATCGATAATCACTTCGTCCAATGTTTCAATGACTGATTTCTCTACAATTATGTTTGTGCTGTTAATATCAGTCCAATATCTTTTTCCATTAATAATTACTCTCACACCATTAAACTTTTCAAATCCGCCTAAAGAACTATATAGTTTGCTGTCATGTTCAAAGTTTTCAATAATTTTTTTCTCAAGCTTACTATCTTTGTATAAGTTCACTTCATCTGCTATAAATTCGAATTCTTTTTTATAGTTTATAAAAAATGAAATATCCTTCAAATTGATAAATCCCAGTAATTCATCTTTCAATATGATTGAACAATAAATTTCATTATTATGAATAGCGTAGAAATCACTGATAAAGATTTTAAACCAGTTATCTTTTAATTTCTGTGTATCTATTTCGAGTATTTCATTAAGCTCATTGTCTATATTTTCTGCAGTAACAATCTTAATTTCCTGTTTTCGATTATTTATATATGCTATTGTACTCTCTTTTGGACTACACCATCCGATTAGATTATCTTTATACTTAAATTTAAAATAATACTTCTCATTTATTTTAGCAGTAGAAATGACATCCACTACTGTGTTGTTAAATGTTAATAAGTCTTCAGTAATTTCTTTTAAATCAATCTGACTATATATATGACTTCCTTCTGTTTCTTTGATATGTAATTGAAAATTTAAATTGTACTTCTCTATCCAGTCCATATAAGATAATGACATAAACATACTCCTTACGATATTTATTAAAAAAGTGAAGAATCTAATTCTTCACTTTTTAATTAATCTATTTCTTTAACAGTAATCTTCCCGGCTTTTTGCCATGATGCCGCATCATAATTTCTTTCATAGTACATCTTTATATTTATCTCTGAACCTGATTGTATAAACTTTCCTTCCAGAAATTCATCGATATTAAATAACTCATTATTTAGTTCCACTTTTATTCTGTGAGCATTTTTAGGGTTATTAAAGTAACTTTCAACAAGAATCATGCCCGGACCGTTTTTCACATATGTCATTTCATAAATATCATCTTTACTAATCAGTTGGGATGCCGGATGAACAGTAATCCCTTTATCCAGAATTTTACCGTCCAGATTCTCAGATACACTAATCCCCTGTGTTTCAGCTTCCCGCAGGAATTCCTGATTCACTACTACTTTCTTCAGCTCTTCTGACATCTTTTGATTCTGTTTCTTCATTTTTGTATATTTCTGCAGCAATGTCATGCCCTCGGAGAAGTCATAAAAATCAATTGCCGGATGCATTATTTTATTAATTCTTGTCAGCGGATCAAATGCTGCGGCATCTTTAAAGCTGTATATGATTTCCTGTATTGCCAGAACATTGAACGGATCATAAATCAACATCGGTTTCTGCTCATTTCTGTAATTCAGTTTATGCAGCAGATTATATTCTATACTAGAGCGTGCTTCTAAATTTTCATCGTTCAAATTGTATAAACTATTAAAATTATCCAATTCTTCATCTGCCAATTCTATATCTTTCTTCATATAAGAGCTGTAATTCATCAGATGAGTATTGGCAAGATAAGTTGATGAAGGTTCTGCATCTTCTTCCAGGATATTCATTTTATACTCGCGTGCCATCCAGTTCCCTATTTTAACAGTCAGTTCATCATTCTCTCTGAGATTCAGTGTCTGATCCATAAGGGCCGGGCCCAGTATAGAAATGATTGCTTTATTCATTTTATTTCTTCTGAAGTTCAAAGTTAAATCTTTACCGAGAAAATATTTATACTGGTTGCTTACGAGATCCAGGACAGTTCTCTCAATACGTTCATCCGTCAGTCTGCTGTCTGTTATACTGATTCTCGATAATGTAAAGTCCTCCAAATCCAGAATAGATAAACCGTTTAATGTCGGCAGTGTATCTGTATTGTGCACTGTCACAATTTTTTCAGCTGCATCAAAATAGACCGGTGTCATTCCTGCAGCATCTGTAATCAGTTTCCAGCTGTTGTCTGTTTTAAACATCAATACGAAATGCCCATTTAAATATTTAATGTCCTCCAGAATCTCAGAGGGATTATTTAAAAGATTACTTAATGTTTCTTTCATGTTTTGATTTGGATTTCTGACATCGAAACAGTAACCGTAGCTTATGATTGTACTGTTATTTTTTATAACCCTGTTAAAAATATCTTCATGGTCATAGCTTATAACCAAGTCATCCTTTAATTTATAGTTACAACTGTATTGATTATTCACTTCATGTGATATTTGAAAACTGTTTAACATGATTAACCTCCGATTTTATACATTACTTATTTGAATACGTCCTGCCTGCTGCCATGATTCTTTATCGAATACATTACTATAATCTATTCTAATCATAAACTCCTGGAAAGGTTCAAGTGTGACATCATAGCCTTCAAATAAATCGACGATATCAATACTCTTATATGTTTTATTATCAAGCTTCATTATTTTAACATTAATATACTTTCTGCCGCTTTCTTTATTAAAAAGACTCTTTAGATGCAAATTTTTTGATTCATGCGTATTGTTTTTCGCTTTAAACACATAATGATTCTGCGGTCCTACAAATTCAGATTCAGGCTTAATTATAAAACTGCTATCTTCATTTTTTGTTAAAGTAAGGTTGTTTAATTCATATATCTTCAGACCATTAATATACTCATTATTTAATCCGAGTTTTTGATAATCTACATTAATTGTTTTCTCATTTACACCTATGAACAAAAGTGCCGGCCAATATTTATTTATCAAAGTTTTATACAGCACTTTATCCTTACGTTCCTGAATCGAGGGCGACTGCAGGAGATCGATAATTCTGCGTGTATTTACAAATATAAAGTCGAGCAATTCAGAATCTGTCTCCTGCGTGACATTACTGTGCCAATTCCCCATACGACTCTCCAGATGGAAAATTTCAAAATAATGCCTGCCTTTTCCTACACCTTCACTATGAAAATTACGTTTATAGTATTCTTTAACGATATCATTATAATTCGGAAGTTTAACCGCTTCTTTTGAAACACCGTGTATGAAATCGTTCATCTCTTCATAAGTAGCGGGATTATGATTTTTCTTTAAAGGAAAGTCCGATTTCCCCATCCCATATACTGTGGACTTAATATGAAGAGCTTTATTAAATTTTCTTTCATTGCGGAAATAGTCTATTAAAGAGAATGAATGTGCAGTCTGCAAAGTCTGCAGGGCATTTTTCCTTTCATTCCCCTGTAAATTATAATCCGCCAGGTCCACCATCGTATGATTCACATTTAAGTTTGTCCCGATAGCTTTAGTTATAAACATATCAATATCGTATATTTCCTGCGCACGTTCACTTAAACGTGCAAGATTAGGGTGCAGATATGTAATATACTCCACCTTTTCACTGAAAGAATTCGTCAACGCCATCGATACACGGGAATCATAGCCCCCTGTTAAAGTGAGTATAATTTCTTTCTGCGAATGCTTTAGCCATTTAATCATTTCATTAAAATATACTTCCAGTTCTTTAACAACAAAGTCGATGCTTTTATGAACAATGTCTTTATCCGGATAGTATCTTTTAAATTCCCATGTGCTTAAATCAAGTTTTAAGCTGGGATTGAACTTAAAAATACTTTCATATCTTGTAAAATCAAATGAACCTTTCAGTTCCTCTCTCAACGGTTTAACTTCGATATTATTTTGTTTCAGCACTTCTTCAATCAGAATATCATGTGACGAGATTACTTTCTGATTCTCTGCATAGTTAATCGGCAGCAATGCGCTCGCATCTGTATAGACTTCCGCCTCAGCTTCCTTATTAACGATAAGCACATACCGTCCATTAATATAATCCAGTTCCCTGTCAATATCATTTGATACTGACAGGTTTCGAAGGATTTCTATATCTGTTAAGTCACCATCGCGAATATCAAGCATATAACCCAGTGCAATCAGCTGGCTGTTATTCTCTTCATATACTGTAACGTCCATATCATTACTGTAATGTAAATTATATTCCCCAATACTTACTTTAGAACTCTGTGTGATATTGTCAGACTGCAAGGATTGATGCAGCAATACGTATGAATACGATATTTCGATATTATTTACTAACACGCTGTTCCCCCCACAAAACGATGTTTCTCCTAGAAGTGATTATCTGAGCAACATTATTTTTGATATTCTAAAATTTTCTCTTCCACAAGTGCATATTCATCGCCGATATAATCTTTGTAAAGACTAAATATTTCATGCAGCTTTTTTGCGGCTTCAGGCTGATTTGCTTCTTCTACTCTTTCCAGTCTCGGCAGATACCAGTTCATGAGATAATACTCAAAACGATCTTCTAAATACTCGTTAATTAAGTCATTTTCAGTCAGGAAGTTAATACGGTATTTTTCTAATTTCAAGTACTTCTCAAAGAATGACAATCCTACTGTATTCGTTACAGAATCAGCAACCGCACCATAATACATGTGAATGACTTCATCAATTGCCTTTACCTTATTTGAATGAAGCAGCAGTTCCTGATAGTAAATCGTATCCTGTCCAATTGCGCCTTCGACCATTTTAATATTATTGTCATCAATAATACTCTTACGCACAATCATAGCCTGGATACTCTGAGCTTTTAAGAACGAACGTTTAAGGAAACCTTTCGTATCATCAATCAGATTGTTCTTATAGTTATAATGCTGAACAGTCTTATAATAATTAAAAATACTCTTTTCATTCTGGTCTTCTTTAACCATATTACCGACAACCATATCAAGAGTATCATCCGCTTCAATCTCTTCTAAAAGCCTGCTAAAGCCGTCTCCTGTCGCTTCGTTGTCCGGATCAAGGAATGTAACCAGCTCTGTTGAAGCAAGCTCTACACCTTTATTACGCGGTGTTGAAGCGCTGCCTGATGCTTTTTCGAACTCGTAGTAGAGGATATCCGGATTACGTCTGATCAAACGGTTCACTATATTGATCGTTTCTTCATCTGTTGAACCGTCATTCACAAAGATAATTTCCATGTCATCATATACAGACTGGCGTTTTAAACTGCGCAGGCATTTGTTTTCAAGATATCTTCCATTATTGTGAATCGGTACAACAACACTCAGCTTATGCTTTCTGCTGCTCATCACCGGCAGTTCTGTGTGAAGAACAACTTCAGTATCATCGATATTCAATCCTGATAAAACTTTATTTTTAACGGTTTCAATATTTGCATCCGGTAAAATGCTCAGGTCAAACATTGTTAATGCTATATCTGAAAAATTATTTGTAAAGTTGTATTTCTCTTTCGAGTTATCTTTTGTAACAAAATCTACGTCAGCATATTTAAATCCACTGACCAGTTCTTCTATATAATTTTCTTCATAGTAATACTTTTCATTGTCGAAATATGTCACGAAACGATACGGTGATAATCCAATATCGTTTAATTCATCTTTATTAATGAAGTCAATATCTTTATATGACTGTGCTTTAACCATCTGATCCGCATCGTTATCTTCTGATTTTAAGACTACAAGCACTTTTGCATTATCAACATCAAGCTCGTGTCCCAGTATGTCATACATATATTTAATTCTATGGTACGTCGTTTCATAATTCATTGTCTGACGTATACCCGCAGATGAAATTTCTCTTATTGCTCTGTCTGATGTATGTGTCAGGAATTGAGGAACATCAGTTTTGTAATTATAAATAAATACGTGGGGGAATTTACTATTCACTCCAACTGAGAAGTTAGATAACAATATGTTTCCAAATGCCTGCAGTTCATACACTCTGTTTGCAAACATCGTGTTTGAGTACTTAACTGAGTTGACGTTAATCGCGTTTCTGTATATTTTATGAGTCTTCATAAGTAAGTCATGCGGCAATGGGTATGATAAGTATTCCATATATTTCGGCGGGAAATGATATCTTTTATTTTCGAGTTTTAAGTTACGGTCTATAATCGTTAAATTTTTACCAGCTTTAACTGCGCCATCAAATGCCATTGCTGATTCCTGGTTTCTGATTGGATATTTTACCATCCAGCTGCCCGCAAAAATAACGTCATCTTTGTACTCTTTAAATTCAGGTGCATTAATCCCAATTGGATTATGTTTATGAGGATTGATTCCGAATTCCAATTTATACACTCTGTCGTGGCCGACTGCTTCAATGTAACGTGGAATTATTTCTTCTGCTGAGGTAAAGACATAATCACACTTCTTGGCAATTTCAACAAACTGGTCATAGTTAACAGGGTCTTCTTTTGAGTAGAACAATGTCGGTATATTTCTATCCTGCAGTTCTTTAATCAGTTCATACAGGTGATGACGTTCTTCCGACTTGTCTTTAGAGACATTCTGCCAGCTGCCGTCAATACCTTTCCAAGTGGTTGCTATAATAACAAAGTCAAATTCAATTTCTATATTGTCTTTGTCGTAGTTAATGTAATGCAGATTCACTACATCATTATATGCTTCATATAAAAATTCATCACAAATAATCCCTACATTTAAATCTATTTTTTTAAACACACGGGAACCATTTGATTCTGTTACATACTCAGACAATTCCTCAACTTGATTGATGAGTCCTGGTTTGCCCTGTTCATTGAATAACTTATAGTATTCTTCCAATGACAAATCATGATACTGAGTTGATGTAGAAACGTCCTTATTAAAAAGATCCCCGTATGTATCAACATCATGGAATTTTGCCAGCTGGTAAAGACCCAGCAGATAATTATCAGAAATACTTACATGAGGTAATACTGATTCGTTATTATTTGCCGTCAATACAATACACCTACTTTCTCATTTTCCAGTATTTAGTTTGCAGTTTGCCGAAGAATGACTGTTTAAGATTCTTATATCTTTTCTCAACATTCATACGTTTTTCTTTTTCAGCTGCCAATTCTTCCTGCAGCAGTTCGATATCCTTATCGACAATTAAGTCATTTACTTCTTCAGTGTTAGAAGGCTCGATTTCAATATCTGTATCTCTGAACTGGCTTTTCAGACGTTCAACCAGCGCTTTAGTCATTTGACGTTCTTCTGAGACATTCTGAATTAAATCATAAACGACTGTTTCATCAAAAGTATAAGCAGGTTCGTAGTCAGGAAGGTTTTCTTTGTCATATTCCAGCTGACTCATATCCGTCCAGTAATTACCCATTCCTGTTTTAACTTTTGCAAGATTAATATCTCTGAACATATGTACGATAGTAATTGGGTAAATCTTCTTCTCATCAACACGTACTTCACTTGTTAAATTATTAAATTCATATAACTTAAAGTCATCTGTATAGCCTGTTACGTTAATTTTAGCTCTTTCTGAACGCACTAAAGTATCAGAAGAGAACCATCCCTGGAGTCGGTGTTTTTTGAACAGTGCTTCATATTCAATTCCGTCTTTGATCATAATAAATCTGGAATCGAGCATCTGATCTTTAAGCAGGCTTAAATTGTTTTTAGCTACAACGAAAATCTGTTTGCTCTGCTCTTCCATAAATTTTTCCAGATTCAGTCTTACATGCTCGCGCGGCTTCGAATAAACTATTATAGATGTTTTTAACTCAGCCCAGCCGAGTTCGTGACCTTCGTATTCAAGATAATAGTAGTCTTTCTTGTCTACTTTTCTGTGTGCAAGAACACGCATAATCTGTTTCTGATAATCTTTCAGATCTCCGAGCTTTTTCATAGACTGCACTGACTGCAATAAAGGTTTGTTTCCTTTTTCATAAATCCATACGTAATGACTGATATCAAATTCTTTAATATGCCTTAAATATTTATCCAACTTATGTTCCATATTTCCAACCCCGTCTTATGTATTTTAAAATTATAAAAAAGAAACTGCAGACATGTCAGCTATTAACTTTGTCTACAGTTTTTATATTTATATTTAATCTAGAATTTCTGAATATTACCGTAGTTGAAGTATTTAACTTCTTCAAAATTGTTCGGAACAACATTCTTCGTATCAAAAATCACTTTGTCTTTCATCGTATCAAAATCATTGTCCGTTAAAATCTTGAACTCACTGTGATCGCTTAATACTAATACTAATGAAGAATCTTTAACCGCTGTTTTCATATCTTTTTCTACGAAATCCATCTTAACGTGAGGGTCGTAAGTATTCACTTCAAGGCCTTCTTCTTTACGAAGTAATTCATAAATATCAAAAGCCGGTGATTCACGGATATCATCTACGTCACCTTTATAAGTTAAACCGAAAACAGTTACTTTGTTGCCGTTTAGTTTAGCAATCATATCTTTAGTAATACCAACCACATACTCAGGCATAGATACGTTGATTGATCTCGATAACTGAATTAACGGAGATTCTTCCGGCGCTTCAGCAATAATGAAGTACGGGTCTACTGCCAGACAGTGACCGCCAACACCTGGTCCTGGTGTGTGAAGGTTAACACGCGGATGCTTGTTAGCCATTTCAATCACTTCATGTACATTAATATCAAGACGGTTGCAAATCATTGCAAGTTCGTTAGCTAAAGCAATGTTAACATCGCGATACGTGTTTTCCATCAATTTAGACATTTCTGCTGTTTTAGCATTGGTCTCAATCATTTCACCTTGTACAAAAGTACCGTATACTTTCTTACCCGCTTCAACACATGCAGGCGTCATCCCGCCGACAATACGGTTGTTATAAACAAGTTCGTGCATAATCTGACCCGGCAGTACACGCTCAGGACAATGTACTAAGTAAATGTCTTCTCCAATTTTAAACCCTTGCTCTTCAAGGTAAGGTGCCACATGGTCATCCATAGTACGGGGTGCAATTGTTGATTCAACGATTACCGTATCACCTTTTTTAAGTAGTGGAACGATTGACTCAACACCGCTCATTACGATAGAGATGTCTGCTGACTTGTACTCATCGTTTTTGTTTGGTGTAGGTACAGCAATAATGTATGCATCTGCTTCTTCAGCAGTCGTTGATGCTCTGAATTTACCAGTTTCAAGCACTTCTTCCAGTGCATCCTGTAAACCAGGCTCTTCGATGTGGATTTGTCCTCCATTAAGCATATCTACTGCTTCCTGTTTAATATCGACACCAACTACATCTACGCCATGTTTTGCGAACATGATTGAAGTTGGCAGCCCGATATATCCTAATCCGATTGTTGTTAGTTTCACTCTGAAACACCCTACCTTTTCTTAAATAAATTTAATCTGCTTTTCTTAGTATACCAAAACTTTTTACATTAAAAAG
Source organism: Jeotgalicoccus coquinae (assembly GCF_014207425.1). Lineage (GTDB taxonomy): Bacteria > Bacillota > Bacilli > Staphylococcales > Salinicoccaceae > Jeotgalicoccus > Jeotgalicoccus coquinae. Next base: position 594,910 of record NZ_JACHFF010000001.1, on the reverse strand, counting down.
GTTAATTTTTTGTAAATAGTGATTTAATTCATGTCTGTCATTCTTTTTCGAACTTATTACAGTGACCGCACTGTCGGCAAGCTCTAAAATCGCTCCATAATTTTCCATACTTTGAAATTCCGGACCGATAAGAAAAATGTGATGATAATAACTTTTCAGCGGGCTCAGTTTTGACAATACATTGTACTGACTGAACTTCTCCATCAGGTCGTTTTCTGTCATATCCTCAACGTGTATAATATCAAGTTTCTCGTATTTTGATTGATTAATTGCTTCACTTAGAAACATGGATGTACTTAAAGTTGTGAACAAATTCGGTTTTGCTTTTGAATGAATGTAACTTTCAATATTTTCGGTACTGCTGCTGTCGAGATTGACGACCAGCACTTTGTCTTTAAGTTCCGTCAGTATATATGCGATATGCATTGCCGCTTCTACTGTTGCCATCCCCTGATCCACTGAAGAGAACAGCGTTTTGTTATTCGGATTATCGTGGTTTTCATTTCTGATGGCAATTGCTGTATCATACAATTTATTTATAACGTCTTCGTTAAAGTCCATTAATCTTTTTTCATTTTCGTTCATCATATCACTCCTAGAAAGTACCCAGTGTTCTTTCTCCAAGATAGTGCTGAATATCTTCTTCAGTACTTATATTTCTGTTATTCAGCGCAATAATTATACCAGCTGCAGCACCGATTAATAATGATATTAAAATTATAATCAGTTTAAGTGCAGTGTTGGGCGTTTCAAACGTATTCAGCCCTGCACTGTCAGCAGTCACTATACCTTCACCGGCAATAATGTCCATTGCCTGAGCATGAATTGAGTTGTAATTTATACCGCTCTCGGTGCCGATAACAAGTTTCAGCATATCAGAGCCAGACTGTCCTTCAACACTTGCTACTCTAATATTATCTGATGCATTATTGACCGTTTCATTTAACTGAATATTTAAATTTGCAATTGAATTTGGTTCCAGACCGCTTTCTAATGTATAATATTCTTCGTACGTTGTACTGGACGGTGGTATGAAGAAATTCACAGCGGTACCAATCACGCCAAATGCTAACACACAGATGATAATATTAATTAAGTTTTTCTTTATAAAATACATCACGCCGACTCCTTATAATTGATTCACTCTGTATTATACTATTAAGACAAAGAAATAGAAAACATTCTAAGAAAAATCTTGAGGTGCAAATTAATGAAAATCGATATTATAGGCAGTACTTTTTCCAGCCGCTTAACGGAATTCAGAAATTTTCCGTATGACGTGAATATTTTTGTTTCAGGACAGAGTTTCCTTTCTCTTCTTTCTAAATCCTATCCCGTTTCTATGAAGGATATAAATACATCTGATATCGTTGAAATTTCTACAGCTCACAGAGATTTAAATAAAGCGAATCTGGCCAAGCTCCAGGAATCCCGTTCAGAAGTATTAATGATAGACCTTTTAAGCGAACTGAATCCGCTTGTAAAATATAACGGTTCATACTTTAACAGAGAATCATTTGAACTTATCGATGAGAAAATAGAATATGAAGACCTGCGTAAAATAGATCAGTTCAAAGCATTGAAAAAACATCTGGACAAAATTATTGAACTGACAAGCTTTTACGAGCAGATCATTCTTCTTAATGTAACACCCGGCAATGAACATGATGATTTTATAAAAGGCATGTATGAATTGCTCTATAACAGTATCGGCAATAAACTGGTCATCAGTGCTGATAATACAAATATAAAAGATATCTTTAATGCTCCTATAGAAGCATACGACAGTATCGTCCAGCAGCTGAGAAAGTTTAATTCCGACAACTATGAAAACCAGCTGCTCTTTGATGAGAAGCTGGAAGATGATATTCTATCTGTTTACATGAACTATATTGAACCGAGACATTACGTCTACGAACTGTATAAAGATGGTCATCCTTATAAAAAGTCTCACAAGACGGACTCCAGATACTGTCAGTTTAAACTCGATGAAGGCGGCAAGTACCGAATCAGAGTCACACCTGACACGGAAAGTGTTAAACCGAGATTTTCACAGACATATGAATATCAGCCTGGAAATATATCAAAAAATGGACATATTGCAGAATATGCAGAAATGCCTGGTAAAACAGGTGAATGGATGCTGCTGTTAATTTTAGCTCATATGAATATTAAGGGCATTGTCGGCAATCCTTACAAATATCCAGAAGGGTTTAAAGATTTGAATGTTTATCAGGAAGAGGAAATGACAGCACCCTATATTAAACGTGAAGAATTAATAGAACTATCGCTGTCATTATTGGAAGATATGCCGAAAAAAGAATTAACCGATTTTGTAAATCAAAACCAGCAGGTTATCACTCAGGCATCTTCAGGCATTCAAAATTATATAAATTTCCTGCAGCAATAAAAAAAGAGCGCACTTTTGTGCAGCTCTTTTTTTTAATTTGCTTTAATATCCAGTTTTTCATAGACTTTCACAAGTTTTTTAAGCAATACTGACCAGTCACGGTTATCCACAACCCACTCGCGTGCGGATTCACCGATTGAATCGTTGTTAAGCACACTGATTACTGTTTTTTCAAATGCTTCCTGATTATCGGCTTCGAAGTACACACCGTTCACCTGATCGATAACCATTTCTTTCAGTGCATTAACATCGCTGACAATAACGCGTTTGCCCATTGCCATTGCTTCATACGTTTTAATCGGTGTTACAAGCTGGCAAACCAGCTTATCCTGACGCGGAAATGGCGCAATATCAATTACAGAGTAATAATCTTTAACCGTCTCAAACGGCACTTTCCCTGTAAAAATAATATCATCGCTTAAGTTCTGATCGAGAACTTTACGCTGCAGCGTGGCACGGTGCTGCCCATCGCCAACTACGAGCAGTTTAAAACGCTGCTTGTATTCACCGGTACTGTTCAGCGCTTCTACAGTATCAATAATCAGTTCAATGCCTTCATAGTTAGTAATCGATCCGATAAAACCTAACACAATACTGTCTTCAAGCTGATAGCGTTCAAGAATATCATTAGATTTCTCAAGAGGTGACAGGACTTCACTGTCTACCCCATTAGGCAGCACTGTAATTTTCTCTGCTTTAATACCTTTTAATATTAAATATTCTCTTAAGCTCTCACTGATTACGATTACTTCATCCGCATACTCACAGCACAATATTTCATATTGTTCCTGCATATTAAAACGGTCCGAATTAAAGAACTCAGGTACTTTTGAAGTCTGCGTATGATGCCACAGACCGCGGACTTCATAAATCGTTTTAATATTCATCTGATTGCCGAGACGAATTGCAGGCAGTGCATTTTGGAAATTTGACGCAGCGTGTATTACCCCCGGTTTTTCTTTCAGCACGATTTTTAATAATTCCTCTTTATAAACATTGAAGTACTTTCTCATCGGTGTACGGTTTGTTAAATACTTATCCGACTTATCTATATAGTAAGTTCGGTAGTCCCCTTCATCCAGCCCCGGTTTAGTGTAATTCTCATGTTCCGGTGACCAGCCGAGTCTGGATGTTGCGACAGGACGGTAGCCGTAATCCCGCACTCTTGAAACGATTTCATTCGTACGGATGGTATAGCCGTTAATAGCAGGCATTGCCTTATTCAGTACGAACAGCACTGTTTTACCGTCATCTTTATAGATAATATCATCAGTCAGCGGTTTAGGCTGCCATTCACTGTGGAAAAGCTCATGCTCTTGTTCCGCCATTAAAAATTCTCCGGGATAGACTCTGGACGGAAACTGCTTTCTCATTTCCTGCAGCATTTTATATCTTTCATCTATGTTCCCCATGACATGATGTGAACGGATTAATGAACGAAGCACATCTGCATTGTTCGGTTTTATATTATATGCTTCCCGTGCATGCTGCAGTGAGGAGGCATACATTTTTAAATTGAACAGATACATTGATAAGTTAATATGTATTTTTAACTGCTTATCCAATGTGTTTGATAATATCAGACTGTTCAGCTTTTCTTTTTGATCTTCAGTTGCATAAAATCTTGCCAATATATAAGTATGATTTTGTTTCCTGGCTGCTGTTTTTTCAAGATAGGAAAATATATAAAACGGCAGCTCATAACGCTTATTCACGCGCTGCAGCTGATTAATTACAGTATTATAAATTCTGGTGCGTTCTCTTGTACTGAAATTGTGATGTACAAACTTATCAGTCATTGAACGGGTCTCTTCATCTATAAAGAGTGTCGCACTGTGAAAGACATTTTCCAGACGCTTATCGGAATTAAACATCTTTTTAATCACTGAATCATTGAAATTTAAATGCCCGTCCAGCACCAGTCTTCTGATACTCATTATATGCTGAGCGTTGAGTGTAACTTCCGGGAGCAGCTTCATGATTTTATTCATGAGCATTTTAGTCCCTTTGCCGAAATGATAATAATTCAGCAGGTTTTGCAGCCGGTCGGATTTCTTGTCATTGGCGCTTAAATTAAAGTCCAGAGTATCCACTGCTATCGGATCTATGTATTTAAAAAGTTTTTCATTGTTATTAATATAATCTACAAATAATTGATTTAAATCATCGAGATTCTGCTCTTTGACAAAGTAATTATTTATAACCAGCACATATCCCAAATCGCGCATATTATCGTCAGTTGCATCTATGGCAGCTTTAATTTCTGAAAATGGTGCATTCGGGTCGATGTCTTCCAGTATCATCGTCCGGTATTGAGACCATGAATACTGATAATATAAATCATCTTTTTCCTGATGATACAGCTCTTCAAGCTGCATTTTATTCTTACTGGTCCGCTCAATCATTTTTTCAATTGATTCATATTGATTGTCTTTCATTAAGTTACGTACTAAGATCAGCTGCTGTTCTTCTGTCAGTTCAGCGAGTACATCATACCCTGAGTCCGCAATGTGTACTACATCATCATAACGCTTCAAATTATAATATAACTTCGTCTTAAAAGGCACGAGAGCCTTATTACGGTCATTCGCTACCATTTCAAGAGAACCCTTGTAATTCTTTTCGTGACGTAAAATAAGCGCCTTTAAATACGCCTCGTAATCATTTTGGAGACGCATGTTGTCTATCAAATCCATCAGTGTTAAATGCTCGGACTTACGCAGAAAGAAACTTAAGCCCGGTTCCTGACCTCCGATTTTCTTCGACAGACTTAATTTCAGAATGTGTCTTGAGACAACCGGCATATTATATTTTAAAGTCACGTATGAAATGATTCCCTGAAGGTATCTCATGAAAATTCTCCTAATGTCTAATCTTAAATGTATGAACCCCAATATTACATATATTCATACTAATTTACCATACCTTTACAAACTAAATATCTGAAACACAATTCCGAACATCATAAACAAAAACAGCAATGTGCCGATTGCGACACTGTTCATATTTATCTTTTCTTTTGGCAGATCCAGATGCTGACTTTCTTCCATCTGAATTCCTACCATTTTATCTTTATACTCAATCTGCTCGTCTTTTGTAAGATTCTTATACTGATTTACAAATTCTGCGTATTTTTTCACAACATCTTTCATTTCACCGAACTGTTTCATTTCGCCGTATTGCACCCAGACTGCCTTATTGCAGAACTGTCTGATCTGTCCCGTTGCATGGGAGACAAAGAAAATCGTCTTGCCTTGCTCCTGGAAGTCGCGCATGCGGTCGATACATTTATTGGCGAAAGTTTCATCTCCGACCGATAATGCTTCATCGACAATTAAAATATCGGGATCAGTATGAATCGCAATGGCAAAACCCAATCTCGACTTCATACCGCTCGAATAGTTTTTAATCGGCTGCTTAATAAATTCACCGAGTTCGCTGAATTTCAAAATATCATCGTAGCGGTCTGCAATCTGCTTTTCACTTAAGCCGTGCATGAGACACTTGATACGGATATTTTCTTCGCCGGTCAGTTCCTGGTTTAGTCCCGCACTGATTGCAATTAAGGAAGTACGTCCATTAATATGAATTTTACCTTTGGACGGGACTGTCGCTTCAGCGATTAAATCTGACAGCGTGGTTTTACCGGAACCGTTTAATCCCAATATACCCACAGAATCCCCTGCATTAACTTCAAAATCGATATCTCTTAAGGCATAAAATGGTTTTGCCTTATAAAGTTTACCGAAAGTCAGCAATGATAATACTTTTGCTATGCGATTTCTATTAATATCATATATTTTAGAGACGTTCTCTACTTTAACTTTATACATAATTATCCACCTTTATAGGTAATCCACCAGTCTGTCTTTATAGCGGTAATGCACCTGTACTCCTATAAAGAACAGGAAGAGCGTAATCGACCAGAAGAAGATATGGTCGGAAACATCACCGTAAAAAGCCGGACCGTCAAATATCAGAGCATATCTGAAGGTCATTAAGAGATAAGCCAGCGGGTTAAACGCCATAATCGTTTCCATTAACGGCGGACGTCCTGCCGGTTCCCAGAAAATCGGTGTAATGAAGAAAAACATTCTCATGACGTTAGCCTGAATATTTTTAAAGTCTCTGATGAGTATATTAACTGACGACATGATTAAACCGATGCTGTATGTAAAAATAATGGTCGCAAACATAAAGTAAAACCAGACCAGGTAATGCAGCGGTTCCGAGTAGCCGTTAACAAGACTGATGACGAGAACAATAACAGACATAATCATAAAAGTAATCACATTATTCGCCATCGACATCGATAACAGCACACTCGACGGGAATTTCATTTTAGTTACAAGTCCTATCTGACTGCTGATAGCGTTGGATGCCGCGTTAATACAGCCGGAAATAAATCCGAATGCAAATATACCCGTAATCAGGTACACAAGGAACGGTACATTCTGAACGTCCCCCCGGTCTCCCCTTAAACCTAAACCGAAGATCACATAGAATACCCCGACCTGTGCTGCCGGCATCAGTATCGCCCACAGTATTCCCAGATAGTGGTTTGCGTACTGCGCTTTTATATTATAGAGACTTAACTTCCATATTAAATGGAGGTTCTCAAAGTTTTCTTTTAGTAATGCAAAGACATTTTTCATTATGTAAGCTCCAATTTGTAAATTCGAAGTTAATTATACGCTTAATTTAAATAAGTGTCACTATCCAATAGCGACACTTATAAATCACATTTCATTATAGTTCTATCATATTCTTCTCAGCGAGTTCCGTCAAAGACATTTCCAATGCATATTTCACATGTTCAATATGCAGTCCGCCCTGAGCGTATACTGTATACGGTGCTCTGATCGGCCCGTCTGCTGATAATTCCAGCGATGCGCCCTGTACAAATGTTCCTGCAGCCATAATTACAGGATTCTGGTATCCCGGAATTAAATCCGGTATCGGCATAAATCTCGCATTCACCGGACTCGCTTTCTGGATCATCTGAGTAAATGTTATCATTTCTTCTTCATTATTAAACGACACGCTCTGAATTAAGTCTGTACGCAGTTCATTATATTTCGGTGACGGTTCCATATTGAGCTGTTCAAAAACATAGCTCATCATTAAAGCTCCGTTAATCGATTCCATCACTGTATGCGGCGCCGTAAAGAAGCCCTGGTACATATCTGTCAGCGCGTTCAGGCTCGCTCCCATCTCTTTGCCCACACCCGGCACTGTTAAGCGGTAGCTGACACGTTCGATCAGTTTTTCATTACCTGCAACGTAGCCGCCCATTTTCGCAATTCCGCCGCCCGGATTTTTAATTAACGATCCCGCCATAATATCCGCACCCGCTTCAAGCGGTTCTCTCTCCTCGGCAAATTCACCGTAGCAGTTATCCACGAATACAATAATATTTGGATGTTTCTCTTTAATTGTTGTAATAATCGCTTCTATTTCACTAATATTCATCGATTTACGCGATGAGTATCCCCGTGAACGCTGAATACCAATAATTTTTGTTTTTTCGTTGATACTGTTTAAAATTCCTTCTGTATCAAACTGATTATCTTTCAAGTCAACCGTATTAAACGTGACACCCATTTCCATCAGGCTGCCCACATCGTCTTTACTGCTGCCGATTACTTTTTCAAGTGTATCGTACGGCTGTCCTGTAATATACAACAGCTCATCACCGTGTTTAAGCAGTGCCAAAAGCGCCAGGCTGATCGCGTGTGTTCCTGAGATAATCTGCGTGCGTACAAGCGCGTCTTCGGCTCTGAACACATCTCTGTATATCTCTTCAAGTTTATCCCGGCCCACATCGTCATAACCGTATCCTGTCGTGCCGCTGAAGTCACTCTCGGTTACCGAGTGTTCCGTAAACGCAGCCATTACTTTTTTGAAGTTTTTATATGCAATATCTTTATTCTTTTTAAAATACGGCTGCAGTACTTCCTCAGCCTCATTCATGATGTTTAAAATCTTCTCTTCATTATTCACGTTCGTCATCCTTATCTACTATGCGTTCTGCAAAATTGCCTGCGGGTTCAAACCCGCTGATTTCAACTGATTCCTCGCCCAGCTCAACTTCTTTAACGATTGTCTGTCTTTTTAATCTGTAAAGCTTATCCTGACGTGCCAGCGGTATCGACGTATTATACGCGTCGAATGTTTTCGCCATAAAATTCTCAATATCCATTAATATATCCTGTGCAGGCATATTCATATTTACAAACTTATGCGGCTTCATCGGCAGCAGGCGTTTCTTGTCGTTTAGATCCGTTTTATTAAACAGAATCAGCTGTGGTATTTCTTTCATATTTAATGAACCGATTAAATCCAGCACCGTATCGTACTGACTGACAATGTCAGGTGCATTATTATCGATTACATGAATGATAAAATCACTGTCCGCTGCCTCTTCCAGTGTCGATTTAAAACTTTCTATTAACGTTGTCGGCAGTTTTTGAATAAACCCCACCGTATCCGATATTATACACTGAAATCCTGACGGCAGGACCATTTCTCTTGTCAGCGGGTCCAATGTTGCAAACAGCTTATCTTCCTGCAGCGTTGCTGCATTCGTCAGCTTGTTGAACAATGTCGACTTCCCTGCGTTCGTATAACCGATCAGTGACACTTTCGTCACCTGGTTCGAACGGCGCTTATCACGATATCTTAAACGGTGTTCTTCCACGACTGCCAGCTGTCTTTTAATATCACTGATGCGTGAATTAATGTGACGGCGGTCCGTTTCAAGTTTCGTCTCACCCGGCCCTCTCGTCCCGATTCCCGCACCCAGTCTCGATAAGTTAATTCCCTGTCCTTTCAGACGCGGCACTAAATATTCAAGCTGTGCCAGCTCCACCTGCAGCTTACCTGCTTTCGACTGTGCACGCAGGCTGAATATATCGAGAATAACCTGGGTACGGTCAATGACACTCGTATCCATTATACTTTCGATTTTACGGTTCTGACTCGCCAGTATTTCATCGTTCACAATACAGTAATCAATATCTTCATACTGCATTCTGACTTCTTCCAAAAATCCGCTTCCCACATAGCTCTTTCTGTCTATCGATGTGCGGTTTTGAATATGCGTGCCGATAATCTCTATTCCTATCGACTCACTGAGCTCTTTCAGCTCTCTGACTTCCGACTCCACATTTTTATTTTGAACAGTGTTCGTCGCAAGAATTATTCCGGTATGTGTCATTTCCATGGCAAACACCTCCATATTCTTTGTTTAATATTACAATATCATGTTTCAACAATATTAATAAGGCTATATTATAATAACGAAATTTATTCCAAGTGACCAGGAAAGGAGGATCATATATGAAAACCACATTTTATGATCTCTCTGCACAGGATGCAGACGGCGACCATATTCAGATGAAGGACCTGGAAGGAAAAGTAATACTTATTGTTAACACAGCCAGTGAGTGCGGCTTTAACAGCCAGCTCCATGAGCTTGAACAACTATACAGAAAGTATCATGATATCGGCCTTGAAATTCTGGCCTTCCCGTCAAATAACTTTATGAACCAGGAACCATGTTCTGCTGCTGAAGCCCGTGAACTATACAGCGATCAGCACGGCGTATCATATACAGTGATGGAAAAAATAGATGTTAAAGGTGAGAACATTCATCCTTTATTTAAATATTTAACAGAAGGCAAATCAGGTTTAATTACCAACTCAATTAAATGGAATTTCACTAAATTTCTCGTTACCCGTGAAGGGAAAGTCGCTAAACGCTACTCTCCCCAAAAATCGCCGCTCGACATTGAGGAAGACGTTAAAAAATATTTAGCAGGTTAAAAAAGAGCCGGACACGATGTCCGGCTCTTTTTTTACGCACGAATAAAAGTACTGATAGCGTGCTTATATATAATTTGAACTTTACCCTCTGAATCAAGCTCAACGACATATTTGTCATAGTCGCTGATTTTCCCCTGCAACTGGAAACCGTTCATTAAAAATACTGTGATTTCCTGTCCTGATTCTTTGTACTCCCCTAAAAACGAATCTTGCAAATTCATTTAATTCTCCCCTTTTGTTTGTAAGAATTGATATATATCTTCAAAGATTATATCTGTGTTTGAATGTGCGATATCATACCAATGTACATCGAGCTGATTGCGAAAAAATGTCAGCTGCCGTTTCGCATACTGACGCGAGTGAGCCTGAATTCGCTCCATCACATCAGATAATGATGCTTCCCCTTTGAAATACGGCAGGAATTCTTTGTAACCGATTGCCTGTCCGGCTGTTTTTGACAGCCCGGCATTCTGCAGTCCGGTTACCTCTTCCACAAGCCCTGTATTAAACATTTCAGCCACCCGTTTGTTAATCCGGTCGTACATCACACTTCTGTCTGCTGTGAGACCTATTAAGAATGTATCATATTCCGGCTTTTGTGTAAACGCTTTCTTTTCTGTTATATCAAGGTTTTCCTTCACAAGCTGACGGATGATTCTCTTCCGGTTATTCGGATGAATTCCGCTGTCCGGCATAATTTTATCGAGTTCAGCAAACAGTGCTTCACCTGACAGCGTTTCATATTCTTTCGTCAGACGTTCGATATCTTCCTGATTTTCATCGTTAAATTCATAACCTTCAATCAGTGCTTTAATATAATGTCCGGTTCCTCCTGCGATTATCGGCAGCTTTCCTCTCGATTCAATGTCTTTAACGAGATGTTCCACCTGTTGCTGGAAGTCCGATACAGAAAAAGTCTCATCCGGATTTAAAATATCGATCATATGATGCGGAATATTATCCATTTCCTCACGACTTATTTTACCTGTGCCGATATCCATTCCTCTGTAAACCTGCATCGAATCCCCGCTGATGATTTCAGCGTTAAATTTTTTTGCTATATCGATCGATAATGCTGTTTTACCGATTGCTGTCGGTCCGACCAATATAAGCAATTTACTTTTCAACATATTGTTCCACCCATTTTACGATATTAGAGTACACGGCACCTCTGTTTTCTTCAAACAGTACTTCATGACGCGCGTTCGGTACGAGTTCCAGCCTGACGTTATCGAACTGACGCTGGAGCCGCCAGTTTAATATTTCACAGTCCCTGCCGAAATGAGAAAACGGATCGTCCATTCCGCCGATTAATAAATAAGGGATATTTCTGTATTTTTTAATGGTTTTTACTGAATCAACCGCACGGATGTTTTTCAGTATTTCAGCTAATGCCCTGACACTCATTTTCTGGCCGGCATGCGGATCTGTGTTGTATTGCAGCACATGATGCTCGTCTGCAGAAAGCCAGCGGTTTTTAACTGAGCCTCTGAAGTTCCCGTCATAACCGAGAAACGTTAACTTGTTAATGAGAACGGATTTTGTACCGGGAATCAGTTTTGACAGCGGTTGAATAAATGCGTTCGCCACTGCATCTGAAAACCTTACTTTGCTCCCAGTACCGACGATAATGCCTGCGTCATATATACTCTCTTCGAGCAGTCTCCGTAAGAGAATCGAGCCCATAGAGTGTCCGAGGCCGATATGCGGTATACCCTGCGGCATGGAAGTGCTGACAATCTTCGCATCCAAGAGCAGCTCGTCAAAAGAGCTGAAATGACCAAGATTGCTTTTTTTCTCATCAGAACCGTGGCCTCTGTGATTATGAATCACACAATGTATATCATTTAAAGCAAGGTACATTAAAAACTCTTTGTATCTGTCCTTATGATCCGCCATGCCGTGGAGCACCTGTATGCTCGCTTTCGGATTTTTTGGAACATAGTGCGTAACTGAAATACTCCTGTCTTTATTTCTCATCGTGCGGTTAAAAATCTTCAATTCAAGCCCCCCTACTTCATAATACGGTTGAACATTTTTTCAATTTCGTACGTTGTCATATGAATAATTACCGGACGGCCGTGCGGACACGTGTACGGTGAAGCACATTTTCCAAGTTCTTCGAGCAGTGCCGCCATCTGGTTTTTATCGAGATAATGATTCGCTTTAATAGACTGTTTGCAGCTCATCATAATCGACATTTCTTCGCGGTACTTATTCACGTCAAAGTAATCCGTCTGAGAGATAAACTCAATTAAATCGTTAATGTCCTCTTCCGGGTTGTTTGCTTTAATCCACGATGGATAACGCGAAACGGTATACTGCTTCATGCCGCTTTTTTCGATATCGAAACCGAGCGACTGCAGTTCAGTGAGTTTTTCATCGATTGTAATGACATCGTCGAAACTGAACTCGAACGTATATGGAATTAACAGCGGAATGCCGTCATCTTCTTTAATGATATTGGCATAAATATATTCGTACTTAATACGCTCCTGTGCTGCATGCTGGTCCATTAAATACATACCGGTTTCGTTCTGCATAATAATATACGTGCCGTGCAGCTGGCCGATAATTTCTAAATACGGCAGCTTCTCTTTTTCAGGCAGCGGTTCATGCCGGACGAACGATGGTGTATCTTTTGGTTTGGCCGGCTGCTCGGCAGGAGTCTGTTTGAATGGATTGGTGTATGTTTGTTTTTGCTGCTGATATTGCTGCGTGTTCTCAGACTGTTGAACCTGCGGTGATTCTTTAAATGTTTCAAGCTGTGTTTGCCTTGCGGGCGGTTCATACGTGTCGATATGTTCTCTGATTTGTTCGTGGCGTTCAGTAAAATCGATTGCTGACTGTTCAGGCTTTTCACTTTTAGGTTTTTTATGTGCCACTTCCGGAATCAGTTCTGTTTCCATCAGCGCTTCTTTAACCGCTGTTTCCATCAGTCTCAGTAATTCCGTTTCTTTCGACAGTTTTACTTCCACTTTTGACGGATGCACGTTTACATCAATCAGTTTCGGGTCCATCTTAATATTTAAAAATGCGAGCGGGTACTTATCTTTCGGCTGCAGCGTATGATAAGCGTTAATAATACTCTCCGATAATTTAAAATGACGGACATGTCTGTTATTGATGCTTAAATTAATATAGTTGCGATTGCTCCGTGTGACTTCCGGTCTCACGATATAGCCGTCGATTGTGTAGTCCGGGCTTGCTGCATTCACTGCGAGCGTATTGGCCGATACCTGAATGCCGTAAAGAATGTTAATCACTTCTTTTAAGTTGCCGTTGCCTGTCGTTTTAAAGCGGTCTTTGCCGTCAAAGACAAGGCGGAAGCTGACTTCCGGATAATTCAATGCCATCCGCTGCATAATATCGATAATCTTACCCGCTTCAGTGCGCAGATTTTTTATATATTTTAAGCGTGCCGGTGTATTAAAGAACAAGTCTTCAATTTCAATAATTGTCCCGCGGCGTTCATGCCAGACCGTATCCTCATCGTATTTCCCGCCGCTGTACACAATTTTGAACGGTGTTGAATTATCCCGCATACTTTCAAGCGTCACTTTCGATACTGCCCCGATACTGGCCAGCGCTTCGCCGCGGAAACCGAGTGAACGTATTTCAAACAGTTCGTATGCTGTATCTATTTTACTCGTCGCATGTCTTTCAAATAACAGCGTGCGGTCCTCATAATCGATGCCATGGCCGTTATCGACTACTTTAATCGACTCCATGCCGCTGTTTTTGATAAATACTTCAATAACAGTAGATCCGGCGTCGAGCGAGTTTTCTACAATCTCCTTGACGATTGAACTCGGACGCTCGACCACTTCGCCTGCTGCGATTTTATTTTGTATATGGGCGGGCATTACGTGAATCTGTCCCATTTTTATCCCTCCCCGCGTGCTTTGTTCACTAAACCGTGCAATGTATTCATCGCCTCCATCGGCGTCATATTATTTAAATCAAGCGATGTTAATTCGGTTAATAGTTTTTTATCGTTTTTAGATACCGTTTCACTGTCATCAAGCGGAAGTTCCAGCTGGAAGATATCATCCTGATGCCCTGGTTCCGGCTTATGTTTCCGGTTTTCGAATGAGCTTAAATACTCTCCCGCGAGTTCTGTTACACGGTCCGGCAGTTCCGCCAGTTTCGCCACATGAATGCCGTAACTCTTTTCTACTGCACCCGGTTTTACTTTGTGCAGGAAGACGAGTTTGCCGTCGTATTCTGTCGCTTTAACGTGAACGTTCTGCAGTCCTGACAGCGTATCTTCGAGATTCGTCAGTTCATGATAGTGCGTTGAAAACAGCGTCTTCGCACCGATTTCTTCATGGATGTACACAAGCATGGCCTGTGCAAGCGCCATGCCGTCGTATGTGCTCGTCCCGCGGCCAATCTCATCAAATATTAACAGCGAGTCTTTTGTAGCGTGCTGCAGTGCGTTATTTGCTTCCATCATTTCAATCATGAATGTCGATTTACCGCTGGATAAGTCATCGCTCGCACCGATACGTGTATAAATCGCGTCGAATACCGGCAGTGTGGCACTTGCCGCAGGAACTCTCATACCCATCTGAGCCATGATGATAATTAATGCCACCTGACGCATGTACGTTGATTTACCGGACATGTTGGGTCCTGTAATCAGATAAATAAAATTATCTTCAGTCATTGTTAAGTCGTTCGGTACATACGTGTTTTCATTCAGCATGCGTTCAACAATCGGATGACGCGCATCGATAAGCTCGATTGACTTATCGTTTGAAAACTCAGGTGTCGTCAGATGATAGTCGTTTGACACAAGCGCAAATGAAATCAGCGTATCAAGTGTTGAAATCTGTTCCGCCGTACGCTGCAGACGCGTAATATAATCCATCATGTCCGTACGGAGTTCCGTAAACATATTGAACTCGAGCTTAATGCTGTCGTCTTCTGCTGTCAGTATCCGGCTTTCCATTTCTTTTAATTCCGGCGTGATAAAACGCTCAGCGTTTGTGAGTGTCTGTTTACGGTTGTACTCAAACTTTTCCGCATCGAAGTTCATCGCCTGAACTTTGGAAATTTCGAGGTAATAGCCGAACACTTTATTGAAGCCGATCTTCAGGTTTTTAATGCCTGTACGTTCTTTCTCAGTTTCGAGATAGTTATTAAGCCATGTACGTGCATTCGTACTGATGTCTCTTAAATTATCGAGTTCATCGTTGACGCCGTCTTTGAAAATCTTTCCTTCGCGGATTGTTTTCGGCGGTGTATCTGTTAACACGACGAGCCGGTCGTAAGCATCTTCCAGACTGTCGAAGTTTTGGAATGTTTTGTTGTCCGTCAGTTTTAGTGAGTCAAGGACTGATTTTAATTCCGGCAGTCCGCGCAGCGAGTCGCGCAGCTGACCCAGGTCTTTAACATCCACGTTGTTGAAAGCAAGACGGCCGACTAAACGTTCGATATCGTATACATCATTTAATATGTCTGACAGCTGCTGACGCTCGGTAAAGTTATCGATTAAAGTCGTGACTATGTTTTGACGGTTTTCAATTTCCTTCTTTGATACGAGCGGACGCTCGATCAGTTTTCTGAGCTGGCGTTTACCCATCGGTGTTTCCGTACGGTTTAAATACCAGAACAGTGAACCTTTAACTTTTTTCGTCTGAATATTTTCTAAGAGCTCAAGGTTCGAAATGGCCGCATAGTTTAATTTCATAAATGTATTGATACGGTGTTTTTCAACCGTTTTTAAATGTTTCAGTTCCTGCATGTTCTGCTTCCGGATATAATTTAACAGCAGGTTGATTGCGTGATGCTCATCGACATCATCTTCATAGTCGTAATCTGCCGGATCTGCCGCTTCAAATACTGTATACAGCGGCGGATCATTATAAATACGGTGAATAATATGCTCGCTCTCTGCATTCGTTACGAGTTCGCGGGCACCGAGTGTTTCGATTTCACTTTTCAGTTCCGTTTCGTCACCCGTTGAAAATGCAAAAATTTCACCGGTTGAAATATCCGCGTAGCTGACTTCTGTTCTCCCGTCAGTTTCATGGACTGCGAGAATAAAGTTGCTCGCCCCGTCATCCATACCGAAATCATCGATTAATGTCCCCGGCGTTATGACACGGACCACTTCTCTTCTGACCATGCCTTTTGTCTGTGTGGGATCTTCCATCTGCTCACAGATTGCCACTTTAAATCCATTATCGATCAGTTTTGCTATATAATTGCGCGCAGAATGATATGGCACGCCGCACATCGGTATCGGATCTTTGCTTTTATCGCGTGAAGTTAATGTAATTTCGAGCACTTTTGCAGCTGTGACTGCATCGTCGTAAAACAGCTCGTAAAAATCTCCCAGTCTGAATAAAAGTAAGCTGTCCGGATGATTATCTTTAATTGAAAAATACTGCTTCATCATCGGTGTTGGTTCCCGCATTTTAACACTTCCTAAATTAATCTTGTCGTATTATTATAACACGCGTGCACGCTTATATCCGCAGTAAGACCCCGTGTTTTTCCAATTGTTTCAGGATGATGAAAGACAGCAGCGCGCCGATAAAACTCGACACGAGAAACGCTGCAGCGACGATGGTGAATATATTTTGATCGAGTTCCAGTACGATGATGAGCGGGTACAGGCTGAGCGCACCGATAACACCGGTGCCGAGCACCTCACCCGCTGCTGCGAGCGAAAGTTTTTTAGTGTATTTGTAAAGAAGCCATGCCGCGAGCGCGCCGATCATGCTGCCGGGATAAGCGAACACAGTCCCCGTGCCGAATAACACTCTGATTGTAGACGAGATAAACGCCTGGACAATGACCCAGGGGCCGGTTAATACGGCACCAAGTACATTGATGAGATGCTGCATCGGCGCAGCGCGGATAATACCGATCGGGATTGTAACGACAGTGCTCAGAATAACGTTTAAAGCGACGAAAGCTGCAGTGAGGGTCATGTTTTTAGTGAGTTTGTTGATGGTGGTTCCTCCTTAAATTTGGGTTGGGTTTTTGGCACTGGCCGCTCATTGGGACAAATAGCGATTATCGTCTCAATGTGAGCCGTACAATGGGACGAACGATGTTTATCAATCCAATGTGGGAGTTTCGTTAGGACAATTAGATTTATTTGTCTCAATGTGGAGACTACAATGAGATGGAGAACTTTTATCGTCTCAATGAGCGATGTCCAACTAAATATGAATATAAAAAAGGTGCTGAAATACTCTGATAACAAGAGATTTCAACACCATTTAATATGTAGCTGTGCTTATTTGAACTGATCCGGATCGCGGTTCGGTTTGTTGCGGATTGCAGCACCTGTTTCGCCCTGCATAAGGTCTCCGCCTGTAGATTCGATAATTTCACTTGTTACAGTCGAACTGATTGCATGTGAAACCATCTGTAGAAGTTCGTTAACGCCTGCCTGTGATTCTTTGAACTGGTCAACAAGCGGCATTTCGTCCAATTCCTGTTCGATTTTAGCAAGTTTTTCTTCCGTCATTTTGTAAGCACGTTCCTTACCGTAGTTCTGGAAGTTTACTGCCTGCTGCTGAAGACTTTTCAGACTTGCCATTTTTTCACGGATTTCCTGATTCTCATGAATCTTAGCTTCCGCTTTTTTAAAGAATTCGACCTGGTCTGTTTCAGACATCATTTTGCCGAGCTTTTTAGCTTCTTCTATTATTTCGTCCTTTGTATACATTCGAAGTTCCACCTTTTAGTTGATATATATCATTCATTATATATGAAAGCTCTCATTTATTAAATGTAAATCTCCTGATTCGTTTGTCAAAGTACAAAAATGCACACTCTTACCCCTGGAGTGTGCATAACGAATCTATGCCACTTCCCTACGCTGGCATAATCCAGATCAGGTATTAAGAGTATTTCTCAGCCCCTTAAGGGCACCTCCAGTGGTGTGCTTTATTTAATTGATTCTATCTTAACGCAGTCGTGTACAGATGTAAAACCGCACCTGACTCCTCTTTGGAATCCGGGTGCGGCTTTAATTTTACTGATTCACCATATCGTAGTATTTGCCGCGGTGTGCAAGCAGTTCTTCTTCCGTACCCGCTTCAAGCAGTTCTCCCTGCCCGAGCACGAATATCCGGTCCACGGCTTTTATCGTGTTGAGTCTGTGGGCGATAATAATACTCGTCCGCCCTTTCATTAAGCGTTCCAGCGATTCCTGAATTTTTAATTCGGTAATCGTATCGATGCTCGATGTTGCTTCGTCAAGCAGCAGAATGGCCGGGTCGGTAATTAATGCTCTCGCAATTGAAATCAGCTGTTTCTGTCCCTGCGAGATAAAGCCCTCATCCAGATCCAGTACAGTATCGTACCCCTGTTCAAGCGTCATAATAAAGTCGTGTGCATTTGCTACTTTCGCAGCTTCCACTACTTCATCGTCCGTTGCATCCATTCTGCCGTAGCGGATGTTTTCACGGATTGTCGCTTCAAACAGATACGGATCCTGCAGCACGAATGCTGTCTGTGAACGGATATTGGTACGCGAGTAGTCCTTAATGTTTTCCCCGTCGACAAGAATACGTCCTTTATCTGTTTCGTAGAATCTGGCGAGGAGCTGCATGACTGTCGTCTTGCCTGCCCCCGTCGCACCGATCAGCGCGACTGATTCACCCGGTTTTACATCGAATGACAGATTTTTAATCGTCGGGTTTTTTTGTTCTTTACTGTATGAAAATGTGACATCATCGAATTCAATGTGCCCTGTTATTACCTTGTCAGTAATTTTTCCTTCGTTTGATTCTGACGGTGTATCGAGAATCTGGAAGACACGTTCCGCCCCTGCGATGGCTGAAAGCACCTGGTTTAACTGGTTCGATAAATCCGCAAGCGGGCGCGTAAACTGGCGGGCATATTCCGCAAAGACAACGATAATACCGACAGTCACTACACCGTTCGTTGTCAGTGCGAGAATACCCCCTGCACCGGCAACAATCGTAAATGAAACGTTGTTCAGCATATTCATGATTTTGGGAATGAATCCCGAGTACAGGTTCGCCCAGAACGTCACTTCTCTTAAGTTTCTCGCACGGCTTTCAAAGTTTTTTACCGCACGGTCTTCCTGAGAGAACACTTTAACGATTTCCTGTCCCGAAACTATCTCCTCAATGTAACCGTTCAGCTCACCCGTACGGCGCTGACGCATTTTAAACAGCGGACCGGTACGGTTTGTAATAAAACGGACACTGACAATCAGGATCGGAATAATCAGCGCTGTCAGGAATGTTAACAGCGGGCTTAAATAAAGCATGACCGAAAACGTACCGATCAGCGTGACGATACTCGTCGTAAATTGAATGAACGATGAGTTCATCGTCTGGGATAATGTTTCAATATCGTTCGTCATCCGGCTCATTAATTCACCGTGCTGACGTTTATCGTAAAATGTGACAGGCAGTTCCTGCATATGTTCAAACAGGTGATGCCTTAAGTTGTATATTGTGCGCTGTGACAGTCCGACCATCAGGTAAGCCTGAATAAATGTCGTCGCCGACAGCAGGACATATGATGCGAGCAGAATCATCAGTATGCGGAACAGTCCGTCGAGCTCACGCGGGATAAAGTAATTATCCACGATGCGTCCGACTAAAAACGGTCCGACAATGCTGAGGAGACTCGTTACAACTACGAGTGAAATTATAAGGTATAATCTCTTTCGTTCACCGCGCATAAACTGCCAGATTCGTTTTAAAGTCTGCCCCATATTATCCGCTTTGTTTTTGTTTGAACGTTTGTTCTTTCCGATATCTTCTTTTGATATAAGAGGCTCGTGCCCAAACGGCCGTGCAAAAAAGTTAGTCATCGAGATGGCCCCCTTTTTTCTGCGATTCGTAGATTTCTCTGTACAGTGATGATGTCCGGAGCAGCTCATCATGGGTCCCTAGAGCGGAAATCATACCATCGTCCAGCAGCAGTACCCGGCCCGCCTGTTCAGCAGTCGATATCTTCTGCGTAATAACTATACGTGTTACGTTTTCGCCTTCCAGTGCATCCCATAAATTGTTTTCAGTTTTGACATCGAGTGCCGATGTTGAATCATCCAATATGAGAATTGACGGTTTTCTCACCAGTGCACGCGCAATTGACAGACGCTGCTTCTGACCGCCGGATAATGTCACACCCATCTGACCGACCGGTGTTTCATACGTATCATCAAAATTCATAATATTATCATGTATCTGCGCTTTTTCAGAAGACATAAACACATCATCTTCCTCAGCGTGCAGATTGCCCCACAGCAGGTTTTCATAAATACTGCCGGTAAATAAAATCGCACGCTGCGGCACGTAGCCGATCGTCTGTCTGAGTTCCGCTGTGTGCCAGTCCAGCACGTTTTTGCCGTTAACAATCACGTTACCGTCTGTCGCATCATACATATTCGGTATCAGACTGATTAAAGAACTCTTGCCTGAACCGGTGCCGCCCATAATGACGAAGTTTTCATTATCGTGAATTTCAAATGAAATATCCTTCAGCACATAGCGTCCCGTGTTCGGATATTTAAACGATACGTTTTCAAATTTAACCGTACCTGCACTGTCAGCTGCCTCAAACGTTTCTTTCTCTTCAACAGCAATTGGTGCATGAAGTATTTCACTGATACGGTCACTCGAAGCTTTCGCTCTTGATGAAGCGATGATCAGAAACGCAAACATCGAGAATCCGCCCTGCATACGGAGTGCGTAGTTAATGACGGCTACAATTTCACCGACCGCAACTTCATTCGTCTGAAGCAGGTCTGAAGCTACCCACAATACGAGCAGCAGACTGCCGTTCATAATCAGGAGCAGTACTGGAAGTATCGATTCCATCAGTCTTAAGGCAAATATTGTATCGTCGCGCAGTCTGGCTGCGACTTTTCCAAACTTCCCGGTTTCGTAGCCCCCCGTGTCATTGGCTTTTATCAGTCTGACCGCTTCTAAATTCTGTTGAATGAAACGGTTAATTCTGTCGAGCCAGTGCTGTACCCGGAGGAATATTTCCGCCCCTTTTTTCGATGCGAAAAACAGAAATATTGCGAGAATCGGTGTCAGCAGCGATAAATACAAACCAAGCGTCGGATTGACAAGGAATGACATAACGAGCGATCCGATAACGAGCAGCGGTGCACGGAGCAGTATGCGCAAACTCATGAAAAGCAGCATTTCTGTCTGCAGCACATCCTGCGTCATCCGGGTAATCAGACTGGACGTCGAAAAACGCGATAACGTCGCAAGCGTGAAATGCTGTACCCGGGTGAAAATTGCCATCCTGAGATCATAACCGAACATGTTCGTTAAATGACTTGTAAAGTATGTATTAAATATCCCTGCAAGGAGTGCAATCAGCGATATCCCGAACATGACCAGCAGGTAGAAAATTACATTGTCGATACTGTTAATCATAATTCCGTTGTCGATAATCTGCTGGATGAACAGCGGCTGAATCAGCTCGACAGACAGTTCGATAAACATAAAAAATAAGGCAATAAAAATCATCCATTTGTACTTCATGGCATAGCGGTAAACTGTAATCATTGTGAACCCATCCTTTGTTTCTGTGACGTGAATGCCGGATTGCTGCAAATTCCCCTGAATAATATTCTTTCGAAATCCGAATTAATTATATTATGCCATAAAAGTGACATAATTTTCACTAAACTTGAACTGAAAATTTAATTTTTATTTCCGGATGCAAAAAGCGGACGCTCTGTGTCCCGGTGCGCCCGCTTTTTCATGCTGTTACTCTTCGATTTTAAAGTTTTTAATTGTTTTGCTGTCAGTATCGATAATGACACCGCTGATAACACCCTTGCCTTCATCAGGAACAACGTGGCGTTCAGGCAGGTTCGTAATAAATCTGCGGATGACTTCGTCTTTTCTGATACCTAATATTCCATCTTTAAAACCGGTCATGCCGACATCAGTGATGTAAACTGTGCCATTCGGCAGACGCGTCGCATCGTTCGTCTGCACGTGCGTATGTGTGCCGACTACAGCATTCACACGCCCGTCGAGATGATAACCCATCGCAATCGACTCACTCGTCGTCTCGCTGTGGAAATCAACGAATGCAGCATCATATTCATTCTCTTCGAGAATTTTATCGATTACTTTAAACGGATTCTCAATCGGCTCAAGGAAACTGCGCGCCTGCAGGTTAACAATTAAAAGCTTTTTGCCGTTAATATTAACAACGCGGCTGCCGTCACCGGGCGTCCCTTCCGGGAAGTTTGCCGGACGCACCATTTTCACGTCTTTTTCCAGCAGCTCATACACTTCGCGTTTAGCGAAAGCATGGTTGCCCAGCGTGATAAAATCCGCACCGCCGTTTAAAATTTCTTTATAAGTACTTTCAGTTATACCTTTACCGTGCGCCGCATTTTCACCATTAACAATCGTAAAATGTGCACCGTGTTCTCTTTTCAGAGCCGGCAAATAATTTTTAATCATGCGTCGGCCAATTTTTCCGACTACATCTCCAATGAATAAAATTCTCATCAAATCACCCTATCTATTGTGTTAATTATACATTATTTTGCGGTGGATAATAGAGGGAGATTTGTGGGTTGGGGTGATTGTATTTCGCTCATTGAGACGATTAACTGTCTGCGTCTCATTGTGCATCCTTCGATGGGACGATTTGAAGTATTTGTCCCAATGCGACGCTCTCATTGGGGCGATGCTTATTTTTTGTCTCAATGTGGCGTGTTCATTAAGACACTAAAATGTTTTCGTCTCAATGTGAGCCTTCACGACTTCCATTTACATAGGTTTTATAATTGTATTCTTATATCTGCAGCCTTTTATAATCTTTAATGCAGCATTAAAATCATAATACTTATATTTATATGTAGAGCTTCGCCCTTTATATTCAATATTACAATGTTTGTTCATCATTCTTGCCAAAGTTGACTTAGGGAGCTGATGGTCAATTAAGCGGAGAATTGTTTTTTTTGTAATAGGCTGATTATAGAATAAATACTTATGATCACTTATCGCACGTAAAAGATGAGTTTCGCTGGTCTCAATTGTCCCGCAATTACCACATGTAAAATGAAATCGTCTTTTTATCAGATTATAGCTCCTGCATTCTCCGCAATAGAACCCTGATTTGAGCCGGGATATATCCGCTTTCTCGTTAAAATAAGTATTGTTTACTCTATGCTTATTTATGATGTTGGCTATTTTCTTCGCTTTATTTCCTCTTTGAGCATTGTTCAGATTTCGAAGATAACTTCGTAAATGACTCCTGACAATTGTTTTATCCCAAATAGCATCGGTGTCACTTGTTAACCTGAAATCATCGTTGATAAAAATTAGTGCACCTGTCACTTCAAAGTTCAATGCAGAGTTCTTAGCCAGCCTCATCAGTTTGCCCTGGGCTCTTCTCAGTTGTGCAAAAGCATCATCTTCCAGCAGATACCCATTTTTATACCAGTTATCTTTGGAATAATGAAAATCCCCCTGGAAGTTTTTGATTTCATTCACCGTCACCCTGTCATCAGTAATGACGATGCTGTCGTACTGTGTTGTTGTATTACCTGTTTTCAGATAAACATCTCTGAAAATATATAAATTGGAATGATCAATTTCGTCGAAGATTTTATCGTACTGACATTCACCTTCATAACCTTTTTTTACAATTTCCATTTGATATTTCTCATTAGCTGTTAATTCTGCTCGCGCTGAAAGTGCGCTGTAATATAATAGTTCCACCGGTATTTCACGATTATTAATAAACAAGCTATCTCCTCCTAATATATAAAAAGTATCTCCTACTCTATATATAGGTGAAAATGGCGATTTCCTTTTAAAAAGTTCATGTTTAAACAAAAATAGCAAAACTGTCCGATTTTTTACACGAATCAGCTGATTTTTACCTTTTTATGTATGTGACATTTTGCCAATTACTCTATAAAAACGTATATGAACCGGAGTATAATTGAAGTTTGGATGCAGTTAAATACTATAGATTTATAGTGTTTATAATATTTACTGATAAAGTTTGCTCATTGAGACGAATACAGATATTAGTCTCAATGTGAGTCTCTCGTTGGGACAATAATGTCTCTGTATCTCATTGAAGACTGTTCGTTGGTACGATTAGTCTTATTTGTCTCAATGTTTATCAGTCGATGAGACGATTAACGCTATTTGTCTCAATGTGACCCTGCACCCCCGCCAAAACAAAAAAAGATCAGAGACTTCCGTCTCCGATCTTTTTATTTTGCGTATTCTATGGCCCTCATCTCGCGGACAACTGTCACTTTTATGTGTCCTGGATATTGCAGTTCATCTTCTATACGTTTCTTAATGTCTCTTGCAAGACGGTGTGCTTTTAAGTCATCGATATCTTCAGGGCTGACCATTACACGAATTTCGCGGCCGGCCTGAATTGCAAATGTTTTTTCTACGCCATCGTAGCTTTCTGCAATATGCTCGAGTCTCTCTAATCGTTTAACGTAGTTTTCCAGCGTTTCACGACGCGCGCCCGGGCGCGCTGCAGAGAGTGCATCTGCTGCTGCTACGAGAATTGAAATGACACTTGTCGGTTCAACATCACCGTGGTGTGACTGAATCGCATTAATAACCGTATCCTGTTCTTTATAACGGGTTGCGAGTTCGACTCCGATTTCTACATGGGAGCCTTCAATTTCGTGGTCGATTGCTTTACCGATGTCGTGCAGCAGTCCTGCACGGCGGGCTAAAGCGACATTTTCGCCGAGTTCGCTCGCAAGTATACCTGCGAGGTAGCCGACTTCAATCGAATGCTTAAGCACATTTTGTCCGTAACTTAAGCGGTATTTCATCTTACCTAAGTGTTTTGCAAGTTCAGGATGAAGATTGTGAATATCGAGTTCAAACGCTGCAGCTTCACCTGCGTCACGAATTTCAGTTTCCATATTGCGGCGTGCTTTGTCCACCATTTCTTCAATGCGTCCAGGGTGAATGCGGCCGTCCTGCACAAGTGCTTCAAGTGCGCTCTTCGCAATTTGTCTTCTGATTGGATCGAATCCTGACAGTATTACTGCTTCAGGTGTGTCGTCGATAATAAGGTCGACACCTGTCAGTGTTTCAAGCGTTCTGATGTTTCGTCCTTCACGGCCGATAATGCGGCCTTTCATTTCATCGTTCGGTAATGTGACTACTGATACCGTAGACTCACTGGTGTATTCGGCTGCGTAACGCTGCGCTGTAAGTGCGAGCAGTTCACGCGCTTCTTTGTCTACTTCCCGAGTTGCTTTTTCTTTCTTTTCCTTAACCATTACAGCCATATCATGTGACAGTTCGTGTTCTACCTGAGAGAACATTTCCTGACGTGCTTCGTCGCGCGTCAAGCCGGAGATGCGGGATAATTCTGTTTCTTGCTGACTTATCTTTTCATTAATCTCGTTACCCCTGGCATCAACCATTTGCTGTTTTTCTTCAATTTTAGCTTCTCTGTTTTCCAGCATGTCATCTTTCTTATCGAGTGATTCACTTTTACGATCAAGTGATGTCTCACGCTGCAATAATCTGTTTTCAAACGCTTTCAAGTCGTTGCGCTGAGTATTCATTTCGCTGTCAAACGCTTCTTTCAGATTTTGGTTTTCTTCTTTCGCTTCGAGCAGTTTTTCTTTCTTCAGGTTTTCGGATTCCTTTTTAGCTTCATTTATAATATGTTCAGCTGAACTCCTTGCCTGACGCTGCTTGTTAGTCAATATATTATTGACAATAAAATATCCGATAACAACACCCAGAATAATACCAAGTAAGAGTAAGAGAATGTCTATTAAGTCCACAATAAACACCTCCCTAACTAAGGTTCTAAAGTGTGTTAAATATAATATGAGTATTAATTAAAATATTATATAATTCAATTCTAAATATAATCATAAAGAAAATCAAGCACGAGTATTTATAATACCGGTGCTTGATTGAACAGCCTGTCTAAATCAGGCTTCAGTTATTATTTTAATTCGTCCTTTTCAAATAAATCTGCGTCTTCTTTGGCATCTTTGTCTTTTTCGTCTTCAGGAATATCTTCGCCGAATCCAAGTGCAGAACGTAATTTACGTTCGATTTCTGCGAACAGTTCCGGGTTTTCCTTCAGTGTCTTCTTGGCATTTTCTTTACCCTGGCCGAGACGTTCGCCATTGTAAGAATACCACGCACCGCTTTTCTCAACGATGTCCTCTTCAACACTTAAGTCGATAACTTCACCTGTGTGTGAAATACCTTCTCCGTACATAATATCCACTTCTGCTACTTTAAACGGCGGAGCGACTTTGTTTTTAACAACTTTGATTTTCGTGCGGTTACCGACGATGTCCTGGCCAATTTTTAAGCTTTCTGCACGGCGGACTTCAAGGCGGACCGAACTGTAGAATTTAAGCGCACGTCCGCCAGTTGTCGTTTCGGGGTTACCAAACATAACTCCGATTTTTTCGCGGACCTGGTTAATGAATATTGCTGTCGTGTTACTCTTCGAAATGGCACCGGACAGTTTTCTTAAGGCCTGTGACATTAGACGCGCCTGCAGACCCATGTGAGAGTCTCCCATCTCGCCTTCGATTTCAGCTCTCGGTGTAAGTGCTGCAACGGAATCGACAACGACCATGTCTACTGCACCGCTTCTAACGAATGCTTCTGTAATTTCAAGTCCCTGTTCACCGGTGTCCGGCTGTGAAATATATAAGTTATCAATATCTACACCAAGTTTTGTTGCGTACTCCGGATCAAGGGCGTGCTCTGCATCGATAAAGGCAGCAATGCCGCCGTTTCTCTGTACTTCTGCAATGGCGTGCAGGGCTACAGTCGTTTTACCTGATGATTCCGGTCCGTACACTTCTATAATACGTCCCTGCGGATATCCGCCGACGCCGAGTGCTCTATCTAATGTGACTGATCCCGAAGAAGTTGTTTTAACTTTGCGTCCCGCATCGTCTCCAAGCTTCATAACGGCACCTTTACCAAATGACTTTTCCATGTTTTTAATAACAGTATCTATCGCTTTATGTCTCTCGTCCATAATGTACCTCCAGTCGTAATCTCATTTATTATTATATCATGCACAAATTAAAAAAGCGAATATATGTTCGCTTTCAAAAAGCAGTTTTTGAATATTTGCCGGCAGTATTGACATAACCGTAATGCACAGTCCAAAAAAAATAAAAACTGCAGTGAAATCACCGCAGTTTTTTTAATTCTTATCCGCCTTAAACACGCCGCGGCCTTTGTAGAAGTATTCTATTGCCGACAGTATCGTAAAGAATACTGCGATATACATAAATACCTGACCGGGTGAAAACGGCAGATATGCTGTAAAGATATCTCCAAACAGCAGAAATACCAGTGCAAGCATCTGGAAAACTGTTTTGATTTTACCGAGCTGTCCCGCCGCCGAGACGAACCCCTGCTCTATTTGTAAAAGACGCAGTCCTGTCACGGCAAACTCTCTTGCGATAATAACAACCGCAATCCAGCTAGAAATGGTGTGCCATTCAACGAGCACAATCAGTCCTGCTGCAACGAGCAGTTTATCAGCTAATGGATCGAGGAATTTCCCCATGTTTGTAATCATGTTCCACCTGCGGGCAAGATAACCGTCCAGGAAATCAGTCAGCGCTGCGATAACGAATATCACTGCAGCGATAAACTGCTCGACCAGAATGCCTTCACCGCCTAAAAATGTCATGGTGCCAAAGCCGAAGTCAAGGAGTGCAAAGACTAAAAAGACCGGAATTAAAACAACTCTGAAAACGGTCAGCCAGTTAGGTATGTTCATTTATTGTCACTCCCTTGTGATGTTAAATTGATAATAAACCGTAACGGTATCCCCGCGCTGCGAGTTATCGACAGCGGCACCGTTCAATGCAATATCAAATGATGTTGAGTTCCCGAGCGCAAGACTGACAACCGACGCTTCCGGATCAATTTCAAATGTACCGCCGTCTGATTCTTCGTACAGATAATTATTTTCAAGGTCATCGGTTAAGCTGACCCATGAAGTTTCTTCGCCCGACAGTTCCAGTGTCAGTTCTTTTGGTGCTGTGACGTTATAATTCAGCGTGTTGCCTTCACGATTGACGAATTTCACTTCCGCCTTCGGTTCTTCCGGCTCTTTTTCTGCCGGTTCCTCCGCGGGTTCTGCCGCTTCTTCAGCCGGCTGTTCTTCTTCGGCAGCTTCATCTTCGTCATTTTCTGCAACACTTTCAGTGACTTCTTCATCAGTTTCATAGACTCTTTTCGTCTCAAAAATATCACCTTGGGAGCCGATTTGTAAAAGGACCAGCCAAACGGCAAAGAGGACGACGATCATCGTTATAAAACCAATCAGCACTTTTTTTAAATACTGGAAATCCTGATTCGATTTCTGATTGCGCTTTTGCTTTCCTGCAGCTGTGTCCGGAATTTCATCCTCGAAACGTTCCAGTATCTGTTCTGAATCCAGATGCAGGAAATCTGCATACTTTCTAATTAGAAAGCGCGTATGTTTCGATTCAGGCAGCTGCGTCAGGTCACCCGCTTCAATAATCTGAATCACGCTCCGTTTAATACCGGAACCGCGCTCCATTTCTTTTAAAGTGACCCCTGATTTTTCACGTTTATTTTGTAAGTATGTCCCAAGTTTCATAGTTTGTTAGCTCCAATTAGAAAAAGTCCATATTGTCACTTTCGAACCAGTGACGTTTCTTATGTTTTTCATAAGTGATTTCCTGATCTTCGTATTCACGGATTTCGATAATGTAATCAAAATCTTCCTGCTTCAATTTAAAGAACGGATCATCGATTAATAAATCCGGATGCTCGACAACTGTCGTACCGTCGTAATTAATCACCTGGCTGACGAGCCGTTTATGATCTGTGCTTGTCGATTTCGAGGTCACTGCACCATCGATAATGTAAACATTGCCTTTATCGAATTCCTGTTTGTGGAGACTTGTGCGTTCTGTCTGTTTCAGCATCGTAGATGATAAAAACAGCCACTTGTCACCTGCTGACACACTTCCTGCAACTACCGATTCTGTTTTACCGACACGCGGCATACCGCGTACACCGATCAGAAACGTTTCATCAATATCGAACAGTATCGCGAGAAAGTCGACAACCACACTGATTTCGGCGCGTGTAAATTTGAAAATATTTTTATTTTCTTCCGCACGCTTAATGAAGCGTCCGTGACGGAGCGTCAGTCTGTCTGTAATGGTCGGTGTCCGCATTTTACCGACTTCAATTTCATCTACATGTTCGCAGATCCATTTAAAACGTTCGAGTTTCCACAGATCATCAGTACGTATCAGCAATGCACGCTGTGATATTTCCACACCGTTAATTGTTTTAATGCTGAGACCGATGTTGCCCATCAGACTTAAAATATCACCGAGCAGTCCGGGACGGTCATCCAGGTTTTTATATTCCATATAAATTTCTTCATCGCGTTCCGGATAAAAATTAGGCTTCTCAGTATTCACGTATACCATCCCCCGTTAATTTTTAATACTTCTCCCGTAATGCTCCGCGCATTGTCAGATATTAAATACTCTGCTGCTGATGCGACCTCCCCGGGTTCGATTAGCCGGCCCTGCGGAAGATCTTCAAGCATCATTGCTATGTCTTCTTCACTCAGCTTTAATGTCATTTTACCACGGACGACACCGGGTGCTACAGCATTAACTGTAATATTTGACGGTGCCAGTTCCTTCGCCAGCGATTTAACAAGTGTTTCCTGGGCCCCTTTGAACGTACTGTAGATGCTTTCCATACTTGCACCGTACGTGCCCCAGACGCTTGAAATGACAATTATGCTTGCGCGTTCACTCCGCCTTAACTTCGGCAGCAGTACTTTGATAAAAGTAATCAGTGCCCTCACACTGACATTGTACTGTCCGTCAACCTGTTCAAGCGTTGTATCCTGAATTAATTCAAATAATGCCTCTCCCGGCGTAAAAATCAGTGTATCCACTGAATCCACACCGGCAAAGCACACTTCCAGCTCGCTTTCTGTAAATGGCCGGGACAGGTCAAGATAGTGATGCGTACTGTTAAGTTCAGGTGTTTTCCGGTTGGAAAAGGTAATAATATCCTCATGTTTCAGACATTCATGAATACTTTTACCGATATCACCTGTTGCACCGACTAAAACGACATTACTCATAAGCTTTCACGATCACTTCGACCATGTTTTTCGTGTCGATTGAACTGTTGAAATAGTTTTTAACATCATCGATTGTAATGCTGTCGACAACCTGCGGCACATTGTACAGATCATAGCCGTCAAAATAATATTTAGTATACTGGTTTGCAATATACTCAGGGGAGTTCAGACTTGTTAAATAGTCTCCCATTAATTCACGTTTCTGGCTCTGCAGACGTTTATCAGTAAAGAAATCTGTTCCTTTAACTTCTTCAATAATGCGGACGATTTCTTTCGTAAACGTTTCATAGTCTTCTGTTTCGACTGCCATCAGCGTATGTCTGATTATTTCTTCTTCCTGATATGCGAAGTTGAATGAATCATCGATAATCCCCCGTTCAACCAGCTCCTCATAATATGGGGACTGCTCTCCGAAAACCATGTCCAGTGCAAACAGCATTGCAGCATCACGGCGTTCGCGTGTTGCGCTGTCACTGTCGTCGGGCAGCGACTTAAAGCCGAGCATCACTTTTGGTGTCGATACCGCAAGTTCCATTGTTTTGTGCGGTGTTTTAACCCCGTACGGTTCTTCCGGAATAAAACGCTCGATCTCAGAAGGTTCAAATGTCCGGCGTGAATGCTGATGCGTCTCTATATAGTTGAAAGTTTCTTCTATATTAAAGTCACCGGCAAGAATCATCACCATATTATCCGGTGCATAAAATGTCTTATGGCATAAGTACAGATGCTCTGAAGTAATTTCAGAAATCGATTCAAGCGTTCCCGCAATATCGATCGCAGCCGGAGAGTTTTCATACATTGCATTCAGCGTCTCATGGTACAGACGGTAACCCGGGTTATCCTGATACATTTTAATTTCTTCGTTAATAATACCAATTTCTTTTTCCACTTTTTCCGGCGTGAAATAAGGAATTTCAACCATATCCATTAACAGCTGCAGATTCTCAAAGAAGTTTTCTGTCGTGCTGAATAAATAGCTCGTTCTGTCGATTGATGTAAATGCGTTCGCACCCGCACCCATTTCAGAAAACTTATTGAACACATCGCCCGCTTCTTTATCGAACATTTTATGCTCTAAAAAGTGCGCAATGCCGTCCGGCACATTGTGGACTTCGCCGTGAGCTTTAAAGTGATTGTCCACAGAACCGTACTTCGCCGTGTAGGTGGCAAATTTTTTATTGTAGCCTTTTTTATCGATGATAAATACCTCAAGGCCGTTATCCATCACCTGTTTATGAACGACTTCATCCAGGTGGTCATAGCGGACTGTTGTATATTTATTGGTCATTGTCTATACCGCCTTTCAGCGTAAATACTGTATCGAGTTTAATTTTTTCTGCGATTCGGATGACATCCGCTTTCGTAATCGCTTGGAGCTGTTCAGTCCAGCTCTTCACCGGTGCTGTTACAGACTGTTCTTTTAAAAGCGTGTTGTAATTTAAGGAAATTAATCCGCGCGGTTTATCCATCGATTCTTTACGGCTTGAGAGCATATTGCGTTTGATTTCTTCAACGAAAGATTCTTCGAAGTCACCATCAATCACACGCTGAAGTTCGCGTTTCACTGCATCTTCGAATACTTGAATATTTCCGTTGTCGACACCTGCAAGTACGAACATATAGCCGTTTTTCACGTCGACCTGTGAATGAATCGAATAAGCCAGACTCATTTTTTCACGGATATTCGTAAATAACAGTGATGCTGCACTGCCGCCGAACAGCTGGTTAAATACATTCAGCGCCATAATGTCGCCCGGTTGTGAATACTGTACACGGAAACCGAGGTTTACTTTAGCCTGTTCAATACGTTCATATGCCGATTCGTATTTCACTTCACCAACAGGGCGTACCGGATACCCTTTATACGGATACATCTTCGCTTCATCATGTTTATGGAGCTTGGATAAGTAATCAAAGACGTTATCCTCTACTTTACCCGCAACGAGGACTGACATATCATCATCGGCCATCATACGGCTGTGTGCATCCTTTACATCTTCGAGCGTAAGCTTTTCAAGTGCTTCAAGATCACCGAATGATAAATATTTATAATCTTCGTCGTCAAACATCGTCTCGAGCAGCAATTCAAATGCACGCTGTGCGTGGTTATCCTTCATACTCTTAAGACGGTTCGTCATCAGACGTTTTTCACGCTGGAAAAATGCTTCGTCAGACTCATCGTAATTAAACGGTGTGTTCAGCACATCTTTTAAGAGTGCCGTAATATCACCAAGCATATCGATATCTTCCATAATGAATTTATCGTTAACAAATTCAATTGAGAACTTCACGATATGGTCACTGCCCTTTTTCACAACATTCGATGTTAAATGCGCACCGTAATGTTCTGCTAAATATTCAAGCAGCACCGCGTTTGTTTTAAGACTGCTCGTCTGTTTAATCATCATGCGGCTGAGTAAACTTCTCACAGTGACATCAGTGCCTGTGAGCGGTGCTCTGAAATACACGCTCACGACTACTGTTTTAAATTTCTCTGTATATATTTTTACGATTGGCACATTATTAATGACTCTTTTGTCTACACCTGACATTTAAAAAACTCCTAACTAGTCTTCGTGGTTTTCCATTAAGACACTGCGCGGCTTGGAACCGCTCGCAGGTCCGATAACCCCGTTCGCTTCTAAATCATCCACCAGACGCGCTGCACGGTTGTAGCCTACTCTGAACTGGCGCTGCAGGAGACTTGCCGACGCACGCTGTTCTTCGATTACAAACCATTTTGCATCCGGATAAAGTTCATCTTCCGACTCGACCGGTGCAGCAACTGTCTCTTTCTGATTCATTATAACTGATTTCTCATAATTTGCTTTCATTTGATCTGTAATGTATTTCACAACATCAGTGACTTCATCATCAGTTAAAAACGCTCCCTGCACACGGATCGGCTTCGAACGTCCTGACGGCAGGAACAGCATGTCCCCGCGTCCGAGCAGTTTCTCGGCACCCATTGAATCGATAATTGTACGGGAGTCCGTCTGGGAACTTACACTGAATGCAATTCTCGATGGAATGTTCGCTTTAATAATCCCCGTAATAACATCCACTGACGGACGCTGTGTTGCGATAATTAAATGAATACCGGCAGCACGGGCCATCTGTGCAATACGTGTAATAGACGCTTCAACATCTTTAGATGCAACCATCATTAAGTCGGCAAGCTCATCGACGATAACGACGATGTAAGGCAGCTTCTGAACTTTCTCCGGATCTTCCGCCTGACGGACCAGATACTGGTTGTATGCTTCAATATTTCTCGTATGCGATGCACTGAACAGATCGTATCTGCGTTCCATCTCGCTGACGATACGATTTAACGCATCGCTCGCTTTTTGAGGATTTGTGACTACCGGAGCAAGAAGATGCGGAATACCATTGTAGACATTCAGCTCTACCATCTTCGGATCGATCATCATCATTTTAACTTCGTGCGGTTTTGCATTTAACAGAATGCTCACGATAATACCGTTTATACATACGGACTTACCGCTTCCTGTAGACCCTGCCACAAGAAGGTGCGGCATCTTGTTAAGTTCAGCCATAATCGGCGCACCGGAAATATCTTTGCCCAGTGCGACTTCAAGCGGGTTATCCGATGATTTACGTTTAATCACTTCACGCAGCGTCACCATGCTGACAACCGAGTTCGGCACTTCAATACCAACTGCAGATTTACCCGGTATCGGCGCTTCAATACGAATATCTTTTGCAGCTAAACTGAGCGCAATATCGTTTTGAAGATTGATGATTTTAGATACTTTCACTCCGACGTCCGGCTGGATTTCAAACTGCGTTACTGCAGGCCCGATACGGATTTTAGACACTTTCGCATTGACATTAAAGTTCCTGAGCGTTTCTTCCAGAATACGCCCCTGCTGGATGACTTCCTTGTTGCTGACTTTCTCGCCCGGTTCTGCATCGTTGAGCAGGTCGATCGACGGCAGCTTGTACTCGATAAGCTGCTTGAGTTCTTTATCATCGAACTCTTCGAATTCACTGTCAGCTGCCTCGCCTTCAGGAATATCAACTGCACCGTCATCATCCGGCGTATCGTATTCAAGTTCTTTCTTCTCTTCAACTTCTTTTTCAATCTTCAGTGCATGTTCTTCCGGCGTCATATTATCAGGTACCGGTTCTTCTTTATATTCTTCCATCAGGATTTCCGAATCGTATACTTCAGGTTCAACGTATTCATCAGCTTCTTCAAGAAGAGAATCCGTTTCAGGCTCTTCCTCTTTTTTACTGAAGCGTGCTTTACGTTTCTTATCAGTACGTTTTTCAACCGGTTTTTCTTCAGCCGGTGATTCGATAATCGGTTCTGACTTTTGTTTCGGCTTTTTAGCTTTCGGTTCTTTTTCTTTCTTCGGACGGTTTTTAAACCATTCAGCAAACCTTTCGAACAGACTGACGATGCCCGCCCCGATTGCAGTCAATCCGCGTATAACAAAGTTAAAGTCATTGCGGAGTGATTCTTCAATGCTCTTATGACGGACAATAATTACACTCAGATAAATAAATATTAAGCCGATTAAGAGCGTACCGAAGAAACTGATGCTTGTTGCTGAAAAATTAAACAGCGTCTGGCCGATAATTCCTCCGCCGGTAAAGTCAAATCCGGGCTCTCTCGTCATGTTGAGCATATCTGCAAATGCATAATAATTATCTGTTCTGCCGCGGTCCGATAAATAAAGTATCGAGTGCAGCAGGAACAACAGGCCGAACTGCATCATTAAATAACCGAGCATGCGTTTGGTAAACGGAAATTTTAAATGTGTCGCCAAATAGAAACTCGCGAGCAATAACACGAGGTATGTAAAGTAGCGGCTTGTGCCAAAAAGAAAATTAAACACTGCATCGGTATATTCTCCGACGAGGCCCAGCTGGAATACTGTAATGATAAGTAAAATAATAATGATTAAAGCAAAACTCGCATAATACGTTTTCTTATCATTGTTTTTCTTTTTCGCAGTGCGCTTTCGTTTAGTCGCCATCTTTTACCACCTTCATTTTCACTTTTTAATTATAACAACGGAGATATAAGGTTATCCTAATATCTCCGTCGCTTTATACTATATTATATTTCAGAAATGATTGGAATAATCATCGGACGACGCTTCGTTTCATCGTATAGGAATTTACCGAGGTCATCTCTGATATTTTGTTTTAAGACACTCCATTCAATTTTACCCGCACTGATATTGTCTTCGACAATATCTCTTACGTGCTCGGAAGCTTCTTTTATAAGCTCTTCCGATTCTTTCACGTAAACAAAACCGCGTGATTGAATTTCAGGTCCTGCCATGATAGCTCTTGATTCACGGTCGATTGTTACGACAGCGATAAAGATCCCGTCTTCAGAAAGAAGTCTGCGATCGCGGAGTACAATGTTACCTACATCGCCGACACCGCTTCCGTCAATCAGTACGTTGCCTGCTTCGACTTTCTCGGTACTGAACATTTTCTCTCCGTCATACTGAACAACGTCGCCTTTTTCAAGCAGGAAAATGTTTTCCGCTTTAACGCCGGTTTCAGTCGCCAGACGTGCATGTGCAATCTGGTTTTTGAATTCACCCTGTACAGGAATAAAGTGCTCCGGATTAAAAATGTTCAGCATCATTTTAAGTTCTTCAGCAAGTCCGTGACCTGAAGCGTGAATATTTTTCGATGGTGTATTAATCTGTGCACCGGCTTTAACGAGTTCGTTAAGCGTTGTGTACAGAACAACTTCCATATTTGATGACGGCGTCGTCAGAATGTAAACTTCGTCGCCTTCTTTAATATTCGTTACTTCGTGCTGGCCGCGTGACATTTTACCAAGTGCCTCAATCGGTTCACCTTGTGAACCTGTAGCAATAATTACGACTTCGTTATCCGGGTAGTCTTTAATTTCATGGCTCGGTAAAAGCAGTCCGTCCGGAATATCGAAATATCCGAGCTTTCTTGCCACTTTGAATGATGATTCAAGTGTACGTCCAAGGAACGACACTTTACGGTTAACTTTCGCAGCATTAGTCAGCACCTGCTGGATACGTACGAAGTTTGATGCATAGCATGATACGATAATGCGGTTTTTTGATTTCTGGAACGCATCTAAAATTGCGCCTTCAATCAGGTTTTCCGCTACGTTGTAGCCCGGTTTTTCAGCTTCTGTTGAGTCACTGATCAGCGCGAGCGTTTTGTTTTTAGCTGCAAGTGAATACATTTTCGACATGTTGTAGTCGTAGTTGCCTTTTAAGCTCTGGTCGAATTTGAATTCGCCTGTATAAACAACTGCACCATACGGTGTATTCAGGCTGATTCCGTATGAATCGGGAATACTGTGTGATGTTTCGAAAAACTCCACATTTGTGTCGTTGAATTTCATTACTGATTCACTGTTGATTGCGTAAAACTTAACTTTTTTCTTAACGTTCTTCTCTTTCAGACGTTCTTTAATTAAAGCAAGTGTTAAACGGGAACCGTAAACGGGTACGTTTAATTCTTGAATAATGTAAGGAATTGCACCGATTGAGTCTTCATGTCCGTGTGTAACAAAAATCGCTTTCAGACGATCTTTGTTTTCCAGAACGTATGAAATGTCAGGTATGACAATATCGATACCCAGCATTTCATCTTCCGGGAACATAAGACCCGCATCGAGAATAAACATATCGTCGTCAACTTCAACAACATACATGTTTTTTGCAATCTCACCAACGCCGCCGAGAGGAACGATTTTCACATGTGCTTTTTTACTTTCTTTCTT
Source organism: Jeotgalicoccus coquinae (assembly GCF_014207425.1). Taxonomy (GTDB): domain Bacteria; phylum Bacillota; class Bacilli; order Staphylococcales; family Salinicoccaceae; genus Jeotgalicoccus; species Jeotgalicoccus coquinae. The sequence continues at coordinate 557,774 of NZ_JACHFF010000001.1, read as the reverse complement.
CACATTGAAGTCCTCCTTGTTAATTTCCGGCAGTTATATTTAGTCTTCTTTTTTCTCTTTATCTTCTTCAAGTAATACTTTACGTGATGCGTTAACGCGGCCCTGTCTGTCGATCTCAGTGACTTTTACGCGCATTGTTTCGCCTTCTTTAACGATATCTTCAACTTTGTTGACGCGTGCTGTGTCGAGCTGTGAAATGTGTACAAGTGCGTCTTTGCCCGGGAAGAGCTGAACGAATGCACCGAATTTCTCAATGCGGCGTACTTCACCTTCGTAAATTTCGCCGACTTCCGCTTCACGCGTAATGTCTTCGATAATTTTACGTGCTGCTTTGATTGCATCCTGGTCGCTTGAACCGATGTATACAGTACCATCCTGTTCGATATCCAGTTTAACGCCTGTTTCGTCGATAATTTCGTTAATCTTCTTACCGCCCGGTCCGATAACGTCGCGGATCTTGGCAGGTTTAATATGCATAACTTCAACTTTCGGAGCGTGCGCTGATAATTCAGTGCGCGGCGTGTCGATTGTTGCAAGCATGTTATCTAAAATGTGCAGACGTCCGATGCGTGCCTGCTCAAGAGCTTCCTCAAGAATAGATTCGCTTAAACCGTCGATTTTAATATCCATTTGGATTGCAGTAATACCTTTAGGCGTCCCTGCAACTTTAAAGTCCATATCTCCGAGAGCATCTTCCATCCCTTGAATATCAGACAGAATTGTGTAGTTCTCATCTTTCTTAACAAGACCCATTGCAATACCTGCAACCGGTGCTTTTATCGGTACCCCTGCATCCATTAATGCAAGTGTCGAACCGCAGATTGATGCCTGTGAAGATGAACCGTTTGATTCAAGAACTTCAGACACTACACGGATTGTGTACGGGAATTCAGTTTCGTTTGGAATAACCTGCAGTAAAGCACGTTCTCCGAGAGCACCATGCCCGATTTCGCGGCGGCCGGGACCACGGATCGGCCCTGTTTCACCGACAGAGAAATTCGGGAAGTTATAGTGGTGCATGTAGCGTTTGTTGTCTTCAAGACCGAGACCGTCGATAATCTGGTGTTCACCAAGACCGCCAAGAGTTGCTACAGATAAAGCCTGAGTCTGCCCGCGTGTAAATAAAGCTGAGCCGTGCGTGCGGGGCAACAGACCCACCTGCGAGTTAAGCGGACGGATTTCTGCCGGCTCACGGCCGTCAGGGCGTACTTTATCGTCTGTGATCAGACGGCGTACTTCAGCTTTAACCAGCTCGTCGAATACAGTTGAAGCATCTGCAACCAGCAGGTCGTAGTCTTCAGCATTCTCGTCGAAGCTCGCAATAATATCCTGCTTCACCGCAGTAATATTTTCTTCACGTGTCTGCTTGTCGTTTTCTTGAATTTTAGCGTACAGGTTCATACCTTCGGCCTGAGCTGTAACCTGTGCACGGAATTCTTCGTTAATCTGTTCAACTGTTACTTCGCGTTTAACAGGGTTAATCTGTGCAATCGCATCATTTTGGAACTGTACAAGTTCCTGGATGTTTTTGTGACCAAAAAGAATCGCCTGTAACATAATATCTTCAGGAATTTCCTGTGCCGCTGCTTCAACCATGTTTACTGCGTCGTAAGTTCCCGCAACCTGAAGTTCAAGTTCCGATTGTTCCATCTGTTCAGTTGTCGGGTTGATGATAAACTCCCCATCGATTAAACCTACAGTAACGCCGGCAATCGGTCCGTCAAACGGAATATCCGATACGCTTAGCGCCATTGAAGATCCGAGCATTGCTGCCATTTGCGGAGATGCATCATTGTCTACAGATAATACCATGGACATTACCTGTACATCGTGACGGTAACCGTCCGGGAATAACGGACGAATCGGTCTGTCAATCAGACGGCTCGTAAGCGTGGCATCTTCACTCGGACGCCCTTCACGCTTATTGAAACCGCCGGGAATTTTCCCTGCTGCGTACATTTTCTCTTCGTAAGCTACTGTTAACGGGAAGAAACCGATGTTCTTCGGCTCTTTCGACCCTGTTGCTGTAGAGAGTACTACTGTATCGCCGTAACGTACAAGTACAGAACCACTCGCCTGCTTAGCCATTTCCCCGTACTCTATAATAAGCGGGCGACCGCCCCACTCAGTTTCAAACACTTGTTTAGTCTGTTCATTCATAATTTGTTTTCTCTCCTTAGCTTTGGCACTTATAATTATCATATCATTTTTAATGTAAAATATATATATAAAAAGGTGTTGGGTTTTAGTGTGAAGGCGCGTGTTCCGTAACAATGAGAAGCGTTCATTGTTACGCTGCGGTGCTATCGTGACTATGAGACACCCTCATTGTTACGCTGGGATTCTACCGTGACTATGAGACACCCTCATTGTTACGCTAGGGTTCTACCGTGACTATGAGACACCCTCATTGTTACGCTGGAGTTCTATCGTGACTATGAGATGCCCTCATTGTTACGCTGGGGGTCTTTCGTGACTATGAGACACCCTCGTTGTTACGCTGGGGTTCTACCGTGACTATGAGACACCCTCGTTGTTACGCTGGGGTTCTACCGTGACTATGAGACGCCCTCATTGTTACGCTGGGGTTCTACCGTGACTATGAAACGCCCTCATTGATACTTAAAACGATAAACTTCCGTTATTCAGCCAGATTACCCAGCTTGTCTTTATATCTTTGTGTTTTTCTCGCTTCTTTAATTGCAGTATCGTGATCATAGTATTTAAAACGGTACGATGTATATCTCCCGTTTTCAATTACATCACAATGTTTCTTTAAAGCACGAAGTACTGTAACAGTGTGCATCTGATTATTTATGAGCTCAAGCAGTGACCGCTTCGTCATCGGCTGATTATAAAACAGGTATTTATGATCGCTCATTGCGCGGAGCAGGTGTGTTTCGTTACTTTCTATTGTACCGCATTTCGTACATGTTAACTGGAAACGTCCTTTATCGAGTTCAAAACTTCCGCATTCACCGCAGTACAATCCCTGACGGATTTTCCCGACGTCGGAACTTCCATTGAAATACGGATTTAAAGTCACATGTTTTCGTATCAGCGTTATGATTCTGTCAGCCTGTTCAGTATTATAACTGTCTTGAAACTGACGGAAGTATTTCTTTAAATCCATACGTATCACAACGTTCTTCCAGATTGAATTGTCTTCTGAATACAGTCTGAAATCGTCATTTGGAAATACTACTTTACCCTTAATTTCAGCAGATACTCTATTTTCCCGGAGGATGCGGTACAGTTTCCCCACCGCACGGTCGACCTGCGTAAATGGATTGTCAGGAACCACTTCATTATTCTTAACCAGGCGTCCGTCTTTATAATAATATTCACCGCTGTAGTTTTTAATCTCATTCACCGTAATTGCATCATCAGCAATAATAATACTGTCATACTGCGCACCGCTCTTTCCGGCAGTAAGATAAACGTCGCGGAAGATAAAGAGATTATCGTGCCCGGCTTCGTCGAACAGATTATCGTATAAACATTCTCCGGAAAATCCGGTCTCGTAAATTTTAAAATTCCGTGCATCTTCAAAGTTTAAATCCATTCTTTTCTTTAAAGCTCTGTAATGCAAAAGTTCCGGTGTCGTATTTCTGTCATTTAAGTACATTACACTTCCTCCTTAAAAAGATTCCTCTACTCTATATATAGGCGAAAACAGCAGTTTCCTTTTAAAAAGTTCATGTTTTATCAAAAATAGTAAAACTGCAGTGAATTTCAGACCACTTGCCACATTATTTCCATTATATGTATGTATAAATTTAACAGAAACAAGCACCTGACGTTCCATTATGTTATATAATTAAAAGTTTAAATCAAAAAAACCGCTCCTCATCAGAGGAACGGTTTTAATATTATAAATTAACGACGCAGACCAAGTTTAGCGATTAAGTCGCGGTATCTGACTACATCTTTGTTACGCAGGTAAGTAAGCAGGTGCTTACGGCGACCTACCATTTTAAGAAGACCTCTTCTTGAGTGGTGGTCTTTCTTGTGCATACGTAAGTGGTCGTTTAAAGTGTTGATTTCTTCAGTTAATACTGCGATTTGAACTTCCGGTGACCCAGTATCAGTTTCGTGTACGCGGTATTCTTCGATAAGTTCTGTTTTTCTTTCTTGTGAAATTGCCATTATAATTTCCTCCTAATAATTTTTATACACCTGTATCCGAGCATGCGTCGGAGCTTCAACAATGCCAAGATAAGGTACTCGTAATATTATATACGTTTACGCGCAGTTTTTCAAGTATTCATTACAAGATAAAAACCGGACCCCGCTGAATGTCAGGACTATTTGTCTTTCAGCATCTCACGTGCGATGTTCGCATCTGAGTCGATCGCTTTAATCAGCGGTTCGATGCCGTCGAATTTCTCTTCGCCGCGGACAAAATGGTGCCAGTGAATCGTCACGTTTTCCCCATAAATATCACGGGCAAAGTCGAAGATATATACTTCTGTCGTCAGGCGGGCGTTATCGTGGAATGTCGGTTTAACGCCGACACTTGCCACACCTTTGTACAGCGTATCATCGTTTTCAATCGTCATCGTCACAGCGTATGAACCTTTAGCCGGCATAAAGTAGCGGTAGTTCGGCTCGATGTTTGCTGTCGGAAAGCCGATTGTTCGGCCGCGCTTCTCACCCTGCACAACAATCCCCTCGATATCATAAGCGCGCCCTAATGCAGCGTTGGCCTCATCGAGCTGATGGTTATCGAGATATTCGCGGATGCGCGTCGTCGATACTTTATCGTCTGCAAGTTCGTGTTTTGTCACTTCTGTCGTATTGAATTCTTCGTACTGTTTTAAGTCTGCTACTGTGCCGCTGCCTTTTTTGCCGTATGTATAATCAAAGCCGGCAACGACTTCCCGGATTTTGCTGCCGATAATATATTCCCTGACGAAGAAGTCTTTATCAAGTCCTGCAAATGCGCTCGAGAAGTTAATTACAAATACATAATCTATATCGAGTTCTTCCAGTTTTTTCATTTTAATATCAAACGGCGTTAAATAAGTTGTACGCTGTTTTTTTGGATCCAGCACGACAGACGGATGCGGGTCGAATGTCATGACTGCCTTTTTTAAGCCGCGTTTTTCAGCAATCTCCTTCATCGTATCGATTACATCGATATGACCTAAGTGGAGACCATCAAAAAAACCTAATGCTGCTGCTGACGGCTCTATGTTTGAAAGTGCTTCATCGTTTGGATAGTGCAATTTAATTATTTCCATAAGTCCCCCATAAGTTGTTAAACATTTTAAATGGTTTTAACTGATCAGGTTTTTCCGGATGTGTTTTGTAAATTCCGAGCGGCATCTCACCGCGGGTAAATAAAATAGTATCGAGTTCAGTTAACCCCAGCATTGTTAATATATCACTTTTTACTACTTTTTGCCCGTGTGTGATTTTAAATAATAAATCTTCATCTTTAATGTCAAATCTGAGTATACCGTCCAGCACATTGATGACCGGAATCGGCTCTGCTTTTACTGTACCGTCTCTTAAATCATCGAGCCTGACCGCCTGGTCAATTGTGAATCCGCATGACCCGGTACGACGGAGATAAGACATGTGCGCAGGGTAGCCGAGCGCCTTGCCGATATCGACTGCAAGTGTGCGGATGTACGTTCCTTTTGAGCAGGTTACATCAATATCAAATGATATCTCTCCATTTTCATAACGGATATCCGACGTCAGTTCCAGATTTTTAATCTTCACAGTGCGTGACGGACGTTCGACTTCGATGCCTTCGTGTGCGTACCAGTAAAGTTTACGGCCGTTCACACGGACCGAACTGTAAAGCGGCACAGTCTGGTTGTAGTCGCCTTTAAACTGTTCAATTACAGTGAGTACATCTTCTTTTGTTACACTGCCTTTTGCAACTTCTGCAGTTTCAAGTGTTTCTCCTGTCGCATCTTCAGTATCGGTTGTATGTCCAAGTGTCACAGTGGCGATGTATTGTTTATCGCGTTCCTGCAAAATTTCAGTCAGCTTTGTTGCATCACCGATAACTATCGGCAGCACGCCTGTAACGGAAGGATCGAGCGTACCTGTGTGTCCGACTTTCTTCGTGCCGAGAACACGGCGCATTTTATATATGACATCGTGTGAAGTCATGCCGGCCGGTTTATCGACCGGGATGACGCCGTGGATATTATTGTTTGCCATTAAAACTCACCTGCTTAATTTATGTATAGTATATTATAAAATAATAAAAACCGCACTCGCTTTCCCGGGGCACCGCGTGAGCCTGCAGGCTCACGCTGGTGCTCTTCCCCTGGGAGTCGAGTGCGGTTTTATCTGGTCAATGCTGGTGACTGCTGTCCCGCTCCACCATTAATTATTATTTATTACTTATCGTCGCGTTCTTTAATATCGCTTAAGAGTGATTCGATCTTCTGACCGTAATCGATTGAAGTGTCGTATTTGAACTTCACTTCAGGTGCTTTACGGAGACGGATGTTTGATGCAACTGCTTTTCTGAATAAGCCGTTGAATTTATCAAGCGTTTCCTGCACGAATTCTCTGTTGTTGTTCAGTGACGTATAGTAAGCTGTCGCTGTTTCGTTTTCTTTTGTCACTTCGACTTCGGTAATTGTTACCATACCGATGTCCGGCTCTTTGTCTGTTACTGTTGTACGGATTTCTTCGCTAAGCACTTTTTTGATTTCTTCTGCTATGCGTTCATTTCTCGTTGACATAATTATTTCCTCTCAATCTCTACCATAATGAATGGCTCTATTTGGTCGCCTTCTTTGATATCGTTGAAGTTCTTAATTGTAAGTCCACATTCGTAACCTGTAGTCACTTCTTTTGCATCGTCTTTGAAACGTTTCAGCGTATCGAGTTCTCCTTCGAAAACTACGATGCCGTCGCGGATGACGCGTACACCGCTGTCGCGTGTAATTTTACCGTCTGTAACGTAAGCCCCTGCAATAGTACCCACTTTGGATACTTTGAAGATTTCACGTACTTCCACGTTACCGATAACTTTTTCTTCGTACTCGGGATCCAGCATACCCTTCATAGCGAATTCGATTTCTTCGATCACTTTATAGATGATGCGGTGAAGTCTCATGTCGATTTTGTTTTGCTCTGCTGCACGTTTCGCATTAACATCCGGGCGGACGTTGAACCCGATAATGATTGCACTTGAAGCGTTTGCCAGTGTAACGTCTGATTCGTTAATTGCCCCGACACCCGTATGGATGATGCGGACGTTAACGCCTTCTACGTCGATCTTCATAAGTGAAGCAGCAAGTGCCTCAACTGAACCCTGGGCATCACCTTTGATGATAAGGTTAAGATCTTTCATCTCGCCTTCTTTCATCTGTTCGAACAGATTGTCGAGTGATACTTTCTGGTTTACTTCTCTGTCGCGCATAACTTTGTTTTCGTGACGGGCTTCACCGATCTGACGTGCTTTCTTATCATCTTTGAATACTACGAAACGGTCTCCTGCTTCAGGGACGTCGTTAATACCTGTAATTTCAACTGGTACTGACGGGCCGGCAGACTTAATGCGCTGACCTGTATCTGAAACCATTGCACGGACTTTACCGAATGTAGAACCGACTACGATTGAATCTCCGACATTAAGCGTACCGTGCTGTACGAGCAGGCTCGCTGCCGGTCCGCGTGATTTATCGAGTTCAGCGTCGATTACTGTACCAACGGCAGCCATTTTGCTTGTCGTTTTAAGTTCAGCCATTTCGCCGACTAAAGTAATCATTTCAAGAAGTTCGTCGATTCCGTCGCCTGTTAAAGCTGAAAGTGGAACGAAGATTGTGTCGCCGCCCCAGTCTTCCGGATAAAGACCGTGTTCACCAAGCTCAGTCATAACGCGGTCTGCGTTAGCTGTCGGCTTGTCTGTTTTGTTAACCGCTACGATAATCGGCACTTCTGCCGCTTTCGCATGGTTGATTGCTTCGATTGTCTGAGGCATTACACCATCATCCGCTGCAACTACTAAAATAGTAATATCCGTTACCTGAGCACCGCGTGCGCGCATTGTTGTAAACGCTGCGTGCCCCGGTGTATCAAGGAATGTAATTTTCTTGTCGCCGTGTTCAATCTGATAGGCACCAACGTGCTGAGTAATACCGCCGGCTTCGCCTGCAGTTACTTTAGTGTTACGGATTGAGTCAAGCAGTGTTGTTTTACCGTGGTCAACGTGACCCATAATTGTAACAACGCTTGGACGTTCTTCATCAAGTACCGCTTCTTCCAGGTTAAAGAAGTTCGTAAGGTCTGTGTCATCTACGAATACTTCGAGTTCAGAAGTGAAACCGTAGTTTTCCGCAACGACTTCAACTGAGTCCTGATCCAGCGACTGGTTGATGTTCGTTACGATACCGAGCATAAATAAATCTTTAACGATAACTGAAGAGTCTACGCCGATTTTTTCTGCAAGTTCGCCGACTGTAATACCTTCTTCATATGTGAAGTGCTTTTCAGCAGGTTCTTCCTGTTTCGGTTCTTCTTTTTTAACTTCCTGTTTTTTAGGCGCGTTATTTTTCTGGTTCTGCTTGTTTTTCTGGTTTTTGTTTTTGTTGTTATTATTTTTCTGCTGGTTCGGTTTGCTGTTTTGTTTAGCAGCAGGTTTATTGCCGGCCGGCTTAGTTTCTGCTTTTTTGGCAGATTTATTAAACTCGGCATCGAGAACTTTCAGCACATCGTCTTCAAGTGAAGACATGTGGCTTTTAACCTCGATTTTTTTCGATTCAAGGAAATCGATAATTTCCTTGCTTGTTAAACCTTTTTCTTTGGCGTACTCATGAATTCTAATTTTACTCATTGAACCAATCCCTTCTATAGGAGCTCTTTTATCTTTCTGGCGAATCCCTTGTCGGAAATTGCCAGTACGACCCTGTTATATGTGCCGGTCGCCTGAGACAGCTCTTCGTTTGTGTACTTGTCAATTACTGTGACTTCATACGTTGCACATTTGTCTTTAATTCTCTTTGCTGTACTTTTACCCGCATTTGCCGCAAGTAACACAACTTTTGTCTTTCCGGTCTTTATAGCTTCAAGAGTTTTCTCTTCACCGGTTACAGTTTTACCCGCACCTGTCGCTAAACCGATATAACTTAATATTTTATCATTCATCGTTTTGGAATATCCTCTCTGTAAATGAGACGGATAATCTCATCGTATACCGGGTCTAGTGTTTCGGTTGATTTACCAATTACTTTTTCCAGCACTTTTTTGGCGCGGGCATTTTTTACTTTGTCGAGATCTTTTACGACATAGCTGCCCCGGCCGTTCAGCTTGCCTGTTGCATCTGCCGCGACCATGCCTTCTTTATTAACAACGACGCGGATTAAATCTGCTTTTGGATGCATTTCATTCGTCAGGATGCATTTGCGCATCGGAATTTTCCGTGCCATTCAGTTCACCTCTAGTCGTTACTGATGCCGGCTTCTTTGGCATCTGTTTCGCTCTTAATATCGATTTTCCAGCCAGTGAGTTTTGCAGCAAGACGTGCGTTTTGTCCTTTTTTACCAATTGCCAGTGACAGCTGGTGGTCAGGTACAACAACGACTGTTGATTTGTTATCTTCGTCAACTTTAACACTGACGACCTGCGACGGGCTCAGTGCGTTTCTTACGAATACTTTCGGATCTTCATCCCAGAGCACGATATCGATTTTTTCGCCGTTCAGTTCATCAACGATCGCTTCAACACGGGCACCTCTCGCACCGACACATGAACCGACTGCGTCAACGTCTTCGTTTTTAGCGAATACACTGATCTTCGAACGTTCGCCCGCTTCACGTGCAACGCTCATTACTTCAACAGTACCGTCAAAAATTTCCGGTACTTCTTCTTCGAATAAACGTTTTAACAGATTCGGGTGGGTTCTCGAGACGAAAATCTGAGGCCCCTTAGTCGTCTGCTCAACTTTGTTTACGTAAACTTTAATACGGTCATTCGGAATGTATGACTCGTTAGGCATACGCTCTGATTCAGCAAGCACTGCATCAGTTTTTCCAAGCTGGACATAAACGAAACGGTGGTCAACACGGTCGATAAGACCTGTCAGCACTTCGTCTTCTTTATTGATAAACTCATCGTACAGTATGCCGCGTTCAGCATCGCGGATACGCTGCATTACAGCTTGTTTCGCTGCCTGGGCGCCTACGCGGTTGAAATCCTGCGGTGTCACATCTTCATCAAACGGATCGCCGATTTCATATGCAGGGTTGTAGTTTTGTGCTGTTAGAAGATCGATTTCTGCTGTCGGATCTTCAACTTCAGCTACTACATCTTTACGTGAAATTACACGGTAAGCACCTGTTTCCATATTTAAATCAATAGATACGTTTTTGTGCTCTGTATAGTTTTTCTTATATGCAGTAATCAGTGCTGCTTCAATTGCATCCACAAGCACTTCCATCGGAATGTTTTTCTCTTTATGAATAAATTCAACTGCATTCAATAGTTCCTGATTCACTCAATTTTCCTCCATTCTAGAATAAGACGGCTTTTCTTATTGTTGCTATTTTGTCCCGTTCAATTGTAATTGTTTTTTTGCGTGTTTTTACTTTGTAGTCAATCGTTACAGAATTTTCATCGTAAGCAGTTAATACACCTGTCCACTCTTTTTCACCATCAATTTGCTGGTACGTCTTCACGAAAATACCTTTGTTCAGTGTGAGTTCAAGATCTTCTTCGTCTTTAATCGGACGTTCTGCCCCGGGAGATGACACATCTAAGTAATAAGCGCCCCCAACAATATCCCATTCGTCAAGCTGCGCGCTGATAATTTCTGAGAACGCTGCACAGTCATCGAGTGAAATACCGCCTTTTTTATCCAGGAAAATACGCAGGAAAAAATCCGGTCCTTCTTTAACGTAGTTAACTTCAACCAGTTTTAAATCGTTGTCTTTTGCAATTGGCTCGACATGAGTAAATACTTTCTGTTCGGTTGCATTCATGTCAAAGTCCCCCTTTCAAAACTAAGAGAAGAACGGGGCAAACCCGTTCTTCTCCTGCAGACTGAGTATTTTTAATCATTAATATTATACCATAGGCGCTATTCACGTGCAACAATGCTAAATGTCAAAGATTGACAGCTGAGCTTTGTCAGGTAAATGGTCGAGACTGCCGAGTTCCGTTAAGTAATCGATCAGTTTCTGCGATACGCCTGCTTTTTTATTTAAATCTTCTTTGGAGATGAACCCCTCGTCCTCGCGGGCTTCCACTACACGTTTAGCCACCGAGGCGCCGAGCCCCGGCACCGAGATGAACGGCGGGATGAGCGTGTCACCTTCGATAATAAAATCAAACGCATCCGATTTATCGACGTTGACAGGCTGCATCTTAAATCCGCGCTGTGCCATTTCGTTTACAAGTTCGAGTACCACCAGTGTGTCTTTTTCTTTTTTCGACAGCTCCTGGAAGTTCTGGTTCAGTTCGTTAACACGGTGACGGATAGTGTCTTTATCTTTAACCATCGTTAACAGGTCGAAGTCCGTCGCACGGACTGTAAAGTAACTTGCGTAATAGAATAACGGGAAGTGCACTTTAAAGTATGCAATTCTTACCGAGTTCAGTACGTATGCTGCGGCGTGGGCTTTCGGGAACATGTACTTGATTTTCTTACATGAATCGATGTACCACTTCTCAACACCGTTGTCTTTCATCGCCTGTTCGTGTTCTTCTGTCAGACCTTTACCTTTACGCACTTTCTCCATAATGTTAAATGCGAGACTCGGTTCAAGTCCTTTATACATCAGCGTTACCATAATATCATCACGGCATCCGATTACGTTAGACAGGTCACATGTTCCTTTACGGATTAAGTCCTGCGCGTTACCGAGCCATACGTCCGTTCCGTGGGACAGTCCTGAAATCTGCACCAGTTCACTGAATGTCGACGGTCTTGTGTCTTCCAGCATCTGACGGACGAAGCCCGTTCCGAATTCCGGAATACCGAGCGTTCCCGTTTTACATAAAATCTGGTCCGGTGTTACACCGAGCGACTCAGGTCCGCTGAACAGTTTCATCGTTTCCGCATCATCTGTCGGAACAGTTGTCGGATCAATACCCGATAAATCCTGAAGCATGCGGATCATCGTCGGGTCATCGTGACCAAGTATATCGAGTTTTAATAAGTTGTTGTCGATCGAATGGAAGTCAAAGTGTGTCGTCTTCCATTCCGATTCAACATCATCCGCCGGGAACTGTATCGGCGTAAAATCGTATATATCCATGTTGTCAGGTACAACGATAATACCGCCCGGGTGCTGTCCCGTTGTCCGTTTAACACCTGAACAGCCGAGTACGAGACGGTCGACTTCAGCACCGCGTTTATGCAGTCCGTTATCATTTAAGTATCCTTTAACGTAACCGAACGCAGTTTTCTCAGCGACGGTGCCGATTGTTCCGGCACGGAATACATAATCTTCACCGAAGAGATCTTTCGTATAGTTATGGGCTTTAGGCTGGTACACACCACTGAAGTTTAAATCGATATCCGGTACCTTATCCCCTTTAAATCCAAGGAATGTTTCGAACGGAATATCCTGTCCTTCTTTAATTAAATCAACGTCACATCTGCTGCATTTTTTATCCGGCAGGTCATAACCGCTGGATACTGAACCGTCGGTAAAGAACTCTGATTCCTTACACTCCGGACACACATAGTGCGGCGGCAGCGGGTTTACTTCGGTAATCTCAGTCATCGTTGCGACTAAGCTGGAACCGACCGACCCCCTCGAACCAACGAGATAACCGTCATCGAGCGATCTTTTAACAAGTTTATGTGAAATCAGGTAAATAACCGCAAATCCGTTACCGATAATACTGTCAAGCTCTTTTTCAAGACGGTCGACAACAATCTTCGGCACTTCTTCACCGTACAGCGCTTTCGCGTTATCGTAGCTCATCTGTCTGATTTCTTCTTCCGCACCTTCAATTTTCGGCGGATACAGATCTTTTTTAATCACTTCGACTCTGTCTATCATATTAGCGATTTTCTGCGTGTTATCGACAACAATTTCAAATGCTGTCTCTTCATCGAGAAAATCGAACAGTTCGAGCATTTCTTCTGTAGAACGGAAATGCGCTTCAGGCAGGTTGCCGCGTGACAGCGGGTTACCCGGATTTGCTTTAACCAAAATATCACGTGACAATTTATCCGACTCTTCAAGGTAGTGCACGTTGCCTGTAGCAACGACCGGTTTACCCAGTTCTTTACCCAGTTTAATAATATTTTCAATGATTTCTTCAAGCGTCTCTTCATCGCGTACCACTTCTCTGTCCAACAGACGCTGGTACAGCGGTTTAGGGAAAACTTCGAGATAATCGTAAAAGTGGGCTTTTTTCTTCGCTTCTTCGTATGACTTCTGCATCATTGCAGTAAACACTTCACCGTTGTCGCATGCACTGCCGATCAGCAGCCCTTCACGGTGCTCTTCCAGCACCTGGCGTTTAATACGTGCCGAACGGTAAAAGTGGTCTGTCAGTGACATACTGACAATCTTAAATAAGTTTTTTAAACCGGTATTATTCTGCACAAGAATTGAGACGTGTGTCGGCATCGCCCGCTTGTACGAATCGCTGTTCGACAGACTCGAGTTAATATCTTTATGGTTGGTAATACCATAGTCTGATTTTAACTGTGACATCATCTTGATGAAAATATATGCCGTAGCTTCAGCATCGTAGATTGCTCTGTGGTGCTGCGTTAAGTCAACATTGTACTTCTTCGCTAAAATATTCAGACCGTGTTTTTTCATACTCGTGTTAATCGTACGCGACAGTTCAAGTGTATCGATTACTCCGTTTGCCGATTTGCCAAATCCTTCTTTTTCGTAGGCTTCATCGATAAAGCCCATATCAAAGCTTGCATTATGAGCGACAAATATAGCATCTCCGACCCATTCTTTAAAGTCGGTAATCACTGAGCTGATATCCGGTGCACCGACGAGCATATCATCGGTAATGCCTGTTAATTCCTTGATCAGCTCCGAAAGTTTTTCTCCCGGGTTACTGAAACGTTCGAACTTATCGATAACTTCACCGTTTTTTACTTTAACGCCTGCAAGCTCGATAATCGAATCGTATTTTGACGACAGTCCTGTCGTCTCTACGTCAAACACGACAAATTCGTGATTATCCAATGAATAGTCCTGTGGCCGGTAGGCAATCGGTGCACCGTCATCGACGAGCATGCCTTCCATGCCGAATATCATTTTAAAATCATCGTCACCGTTCGTTGCGTTAAATGCATCCGGAAATGCCTGCACATTATTGTGATCTGTCACAGCAAGTGCCGAATGGCCGTACTGTTTCGCGCGTTTAATATATTCTTTAATATTTGTCATGCCGTCCATCTGGCTCATTGCCGAGTGAAGATGCAGTTCAACACGTTTTTTCTCTGCATTATCACGCTTTGGCTTTTTATTGACTGCCGTCAGGTTACGGATATTTAAGACCATATCTTTCGTAAACTCATCGTACTCCACACGGCCTTCAATAATTACCCAGTCGCCTGTTTCCAGCACTTCGAATACTTCATCGTCGTTCTTGCCGTGACGCGAGAACATTTTAGCCATGATGGAATCTGTATAATCCGTCAGTTTCAACTGCAGTATTTTACGGCCGCTTCTAAGGTCGCGGATTTCTTTAGAGAAAATATGTCCTTCAATTTTCACGCTGTATTCTTCATCAAAAATATTTTCAAGCGGACGCACGCCGTCAAATGTCTGTGGCTTGCCGATCTGCTTAGGCACATTGCCCTGGCGCTCCATCTGCTCTTCCTGTTTCTCCCTGTCGGAAATAAACTGTGTAATGAGCGTCTCCCGTTCTTCGCTTATACGGTTTTCAAGTTCTTCCGATAATGAGGACTGAAGGTCATCATCAATCGTTACTTCAAGCCCTTTTAAGTGAATACCGTAATATCTGTAGGCATTCAGCAGGTTGCCGTTTATATGTTTATTGAAGTGGGACTGCTCTATTGAGTTTTTCACTGCTATATAGAGCACGTCTTCATCGAGTTTCTTGGCCGTCCGTTCAAGCTGATGCTTTATATTGTCATTGATCGGCAGACTTTGTACCGCACTCGCAAAGTAATCTGCAACGAGCTGTTCGTCGAACTCGCCCGGCGACATAATCAGTTCTGTTTTTGCAATGTCTTTAAATGCTTTATTTATATTAGTACTCATCAGCTGATACAGCGCGCTTGGTATAATGCGTGCTGTTTTCAGATGAAACTGCCACACTCTCTTATCGTCATCGACGACAACTCTTTCAAGCTCAGCATCTTCCAAATAGTTATTCTGAGTAATATTTGCCTGTTCAAGTAAAATCTTTAATTTATCGTGGCTTTCCAATTAGAAAACACTCCCAGTAAAAAATTCCATATCCAGCACCGGTCTGCTTAGAAAAACGCGTAAATCTAGGATTTACGCGTAGTCATTGTCTGCAAGATATGATGTTAAGTCTGTAATCTGTACTTCTGTTGATTCTTCGTCGAGACGGCCTTTCACTTCTACAATGCCGTCTTTCGCACCGCGTCCGACAACAATTCTGACAGGCAGTCCGATTAATTCTGAATCGGCGAATTTAACACCTGCACGCTCGTTGCGGTCGTCATACAGTACACGGTTATTTTTCGATAAAACTTCGTATAACTCCGATGCAGTGTTTGTAATCGTCTCGTCTTTCGTATTCGCAGTAATAAGGTGAATATCGAAAGGTGTGACTGATTTCGGCCAGAAAATACCTTTTTCATCGTGGTGGCTTTCGACAATTGCCGACAGCACACGTGAAATACCAATACCGTAACAGCCCATAAGCACAGGTTTTGCGCGGCCGTTCTGGTCGAGCACGTTAAAGTTCATAGACTCGGAATATTTAGTGCCGAGTTTGAACACCTGCCCGACTTCAATACCGCGCATAAATTTAGCAGCACCCGAACCGTCGGAGACCATTTCACCTTCATTAATGAATCTGAAGTCACCGGTACCTGCCGCTTCAAAGTCCCGTTCGTGATTCACATTTAAAATGTGGTATCCGGTTTCATTGGCGCCGACCGGATAGTTTCTCATCGCTTCCACCTGATAATCAAGATACACAGGAATTGAAGAATTAACCGGACCAAGCGAACCTGGTGAAGCACTCAGTTCAGCCGTGATTTCTTCGTCAGTTGCCATCTCGATAATTTCAGAGTTAAAGTATGCTTTCACTTTAACATCATTTAATTCCTGGTCGCCGCGTATTACGATCATCTTCAGACCCTCATCTGTTTTAACAACCATCGTTTTAGTCGTTAACGTTAAATCAGTGTTCAGAAATTCAGCAAGGTCTTTAACCGTAGCTATTCCTGGTGTTTCAATCTTTTCAGCCGCAAGCATATCTGCTGTGCTCTTTTCTTTAGGAGCTGTACATTCTGCTTTTTCAATGTTTGCAGCGTAGCTGCTTTCATCTGTATAAACAATCGTATCCTCACCGATATCAGCAAGTGCCATAAATTCATGTGTATGGCTGCCTCCGATAGAACCGCCGTCTGCTTCAACTGCTCTGAAGTTTAAATCAAGTCTTGTAAAGATGCGGCTGTATGCATCGTACATATCATTATAAGTTTTATCGAGTGATTCTTCGTCGATATGGAATGAGTATGCGTCTTTCATTATAAATTCACGTCCGCGCAGGAGACCGAATCTCGGTCTCAGCTCGTCGCGGAATTTCGTCTGAATCTGGAATAAAGTTAACGGCAGTTTTTTGTAGCTTTTTAACTCATCGCGGACCAGTGCTGTAATAACTTCCTCATGCGTCGGTCCTAATGCAAATTCTCTGTCGTGGCGGTCGCTGACTCTCATCAGTTCTTTGCCGTATGCCTGCCATCTTCCTGATTCTTCCCATAATTCACGCGGATGCAGAACCGGAAGGTGCACCTCGGCACCGCCGATGTTCATCATTTCCTCGCGTACAATTTCCTGAATATTGTTCAGTACCAGCTGTGTAATCGGCAGGTATGCGTAAATACCGCGTGCGAGCTGTTTAATCATGCCCGATTTCAGCATCAGGCGGTGACTTAAACTTTCGGCTTCTGTTGGTGTTTCCCTAAGTGTCGGGATAAACATTTGTGATTGCCTCATATTGTTTCACTCCTATAAGAAAAATGTTTTAATGTCGTTCCAGGTGACAAGCACCATAATTACAAGGACGAATAGTACGCCGAGCAACTGTATATTTAATTCAACTTTGCGGTTAAGTGGGCGTCTGAAGATTCCTTCGTAAAGAACGAATAAGATTCTTCCGCCGTCAAGTGCCGGAATCGGCAGCAGGTTCATTATACCCAGGTTCACACTTAAGAGCGCAGTAAAGTTCATCAGTACTAATATGCCCTGAGATGCGACTGTTTCCGTTACTTTGTATATTCCAACCGGGCCGTTCAGCATATCAAAACTGAATGTACCGGCAAAGATTGTGCCGATCATATTGACCACAAGTTCAAAGATTAATGACATGCTGGAAACAGTTTCCTGTATTCCCCACCATACCGGTGCAATAATTCCGTTTTCGAAATCCCTGCCGACACCGATTATCAAACGTTCCTGTACAGTGCCATCCGGCAGTTCTGCTGCATCTACTACCGGCTCAAGTGTTGCGGTGCGCGTTTGACCGCCGGACTCAACTACGAGCTCCTGAGGATTGCCTTCGCCTTCCTGAATCAGCTGTGTCATATGCTCCCAGCTGTCGACCGCTGTTCCGTCAATCGACTGGATGCGGTCGCCTTCTTCAAGATTGATCTCCGCTGCAGGCGTATCTTCCACTACTGTACCGACAATCGGTTCATCCATCGGTTTACCCTGGATGTAAAACAGTATTGTAAACAGTACAAAAGCAAGGAGGAAGTTGAATAAAGGACCGGCAAAAAGCGTTAAGAAGCGAGCCCACACACTTTTCGTTTCAAATCTGCCTGACAGCGGCGCAATACGTTCAAGTTCCGAGTTTTCAACGAAGTAGCATTCGTCGCTGAAGTGATAAGTCACTTCACTGTTGTCATTCAGCTTCAGTCCTCTGACGTACATCTGTTCGGAAATGTCGCTTTCAACCACTTCAATTTCCTCGACGTGCTGGAAATTGTGTTTATCATCCAGCAGAATGTGTGTAATTTCATCATTCTGATTTAATTTAATATTGATGCGCATACCGGCATTCAGCGGATTGACCTCCATATCTTTTGAAGCCATCCGCACGTATCCGCCTATCGGCAGAAGACGCACCGTATACTGCGTATCGTTGTATTTATATGAAAATATTTTCGGTCCCATACCTATAGCAAATTCTGGACACATAATTCCAGCGCGTTTTGCGAAGAACATGTGGCCGAATTCATGAACGGTAACAAGCAGACCGAAAACAACTATAAATGCTAAAATTCCTGTCACTTACTTCACCTCATATTCGATTTATAGCGCGCGTCAAGGCTCAGTATCGTTTCAAGATCGGGATTCTGAATATTTTCGTGCTGCATCATGCGGGATTCAACGATTTCTTCAATTTCCAGAAATTTAATTCTGCCGCCGAGAAATTCTCCAACTGCGTATTCGTTTGCAGCGTTCATTACTGTAGGCAGCGTACCGCCTGCTTCGAGCGCATCATAAGCGAATTTTAACATTTTAAAGCGGTCAAAATCCATTGGTTTGAAGTTAAGCTGTGATAATTCACTGACAGACAGCGGATTATTTTTATGTAACCGCTCCGGATGAGTAAATGCGTACTGAATCGCAGTTCTCATATCAGAGTTCCCGAGCTGCGCCATTATGCTGTTGTCGATAAACTCCACCATCGAATGAATAATACTCTCTTTATGAAGCAGTGTTTTAATCTGTGAAATTTCGACATCGAATAAGTGTTTCGCTTCGATGACTTCAAAACCTTTGTTCATCATCGTTGCAGAATCGATAGTAATCTTCTGACCCATCGACCAGTTCGGGTGATTCAATGCATCTTCCAGCGTAACCGAGCCGAGCTCTTCACGTGACAGATCTCTGAATGAGCCGCCGCTTGCCGTAATAATAATATTGCTGATTTCCTTTTCGTTTTCACCTTTCAGGCATTGAAACAGCGCAGAATGTTCCGAATCAACCGGTATAATCTGCACATTTTTTTCACGTGCACGGTTCATAACGATTTCTCCTGCAGCAACAAGTGTTTCCTTATTGGCAAGTGCAATATCAATACCTGCATCGATTGCAGCAAGTGTCGGCTTCAAACCTACACTCCCTAAAATCGCAGTTAACAGAAGATTGCTGTCATATGTTGCAACTGAAATCAGACCTTCGTCTCCCGACATAAATTCGATATGGGGGAATCTGCTCTTAAGTTCCTTCACAGCACTGTCGTCCTGTACCGATACTAATGGCGGATTAAAGTCTGCTAAAATCTCTTCGAGCTTTATTAAGTTGCGTCCGGCGGAAATTGCACCGAGTTTAAAATGTTCCGGATTATTTTTAATGACATCCAGTGCCTGGGTTCCGATGGAGCCTGTGACACCGAGTACAGAAATGGTTTTTATCATAGTTTTCACCTGTTATTATGAAATGATCGGTAAGATGTTCATCAGGGGCAGTACGAAGATGAAACTGTCAAAGCGGTCTAAAATACCGCCGTGTCCCGGTAAAAATGTACCTGAATCTTTAACGTCAAAGTGACGTTTCAATGCGGATTCCACGAGGTCCCCCATCTGCCCGAATATGCTGAGAACAATCGTAAACGGAATTAAGAGCCACAATGAACCTTCCATTAAGCCTGTTAAGACGAACACTGACGGTATAATTACCGATACCAGCGTACCGCCGAGCGAGCCTTCAATCGTTTTGTTCGGACTGATCTGCGGCCACAGTTTGCGTCTGCCGAAAGCTTTGCCGAACAGGTAAGCACCTGTATCCGTCAGCCAGACAATCAGGAGTGCATACAGAATGTAAATAAGACCTGATTCACGCGTTTCAAAAAAGTACATGAAGCCGATGCCGATATATGCAACCGCGAGTACACAGAAGCCCATATCAACAAAGGTAAATCTGTTTTTTGATACTACTGTCGTCGACAGCATGATAAGTGCCAGTGCAACGATAATTTCCAGCTGGAAGTCGCCGATTGCCGGCGAATATGATTCCTGCGGAATTAACACCATGCACAGTGCAATTAAAGATAAAACACCCGGCAGTGAAAATATATGAATCCGGTTCATCTTTAATATTTCATAAAGACCGGTAATTGCCATGAGGTAGACTAATATTAACAGCGGCCATGAGCCGATAATTACAACCGGTAAAAATAACAGCAGTGCAATGACTGCGGTTATCGTTCTAGTCTTCATCTGGTACATCCTCCTCATTCAAGCCTCCAAAGCGCCGCTCTCTCTTCTGGTACTGGAGAATCAGATCATCCAGCTCAGCAGCAGAGAATTCCGGCCACAGCGTACTTGAAAAGAACAGTTCACTGTAGGATGCCTGCCATAATAAGAAATTACTCAGCCGGTACTCGCCTGAAGTTCTAATAATCATTTCAGGGTCCGGCATATCTTTAGTCATTAAATAATCATCGAATGTACTGCTGTCGAGTGCATCAGGCTGAAGCGTCCCTGCCTGTACATCAGCAATCATTTCCTTCACCGCACCGATCAGTTCGTCACGTCCGCCGTAATTCAGCGCGAATACGAGCGTCAGTCCGGTATTATCAGCTGTTTTATCCATCGCTGTCTGAACTGCCTTCCTGGTATGTTTCGGCAGTGCTTCGAAGTCACCGATTGTTTTAACGATAACGTTCTTTTCAATCAGCTCAGGTAAAAATGTACCGAGGAAATCCGTCGGCAGCTTAAGCAGATAATTCACTTCACTCTTTGGACGGGACCAGTTTTCAGTTGAAAACGCATAGAGCGTTAAGTACTTAAGTTTTATATCTGCAGCATGTCTTACAATACGTTTAACATTCTGCATTCCTTCGTAGTGACCTTTAATACGCGGCATACTGCGCATTTTTGCGTATCTGCCGTTGCCATCCATAATAATCGCAATATGTTCCGGTAGTGGTCTCTCTGTCAGAGATTTATCTTTAGTCGCTTTAAACATGACGATCCTCCGTGCCAAATATGTATCTTTGATAAATTTTTATATACTTCTTCAATTATTTTATTTTAACATAGTTATACAATAAAAAAACAGGTAAGTCCCCTTACCTGTTTTTAAGATTAAACTTCTAAAATATCTTTTTCTTTAGCATCGCACATTGCATCGATTTCAGCGATGTGTTTATCTGTTAATTTCTGTATGTCTTCAGTCAGGCCTCTTAATTCATCCTCTGAAATATCGCCTGCTTTTTCTGCAGCTTTAAGATCATCGTTGGCGTCACGGCGTACGTTGCGGATAGCAACTTTGGCATTTTCGCCTTCTTTGCGTGCGTCTTTAACGAATTCTTTACGGCGTTCTTCAGTAAGCTGAGGTACAGTAATACGGATTAATGTTCCGTCACTTGTCGGATTAACACCAAGATCTGCCATTTGGATCGCTTTCAATACGCTGTCAACAGAGCTTTTATCGTATGGTGTAACAACCAGCATGCGTGCTTCAGGAATACTGATACTTGCAAGCTGATTTAAAGGTGTCGGTGCACCGTAGTATTCAACGTTAACGCGGTCAAGCATGCTTGAGTTCGCAGCACCTGTACGGATTGAAGCAAGTTCTCTTGCCAGGCTGTCGATTGATTTGGACATTTTGTCTCCGGCTGTTTTCAAAACGGATTCACTCATATTAATATCTTCTCCTATTGCTTTGTAATAGTCGTACCAATTGTTTCTCCCGAAACGGCACGCTTAATATTACCCTCTTCTGTAATTGAAAATACCATAAGCGGGATGTCGTTGTCCATACAGAAGGATGATGCAGTAGCATCCATTACCTGCAGGTTTTCCTGTAACATTTCAATGTAAGTCAGCGTGTCATACTTAACAGCTGTTGGATCGGTTTTCGGATCTGCAGAATAAACACCGTCTACGTTGTTTTTACCCATAAGGATAACATCTGCTTCAATTTCCGCTGCACGAAGTGCTGCTGTTGTATCTGTTGAGAAGTACGGGTTACCGATACCTGCTGCAAATATAACGATACGGCCTTTTTCAAGATGACGGATTGCACGTCTTCTTATATAAGGTTCAGCCACCTGTTTCATTTCAATAGAAGTCAGCACTCTTGTCTCATGACCGAGCTGCTCTAAACTGTCCTGCAATGCAAGGGAGTTCATTACTGTCGCCAGCATTCCCATATAATCTGCAGTACCGCGGTCCATACCAAGGTCGCTGCCTATTTTACCGCGCCAGATATTGCCGCCGCCGACGATAATCGCCATTTCAACGCCTAATTTCTGTGCTTCGGAAACCTGTGAAGCGATATTTTTAATGACAACCGGATTAATTCCGAAACCGTCATCACCAGCAAGTGCTTCCCCGCTTAGTTTTAACACGATACGTGTAAATTTAGAAGATTCAGCCATGTTTTTCAATCCTTTTCATTGAATTTATTACTTAGAAAAAAAGACACCGAAGTGTCTTTTTTTAAATTAATTTATTTTTTAACTTGTCCTAATACTTCGTCAGCGAAGTTTTCTTCGCGTTTTTCGATACCTTCACCAAGCTCGTAGCGAACGAAAGTACGGATAGTTGCTTTTTGAGTATCTAAGAACTGCTGTACAGTCTGATCAGAGTCTTTAACAAACGGCTGATCAACGATGCAGATTTCTTCTAAATACTTACGAACTCTTCCTTCAACCATCTTGTCGACGATTTTTTCAGGTTTTCCTTCGTTTAATGCCTGCTGGCGCAGAACTTCACGCTCGTGATCAAGTTCAGCCTGATCAACCTGGTCGCGTGAAACATATTTAGGGTTTAATGCTGCAGCGTGCATAGCAACGTCTTTAGCAACAGCTTCGTCAGTTGTACCTTCAACTACTGTTAACACACCGATACGTCCGCCCATGTGCATGTACTGGCCGAATGCATCGTTGTCAGTTTTAGTTTCAACTGCAAAACGTCTGATGTTTAATTTTTCCCCGATAGTTGCAACTGCGTTGTTCATTAATGAAGTAACAGTTTCGCCATCTAATTCAGAGTTATATAAAGCTTCTACATCTGCAGGTTTAGTTGCAAGGATGTGTGAAGCAATGTTCTTAACAAGTTCCTGGAAAGATTCGTTACGTGCTACGAAGTCTGTCTCAGAGTTGATTTCAACGATTACTGCTTCGTTGCCTTCAGAAGTAATGTAAACAGCACCTTCTGCTGCGATACGGTCAGCTTTTTTAGCTGCTTTGGCAATACCGTTTTCTCGCAGATAGTCGATCGCTTTGTCTAGATCTCCATCAGTTTCTACCAGCGCTTTTTTACAATCCATCATACCTGCGCCTGTTTTATCACGTAGTTCTTTAACTAATTTTGCTGAAATAGCCATTGTTCAGTCCTCCATATAATTGTTTTAAAAAAGGTGATAAGTATTACGCTTATCACCTGAATTCTCAATTAATTATTACGCGTTTTCTTCTTTAGTTTCAGCTTTAGCATCTTCTTCTTTTAAGTCGATGTTTTGCTCAGCTGCAACTTCTTCGTCAGAAATACCACGCTGACCTTCTAAAACAGCATCTGCCATTTTGCTTGTCATAAGTCTAACCGCGCGGATAGCGTCGTCGTTAGCAGGGATTACGTAGTCAACTTCATCCGGATCACAGTTAGTGTCAACCATTGCTACGATTGGAATTCCTAATTTTTTAGCTTCTGCAATCGCGTTGCGTTCTTTACGCGGGTCAACGATGAAAATAGCGCTCGGCATTTTCTTCATGTTGCGGATACCGCCTAGGAATTTGTTTAAACGTGCATACTCTTTACGAAGTTCAACGACTTCTTTTTTAGGAAGTACGTCGAATACGCCGTCAGCTTCCATTTTTTCGATTTCAGAAATTCTCTTAATACGTTTGTTGATAGTCTGGTAGTTAGTTAAGAGACCGCCTAACCAGCGCTGGTTAATGTAAAGCTGGCCTGCACGTTCCGCTTCTTCCTGAATAGCGTCCTGAGCTTGCTTTTTAGTACCGACAAATAGAACTTGTCCGCCTTCTTCAGAAACTGACTTAACGAAGTCGTAAGCTTCTGCAACTTTCTTAACTGTTTTCTGTAGGTCGATAATGTAAATGCCGTTACGCTCCGTGAAGATGTATCTGCTCATCTTAGGGTTCCAGCGGCGTGTCTGGTGTCCGAAGTGTACACCTGCTTCAAGCAATTGTTTCATAGTAATTACTGCCATGATTTGTTTCCTCCTAATTGGTTTATACCTCCAGCATCGTGCTGAATAACCACCTGTTTACAGGCACCGGTTAGTCCCTTACTCTGCTGTGTGTATTTGGTCTTTTGACCATTTAATACTATAGCATATTTAAAATGCCTCTGCAACCTTAGTTGTCTTTGCGAAGTTCCGGCAGGAAGTCTTCTTTTTTAACTTTGATAAACGTCCCTTTCATACCAAGTGAACGTGATTCGATAACGCCTGCACTTTCAAGTTTACGGAGTGCGTTAACGATAACCGAACGTGTAATACCCACACGGTCTGCAACTTTAGAAGCTACAAGAAGACCTTCGTCTGCATCAAGCTCGTCAAAAATGTGTTCGATAGCTTCGCGCTCAGAATATGATAATGAACGAATCGCCATTGCGATGCTTGCTTTGTCGCGTGCTTTCTGTTCAACTTCTTCATTTTTCTCACGAAGAATTTCCATACCGACAACTGTGCCGGCATATTCAGCCAATACTAAATCATCTTCAGAGAATTTGTTTTCTCTGCGTCCAAGTACTAATGTTCCTAAACGGTTGCCTCCGCCGTAAATCGGCACGATGCATGTTTCTGAATCCTGGTACGGATCTTCTGCAGGAAAAATAGTTAAGTCGTCTTCAAATGCGATGTTTTCGCGAGTTTCAGTAATACGCATAATCTGGTTAACGTAATACTCAGGGAACTGTCTGTTATCAAGCATATCGACGATACGTTCGTTTTCAATTGTCTGTACAACACCGATTCCAAGAAGCTTACCTCTTTTAGATACGATAAATGTATTACATTCAATAATACGGCTTAACTTATCCGCTACTTCTTCGAAGTCTACTTTAATGTTCGAACTTCCTTGAATTAAATTGTTAATCTCACGTGTTTTCTGTAATAAACTTGGCATGATACTTCACTCCTGTTAAATTATAAAATAAATTCGCTTAAATCTTTATCTGTAGAAATATGATTAAGTTTTGAGTCGACATACTGTTTCGTAATCTCAACGTGTGCTCCCTGCATATTGCTTGCTTCGAACAACAGCTCTTCAAGCAGTGTTTCCAATATCGTATGCAGTCTGCGTGCACCGATGTCATCATTTGATGAATTGACTTTGTATGCAATTTCGGCAAGCGCTCTGATTGCTTCATCAGTAAATGAAACGGCTACGTCTTCTGTTTTCAGTAATGCCTCGTACTGCTGCAGCAATGAGTTCTTCGGTTCTTTTAAGATTCGTTCGAAATCGTCTGTCGTCAGTTTGTTCAGCTCAACGCGGAGCGGGAAACGCCCCTGCAGCTCCGGGATTAAATCACTCGGCTTGGCTACATGGAATGCACCTGCACCGATAAACAGAATGTAATCCGTTTTAATGGAACCGTATTTAGTCTGTACCGTCGAACCTTCAACTATAGGCAGGATGTCGCGCTGCACACCTTCGCGGGAAACATCTCCCGAGTTCTGGCCGCTTTTCGCAATCTTATCAATCTCGTCGATGAAAATAATGCCTGTCGTCTCTGCCAGTTCTACCGCTTCGTCGTTTACATTATCGAGGTCGATCAGCTTTTCAGCTTCTTCATCGATTAAGTACTGACGTGCTTTTTTAACCGGCATCGTACGTTTATGTGTTTTCTTCGGCATTAAGTTCTGCAGCATGTCACCCATGCCGTTGTTATCCATACCCGGCATCATCATGCCGAGCTGGTTTGAACTTTCGGCAACTTCAATCGTCACCTTTTCATCTTCCATCTCGCCTCTGTGCAGTTTTGCTTTAATATCGCGGCGCTTCATACGGACTGAATCGTCTACTTCTTCCTGCTCCTCATCCTGATTCTGCTGGTTCATAAACATTTCAAAAGGATTTGAGCCGGTCTGTTTCTGTTTTTTACGTCCCGGTGCCAGCAGCCCTGTCAGACGTTCATTCGCCAGTTCAAGCGCATCATCGGCAACTTCTTTTTTCTTTGTCTCTTTAACCATGCGCACCGCATTGTCTACAAGATCTCTGACCATCGATTCAACATCGCGCCCGACGTAGCCGACTTCCGTATATTTAGTCGCTTCGACTTTCGTATACGGACTGCCTGTAATTTTAGCAATGCGTCTGGCAATCTCTGTCTTACCGACACCGGTAGGTCCGATCATCAGAATATTTTTTGGAATGACTTCTTCTTTAAGTTCATCATCCAGCAGCATTCTTCTGTAACGGTTGCGCATCGCAATCGCGACTTTCCGTTTTGCTTCCTGCTGCCCGACAATACTTTCGTCAAGCCGTGCTGTAATTTCTCTTGGAGAAAGATTGTTGTTTGGCATTTATCTCACGCTCTCTTTAATCGATTGTTTCTACTATTATATTATCGTTAGTAAATACGCAGATTTCACTTGCGAGAACCAGACTGTCACGTGCAATTGTTTCTGCACTTAATTCGGCACTGTGTTTTTTCATTGCACGGCCAGCCGCCAGCGCATAGTTGCCGCCTGAACCGATTGCGAGAATTCCGTCGTCCGGTTCAATGACTTCGCCTGTTCCCGACACGAGCAGCAAATCGTTCTTATCCATTACGATCAGCATTGCTTCAAGCTGGCGGAGCATTTTATCGCCGCGCCATTCTTTTGCCAGCTCGACTGCAGCACGCTGCAGGTTGCCGTTGTACTCGTGCAGATTCGCTTCGAATTTTTCAAACAGTGTAAAGGCATCTGCCACACTGCCTGCGAATCCTGCGACCACCTGTCCATTAAATATGCGGCGGACTTTTTTAGCTGTATGTTTCATTACGACCTGATTGCCCAGTGTTACCTGGCCATCACCTGCAATCGCCATTTTGCCGTTATGCTTAATCGCGAATATCGTCGTCATCAACGTCACCTCTTCTTATTACTCGGGTGTGCATTTAAATAAGTCTTCTTAAGCTGTTCTGTCGTCACATGCGTATAGCGCTGTGTCGTCGATAAAGACTCATGGCCGAGCAAATCCTGCACTGCCCGTAAATCTGCTCCGTTGTTCAGTAAATGTGTTGCAAACGTATGCCTGAAAGTATGAGGATGAATGTCGAGGTGAAGCGCGCTCCGCTTCACAGTCATATCGATAATATGACGGAGTCCGCGTACTGTCAGCGGTCCCCCTCTATGGTTTACCCACATTGCATCATTTTTAAGTATCTCTTCGCTGTATGTTTCAGCATAGCTTTTGAGCGCCCGGGCGGCACGGTCGTGAAAAGGCACGACCCGCCATTTGCGCCCTTTACCGAGCACCCGGACAACCTGCACTGTAAAATCGATATCCTGGAGTCTTAAGGAAATGAGTTCACCCGCCCGCATACCGGTAGCATAAAGAAGTTCCAGTATCGCGAGATCGCGTTCATACATTTTATGATTTTCATCCAGACTGCTGAACAGCGCTTCGATTTCATTCTCGTACATAAAGTCCGGCAGTACTGCTTCCTTTTTCGGAAACGGCAGTCCCGTAAACGGATTGATATCGACGCAGTCCCGGTCAGCCAGATAATTATAATAGCTCCGAAGCGTCGATATCTTTCTCGATACGGTAGATTTTTTTAAATTGCGCCCGTACAGCATTGCCAGGTAGTTTCTTGCATCAATATATTTAAATGTCTGTACAGATAAACTTTCCGTCTTCAAAAAAGTAATAAATTCATGAATATCATGATCATAACTTTTTATAGAATGATCTGAAAAATTACGCTGATACTTAAGCATTCGTAAAAAATCATTGACGTAAATTTCAACCACCTCATTCTTTGTCTGAATTTTATCATAATTTAAATTATTTATCCAAGTAATGCAATACAGACCTGCCCGATAAATAAACAACATTAGCTATTTTAAACTATTTTTAGTGGAAATGCACTTAATTGTACAAATATTTATAATTCTGTCGGAATGGAAGACAATAAAGGCGCTTTCATTTTGATAATGGCGCGTTTTGAGCAAATACGAACATTTAATGGCTGCCTGGCGGTGTGTTTGACCGCATGAGCGATTCTCATGCGGTTGCATTTCTGCTTGTAACCATATGTGAGTCCTTCATGCGGTTGAAACGTAATTTATAACCACATGTGAGTCCTTCATCCGGTTGAAACGCTTTTATCGGCCGCATGAGAAAATCATTAACAAAAAACCGCATCCGGTTTCCCGGATACGGTTCATCAGTTAACTTGCGTCTTCTGTATAATCACAGTTCGTACATTTAACCTGCGCTTTTTTACCTTTTTTCGTTTCGACCAGGTGATGTTCACATTTCGGGCAGTCGCGTCCGATTGGACGGTCCCACGATACGTAATCACACTCAGGGTATCTTTCACAGCCGAAGAAAATTCTGTTTCTCTTCGATTTGCGTTCGACAACTTCCCCTTCTTTACAAGTCGGACATTTTACGCCGATTTCTTTAACGATTGCTTTCGTGTTGCGGCAGTCAGGGAAATTAGAGCATGCCATGAATTTACCGTAACGTCCCATTTTATATACCATTGGAGAACCACACTTCTCACAGTCTTCTCCAACCGGTTCATCTTTAATTTCTATTTTTTCCATTTCTGCTTCCGCACGTTCCACCTGCGGACTGAATCCTTTATAGAACTCATCGATCACTTCGCGCCATTCTTTATTACCTTCGGCGACCGAGTCAAGGCTTTCTTCCATATTACGTGTAAACGCAATATCAATAATGTCCGGGAAGTATTCAACAACCTGCTCGTTAACGATTTCACCCATTTCAGTCGGGATAAAACGCTTCTGATCCATGCGGACGTAGTTACGCTTTTGAATCGTATCAATCGTTGGTGCGTACGTCGACGGACGCCCGATTCCTGATTCTTCCAAAGTCTTCACGAGACGCGCCTCTGTAAATCTCGGCGGCGGCTGTGTGAAGTGCTGAGCCGGTTCAATCTTTTCGGATTTCACTGTTTCTCCTTCGTTCATTTCAGGAAGCTTGCTGTTTAAATCGTCTTCCCCATCATCAGTACCTTCGATATATATCTGCATAAATCCTTTAAATTTAATCGTCTGTCCGGTACTTCTGAAGAGTACACCGTTGTTGCTGAGATCAATCTTCACTGTATCCAGAACAGCCGGTGCCATCTGACTGGCAATGAAACGGTCCCAGATCAGCTTATACAGACGGTGCTGGTCACGGCTTAAGTACTGTTTCATATTATCCGGTGTGCGGTTTGCAGATGTCGGGCGCACCGCTTCGTGCGCATCCTGTGCTGCAGCTTTGTTCGCTGATTTCTGCGTACCTGTAAATTCCCTGCCGTATGTCGACTGGATTAAATCGTATGCTTCCTCTTTAGCCGTATTTGAAATACGCGTCGAATCAGTTCTCATATAAGTAATCAGGCCGACTGTACCTTCTTTTTTAATATCGATACCTTCATATAACTGCTGGGCAAGCATCATTGTTTTACGCGCTTTGTAGTTCAGTTTACGCGCAGCTTCCTGCTGCAGTGAAGATGTTGTAAACGGCTGGGCCGGATAACGTTTCTTCTCTTTCTTCTCAACAGAGTCGATATTGAAGTCATTGCCTTTAATCTCGGCCATTACTTTATCAACATCGTCTTTTGTATGAAGCTTCGTCTTCTGTTTATCTGAAGCAAGCTTGTTGAACTTGCCAGTGAATTTGGAACGTCCTGTTTTAAATGTTCCTTCAATGGACCAGTATTCTTCAGGTACGAACTTACGGATTTCATTTTCACGGTCGATAATTAACTTCAGTGCAACCGACTGAACACGTCCCGCCGATAATCCTTTTTTAACTTTCTTCCATAATACAGGTGAAATGTTATAACCAACCAGACGGTCGAGTATGCGCCGTGCCTGCTGTGCATCCACAAGCTGCATATCTATTTCCGACGGTGTTTTAAAACTTTCCTTAACTGCATCTTTCGTAATCTCGTTGAAGACCACGCGGTAATAATCGTTGTCGGGTCCAAGTGCGTGGCTTAAATGCCATGCAATTGCTTCCCCTTCTCTGTCGGGGTCACTTGCGAGGAATACTTTTTTAGCTTTTTTAGCTTCTTTTTTTAATTCTTTCAGTAACGGACCTTTTCCGCGAATCGTAATATATTTAGGTTCGTAATTATTTTCTGTATCAATTCCAGTCTGACTGCGTGGAAGATCTCTCACGTGTCCCATGGAAGCAATTACTTTATAACGTTTACCGAGGTACTTTTCAATTGTCTTTGCTTTCGCAGGTGATTCTACGATAACTAAATTGTCTGCCACTCTGCTGCCTCCTAATTTGCTTTTAATCTATTCAAGTCCAAATGATACACAGTCAAATTTTACTTTGTCAATGAAAATCGACTTATTATAATATTCGCACCTGCCGTTTTCAGTCGAAATCACGCTGAATATCCTGTGCATTTGTAACTGCTGATGCACCTTCTTTAATACGTAAGTTCGTTCCTTTTGACAGTGCTGAAGTGATGTTCCCAGGCAGGCAGTATACGTTTCTGTTATCATCGAGTGCCATTTCCAGCGTAATTAAACTGCCGCTTTTCTCTTCTGCTTCAGTCACCAGTACACCGCGTGCGCATCCTGCAATAATTCTGTTCCGCGCGACGAACTGCCATTTCTGAATTGAAGTGCCGGGCGGATATTCGCTGATGGTTAAATGATTTTTCTCCATCTCGATGCGAATGTCCGCTGTCGTTTTCGGATAGTGCGTATCGTGCCCGAATGCCAGTACACCGATTGTCTTCATATTATTGCTGATTGCAATCCGGTGAGCCGCTTCATCTGCGCCGTACGCAAGTCCTGATATGATAGCAATGTTTTCAAGAGACGGCAAGAGCAGCTTCAGTGATTTCTTTGTATAATCAGTCGCTTTCCGGCTGCCGACTACACCGAGCATATTTTCTCCGAG
Organism: Jeotgalicoccus coquinae; assembly: GCF_014207425.1. Taxonomy (GTDB): domain Bacteria; phylum Bacillota; class Bacilli; order Staphylococcales; family Salinicoccaceae; genus Jeotgalicoccus; species Jeotgalicoccus coquinae. The sequence continues at coordinate 526,571 of NZ_JACHFF010000001.1, read as the reverse complement.
GAGCCCCGGATCTCCACGGTAATATAATATGTAGGGAAAATCATAAATTTCTTTTAATAAATGCGGGTAAAGCCTGTGTTCATGCGTGATATAGCCGATATTTTTCTGTTCCAGTTCAGCAAGAATTTCTGCTCTGTCCAGCGTTTCTGCATATGCTGTTTTTCTCTTTAATTCCGGTGAAATCCAGCCGTTATTTTCCAGTGCCAAATATTCTTTTGACGTAACACCTGCATAACTTAAAAGCAGTAGATCCATACCATTTCCTCCCTTGATGTATTACTTCTATTATAAGAGTTTACAGGAATATTCAGATTTCATTTTACCGACAACAGCTTCCATAAAAAGACAAAAAAAGACGATAATCCGGATGGATTACCGTCTTTTTCACTCACTTGAGCGAGTTATATTAAACTTATTTTACAGTAAGACATTTCTCGTAAAGTCCGTCTTCTTTCTTAATGCGGCTGATCAGTGTTTCACCAATTTCTGATGGTGTATCAGCTGTTTCAATTCCACATTCGTTCATGATACGGATTTTTTCGTCAGCAGTTCCTTTACCGCCTGAGATAATCGCACCGGCATGGCCCATACGTTTCCCTGGAGGTGCAGTCTGTCCGCCGATGAAGCCGACAACAGGTTTAGTCATGTTATCACGAACCCACTCTGCAGCTTCTTCTTCAGCAGTACCGCCGATTTCCCCGATCATTACAACAGCGTAAGTTTCAGGATCTTCGTTGAATTCTTTTAACACGTCGATAAAGTTCGTTCCGTTAACAGGGTCTCCGCCGATACCGACAGCAGTTGTCTGGCCGACACCTTCCTGAGTTAACTGATGAACTGCTTCATAAGTTAATGTCCCTGAACGTGATACGACACCAACGTGTCCTTTTTTGTGAATATATCCAGGCATAATACCGATTTTAGTTTCGTCGGCAGTAATAACACCAGGACAGTTCGGTCCGATCAGACGCGTGTTTTTATCTTCTAAATAACGTACTACTTTAACCATATCAAGTACCGGGATATGCTCTGTAATACAAATTACAAGATCAAGTTCCGAGTCAGCAGCTTCCATAATTGAATCTGCTGCGAATGGAGCCGGCACGTATACTACTGATACAGTAGCGCCAGTTTCTTTTTTAGCTTCTTCTACAGTGTTAAATACAGGTACGCCTTCAACTTCCTGTCCGCCTTTACCAGGTGTCACACCAGCAACGATCTGAGTACCGTACTCAAGCATCTGCTTCGTGTGGAATAGTGCTGTTGAACCGGTAATACCCTGTACCATTACTTTAGTATTCTTATCTACAAATACAGCCACAATATATTCCTCCGTTATTATTTATTTTCGTTTACAGCAGCGATGATCTTCTGAGCACCTTCAGCCATTGTGCTTGCCGGTGTGATTGCAAGACCTGAATCTGCAAGAATTTTCTTACCTTCTTCTACGTTTGTACCTTCCAAACGAACTACAAGAGGAATTTCAAGTCCTACGTTATTTACTGCTTCTACTACACCTTCAGCAATAACGTCACACTTCATGATTCCGCCGAAAATGTTAACAAAGATACCTTCTACAGCTTTGTCGCTTAAGATAAGCTTGAATGCCTCAGTAACTTTCTCAGCAGTCGCGCCGCCCCCTACGTCAAGGAAGTTGGCAGGTTTTCCGCCAAAGTGGTTAATTGTATCCATCGTTGCCATTGCAAGTCCGGCACCGTTAACCATACAGCCGATATTACCTTCTAAAGCGATGTACGCCAGGTCGTGTTTAGATGCTTCGATTTCTTTTTCATCTTCTTCATCAAAGTCGCGTAATTCAACAACGTCTTTGTTTCTGTAAAGAGCGTTAGCATCGAAGTTAACTTTCGCATCAAGTGCGATAACTTCACCGTCACCTGTAGTTACAAGCGGGTTAATTTCCATAATTGCTGCATCTTTTTCCATGAATACATCATATAAAGAAAGCATTAATTTAGCTGCTTTGTTTACTGATGCTGTTGGAATATTGATATTGAAAGCAAGTCTCTTAGCCTGGAACGGCATAAGACCTACTACCGGATCAATTACTTCTTTAAAAATCTTTTCAGGAGTTGCTTCTGCTACTTCTTCGATTTCCGTTCCGCCTTCTTCAGAACCCATTAATGTAACGCGGTTCGTCGCGCGGTCGATTACGAAACCTAAGTAGTATTCGCTGTCGATATCGCAGCCTTCTTCAACAAGAAGACGTTTGATTTCAGTCCCGTCCGGACCGTTCTGATGAGTAACTAATACTTTGCCTAATAATTCTTCAGCGTATTCTTTAACCTCATCGACAGATTTTGCTATCTTAACGCCGCCTGCTTTACCACGGCCACCCGCGTGGATTTGAGCTTTAACAACGTAGACATCTGAATCAAGTGTTTTTGCTACTTCAACTGCTTCTTCTGGTGTAAGAGCAACGTTACCTTTAGGAACGTTTACACCCATTGAGCGAAAAATTTCTTTTCCCTGATACTCATGGATATTCATGATTTTCCTCCTAAGACTTTTTAATAAAGCTTACATACCTAATTATAGGAAACACTTACTCGAATGTAAACGTGTAAGTGGTAACTAATCGAACAAATTATTGTTATTTCGGGAAAGTTTGAAAGGTATTTCACAAGATACAAAGAATATAGTTCGAATCCGCACTATTATTGGGATTTCACGTTTTTACTGTAAGAAAGTTTGTGAATTAAAACACTTAGAACTGTCTGCCGAACATACTTTTCACCGGTTCAAATGTCTTTCTGTGAATCGGTACGGCACCGTATTTTTCCAGTGCTTCAAGATGAGCTTTTGTCCCGTACCCTTTATGATTTGCAAAACCGTATCCGGGATATTCCGCATCGTATTTTTCCATCATCATGTCCCGTGTCGTCTTCGCAATTATCGAAGCTGCTGCGATTGAATTCGACACAGCATCCCCTTTTATAAGCGAAGTCTGCGGTACGCTGTTATCCAAAGTCATTGCATCGATTAATAAATGGTCAGGCGTACGCGGTAAATTATCGAGTGCGCGCTGCATCGCAATTTTTGTTGCATTGTAAATATTGTGCGTATCGATCTCTTCAGCCGTTACAATGCCCACGCCGTAATCCGCATGTTCCATAATCTCTTCACGGAGTGCGAGACGTTTAGCGAGCGGAACTTTTTTTGAGTCGTCGAGGCCGATGATTTTACGATCTTCCGGAAGAATAACAGCGGCCGCCACTACATCGCCCGCGAGCGGCCCGCGGCCTGCTTCATCGATACCGGCGATGATAAGTCCGGGGTGTTTGTTTTCATGCTGCAGCATCGTTTCGTACTGTTCTGCGAGCGCCAGTTCTTTGTCGAGGAGGCGCGCCCTTGATTTAAGCGCGCTCTGTACACCTTTACGCTCGTCTGTATTAAATGGGGAGGCCGTTAAATCTTCCATGGTTTTTATCTTGTTGATTTCGAGTTTAATATCGCTTATCTTCATAAAGTTATTCCTCTGCCCCGGCGAAATCGAATGTGAACTTGCCGATTTTTGCATCACGCGTATCGTAAATCACTTTTTCCGTAACGCGTTCGTAGTCAATTTCGTTGCCGCTCATCTTAAAGCCGCGCGACTGGCCGATTGCATCGAAGATTTCCACAATCTCAGTGTCTTCATCGATGTTGATATTATAAAACTTGTTCAGTCCGTCGAGATAATGTTTCTGCATAAATCTGAGTGCATAAATAGCGATATCGTCCAGGTTTACAACATTGTCTTTAATCGCACCTGTCAGTGACAGTTTCTGTCCGATTGATTCGTCTTCGAATTTCGGCCACAGCACTCCCGGAGTATCAAGCAGTTCCATTTTCGTCCCCGCTTTAATCCACTGCTGGGCTTTCGTCACACCAGGCGTGTTCCCTGTTTTCGCAACTTTGCGTTTAGCGATGTTGTTAATAATCGTCGACTTGCCGACGTTCGGAATGCCGACAATCATTGCTCTGATTGCGCGCGGGTTAATGCCTTTACGCTCCATGCGCTCGAAAATTTCTTTCGTTGCTTCAACAACTGTGTTTTCGATTTTCTTGAGTACGTTCGGCTCCTTGCCGTTCAGCGCTACAGGATAAACACCGTCAGCTTTTAAGCGGGCGATCCAGCGATCCGTTTCCTTGCTGTTTGCCATATCCTTTTTGTTAAGTACAACTACTCTCGGCTTATCACCGATCACATGGTCCAGCATCGGATTTTTGGAAGCGTATGGAATACGCGCATCCAGAATCTCGATGACTACATCCACTTTCTTCAGACTCTCTTCAATTTGACGGCGAGCCTTCGCCATATGTCCCGGGAACCAGTTAATAGACATCTTTGGTTGCCCCTTTCTTATATAAATTATTTTTAGTTGGTTGTTTTTTGTCAGGTTGGTTTATTCCTATTATATTTTATCATGATTTAGGGACTCGATGTGAGGATGATTAGTCCTGAGAAGGATGAGATGTGTAGATATAATGATTGTTTCTTTATTATTGCTGGAAATCTGTCGATTATGAATACAGTTCAGTTCTATAATGTCAGTCAAACTCATTTGAGTGACTATGTCGGTTCTACACTGTCAGTCAAATTTACTTGAGTGACTATGTCGGATTCACATTGTCAGTCAAACCTACTTGAGTGACTATGTCGGATTCACATTGTCAGTCAAACCTACTTGAGTGACTATGTCAGTTTCACACTGTCAGTCAAACCTACTTGAGTGACTATGTCGGATTCACATTGTCAGTCAAACTTACTTCAGTGACTATGTCAGTTTCACACTGTCAGTCAAACTTACTTGAGTGACTATGTCGGATCCACACTGTCAGTCAAATCCATTTGAGTGACTATGTCGGATTCACACTGTCAGTCAAATCCACTTGAGTGACTATGTCGGATTCACATTGTCAGTCAAATCCACTTGAGTGACTATATCGGATTCACATTGTCACTCAAATCTCAAATTCAAGTTAATTCTTAACTATCTAGCTATATAATCTTTATATTTTCGGTTTGGCTTCTCTTTTTCCATTGCTTCTTCAAAGTCATAGTACATAAACTCGTAACTTGTAGATTTATTTTGCCCATGAGCATGGCAGTACTTGGCTAATGAACGGAGTACCGTTCGATAATTCACCATACCGTCCGTAAACTGCATCATTCGTCTGCTTGTCATCTCTAAAGGTCCAAACAGATATTTAAAGTCACTCATCGCACGAACGAGATGGGTTTCGTTACTTTCTCTTGAGCCGCAGGTCATACAGAGCAGATGGAAGTGCTGTTTTTCGAGTTTAAAGCTGCCGCACCCGCCGCAATATAAGCTGTGTCTGACTGAATCGAATTCGACTCGCTGTTTAAAGTACGGATTCGGCACAATGTGACGTTCGATGACATCGGCAAGCTGTGATGCGTATTCACCACTGTATTCGTTATTGAAACCGGCCAGATAACGGCGGAGGTCCGCGCGCAGTACAACCTGGTTCCACACCCTGTCATCGTCGCAGAACAATCGGAAATTATCGTTTGGAAATATTAATTTGCCGCTGACATCAAAGTTAAATCTCACCGTATTCCTGAGGCGCATCAGCTTCCCTGTGGCGCGCCTGAGCTGGCTTGCCGCGTCGTCCGGAATTTGACCACCTCCTGAATGCGTCCACATACTGCCTTCCACCCGGTAATCTCCGGTAAAGTTTTTAATCTCATTTACAATAATTCCGGATTCACTGATAATCAATGTATCGTACTGCGTCACAGAGCCTTCTATCTGTAAATAAATATCCCGGTAGACATACAGATTCCCGTGCCCCGCTTCATCGAACAGCAGATCATATTCACGTTCGCCTGCTGACCCGCGTTCCAGTCTCATCAGTTTATCGGCATCAACAGCTGCAAGCACAGAGCGTGCACGAAGCGCCTTTAAATGAAGCAGTTCTTCAGGTAATTTACGTAAAGTAATAAACAATCGGCAGCCTCCTTAATAATTCAGTTAACATATTTATACAACATTTAACATGATAAACACAACAAAAGTTAACGAATATTATAAGGACCAGTAATATCCCGTAGCCGCCCCTTTCATCCCCTAAATACAAAATTCCAGAGATAAAAAAAGTTAAAAAAATACCCGGGCCTCTGTGAGGTCCGGGTATTTTATAAGCGGTCTTATCGGATTTCTCTGATACGAGCAGCTTTACCGCGCAGGTTGCGCAGGTAGTAAAGTTTAGCACGACGTACGCGTCCACGGCGAACTACATCGATTTTCTCGATTTTAGGCGTGTGAACCGGGAATGTACGCTCAACACCAACACCGTAAGAAATCTTACGTACTGTGAATGTTTCTGAAATTCCGCCACCACGGCGTTTGATTACAACACCTTCGAATAGCTGGATTCTTTCGCGGTCTCCCTCAACGATACGAACGTGAACTTTAACTGTGTCTCCTGCTTTGAATTCAGGAAGATCAGTTTTTAACTGTTCTTTAACGATAGAATTTAATAATTCCTGTGACATAATATATCTTCTCCTTCTTCCAATTATCTTGCCCGAGTTACTTTAGCAGCGGATGATTGTGATATTTACGTGTATTTACACTCGTACAATATTATCATACAAATGGTGACCATTCAATCACTTTTAGAAATAAAATTAACTTTTTACCCGTCCAAAAGATCCGGACGGCGTTCTCTTGTACGTTTCAGGCTTTGTTCATGGCGCCATTCTTCAATATGCTTATGATTTCCTGACAGCAGTACTTCCGGCACTTTCATGCCGCGGTATTCCCTCGGACGTGTGTAATGCGGATGTTCAAGCATTCCCGTAGAGAATGAGTCTTCCTGATGGCTGGCCTGATTGCTCAGCACATCGGGAATCAGACGGACGATTGCGTCAGTCATTGTCATCGATGCAAGCTCTCCGCCTGTTAAGACGTAATCACCAATGGATACTTCATCGGTAACGAGCGTACGGATACGCTCGTCGTAACCTTCGTAGTGACCGTTTATAAAGACGATGTTGTCTTCTTCAGCGAGCTCTTCTGCAAGCTTCTGATCAAACGGTTTACCCTGCGGGCACATTAAAATAACGCGCTTGTTATCGCCGATATCAAGACTGTCCATTGCGTTGAAAACAGGTTCTGGTTTTAACACCATGCCTGCGCCGCCGCCGTATGGATAGTCATCGACTTTGTTATGTTTATCGCCCGAAAAATCACGGAAATTAATCATGTGATAATCGACGATGCCCTTATCTTTTGCGCGCTTTAAAATAGATGCACCGAGGACACCTTCGTACATGTCCGGAAACAGTGTTAAATAATATATATTCATTAATCCAACAATCCTTCGAGTGGTGTAATTTCTACAATACCGCGTTCAATATCGACGGTTTTAACAACCTGTTCGATATACGGAATTAAATATTCTCGCTCGCCTTCGATCACCCAGACGTCATTGGCGCCGGTGAACATTACTTCTGAAATTTTACCCAGTTCAGTATTGTCGTCGAGATTGATTACAGTCAGACCGACAATATCACTCACGTGGTATTCATTTTCATCGAGTACAATATCTTCATTGTTTTCTTCGATAAAAACATCCGCGCCTTTTAAATGGAGGATATCGTTCATGTTCGATACGCCTTCAAATTTAAGCATATGGAAGTTTTTATGCGTGCGGTACGATTCAATCGTCAGCACGTCGCCGGCAACTTCAACTGTGTTGCCCGCTGCAAAGCGTTCTTCAAGGAAGTCCGAGTCGCTTAATATTTTAACTTCACCGCGTACACCGTGGAAATTTACCAGTTTACCAATTTTAATTCGCAAGATGAACACCTCTTATAAAGAATAAAAAGACACACTGTTAAAGTGTGTCTTAATGCAAATCAACAAACACTTTCTTTGACGCGTCTCTGTCAGCGTTTGAAACAACAATGCGGAGCGCTTTAATAAAACGGCCGCCGCGGCCGATTATCCGCCCGACATCTGATTCATGTACGCTTATTTTATACGAAACTTTATGCGGCGTCTCGTCACGTGTAATGACGAGTTCTTCCGGATAATCCAGCATCGGTTCAAGAATTGTTTGAAGTAATTTGTCCATCGGAATTATTTCCCGAATTTAGCATTGTGGTACTGTTCCATGATGCCTCTGTCACTGAAGATATTACGTACAGTGTCGCTTGGTTTAGCACCATTTTGTAACCACTCTAACGCTTTTTCGTTGTCTAATACAACGTTCTCTTCAGATTTAGAAACCGGGTTGTATGAACCGATTTGTTCGATGATTCTACCATCTCTCGGGCTGCGTGCGTCTGCAACTACGATACGGTAGAAAGGATTTCTTTTAGAACCCATACGAGTTAATCTAATTTTTACTGCCATGTGTGAAAACTCCTCTCTTTACTTCTTTTCGACTTTCTTATCATAACAAATGAAAACACACATGTAAAGAGTTTTTTCTTTACATGTGTGTTTTTTTATTTTAAAACGGAAGACCCATGCCGCCAAACGGATTTTTACCTTTACGTTTGCCGCTTGTCATCTGTTTCATCATTTTCTTCATGTCGTTAAATTGCTTCAGTAAGCGGTTGATTTCCTGCAGTGAACGCCCTGAACCTTTAGCAATACGCTTCTTGCGGCTGGCGTTCAGTTTTTCAGGATGCTCGCGCTCATCCAGTGTCATCGAACGGATAATCGCCTGTACATGGTCAATTTCCTTCCCGGTGAACTGCATTTTATCGAGTCCTTTAATTTTGTTTGCACCCGGCATCATCTTCAGAAGATCATCCAGCGGTCCGAGTGTTTTCACCTGGTCCATCTGGGACAGGAAGTCATCCAGAGTAAAACTTGAATCTTTCAGTTTCTTCTCAAGCGCCTTCTGCTCATCTTCATTAACGTTGTCCTGGGCTTTTTCGATGATTGATAAAACGTCACCCATACCGAGGATACGTGAAGCCATGCGTTCCGGATGGAATGCTTCCAGCCCGTCCATCTTCTCTGATACCCCGATAAATTTAATCGGTTTCTGTGTTACCGAACGGATTGACAGTGCTGCCCCGCCTCGTGTATCACCGTCCAGTTTAGTGAGTGTTACGCCTGTGATGTCTAAAAGCCCGTTAAAGCTTTCTGCAACGTTTACAGCGTCCTGACCTGTCATCGAGTCGACGACAAGCATGATTTCATCCGGATTGGATAATTCTTTAACGTTTTTCAGCTCGTTCATCAGTGCTTCATCAACGTGCAGACGACCTGCCGTATCGATGATCACTGTGTCGAGGTGTTCTTCTTTAGCGTGTTTCAGTGCATTTTCAACAATTTCTTCAGGTTTAACCTGATCACCCATTGAGAATACCGGAATGTCGATTTGTTTACCAACTGTCTGCAGCTGATCAATTGCTGCCGGACGGTAAATATCTCCCGCTACAAGAAGCGGACGCTTATTGTGTTTCTTACGCAGATGAAGCGCCAGCTTACCTGCTGTTGTCGTTTTACCTGCACCCTGCAGGCCGACCATCATAATTACTGTCGGCGGTTTCTGCGCCAGATTAATCTTCTGGTTCTCTCCGCCCATTAATGATGTTAATTCTTCCTGAACGATTTTAATGACCTGCTGCCCCGGTGTTAAACTCTGCATAACAGCCGAGCCCAGTGCGCGTTCTTTAACGTCGTTGACGAACTGTTTAACAACTTTAAAGTTAACGTCAGCTTCAAGCAGTGCAAGGCGCACTTCGCGCATCATTAATTTAACGTCGGATTCAGTTACTTTACCTTTACCTTTAATGCGGTCCATTGTGGACTGCAGTCGTTCTCCCAGACCTTCAAAAGCCATAGTGCCGTCCTCCTTAATCCAATTTTTCCAGCTTATCGATTATTTTTGCAGCATCTTCTGTTATATCGCCGCCGAGCTTTTCTTTAAGCTCCGCATATAGTTCAAGACGCTTATTAAAGTTTTTATACATACCAAGTGTTTCTTCGTATTGTTCGAGCATGTCACGTGAACGCTTAAGGTTATCATAAACAGCCTGACGTGTCACACTCATTTCCTCTGCAATTTCACTGAACTGAAAATCTTCCAGATAATACAATTCAATGTATTTCTGCTGTTTGTCAGTTAACAGAGACTGATAAAAATCATACAGATAATTCATCCGCATCGTGCGTTCTAAATCATTGGTCATCTTTATCTTCCTCTAATTTTTCTTCGAGCATATCGCTCTCCTGAATCATATCAGCAAATAAGCCGTACACATAGTTTTCCGCATCGAACGGCTGCAGGTCATCGAGCTGCTCGCCGAGGCCGACAAATTTCACCGGAATACCCAGTTCGTTTTTAATTGCCAGCACGATTCCGCCCTTGGCAGTACCATCCAGTTTAGAAAGAATAATACCTGATACGTCAGTCACTTCTTTAAATGCTTTCGCCTGGCTGAGTGCGTTCTGTCCTGTCGTTGCGTCGAGTACAAGCAGTACTTCGTGCGGTGCTTCAGGCACAACTTTCTGAATTACTTTTTTAATTTTGGAAAGCTCATTCATTAAGTTGCCTTTGTTCTGCAGACGTCCTGCAGTATCACAGAACAGAATATCGGCACCGCGCTTTTTAGCTGCGTTTACTGCATCAAACATTACCGCAGCCGGATCTGACCCTTCCGCCTGTTTAATTACATCAACGCCGACACGGTCACCCCATACCTGCAGCTGGTTAATTGCACCGGCACGGAACGTATCTCCCGCAGCGAGCATAACTTTTTTGCCTTCCTGCGTATACTTGTGAGCGAGCTTGCCGATTGATGTCGTCTTGCCGACACCGTTAACACCGACCATTAACACGACAGTCAGACCATCTTCGTTAATCGTCATTTCGTCTGAAGCATCACCGTTGCGCTCGTAAATCTCAACCATTTTTTCAACGATTGTCTCACGCAGATCAGATGTTTCAGTAATGTTTTTCAGCTGTGCTTCACGGCGCAGCTCTTCTGTTAATTCCATTACTGTATTAAAACCGACGTCTGCTGAAATAAGTACTTCTTCAAGCGCTTCGAAGAAATCTTCATCCACCGTACGGTAGCGGGACATTAAAGCATTGATGTCCTGCTGGAATTTGTCGCGGCTCTTTTTAAGGCCCTGTTCAAATTTGTAGCTGAGCTGTTCCTGTTCCCATTCCTCGAACTCATCGAGGGAAATCAGGCCGTCGTCCAGTTTGTCCGTCTGCGCCTCGAGTGATGCCGGCTGTGCTTCCTGTGCTTTTTTCTTCCGTCTAAAGCGGTCAAAAATACCCATTAATTTCCGTCCTCTCTTACCGGTTCCGGTTCTTCATAATTTTTTAAGTCTACGCTGATCAGCTTCGTGACACCTTTTTCCTGCATTGTGACACCAAACAGGCGGTCAGCTTCTTCCATCGTTCCTTTACGGTGTGTAATAACGATAAACTGCGTATCAGCTGAAAGTTTCTTCAAGTATTTCGCATATCTTGTAACGTTTGCTTCGTCGAGCGCCGCTTCAACTTCATCGAGAATAATGAACGGGCTCACTTTCACTCGGAGTACACTGAATAACAGGCTGATTGCCGTCAGCGCACGCTCGCCGCCTGATAACAGCGACAGTGACGACAGTTTCTTGCCTGGCGGCTCGGCAAATATTTCTATGCCCGAGTCCAGATAATTCCCCTCGTCAAGCAGTCTCAGTTCTGCACGGCCGCCGCCGAACATATCCGTAAACACTTCCTGGAAGTAATGATTGACCTGGCAGAACGTTTCTTTGAAACGTGCTGCCACTGCTTCATCCATCTCGCTGATTACATCGAGCAGCGTCTGGCGCGCTTCGATTAAATCGTCTTCCTGTTCCTTTAAAAACGTGTAGCGTTCGTTAACTGTTGCAAACTCTTCAATTGCACCGATATTTACCGGTCCGAGTTCCTCAATACTCTTTTTGTTCAATGAAATCTTCTGACGTTTTGCTTCAATACTTTCAAATTCTTCAAACTGCGTGCGTGCAAGTTCGTAAGTCATTTTGTAATTGTCGCTTAAGTACGTTATCTTGTTTTCAATCTGCGTATCCAGACCTTCGCGTGCTGCAGAGTCTGTCCGAAGCTGCTGCTGACTGTAATCCGCCGCTTTACGCAGTTCATCTTCTTTTTCGGTGTTTTTCTTATGATTTTCTTTAATAGACGTAAGCTGCTCTGTAATTTCCCTGAGACGGCTGTTCACCTGTTCAAGTGATTTCGAAAGACGCGCTTTGTTCTCTTCGAGCTCGGAAATATCCATCGCTCCGAGATCATCATTAATCATATCCGCTTCCGACTTCGTGTTATCGATATTGTGTTTAACGTTATCGATATTCACACTGATGCGTTCAATCGCTGCATCGGTAAAGCGCATTTCACCGTCTAATGTTATTTTATCATTATTCAGCTGCTGCAGTTCACTCTGAAGCTGTGCAATCTGTTCATCTTTTTCGCTTTGTGAACGGCTCATCATATCGATGCGCGTATTAATGTCGCTCATCTGATGAGTGTAGACTTCAATTTTTTCATCAAAGCCGCCTGCTTCTTCACCCGGCGACAGAGCTTCCACTTCACGTTTCAGTTCAGCTGCTGCATCTGTTTTGTTTGTCAGCGTAAAATCAAGCTGAGTCACTTCCTGCTGCAGTGCGTCGTGAGATTCACCAAGCGTCGACCCCGCTTCTTCAAGCTGCTTCAGCTCGACAGTGGCATCCGCAATTTGTTCCGATGCGTCATCCACCGCTTTTTTTAGTGCCGACGTCTGTGATGTATACTCTTCAATTTTCTCTGTAATGTCTGCGATTTCCTTTTTAGATTCCATAATAGAACCTTTACGGTTACGTGAGCCGCCGCTCATCGCCCCGCCCGGCATAATCGTTTCGCCGTCCAGCGTAATTATACGCACACGCTGCCCGGTTGCACGCGCGAGTGCCGAAGCGTCGCTCATGTTCTTCACGACAACTGTCGTGTTTACGAGGTGAATCAGTACTTTACGGTATTCGCGTTTAATATCTGCAACTTCAGACAGAATCTGATAATCGATATTCGATGCTTCGAGCGATTTCTCAACGTCGACCGACAGATGACGTTCACGAATCGTATCGAGCGGCAGGAATGTCGCAAATCCGAAATTCTTCTGTTTTAAAAATGCAATCGCAGTGCGGGCATTGTGTTCGACATCCATAACGATGTTCTGACTCGCCTGCCCAAGCGCCGTATCCAGTGCTGTCATATATTCAGACGGCGCTGAAATCAGTTCGCCGACTGCTCCGATTACACCCGGAATACTGTCTTTATTTTTAAGGACTGCACGGACTCCCGGATAATAACCCTGATAGTTCTCCTCCATATTTTTCAGCATATCGAGTTTCGACTGCTGGTTCTGGATAAAGTTCGCCGCACGGTTATAGTCATTTTTAGACTTATCGTACTGTGCGTTCAGTTCATTCAGTTTAAGGCGTACATCTTTATAATCATCGCGCGCAGCAGTTAATTTCCGAGCCGCATCGCTGAGTGCCTCTTTCTTCTCTTTAAACGTACTTTCAAGGCTTGTAATTTCTTCGTTCAGCGTTGTCAGTCTGTCATTTTTATACTGAATGCTGTCAGCGAGCTTCGACTGTTCGTCGCGGCTCCGGCGTTTATCGTTCTCGAGTGTGGTCTTTTTAACCATCAGCTCGTAGTATTCATCTTTCAGCTTTTCAATGTCGCTGTCGTCTGTCAACTGCACGACATTCAGTTCTCGTTTTTTATCTTTAACTGTTTTTGCAAGTTCAGAACTTTCTGCAGACATATCGTTCTTTTTTTGTTCTTCCTGTTTGAGCGATGCTGTTAAAGTTTTCAGTTCTTCTTCAAATGCTGTGAGACGGTTCCCGAGATCCTGTTTCAGCGTTTCCTTGTTCGTTTCGCGCTCTGCGTATAATGCAATGCGCCCTTCGATTTTTTCAAGTTCACGTGTCGTTTCAAGAAGTGTCTGATTCTGCGTACGCTCTTCCTGCTGCAGTGTGTCACGCTCTTTTTCAAGTGAATCGAGTGCTGTCAGCACTTCTTTTAAAGTTTCGCGTGCAGACTCAAGCCCGGTTTCTTCTTTTTTAATACGTGCATTAATTTCATCAAGCTCCGTCAGGAGATGCATCGTATCGTAAACGTTCACTTCGATATCGCTCTGCGTCATTTCCTCTTTCAGGGCAAGATACTCTTCTGCTATCGCACTTTCACGTTCCAGACGGTTTACACGGGAACTGATTTCTTCAATAATATCGTGTACACGCGCCAGGTTCTGCTTCGTTTCATCCAGACGTTTTTCCGACTCGTGCTTGCGGTTTTTATATTTCATTACGCCCGCTGCTTCTTCAATAATTTTGCGGCGTTCGACCGGCTTCGCTTTTAGTATTTCATCGACCTGTCCCTGACTGATAATATTATATGCATTTTTTCCGAGCCCTGAATCCAGAAATAATTCCGTAATATCTTTCAGTTTGGATTTTTCATTGTTGATAAAATACTCGCTGTCACCGCTCCGGTACAGCTTTCTTGAAATCACAACTTCTTTTGATTCACCAAGTGTGCGGTCGTCGTTGTTTAATATCAGACTGACCGAAGCATAATTCATCGGCGTACGGTTTTCTGTCCCGTCAAAAATGATGTCTTCCATTTTCGCACCGCGCATGACGCGTGCCGACTGTTCACCGAGTACCCATCTGATGGCATCCGTGATGTTACTTTTACCGCTCCCGTTGGGACCGACGACAGCAGTCACGCCGCTGTCGAATTTTATATTGACCTTGTCTGCAAATGATTTAAAACCATGTGCATCGATCTGCCTTAAAAATACCATATGTCCCTACACCTCTTGGCCAAGTGCATGCAATGCACTTTTGGCTGCTTGTTGTTCTGATTCTTTTTTCGATAAACCTGTACCCGTACCGTGTACTTTGCCGCCGATTGACACTTCCGTATCAAACTTGCGGTGGTGACTCGGTCCTGTCGAGCTGACAAGTTCATAAGTGACGCTTTCAGAAAACGCCTGATGCGAATATTCCTGCAGCATCGTTTTATAGTCGATAACCGCGTTATAATCTTCGGATGAAATATGCGGGAATACGAAATCGTTTAAGAACTTCCACGCACCTTCATTGCCCTGGTCTAAATACAGTGCACCGAGAAACGCTTCAAACGCATCGCTGACGATTGACGGACGGTTTCTTCCGCCTGTCTTGTCCTCGCCGCGTCCGAGCAGAATTAATACCGGCATTTCGAGTTTCGAGGCAAATACTACAAGTGAAGGTTCACACACGATATTCGCACGAAGTTTAGTCAGCCTGCCTTCAGGAAGTTCTTCGTACTTGTTGAAAATATGATCTGATACCATCAATTCTAGTACTGCATCGCCGAGAAATTCGAGCCTTTCGTTATTATATCTCTTATCAAGCCCAAGATCGTTAATATACGAACTGTGCATAAATGCCTGCTGATAAAGACCTAATTTATCGACTTTGATATTAATTTTGTCTGCAAATTCTTTAAATATTACGTTAAATTTATCGAGTTTACTTTGTGCTGATGCATCTGTTTTAACTTTGTCCAGCACTACTTTAAAATCCATGTATCCACCTCATTCATTTTACTATTATTTGTATTTATTCACAAAGAAAAATCCACTTCATCATAAGTGGATTTTTCAGTGTTTTATTGTTCTTTTTCAATTTTGTCAATGAAATCCAATGCGTCGCCTACTGTGTTGATTTTTTCAGCTTCCTCATCAGGAATTTCCATATCAAACTCATCTTCAAGTTCCATCACCAGTTCAGCGATATCAAGTGAGTCTGCTCCAAGGTCATCTTTGAAAGATGCTTCTCTTGTTACTTTTTCTTCATCGATGCCAAGTTTGTCAACGATGATGTCTTTAATTTTATCAATATTAGCCATTATTAAATTCACCTCCCTTAAATAATATCACAGCTTTTAACCCATGTACATACCGCCGTTGACGTGTAATACCTGACCTGTAATATAAGATGCTTTGTCGCTTGTTAAGAAACTTACAGCGTTGGCAATGTCCTTCGTTTCACCGAAGTGCTTCAATGGAATCTGCTGCAGCATGCCGTCTTTAATATCATCTCCGAGGACATCTGTCATGTCGCTCTTGATGAAGCCGGGCGCTACGCCGTTAACTGTAATATTCTTCGAAGCAAGTTCACGTGCAACCGACTTCGTCATACCGTCGATCGCCGCTTTAGTCGCAACGTAGTTCGTCTGTCCGGCGTTGCCGAGTGAACCGACGATGCTTGAAATGTTGACGATGCGTCCTGATTTCTGACGGATCATCGGGCGGGACACGCTCTTAATTACGTTAAATACACCTTTTAAGTTGACGTCGACAACATCGTCGAACTCACTCTCTTTCATGCGCATTAACAGATTGTCGCGTGTAATTCCCGCGTTGTTCACAACGATGTCGATTGAACCGTACGTATCAGTAATATGTTTAATCATCGCTTTAACGTCGTCACCGTTCTGCACGTGGCACTGATAGCTTTCAGCTGTGCCGCCTTTTGATTCAATTTCTTTTACCACGTCGTCTGCTTTATCTTTTGAACCGGAATAGTTCACGATAACTGTATGGCCGTCTTCAGCCAGTGCCAGTGCGATTTCACGGCCGATTCCTCGTGATGCACCTGTAACCAATGCTGTTTTACTCATTTAAAAACACCTCTGCCTGTTCGAATGTATCGATATTTGAAGTAGATATTTCTTTTGTGATTTTACGCACCAGTCCGGACTGTACTTTCTTCGGTCCGACTTCTACTGCTTCTGTTACACCAAGTCCGGCGGCAGTTTCCACACATTCCACAAATCGTACCGGGTGTGTAATCTGTTCGACAAACTGATGTTTAATCACAGCTGCATCTGTTTCAGCCTGTGCGCTGACGTTTTGAATCACCGGAATTTCTGCATCGTTAAAGTCAATCGTATCGACGAATGATTTAAACTGTGCACGTGCAGGCTCCATTAAATGCGAGTGGAAAGCACCTGATACTTTTAATGGAATAATACGGCGTGCACCGCGTTCTTTTGCAAGCTCTTTAAAGCGTTCAACCGCATCCGTATCTCCGGATACAACAACCTGATCCGGTGCGTTAATGTTTGCCGGTGCAACTTTAGAACTGTCATCCGAGGCGCTGATACATACTTCTTCAAGATCTTTAAAGCCCATGCCGATTACAGCTGCCATTGCACCGCTGTCCGCCCGGCTCATTAATTCACCGCGCGTTGTTACGAGCTGAGCGCCGTCTTTAAGCGATACTACTCCTGCGTGCACAAGTGCCGGCAGTTCACCAAGTGAATGTCCCAGTAAGTAATCGCCTTTAAGACCTGTCGCCGCAAGCACTGCAAGGCTGTGTGCGAATAATGCCGGCTGCGTATATTTCGTATCGTTTAAACGCGCGTCTTCTTCTGCAAACATAATTTCTTTTAAGTCGAAATCAACATATGAAAAAATTTCGTCGAGTACAGCGCGGGATTTATCATTTTGCTCGTATAAATCTTTTGCCATTCCTCCGTACTGGGCACCCTGTCCCGGAAAAATTATCAGTTTAGTCATTTTGTTCACCTATTAAATCTTTTATTTTGTCGATCGTGCCGGACTCCGCCATAATCTTCGCCTGTTTCACAGCGTTGACAATTGCAGTCGCATCCGATGAACCGTGAGCTTTAATTACGTTACCCTGCAGCCCCATCAGCGGCGCACCGCCGAACTGTCTGTAATCGAGCATATTTTTAAGTTCTTGGAAATCATTCTTCATTGCCAGTGCCGCAAGTTTGTTCACCGGGTTTTTAAGCATGATTTTCTTCACTTCGCCAAGCAGGCTTGATGAAGTACCTTCGATCGTTTTTAACACGACGTTGCCGGTAAAACCGTCTGTCACAGCTATGTCCACATCACCTGTTAAAATATCACGTGTTTCAAAAAATCCTGCGAAGTTCAGACCGCTGTGTTTTAACAGCTGATATGTTTCTTTCGTCAGTTCAGTTCCTTTAATCTCTTCGCTGCCGTTGTTGATTAAACCGATTGACGGGTTTTTACGTCCTTCAATGTTTTCCATATACACGCTTGCCATCTGTGCAAACTGCAGTAAATGGTTCGGTTTATTTTCAGAGTTCGCACCCATATCAAGCATCAACATACCTTTGCCTGAAGTTGTCGGCAGCATCGTCGTAATTGCAGGACGCTCAATACCTTTAATGCGTTTAACACCGAAAAGTCCCGCACTCATAATCGCGCCTGTGTTACCAGCTGAAACGATTGCCTCTGCCTCACCGTCGGCAACAGCTTTTACCGCTCTGACAAGTGAACTGTCTTTTTTACGTCTGACAGATTTTACCGGATCATCATCCGATTCAATTTTCTCAGTCACTTCGATGAACGTTACACGCGGATGGTTCCCGCTGTAGCTGCCCGCCATACCGTATGCCAGAATCTCTACATCTTCAAAAGTATCCACCGCCTGGAGTATACCTTCCTCTATCGCTTTCGGGGCGTTGTCTCCGCCCATTAAATCTACAGCAATCTTAGCCATCGTTTATTCACCTTCATCTTTATAATACATTTCAAATTCGCCTGTAAAAATTACTTTGCCATCGACTTTTGATTCCACTTCGATGTGCGCTTTATTATTATCCATCGCTGTTACTTTCGCTTTTGCGACTACTTTATCGTTTAATTTCGCCGGACGCTTGAAATCCACAGCCGCATGCTGCGTTAACGCCAGCGGCTCATCGATTAAAGCAACACAGAGCGAGTTCGCCTGGGCGAACAAAAAATGGCCCCGTGCAATATGGTTCTTTTCGAACACGTGACTCTCTTCTACGATAAAAAGCGACAGCGCGCTCTCGTTTAATTCAATATCGATAATCTCTCCGACTACTTCCTGAATAGACAGTGAGCGGATTTTATCGACACCCTCACGTGCTACATTTTTAATGCGGGCACGCAGCTCAGGAATGTTCAGTTCCAGCCGGTCGAGACGTATCGTCTGTATCGATACACCGAAAATATTCGCAAGCTGCTCATCCGTTAAAAATGGGTCTTCGGAAATATGAGACTCGAGACTCGATTGACGTTCCTGTTTTTTTAGCTTCACCATTCTGATTCCTCTTTTAGTAGTTGGTATTAATATCTATACATAACACTAGAATTAGTATATAAAACCTGGCTCATGATTTCAATTAATTTGGGAAAGTATTTTTGAAACGGGCTGTATTTCAGAGGTACAGGCAGTTATGCTGCTGGTGATTTGGGTGATTTGGGTGACTATGTGATCCCGACATTGTCACTCAAATGAGTTTGACTGACTATGTGGTTGCGACACTGTCACTCAAATGGGTTTGACTGACTATGTGATTCTGACACTGTCACTCAAATGAGTTTGACTGACTATGTGATCCCGACACTGTCACTCAAATAGGTTTGACTGACTATGTGATCCCGACACTGTCACTCAAATAGGTTTGACTGACTATGTGATTCCGACATTGTCACTCAAATGAGTTTGACTGACTATGTAACTCCGAAGCCAAATTAAAAAAGCATCCAAATCCACTCGATAAAAGGATTCGGATGCTAAATTTATCGTACTGAACAGAAAACTATTCCGTCTCAATCAGTTCGGCTTTAACAATCAGCCGCTTCTCAAAAAGCAGTGTGTCCGGGTTGTAGTCTTCGCACGTTATAAGAGTAATTTCCTGGACGGCACCTTCGGTCTGGCCGAGCACGCCGACTTCAGACGGATCGACTTCGAACATCTCGGTTATTTTATAGACGCGGGTTTCGTCGCGTGTAATAAAGTTTATTTCATCACCGACGTCTGCACGGTCTATATAGTTAAACCGGATGCCGGCGCCTTCAACCCGGTGGCCGGCGATGGGAATGTTCTGCATATCAAGGTGATCGGTTTCTTCCAGCATACTGACACCGTTGCGGAGTTTTTCTTCTGTAAGAGGCCCCCGGTATACGGGCTCAAGAATATCTGCACTGGCAATTTCAAGTACTCCGGCCATGTCCTCTCCGATGTTAATTCCTTTAGTGTTCTGTTCAACACCGGTGACGAATGTTTCTACCGGGTTCAGCTTAACGTCATCGTCACCGTCCTGGTAGGCGGTAATTAAGCGGTCGTTGACCTGATCGGTAAAGTATTCCCTGATATCCTGCCAGAAAAACAGCACAATCGCAGCCAGTATCATTAAAATCCCGACTGTTCGTATAAATATTTTCAACAGATATTCCCTCCCTCAGTATTATAAATTATTACTCTCGTAAACTTTCACCGCTTCATCGCGTGCGACTTCAAGTATTCTGTAGTCTTCTGTAATATCCGCCACTTTAAACTGCGGCAGACCGCTCTGGCGCACGCCGAAGTAATCTCCGGGTCCGCGCATTTCAAGGTCGCGTTCACTTAAGACGAATCCGTCAGTCGTACTCGTCATAATATCCATGCGCTGTTTCGCGTTTTCCGTTGCCGGGTCGCTGACCAGCACACAGTAACTCTTTTTGCTGCTCCGCCCGACACGTCCGCGCAGCTGATGCAGCGTGGACAGTCCGAAACGTTCGGCGTTAAAGATAACAATCGCTGTTGCGTTCGGTACGTTTATGCCGACCTCGATGACTGTTGTCGAAACGAGCAGCGGTTTTTCAAGCGCTTCAAACGAGCGCATCGCTTCATTTTTCTCTTCAGCTTTCATCCGGCCGTGCACGAGCACAACATCTTCCGGACTGAAATACGCCTCAAAGATTTCATAAATTTCATAGACGTTTTTCAAATCGAGCGTTTCCGATTCTTCAATCAGAGGCGCAACGATATAGGCGCTATGTCCTTTATCGATTTCAGATTTTACGAAATCCAGTACATAATCGATTTCCTTAAATCTGCGCCATTCCGTCTCAATTGGAATACGGCCTGCCGGCATCTCTCTTATAACAGAGACATCCATATCGCCGTATGATGTAATCGATAAAGTTCTCGGAATCGGTGTTGCAGTCATATAGAGGACGTTTTTACGGTATGCCTTATTATTTAATTTTTCGCGCTGGTTCACGCCGAAACGGTGCTGTTCATCGATAATAATAAACGACAGACGGTCGAAGACCACATCATCTTCTATCAGCGAATGAGTTCCGACCAGCAGATCGATTTCTCCTGCCGCAAGCCGCGCCAATATGTCGCGCTTTTCTGCAGGTTTCGTCGTACCCGTCAGTTTCGCAATCGTCAGCTCATCCCCGTACGTATCCTTAAAGCTTTCATAATGCTGGTTCGCAAGCACTTCAGTCGGAACCATAACGGCACTCTGCTCGCCGATTGTTTTGACCGCGTATGCACAAATCCCGGCGACAATCGTTTTACCGCTCCCCACGTCTCCCTGCAGGAGACGGTGCATTGAAATGTTCTGCTTAAAGTCGCGGCATATATCGTTGACACTTTTTTTCTGGTCGCCCGTCAGTTCAAACGGCAATGTATCGATAAACACCTTCAGCTTGCCGATATCGTAATCGACGATAAAGCGGTCGCTTCTGATGCGCTCTTTCTGACGGCGTTCCATAATTTTAAGCTGGTAATGATACAGCTCATAAAACTTCACTGTCCGGCGTGCTGCAGCTACTGTTTCATGACTGTCCGGGAAATGGAGTGCATACAGTGCGTCTCTTATCGGCATCAGTTTGTACTTTGCTTTTAACGCATCGGGTAGGTCGACATTAAATGTTGCCATCTCAAATGCAGAGCGGACAATCTTCTGGAAAGTCTTCGCCTGCATCACACCGCCGAGCGGATATTTCACCTGATAGCCGCCGCCCGCTTCAAAAATCAGCTTCGTACCGTTTATTTCCAGTTTGTTGCGGTGGAATTTACCGTACAGTCTCGCAAACTCACCATTGATAATTTTACTTTTTAAGTACGGCTGATTAAAGAAAGTAATTTTAACGTAAATACCGTCGACATCCATAAAGAATGTCAGACGGCTTTTGCCTTTACGGAAAAAGGCAACCTGCGGTTCAGTTTTAACCGTACCTTCAATTGTTATGTTCGCACCGTCGGGTGCTTCATTTAAATTGACCACGCTGTGATCTATGTAGCCTGCCGGCAGGCAGAAGAGCACATCGTTCATTCCCGTAATATCGAGTCCGAACAACTTCTCCGCAACTTTGTCGCCGACACCTTTCAGTTCTTTAACACTTCTGTCAGGACTTTGTACGACATGAATGCCGCTCATTATTTCGCACCGAAAAGTTCAGCTTTTAAGCGTTCTCCCGTCGGAGTTGCAGCAAGTCCGCCGCGTCCTGTTTCACGTAATGCTGACGGCATCGTTAAGCCGATTTTGTACATTGCTTCGATAACTTCGTCTGCCGGAATACGCGATTCAATTCCTGCAAGCGCCATATCCGCTGCAGTCAGTGCGTTAGTTGCACCTGCTGCGTTACGTTTAACACACGGCACTTCAACAAGTCCGGCGACCGGGTCGCAGACAAGACCGAGCATATTCTTCATTGCAATTGCAAATGCGTGCGCACTCATGTCAGGCGTACCGCCTGCGAGCTCTACGAGTGCGGCTGCAGCCATTGCACTGGCACTGCCGATTTCAGCCTGGCAGCCGCCTGCAGCACCTGAGATGCTCGCGTTATTCGCTACGACAAAACCGAATGCTCCTGAAGTAAACAGAAAACGGATTTTCTGTTCTTCAGTAATCGACGGATCTTTCTTCGCCATCGCAAACAGTACGCCCGGTACAACACCTGCAGAGCCTGCTGTCGGAGTTGCACAGATTTTACCCATTGCCGCATTCACCTCATTCGTGCTGACTGCGTTCGCAATCGCAAGCAGGTTAAGCTCTCCGCTTAATCCTTTGCCTGAATCGATATACTTCTGCATTTTCACTGCATCCATACCTGTCAGGCCTGTCGTTGAATGAACACCTTCGAGCCCTTCAGCTACAGCGCCTTCCATCGTCGTTAAGTTGGTTTTCATCAGATTATATATATCGAAATAACTTTGTCCCGTTGCTTCCATTTCCTGTCTCATCATTACTTCAGACAGCGAAATACCTTCTGACAGCGCACGTTCTGTTAATTGATTAATACTGTTAAACATGAGTTATCCTCCCGTCATTTCAATTACGCGGTCTACACCTTTAACCGCTCTGATTTCCTCTAGTGTTTCTTTGGAAATTGTATCGTCGAGCTCAACGGTCATTAAAGCGACCTGGCCTTTTTCTTTACGCGATACGCTCATCTGCGAAATGTTCAGCTTTTCGTCGCCGAGTTTCGTAGTGACACGTGCAATCGTTCCGAATTCATCTTTATGGAATACGAGCAGTGCATGATAGTTGCCCGAGATATTAATATTGTAGCCGTTAATACTCACGAGCTCTATCTTACCGCCGCCGATGGACACTCCTTCGATTACGAGTTCTTCTTCGTCTTTATAAAGATGAAGTACCGCTGTATTCGGGTGAGAGCGTTCCTCGTTCATTTCGATAAAGTTATACGTTAAGTTATTGTCCGCCGCTTCCTGTTTGGCGTTAATTATTCTTTCATCATCGGTGTCATAGCCGAGAATACCGCCGAGGAGCGCAACGTCTGTTGCGTGCCCCTGGTACGTATCACGGAATGAGCCGTACAGATAAATATCCACCTTATCCGGCTGACCGCCGAAAAGACTTCTTGCAAGCAGGCCGATTCGTGCTGCGCCTGCTGTATGTGATGATGATGGTCCAATCATTACTGGTCCGATTATATCAAAAACGCTTTTAAACTTCATAGTTTCCCCCTCCCAGAGTGCAAAAAACCACATCGGTATTAACCGATGCGGCTGATATTATTACTCAACAGATATTAGATAACTGTAGACCGGCTGAGCACCATTATGAATTTCAAATTCAACATCCTCATGCGTGCCTTCAATATCTTCAACTACTGATTCAACTTCCTCTTCAGAGCCGTCTTCACCGATTAGAATCGTAATGATTTCTGTATCTTCATTAATCATCTCAGTGATTAATGTGTGAAGCGTTTCTTTCTTGGAGTCATTGGCAGTAATAATCTTACCTTCGGCAATACCCATATGCTGATCTTTCTTAATGTCCACACCATCTATTTTAGTGTCGCGGACTGAGTATGTCACCTGTCCTGTCCGGACGTGCTCAAGCGACTCGCTCATTGCAGCTTTGTTATCTTCAAGTGATGCGTCCGGATTGAAGCTGAGCATGCTTGCAAGTCCTTCCGGTATAGATGTTGAAGCAACAACTGCTGCTGGAATATCAAGAACTTCCACAGCCTGTTCAGCTGCCATAATGATATTTTTATTGTTCGGCAGGATAATTACCTGTTTAACATCTTCGTCTTTAATAACGTTAACGATGTCTTCCGTTGCGGGGTTCATCGTCTGTCCGCCGTTAATAACGTGAGTTACACCGATACTCTTGAACAATTCGTTAATGCCTTCACCTGAAGAAATCGTAATAATTGCTGTGTCGTAAGACTGCTTTTCAGCTGCAGCAGTATTCGTTTCTCCGTGAACAGTTCTGAATTGTTCGCGCATGTTTTCAACTTTCATCTTGATTAACTCACCGTAAGTTGCAGCATACGTAAATGCTTCACCCGGAGTTTCAGTATGAACGTGAACTTTCACGATTTCATCGTCGTTAATAACAAGCAGCGAGTCACCGAATTCACTCATTTCATTACGGAATTCATCTTCGTTAAACTGACGTTTACCGTCTGCGAAACGAACCATAAATTCAGTACAGTAGCCGAATTCAATATCGTCAACGCTCATAAAGTCGTTAAAATCGTTATCGTGGTCGTGATCGTGTCCGTCATCTGCGAAAGATGCAGCTGCCTGAGCAGGATCTTCAGCGATTTCTTCACCTGTCATGGCGCTGAGGAAACCTTCGTATACGTATACCAGTCCCTGTCCGCCTGAATCGACAACGCCGACTTCTTTCAGTACAGGAAGAAGGTCCGGAGTACGCAGCAGTGAGGCTTTAGCCTCTTCAAGCGTAGCAGTCATCACATCGATCATCGATGCACCGCTTTCTTTAAACTCTTCCGCTTTAATTCCTGCATCTTTAGCGACAGTTAAAATTGTTCCTTCAACAGGTTTCATTACTGCTTTATATGCAGTGTTAACACCCTGTTTTAACGCTTCGATAAATTCCTCTGCGCCGATTTCTTCTTTTGCTTCAATCGCTTTAGAAAAACCTCTAAATAATTGCGAAAGAATAACACCCGAGTTACCGCGTGCACCCATGAGGAGTCCTTTAGAGAAATGTTTCCCTACGTTCCCGATATGTGCGTCGTCAAGCGGTTCTACTTCAGCTGCGCCTGAAGACATCGAGAGATTCATGTTAGTACCCGTATCACCGTCTGGAACGGGGAAAACGTTTAATGAATCTACATAATCAGCATTTTTTTTCAGATTACGTGCCCCGCTCAAAATCATCTGGCGGAACATCAAGCCATCTATCTTATCCATTGTATTGTAAATCCTCCCCAACTATTCGTCTCCGCCGATAATACGTACACCCTGTACGTGTATATTTACAGCTTCAATATTTAAGCCTAATGTTTTTTCAAGTTTATATTTTACAGTTGACTGCACGTTTGCTGCTACTTCTGAAATTTTCACACCGTAACCTACGATAATATATAATTCGATTTTCAGTTTACCTTCGTTGTGTTCAACGAGGACTCCGCGTGAATAATTTTCTTTACCAAGTAATTCCGCAAATCCGTCACGGACCTGGTTTTTAGAAGCCATACCGACTACGCCGTAAGATTCGACGACAGTACCGCCGGCAATGTTTGCTATTACGTCTGTAGAAATTTCAATTTTACCTAATTCATTTTCAATTTCCAGCGCCATTTATTTCGCCTCCCAATACATCATTTAATTATAAGCAAATACCGTATGGAAATACAAGTGTTATTATAGTATTTTCCCGGCTGCAAATTAACCTTTTTCAATGTTTGTTATCGATAATATTATATCATACTGTATTTTGCTTAAACACACATATATACAGCTGCAAAAAAATTGCCCGTACGTCTCTTCTTTATGAAGTATGACGTACGGACAAGGGTCTTATATTAAATCATTCTTCTTCTGTCTCAGGTTCCGGCTGCGGCAGATCAATCATCACGCCTTCGCCGCCGATTGAGATCGGCTGTACACCGCTCCATTTTTCAATCAGCTGCTGCATCAGCACTTCTTCGCTCAGTGATTCCTGAACGACTCTGTTGGCCTCAGCTTCACCTTCTGCTTCGATGCGTTTACGTTCCGCTTCTTCTGTAGCAATCAGTTTGTCAGTCTTCTTACGCTCAAGCTCCTGAGTTGCTTTTACGCGGTCGTCGATTGCTTTTTGGGTTTCAGCATCCGGCTGAGGTGCGCTCAGCATGATGTCCTCAATAATAATGCCGTCTTTTTCAAGATCTGCTTTTGCGATTTCGATCGTTTCAAGTTTAATGTCGCCGATACGTTCACCGAACGCTTCGATTACAGTGTACTCTGAAACTGTTTGACGCAATGCATCATTAATACGTGTTTTTATGTAACCCTCTTCAAGGCTTTCAATAGTTACGTTACCGAATTTTTTATAAACCGCCGAAGCTTTCTCGCTGTCTACATGATAGTTAAGCGAAACCGGCATATTGATTGTTTTACCGTCAATCGTTGCGACTGCAAGTGATTCGTAGTTTTTATTCTGAGTACGGACCGGATATTCAATCACACGTTCAGTCGGATACACCAGGTGCCACCCCTGACCCAGTACTTCATCCTGCACCCCGCCGTTAATGCTGTAAATTACACCGACATGTCCGTTTTCAACTTTTGAAATCATTAAAATCAGACCGATGATTAAACCTGCGAGGACAAGAACCCCGACGCCTATTGCTGCATACATTTTCTTCATTTACTCTGCTCCATTTCTCTCTTAAGTTGTTCGAGTTCCTTTATTTCTTTTTCGAGCATCTCAGCTTCGACTGTAGACCCGAACTTTTTAACGTGCGCGTCATACGTAATATTTTTACGTTTAATTTCATGCTGAAGCTTCTTAACCTCATCATATTCATTATACTTATGTCCGAGTGTTCCGAGCTCATGACGGAAAATATAAGCCAGTGCAATAATTAAAACAGCCAGCATAATTCCCGCAAACAGCAGTAATTTAAACATATACCGTTCCTCCTTCCGGCAGTTTAAGCGTTTCATCAATGAGAATTGAACTCTGTATTTCATTTTCTCCACTTTACTATCGTACCATTTAGTTTGTCTGCGTAAATGATTATTTTTAACAGATAATGCTCCCGGGTTATGACTTTCAGTCTGAGGAAAAATTCATATCCTGCTGAAAACGACTGTTTTAAAGCGTTTAGAGCGTATTGATTTTGTGCGAAATATATAGACAATAAGAGTGAATTAATGTATCATATTGGAGTATGCATAAAGAAGAGATGAACATGATTATGTAAATTAAATTAAAGGAGTGGGATACAAGGTGAAAGAATGTTATGTAACAGGACGCAGATCAAGATCTGGTAACAACCGTTCTCACGCGCTTAACTCAAGCAAAAGAACTTTTGGTGCAAACCTTCAAAAAGTTAGAATCTTGGTTGACGGCAAACCTAAAAGAGTTTGGGTTTCTGCTCGCGCGCTAAAATCAGGTAAAGTTGAACGTGTTTAATACTTCAATTTAAAAACTGGTATCACTTACACAAGTGATACCAGTTTTTTTATTTAAAAGAAGGACAGCAGCCAGACCATAAACATTCCGATGAATATCGCAGGTATCATGTTGCCGACACGCATGTGCGTCACGTTAAGCATATTCAGCCCGATCGCAAGAAGGATTACCCCGCCTGTCGCACTGACCTGGTCGACCATCATATCGAGTACGTCGACAGGTATAAAGTTCGCAATCTGACGTGCACTGATAATAATTGCTGCAATGTAGAAAAACGTCGGAATACTGGACAGTATAACGCCTCGCCCGTAGGCGGTTGTCATTACGAGTGCGATGAAAAAGTCCATCGTCGCCTTCGTATACAGCACGTCGTTGCTGCCCTGCAGTCCGGCATCCAGACCGCCGACTATCCCCATTGCACCGACGATAAAAATCAGCATTCCGGAAATCAGTCCCTGTGAAATATTACCACCGTGTTTATCGCCGAGACGGACTTCCATCAGGTGTCCGAAACGGTTGAGCAGCTCTTCGAGTTTTACTACTTCCCCGATAACCACCCCGATGATGAGTGATATAAGCGTCGTCAAAATATCGGTTGCCCCGACAACCATCTGAATACCCATCGTAATAATAAATAATCCCTGTATTTTCATAATCGCGTCTTTTATATGCTCGGGAATAAAAGTAAAGACCATCCCGAGCGCGCCGCCGATAATAATCGCTAACGAGTTAGCGAGAGCACCTGCAAATATCATTCACTCACCTCTAATCTGTTGATTTAATCATTAATATATCTTTATCCGTCTTAACTGCAGCAGACGGTTCTTTAAATTCATTACTTACTGTTAAAGTTCTGCCAATATGCAGGTATGTATCCTGTATATCATATTTAAAACCATTCAGGGTGACAAGCGTCTTATCATGAACCGGAATAAACGATATATATTTCTTTTTATTATCCGGTGCAATCACATGATCACCTGCTGTCAGCAGCGTGATTTCGTTTGTGTCATTTAACAGACGGATGTCAAGATTCCTAAGCTCATCGTGTGCGAGCAGCTGAATGTTCATAAGCTCGTGATCTTTTCTGCCGCCAAGTGCACCGTACACATCAATTGCCGTATACCCGAGTTTCGATAGCGACAGCAGTGCCAGTTCACTGTCAGTATAATTTTTAGCACTCGGAACAATATCGAGGGCCAGATTTTTCCTGAATAACTCAATATCCTCTGCCGTTACACTGTCAAAGTCTCCGTATGCTTTTTCAACTTTAAAGCCGGATTCAAGCAGCCCTTTCACTCCGGCATCGACACCCGTCCACGGTGCATCGTGTTCAGGTGTAAACGGAATGTTCCGGAGCAGCACGTTCATGCGTTTCATATAATCATCCTTTTAAAGCGCTGATTACAGCAGCTTTATCGTCTGCTTTAAATAAGTATGAACCGCTGACAAGCAGGTTTGCACCATGTGCTTTAACGATTTCTGCCGTTTCGCCGTTGATACCGCCGTCTACCTGAATATCAAATTTGTTATCGAGGGTTTTTCTCAGTTCAACAAGTTCATCCAGTTTTTCAACACATGTTTCGATAAAGCCCTGACCGCCGAAGCCGGGGTTCACTGTCATAATCAGCACGAAATCAACGTCGTTTAACAGATGACGCACTGCTTCAACCGATGTCTGCGGATTCAGTGCAATACCGGCTTTCATGCCTTTACTTTTAATCAGCTGTACCGCACGGTGTGCATGCGGTGTTGCCTCGATATGGAATGACAGCATGTCGACACCCATATTTTTAAAATCATCCACAAACTGTGTCGGATCATAAGTCATTAAATGAACATCAAGAGGAATCGCCGCTTCTTTCGCAATTGCTTCGCATATGGGAATACCATAAGAAATATTCGGCACAAACTGTCCGTCCATTATATCAAGATGAAAAATATCAGCGCCTGCTGCTTCCATTTCTTTAATATCAGCACCAAGTTTTGAAAAATCAGCTGCGAGTAATGATGGTAAAATTTTAACCATGTTTAATACCTCTCTTTTCTGTTATCAATTTCGTTATAAATTTTTACATAGCTGTCGTAACGTGACTGTGCAAGTTCTCCTGATTCAACAGCGGCTTTAACACCGCATTTCGGTTCATTAATATGCAGACATTCCCTGAATTTACAGTTGTACTGATTAAAATCGACAAAGCAGAATTTAATATTATACTTATCGATATTTAAAAAGTCGATTGTTGCAAATCCCGGAGTATCAGCAATAAATCCGCCGTCGATGCTGATCAGTTCAACGTGCCGCGTCGTATGTTTGCCGCGGTTCAGCGCATTCGAGATTTCATCTGTCTTTAAATCCAGATGCGGCAGCAGCGTGTTTAAGAGCGTTGATTTCCCTGCGCCCGACTGTCCTGCAAGAACACTCGTCTTCTTATTAAAAACATCTGCCAGATCTTCATTGATATGCGCTTTATCGGTAAAGTGCACTTCGTACACCGGACCGTAAACTGATTTAATTTTTTCTATCAGTGATTCGTCATCGTTTAAATCGTTTTTAGTTACGATAATTACCGGATCAATATCATTCGCTTCACTGTACGCAATAAAACGGTCCAGCAAATAAAAACTGAAGTCCGGAGATTTTAAACTCGCCGTCAGCAGCAGCTGGTCAATATTTGCAACCTGCGGTCTGATAAGCGAGTTTTTACGCGGAAGGATTGCTGTAATATAGCCTTCATCAACATTTTCTATCTGGAATTCAACATAATCGCCGACCAGCGGGCTTTCCGCTGTTTTTCTGAACCGGCCCCGTGCACGTGTCTCGTACACTTTATCATTTGATTCTACATAGTAAAAGCCGCTCAGTGCTTTAATAATTTTTCCTGTCTGCATATAACACCTCGGTTAATTTAAATACTATTATATTATAACAACAATTTAACTGTGATAATATTGAATTTGTAAAATAGACTTGGGAGGACATGAAAATGGATATAAATATTTCACAAATCGATACAGTTCAAAAAGACGGCAACAGTGTAATCATCGACGTCAGAGAAGCTGATGAGCTTGAACTGACAGGGTTTCTGCCCGGTGCAGTACACTATCCGATGAGCACTTTCAATCTGGAGGATTCCGTTCTCGATAAAGATAAAAGCTATTATCTCGTCTGCAAGGCAGGCGGACGCTCCAGACGCGTGCAGGAATATATGCAGGCTCACGGATATGATGCTCATAATGTCGAAGGCGGCATGATGGAGTACACGGGACCGAGAAATTATATTCACTAGTTAAAATGAACGTGTAAAATCAGCTGCTTCTATAAAAAACACACTTGATTCCCGGAAGGAATCAAGTGTGTTTTTATTTAAAGAATTATTTTCTGTCTACTACTTCCTGAACGTTGCTGATAATGAATCCGCTCTTAACGTATCCGGGGATACTGTTAAGGTCGACTGTTAAGTCCTGTTCCGGAACATCATAAGTAACTTTCTCTGCGAAGTACTTCATAGTTTCTTCCATGATGATTACTGTAATCCACTCACCGGCACAACGGTGGTTAGTCCAGTAATCTCCGCCGCCCTGCGGAATAAGGTCAAACGGTGAACCGTCCCAGTCTTCGAATCTTTCCGGACGGAATTCATTTGGATCTTCCCAAACTGTTTCGTCATGCATTGTTCCGTATACGTCTAATGCAAGACCGTGACCTGCAGGAATTGTAACACCCTGGAAGTCGATATCCACCTTGGCTTTACCAGGCAGGAATGGAACGAATGGGTAGAAACGGCGGACTTCCTGTGCAAATTTATATGCATAGTCAGGCTCGCTCTTGATTTTCTCGCGTGAAATCGGATTGTCATGCATAGCAAGCAGACCAAATGATACGAATCTGTTAATAGCGATTAATGGACGGAATGTGTTCATTAAGTCGATTGCACAGTTTCTTGAATCCATCGGATTCCCCAGGTAGTCTTCCCAATGAGCGAATTCGTAAAGTGCAGTTCCCTCAGGAGGATGAATGTTACCTTTACGTGTTTCAAGAATCTGCTCTTCCAGCCAGTCTTCTACACGGCGGCGGGCAGCTTTGGATTCTTTATATCCTTTGAACACGCCTCCAAGACCTTTGAATGAGTCGATCATAATATCCATGTCAGTTGCGATTCTTTCGATATCTTCAGGCGGTGCCTGAACTCCAGCCCAGCGGGTACCGACTTTAGTAAGAAGAACGATAGATTCGCGGTAAATGTTTACCTGATCCATGCTTTCCATACGCTGAGTGTTCGCCTGCCATAAAGTACGTGTCAGTTCACGAACGTAGTTAAGGTTTCCTTCAGTCATTAAGCTCATGAATAACGCTTTTCTGTCGATGTGTTTTTTACCATCGATAGTGTGGATTGCACCTTTACCGAAAAGTGTGTTAACGATACGTTTCGGAAGCATGCCTTCACGCTGAACGATTTCGTTATTGTAGAACATTTCTGCGCCTTCTTTACCTGTAACTACCGCGAAAGGCTTACCGCCCAATACTTTCGTTTCAAACACCGTAGTGTTTAAACGGTTACGCTGGTTTGTAGTATAAAGGTATCCTTGTTTCATTACTTTTAAAGTGTTATCCAGGCCTTTATCCCTCTTAAGTGATGCCATAATTCATTCCTCCAATTCGAATGTACTTCACCATTATATATAAACAGTAAAGCCAATGCCAATATTTACTCATTAACTACAGTTTCGCTTATTACTCGTTCTCCGTCAACCTCTACACGGTATTGTCCTGATTCGCCTTCCTGGAGAATCAGTGAAATCGTATGATTGGTATCTTCGGTAATTTCAATCGTTTCAGAAACCTCTTTTACATCGTTATCCTTATCACCGATAAAGATTTCAGCTTCAACCGGTTCAGGTTTTTTATCCGCTTTCGAATCTTTCTTATCCTCATCTTTATCTTTCGAAGAAGCACTGCTTTCCTCTTCTTCCGGATAAGGGATATTCAGCGAAATCTGGTACGTCGTTTCGCTCGGCGGTTCTTCACCGAGCGAGACGATGACGTTAATCTGAGAACCGGGCAGGAAGTCGCCGTAGCTCGGGTCCTGCGAGACGATTGCACCTTCAGGTATTTCATTGCTGTAGACTTCTGTCGTTACATTAACGATAAAGCCCTGACTCTCAAGTTCTGCACGTGCCGCATCGAGGGATGTCCCGGCATAGTTCGTAATCGGAACCGGCTCGACACCGTCCGACACTGTGAATGTAATTGATGTTTCGTCGGGATACACCTCTTCACCCGGAGCAATATCCTGCTCGAGAATTATACCCGCCGGCTGATCACTGTACCGGCCTTCTCTGTCGATATTCATAAATCCTTCTGATTCAAGGTCCGCTTCCACATCATCAAACATCTGATTCGTATACTCCTCTATCTTATACGGCGCTTCGCCGAGACTGACAAGCATGTCCACAGTGCCGCCGCGTTCGACTTCAGCACCCGATACGGGCGACGTCTGTATAATACTGCCTTCTTCAAAGTTATCATCGTAAGTTTCTGAAATTTCTCCGGCTGCGAGATCTTCCGAGAGCAGATATTCTTCTGCCTCTTCAACCGTCATATCCTGCAGATTCTGAAGGCTCACAGTCGGAGACTGTCTCGGCCACATCAGAAATGCTATGAGCGCTGCAGCTGCCAGCAGGAAAAGAAGAAAGAATAATACCCACGGCCATTTACGCCGCTTTTTCTTCGGTTCCTCTTCAGGCTTTGACGTTTTCGGTTCCTGCACCGGCAGCGGGGCTGCCTGTACTTTTTCTTTTGGTTCCTGTTTTTCTGTCTTCTGAACCGGAGTCACCATCGTCTGTTCCTGCTCTTCTTTTTTAGCCGGTACATACGGCTTTGAAACATCCTTATAGTAGACCAGTGCCGACAGCACATCATCAGCATGCCTGTATCTGTTAAGCGGTTCTTTTTCTGTACACTTCATCACGATATTTTTTAAACCGACTGGAATATCACGGTACTCCGAAATATCGGGAAACGGTTCTGAAATATGTTTCAATGCGACTGACACTGCAGTTTCTGCTTCATACGGCAGACGCCCGGTTAACAGTTCAAACAGCATGACACCAAATGAATAAATATCTGTCCGTTCGTCTGTATTATGCCCTTTTGCCTGCTCCGGGGAAATATACTGTACTGAACCGATGACCTGGTTCGTCTCGGTCATTCGCGTCTCACTCAGAGCTTTCGCAATACCGAAATCAGTAATTTTCACTTTGCCGTTCTCATCGATAAGAATATTCTGCGGTTTAATATCGCGGTGAATAATCCCGCGGTCGTGTGCATGTTCAATACCGCGCAATGTCATCATCGCAATGCTGATTACTTCATCGATATCGAGCGGGCTGTTTTTAACGATATGCTCTTTTAAATTCGATCCGTGAACCACTTCTGTGACAAGTATGTGATACTCCTCTGTTTCATCGACATCAATCACGCTGACGATGTTCGGATGAGACAGCTGGATTGTACTTTCAACTTCGCGCTGAAAACGGCGCACAGATTTTTCTTTGTCCAGCGGATCCGCTTTAATCATCTTGACGACAACTTCACGGTTCAAAATAATATCTGTTGCCAGATATACGGAACTCATACCGCCGCCTAAATATTTTTCAATTTTATAACGTTCGGAAACTACTTTGCCGATCACTTGTCTCCACCTGCTTTCAGGTCTGCAAGGACGACGCTGATGTTATCCCGCGAGTTGTTTATTTCTGCAGTTTTCGTCAGCTCAGCTGCTTTTTGTTCAAGCGTAAGTTTCGTACTGTACATTAAATGATGGATCTCATCGGTTCTGACAGCATCTGTCAGCCCGTCTGTCGCAAGCACGATGTAATCATACTGGCGTCCGCGGAGGCGGAACACATCAGCCTGAATTACTTTTTCCGTTCCCATCGCCTTCGTAATTAAATTACGGCGCGGGTGCGTCAGTGCTTCTTCTTCTGTTATTTCACCGCTCGACACTAGCACATTCACAAATGTGTGATCTTCGGTGACCTGTTCAATTTTACGGTTGTTCATCACGAATGCACGCGAGTCCCCTACGTTTAACACGAGAATTGATGACTCTATTACTGCAACCAGTACGAGTGTCGTTCCCATGCCGCGGTATTCGGGATTTTCTTCCTGATAATCATATAATTCATGATTTGTTTTCATTACCAGAGCGCGTAAAAAGCGTTCCGCTTCATCCATATTAAACAGGTTATTGTTTTCCCATGCCGTTTTTACTTTATCGTAAACAAATTTACTCGCGACTTCACCGTACTGGTGCCCCCCCATACCGTCTGCGATTAAGAGCAGCGGCTGGCTTGTGCGGTTGTAAAAATGTCCTGTTAAATCTTCATTGATTTCTCTGTAATTACCGCAGATACTTTTTTCAGTTATTTTCAAAATTAACCCTCCTGCTCCGTGGATCAGCTGTCAGACTTTTTAAATCTCGCAATGAAAAAACCATCGGTGTGATGTTCATACGGAAGGATTTGTCTGTATGGCCCCGTAAAGTTAAATGCCGGAATGCTGAAATCATCAAATTCAATGTCATCGTTATTCTTTTTAAAAGTATACGCGACATTTTCATTTTCCAGCTGATGAATTGTACAGGTAGAGTAAATTAATACTCCGCCCGGTTTCAAATACTTTTTAACATTATCTAAAATTTCGATCTGCAGTTCAACTAATTCGTTAATACTGTCTTCACTGCGCTCATATTTAATTTCAGGTTTGCGTTTTACAACACCTAAACCGGAGCATGGTGCGTCGACGATTATACGGTCAAACTGACGGCCGTAATTATATTTTGCAGCATCTGCCACAAATGCTTCGTAGTTCGAATGTTTAAGTCGCGCTGCTTCATTATCGATCAGTGTGATTTTATGTTCATGCACATCACCGAGTGCTACAGAGCCGCCGTCCATCGATTCAAGAGCGTGAAGCCCTTTACCGCCGGGCGCACTGCATGCATCAAGAATATCATCTTCTCCCGCCGGGTCCAGCGCAAGATTCACAAACATGGATGATACGTCCTGAATTGCAAAGAAACCGTCTTTGTAACTTCGGCTGTGTGTAATATTCTGCCCGTTAAATT
This sequence comes from Jeotgalicoccus coquinae, assembly GCF_014207425.1. Taxonomy (GTDB): domain Bacteria; phylum Bacillota; class Bacilli; order Staphylococcales; family Salinicoccaceae; genus Jeotgalicoccus; species Jeotgalicoccus coquinae. Next base: position 490,704 of record NZ_JACHFF010000001.1, on the reverse strand, counting down.
CAATCGCATCCGGATGCAGCTCTGATTCTCTGACGTCATATCCTTCATTCAGCAGTATTTCTATTAAATTGTTTCTGTCCACGAGTTTTTTATTAACGCGAAGATACATTTGCGGTTTTTCATTCAGCGATGAAATAATGCGCTCTGTTTCTTCTGTACTGTAATGTTTAAACCAGTGCTTCACAAGCCATTTCGGCATGCTGTACTTCAGCGACAGCCGTGCCGCATCATTTTTAATGCCGTCGATATCGGGTCGCTCTCCGCGTAAATAAGCACGCAGAATACCGTTGATTTGTTTTCCCGCCTGCAGACCGCCGCGTTCTTTCGCAATCTCAACCGCTTCATTGATTACCGCAAAATCCGGTACACGGTCAAGATATTCCAGCTGATAAACAGATATGAGCAGCAGATAGCGCTGCCAGCGGCGCAGTTTCGTTTTAATAAACGGTCTGATGTAATATTCCAATGTCAGCTTGTGCTGCAGCGTGCCGTAAAGTATTTCCGTCAGCAGCCCTTTATCCTGCGGGTTTAATTCTTCAAAACGCAATGCATCGTTTAACACGATGTTGCTGTATGCTTTGTTATCGATTACTTCTTCATATAATTCCAATGCCAATGCTCTGACTGTCATTAGTCCTCACCCAGTTTCGTGCCGATTAAATCACTGTTATTGTTAATAAAATCAAGCGCATTATTTTTCTTTTTGCCCGCAAGCTGAACTTCTGTAATATTTACAAGTCCGTCTGCTGATGCGACCAGAAAGCCGTTCTCACTTTTCCCTGTAATTGTTCCCGGTTCTTTTTGTACTGTACTGTCAGCAAGCTCTGCTGCAAAAATCTTCAGGCGCTTGTCCCCGAGCATCGCATGACCGACCGGCCACGGCGCAAGTCCGCGGATATGATTAAACACTTCACGTGCCGGCTTGTTAAAGCTGATCACTTCGTCGCTCTTTAAAATATTCGGACTGAATGTCGCTTCGCTGTCATTCTGCGGCGTACGTTCATTTGTTCCGTCGATTACGGACGGCAGTGTGTCCATCAGCAGCGAGGCACCCACACCGCTCAGTTTATCAAACAGTCTGCCTGTGTTATCGCTGTCTTCAATGTTAATGCTGCGTGCGGCAATAATATCCCCTGCATCGAGTTTCTTCGCCATGTACATAATTGTTACACCTGTTTCATCGTCGCCGTTTATAAGCGCACGGTGAATCGGTGCGCCTCCGCGGTGTTTAGGCAGCAGTGATGCATGGACATTCAGCGAACCGAGTGCCGGTATATTTAAAATATTTTCCGGCAGCAGCTGACCGAAAGCAGCTGTAATAATTAAATCCGGATTCAGGTCCGAAACGATTTCAAATGCTTCGTCGGATTTCATCGTTTCCGGCTGGTAAGTTTCAATACCGAGCAGTTTTGCCGCTGTTGCCACCGGTGGATCTGTCATAACTTTTTTGCGTCCGACAGGACGGGCCGGCTGTGATATTACCAGGTCGACGCCGTATTCTTTATGAAGTTCTTTTAATATCGGTACTGAAAAATCGGGAGTACCCATAAAGATAATTTTTGTCATATTAAATCTCCTACATAATATATTGTGGATCGACATCAATTTTTAAAGACAATCCAGTCTTTTTATATATTTGAGTATATTTTTCATCGAGTGCGTCGAGTACATTTTTCAATTCAGGTTCTCTCTTATATTTTAAAAGAATCTGAAATCTGTTTTTGTTTTTAATTCTTTCAATCGGACTTGGCGACGGGCCGATAATAATACAGCTTTCGCTGACATTATCGACCAGTGTTTTATGAATATCCGTTGTCGCTTCAAGACAGTCCTGAATCCGTTCCGCCGAAACAGTGAACAGAATATGAAAGTAATACGGGGAGTATCTCGCAAATTTACGGAACTGCATTTCTTTTTCATAGAATTCCGTATAGTTATTTTTCATTGCGAGTGTGATTGCGTAATGTTCCGGATTATACGTCTGGAATATTACTTCACCCGGGAGTTCATGACGGCCTGCACGGCCGGCCACCTGTGTCAGCAGCTGGAACGTCCGTTCATTCGCTCTGAAGTCCGGCAGATTTAACATCGTATCCGCATTCAGTACGCCGACCAGCGTCACATTCGGATAATCGAGTCCTTTTGCGATCATCTGGGTACCCAGCAGTATCGGCACATTGTCGTTTTCAAACCGGCTGAGCAGCTGCTCATGTGCACCTTTACGCTGTGTGGTATCGACATCCATCCGGATAATATCCACGTTGAATACATCCCGTAAAATTTCTTCCACTTTCTGCGTACCCGTTCCCCGGAATGTCACATCATTTGAACCGCAGTCCGCACATTTACGCGTTACCTGTTCTTCGTAACTGCAATAATGACATAACAGACTGTTGTTGTTTTTATGATACGTCAGCGAAATATCGCAATTTGGACAGTTTGGCACGTGGCCGCAATTCTGGCAGATCTGGAAGTTCGCAAATCCCCTTCTGTTTAACAGAAGAACGGTCTGCTCGCCTTTATTAATTCTGTCGCGGATTGCCGCTTCAAGTTTTCTAGATAATATCCCTGAGTTGCCGTCCTTATGCTCATCGCTCATATCAACAATGTCCGCCTCCGGCATCGGCTGCATTCCAGGACGGTGTGTGAGTTCAAAACGTTTGTAAACGTCTTTTGAGCTCCTTGCATATGATTCCAGCGACGGTGTCGCCGAACCGAGCACAACCGGACACTGATGATACTCCGCGCGCAGTTTGGCAACTTCCGCTGCGTGGTACATCGGGCGTTCCGACTGTTTATAAGTTGTTTCATGTTCTTCATCGATAATAATGATACCGATATTTTTAAACGGTGCGAATATTGAAGAACGTGCGCCGACTGATACCCGCGCGCGTCCACTTTGGATTTTACGCCATTCATCGTACTTTTCACCGTGTGACAGTGCTGAATGCAATACTGCCACATCGTCGCCGAAGCGCGCTTTAAATCGGTTAACCATTTGCGGCGTCAGTGCAATTTCAGGCACCAGCATAATCGCATCGCGGTTATTATTCAGCGCTGTCTGTATCAGCTGTAAATATACTTCTGTTTTCCCGCTTCCGGTAATACCGTGCAGCAGAAATGTTTCGTCTTTTTTATCGTTGAGTGCGGCATTAATACTGTTAAATGCATCTGCCTGCTCTGTTGTTAATTCCTTTTCATAATCCGCTTCAAACACTGTCGATTCATAAGGATCCCGCTCGACAATCATGTCGAGTTTTTCAACGTATCCTTTTTTCTCCAGTTCACGGACGATTGCTTCTGAATAGCCCTGTGCTTTCAGCTCAGTCAGCAGCACCGGTTCATTGTAATTTTCAATAACCTGCAGTGCTTCAAACTGTTTTGGTGCACGTTCAAGCGGGGCTTTGTTTAAATACAGAGAGCGTACACCTTTTTGAACTTTTTTACGCGTGTGCTGTTTAATCAGAATATCTTCATAAATCTCACCGGTTTCGATATAAGGCACCAGTTCTGCGAGCTCACGTGTATGGAGGCTTTTTGTTTCCAGCTCCCCGTTTACGGCATAGCTGTCGTAAGTAAACTTCGCTTCCCCTGAAGCCGCATCATCCAGCAGCAGTACTTTTTTGGATTTTGTTTTCAATGCCACCGGCAAAATTGTTTCGATAACGGAAATGTACGGTTCAATATAATACGCTGCCAGTTTCTTAGACAGCTCAACCAGTTCATCTGTCAGTACAGGCTCGACATCCATTACCTTGACGATTTCTTTTACTTTGCCGGCCGGTACATCGCTTTCATCATGAATACTCATAACGTAAGCCTGCACATGTCTTGGACCGAACGGCACGAAGACACGGTGCCCGACTTTAATAACATCCGTGAGGCGTTCCGGGATTTTATAATCAAACAGCCGGTTAACGTTCTTACTGTTGACGCCGACGATTACTGCAGCAAACATCAGTGCATCACCTTGTTTACAAGCTCGTCTGCAATTTTTTCTGCAAGTTCGGTCTTCGCCATTTTAGGCAGCGGCACTTTGCCGCCGTCTTTATAAATAATCGTTACTTCGTTATCATCGCTGTTCATGCCGATTGAAGTATCCGAGACATCATTCATAATAATCGCGTCCGCTTTTTTGGATTCGAGTTTCCCCTGTGCATAAGCTTCAACATTATCCGTCTCCGCAGCAAAGCCGACGACATACATATCTTTATTGTTATGACCGGCATATTTTAAAATATCCTGTGTTTCAGTTAATTCGATTGACGGTACAATACCCGCCTGTTTTTTAATTTTCTGCGTGCTTTTGTCTTTCACTGTAAAGTCCGAGACTGCAGCAGTAAAAATACCGATATCGGCATCCATATGTGCTTTAACGGCTTCAAACATCTCCGCCGTTGATTCCACATCGATGTGCGTAACACCCGGCGGCACCGGCAGATTAGTCGGTCCGCTGACCAGTATTACTTCAGCCCCGCGGCGTTTAAAGCTGTCCGCGATACTGTAGCCCATTTTCCCGCTTGAAAAATTGGACAGGTATCTGATTGGATCAAGGCGTTCTCTCGTCGGTCCTGCCGTAACGAGTACGCGTCTGCCTTTCAGTTCCTGCTTATCACTCAGCATTTCGTTAATTTTTGCCATGACATCGGGTACTGCTGCAAGACGTCCTTTAGCATTGTAGCCGCATGCAAGAAAACCTGTTTCCGAATCGATAAACTCCACACCCTGGCTGCGCAGTTTATCGATGTTTTCCTGAACTGACGGCTGCTGCAGCATATGAACGTTCATTGCCGGCGCCATTAATACGGGTTTCGTATTGGCTGCGAGCACGTTAAGCAGCATATTGTCATAGATGCCGTTGGCAAACTTGCCGATTGTATTGGCTGTGACCGGAACAACTGCAATAATGTCCGCCCACTCACCGATATTAATATGTGCAATATGACTTGGATTTTCTTCTAAAAAAGTATTTGTATAGACGTGGTTTCTGCTGATTGCCTGAAAAGCAAGCGGCGTCACGAATTCCAGTGTGTTATCCGTGAGGACAACGCGGACTTCATGGCCGGATTGTATGAGTTTGCTTGTTAAATCTATTGCTTTATAACTCGCAATTCCCCCTGTTACTCCGAGGACAATATTTGCCAAATTAATCACCTCTTTAAAAAAAGCTGACAATTTCTTGTCAGCCTCATTATATCTCTTTTATTTGTGTACTGTAACTTTGCCTGCTGCGATCTCTTCAAGAGAGTAGCCGACGTTCGTTTTAGATTGGTATGATTCGAGCACTCCACCTTCAGGGTTATCCTGTAACTGTCTTGCGCGCTTTGCCGCCATCGTTACTACAAGGTATTTTGAATCGACGTTCTTTTTAAGTTCATGACCAGCTGGGTATAACATTAATTATTTGCCTCCAGTAAAAGTTTTCTTAACTTGTTTTCCACTCTTGAACGTTCGAGATGACTCGCTTCAACAATGCATTGAATTTTTTGACGCGCTGTATCGACATCATCATTAATTACGACATAGTCGTATAAGTTCATCAGACTGAGTTCACGTCTCGCTTCTTTAATACGGTGATTAATCACTTCTTGTGAATCCGTACCGCGGCCGATTAAACGCTCTTCAAGCTGCGCCAGTGTCGGCGGTGCCAGGAAGATAAATAATGCGTCCGGGAATTTCTCCCTTACCTGCTTCGCGCCTTCAACTTCAATTTCCAGAAAAACATCGTGTCCGTCTGCAATTGTGTCTTTAACGTAATCTACCGGTGTGCCATAGTAATTCCCTACATATTCAGCGTACTCGATGAATTTATCCTGTTCAATAAGTGTTTCAAATTCCTCGTGCGACTTGAAAAAGTAATCTATGCCATCACGTTCGCCTTCTCGTTTCTGTCTTGTTGTCATAGAAATAGAGTATTTAAAATTCGTCTCCTGGTGGTCGAATACAGCTTTTCTTACTGTGCCTTTACCGACGCCCGAAGGGCCCGAGAGAACGATGAGCAATCCTTTATCAGATACCATAGAATGTAACCTTTCTAATTTTGATTACTTCTTAATGTACCACAGATTGCATAAAATTTCATCCTTAAAACGGACATTAAACCTCTATTCATGCTAAAATAATATGTAATCATTTTGAGGAGGATACCCCATGGCTTTTGACGGAAATTTTACACATGCACTGGTAGATGAACTCCAATTTTTAGTGCGCGGTAAAATAAATAAAATTCAGCAGATGGATAATTCATCTCTTCTATTTAAAATGCGCGCAGGCGGTAAAAATCATCAGCTGTTAATAAGCAGCCATCCGATGTATGCCCGCTTCCATATAACGGAGCAGAAATATGAGTTCCCATTCGATCCGCCGATGTTTTCACGGATTTTAAGAAAACACATCGAAGGCGGTTTTATTACGTCCATTGAACAGCTTGGCAATGACCGCCAGGTTCATATTCATATACGTGCCATCAACGATATCGGAGATGACATTGAACGAATACTGATACTGGAAATAATGGGACGCCATTCGAATATCATTTTAACAGATAAAGAATATAAAATTATCGACGGTATTAAACATTTAACACCGAACAATAATGTTCGTACGATTATGCCGGGCTTCACGTATGAAGGACCGCCGACAGATAAAAAATTAAATCCGAGAACGGAAGAACTGAATGAACTGCCGAAATTTATCGACTTTAACTCAGGAAAACTGAAGCGTCAGATACTGACAAATATTGAAGGCTTCAGCCCGCTGTTTATCGATGAAGTAGAATCTCATGTTAAATATTTCAATACGGATAATATCGTACCGGCGATTAAAGAAACGCTGAAAGCAGGCGAAAACATTCAGCCGGTTTACTACGACTTAAAAAAACCGGTCTTTTACTTTACCCCGCTGGCGCATCTCGGCGAGCCGGATAAAATATACGGTTCTTTAAGCGAACTGCTCGATAAATTTTATCACCGCCGCAATCAGATCAGCGCCATCCGCCAGAAATCGTCGGATTATCTGCAGGTTATTGAACGCGAACACGATAAGACGATTCGTAAAATTACGAACCTTGAAGCGGATTTAAAAGAAGCTGCAGAAAAAGACAAGTATCAGAAATACGGTGAGCTGATTACTGCGTACATGCATAATATCGGCAGCTATCAGGAGTCTGCCGTCGTGATGGATTACTATACGAACGAAGATATAGAAATTCCGCTCGATAAACAGCTCTCTCCAGCTGAGAACGCACAGCGTTACTACAATATGTACAACAAGCTTAAAAACCGTGAGAAAGTTGCAAAAGACCAGCTTCGCCTCGCCCATATGGATGTTGAGTACTTCAGCAACCTGCTGCATCAGATGGAAAACATTACAACAGCAGATGAAGTCGAGGAAGTCCGTCAGGAATTAACCGAACAGAAAATTATTAAAGAACGCAGCCGCGGCAAGAAGAAAAAGAAAACAAACAAAATTCAGCTGCATGAATTTGAAACATCAAACGGCCTGCCTGTTTTTGTCGGCAAGAACAATAAGCAGAATGACTATTTAACAAACAGAAAAGCACAGAATAACCATCTGTGGTTCCATACGAAAGATATTCCGGGATCGCATGTAGTTATCGCACATAACGCTTCAGACATATCAGAAGAAGACATACTTGAAGCGGCAATGCTTGCAGCATTCCACTCGAAAGCCGGACAATCAGCAGGCGTGCCTGTCGACTACACGGAAATCAAACATGTTAAAAATATACCGGGAACAAAACCCGGATTTGTAACTTACAGTGAACAGTTGACTGTACTCGTTGACCCTGATCCGGAGAAAGTTAAAGAAATGAAGAAAGATTAAAATGGAAGCGCCGTTAATCCGGCGCTTTTTTTGTGGTTAAAATATTTTGTGACCGCATGTGACTACTTCATACAGTTGATTAGCAGCATTCGACCGCATGAGACAATCCGCACAAATTAAAAAACCGCCAAATCTGTCGATTTGCCGGTTCTGCTGTATTATAATCTGTCTCTGAAACTGCGGACATCGTCTGCACCTTTTGTATCCAGCACATTACGTTCCTGTGCCACGTCAAGCAGTGTATCAAGATCACACAATACCGAATATGCACATTCTGCATTCTCAAACTTTTCCTGTGCGCCTGTAATGCCGTATGAGAATATCGCAGCGACACCGAGTACTTCAGCGCCGTCTTCACGCAGCGCCTCGACAGCGTTCAAACTTGAACCGCCTGTTGAGATTAAGTCTTCAATAACGACCACCCGTTTGCCGTTAACTGCAGCGCCTTCTATCTGGCGTGCTGTGCCGTGTGCCTTTTTTGATCCCCTGACATACGCTGACGGCTTGTTCAGACGGTCGGCAATCAGTGTTGCATGAGGAATACCTGCAGTTGCCGTGCCGACAATGACGTCTGCTTCATCAAACTGTGCAAGTTGTTCTATCAGCAGCTCTATTACTTTGCGGTGGGCTTCAACATTTCCTAAGATCTGTCTGTTATCGCAGTAGATTGGAGATTTTATCCCGCTCGCCCATGTGTACGGATCTTTCGGCGACAGTTTTACCGCATCTATATCGAGTAACGTGTGTGCAACTGATGGATACATATTACTTGCCCTCCCATAATTGTTTGATCTCTTTATAAGCCTTCGCCGGATTATCACTTTGTGTAATCGGACGGCCTACGACTATATAATCAGAACCGAGCTGTTTCGCTTTGTCTGGTGTAACGACGCGCACCTGATCGTCGTTATTATTTTCCGATAAACGGATTCCCGGTGTTACTGTTAAAAAATGTTCCGAGATTTCGTTATGAATCATTCTGCTTTCAAGCGGTGATGATACGACACCGTCGAGCCCTGCTTTATATGCCAGTTCAGCATAATGCAGTACGCTGTCCGTTAATGACAGCGGTGTCTGCTGTTCGCGCTGCATCGTATGCTCATCCATACTTGTCAGCTGCGTCACCGCAATAATTTTACCGTCTGCATTTTCTTTTCTGAAAGCCGATGCGGCACGTTTCATCATTTCATAACCGCCGGATGCATGAACGTTAACCATATCCACATTAAGTTTCCCGAGCACCGACATCGTGCGTTCGACTGTTGTCGGTATATCGTGTAATTTTAAGTCCAGAAAAACATCGTGGCCGTATGCTTTAATCACATCTATAATTGCCGGCCCGCTCTGCATATACAACTCCATGCCGATTTTAACATACAGTTTTTCATCGAAGCCTGCGAGAAATGTTTTCGCCTCTTCGTATGTACTGAAATCTAATGCAATAATTGGTTTCGCTGTCATCTTAAAATTCCTCCTAATGTGTTAAAGAAAAGCCCGTCCTTTTATATCGTGTATATGATTCAGATTCATTTCTTCTGTCTTTTTCCCAAGTTCATCAATCAGTTCTTTGCATATATAAGGATTCGTAAAGTTCATCGTTCCGATTGCCACTGCATCTGCACCTACACTGATAAAGTCCAGTACATCATCGACTGTTGCAATACCGCCCATGCCGATAATTGGAATATCCGGCAGTGCCTGTCTGACCTGATACACCATGTTTAAGGCGACCGGTTTAATTGCAGGTCCGCTCAGACCGCCTGTCGTATTAGCCAGTATCGGACGCCCGCTGTTATTCAGACGCATACCGATCAGCGTGTTGATCATCGAAATGCCGTCTGCAGCTTTAGCCACACTTTTAGCCATCTCCACTATGTTCGTTACATTCGGTGACAATTTTACATACACCGGTTTTGTACTGACTTCCTTAACCGCCGCTGTCAGACGGTATGCTGTTTCAGGGTCGGTACCGAATTGAATACCGCCCTCTTTAACGTTCGGGCATGAAATATTCAGTTCCAGTGCACTGACATTGGGTGCAGCCGAAATTTTTTCTGCCACTTCAACATAATCTTCAATTTTAGTTCCTGCCACGTTTGCAATGACAGGTACATCATACTGTTCCAGAAATTTAAGTTCATTCTCAATAATGTGATCCACACCGGGATTCTGCAGCCCGATTGCATTAAGCATGCCGCTTGATGTTTCTGCAACTCTCGGTGTTTTATTACCCGGTCTCAGTTCATCTGTCGCCGCTTTAATCATAATCGCACCGAGCTCCGACAAGTCGTACAGATGTGAGAACTCCTCACCGAAACTGAAACATCCCGATGCAGGCATAATCGGATTTTTTAAGTCCAGACCCGGCAGCTTAATTTGTAGTTTGTCCATCACAGTACAACCGCTCCTTTTTCAAATACGGGGCCGTCCGTACAAATTTTAACCTGACGGCCATCTTTAGTATCACATACGCATGCATAGCATACTCCGAAGCCGCAGCCCATTCTTTCTTCCAGGGAAATGAAGCCGTCCATCGGCATCGTTTCATCCAGCACTTTCAGCATTACTTTAGGTCCGCATGCATAAAACTTATCAAATCCAGTTCCGATTTCCCCAATAACGTCTGTTACAAATCCTTTCGTACCGTATGTTCCGTCAGCTGTTGCAACATATGTTTCCCCGAACGCTTTAAAATCCGCTTCGTAAAACACATCTTTTCTACTGTTAAAACCAAGTACGTGCGTTGTTTTAACACCGCGTTCGTGAAGCTGTTTTGACAGTTCATACAGCGGCGGCACACCAATTCCCCCGCCGACAATCAGAACATGCTCTCCCGCTTTGGCAGATTCAATATTATATCCGTTGCCGAGCGGCATCAGCACATCGACCGTCTCGCCCTCTTTAATCTCAGCAAGTTTTTTCGTCCCCGGCCCTTCCGCCCGGAACGTAATCGTAATTTCATTATTGCCTTTATCAATATTTGAAATTGAGATCGGCCGTCTCAGCACATGTTCAACAGACTTTGACACTCTCACATGAACAAACTGTCCCGGACGGAGCGTATATTTACCGAGCGCCGTTTTAAGAACAAGTTCATAAATATTATCGGCAATTTCTGATTTGGATATTGCGGTTGCAAGTTGAAGCATGTCAGCACCCCTGTATTTTACTTATTGTCGTACACAATTTTTCCGTCAACGATTGTCATGGCAATATCACTTTGCAATGTTTCACCATGGAACGGCGTATTTTTTGATTTAGATAAAAATTCATTTTTATCCAGTGTGTATTCACGGTTTAAATCAATCAGTGTCAGATCAGCCGCTTTGCCTGTTTCAAGCTTTCCGCTGTCGAGTTTAAATACCTCGCCAGGTTTAACTGTCATCCAGTCAATTACCTGCTGCAGCGTAAATACACCGGTTTTAACAAGTTTTGTATAGACCAGCTGGAAGGCATTTTCAATTCCGACTATACCGAATGGGGCCGTTTCAATACCCGCTGCTTTTTCATCTTCATGATGCGGTGCATGATCTGTCGCAATAAAGTCGAGCGTGCCGTCAAGCAGTCCTTCTATTAATGCTTCTCTGTCATCCGAACCGCGGAGCGGCGGATTCATTTTGTAGTTTGGATCTTTCTCAGTAATGTCATTCTCATCCAGTACAAGATGATGCGGTGTAACTTCAGCAGTCACTTTAATACCTGCACGTTTAGCGTCACGGATAACTCTGACACTCTCTTTAGTCGAGACATGACAGACGTGGTAATGACAGTCCGCCGCTTCGGCAAGAAGTACATCCCGTGCAATCTGCGTCGATTCAGTAATTGCGGGAATTCCTTTAATACCAAGTTTTTCACTTGTTCTGCCTTCGTGAATTGCTCCGCCGTAAATCAGCGTGTTCTCTTCTGTATGTGCAACTATTGCCATATCCAGTTTTGCAGCGGCCTGCATTGCACGGTACATCATGTCCGCACTTTGAACCCCGACACCGTCGTCAGTGAAAGCAAATGCCCCTTCCGCCTTTAAGTTGTCAAAGTCTACAAGTTCCTCGCCTTTCAATCCTGTTGTAATCGACACGTAAGGCAGTACTTTAATTACTGCATCTTCTTTAATTTTAGTATTTAAATCACGGAGTATTTCCGGCGTATCTATAATCGGATTCGTATTCGGCATCGGGCAGATTGTTGTAAAACCGCCGCGCGCCGCAGCTCTTGATCCTGTTTCAATCGTTTCTTTATGTTCAAATCCGGGCTCTCTTAAATGAACGTGAACATCGACAAGTCCGGGTGTTAATAACAGTCCGGTGCAGTCAATTACTTCACCGTCTGCGTTTAAATTCTGCCCGATTTCAGCAATCTTTCCATCTTTAATATATACATCTGATGTCTGTTCCTCATTATTGAGTAACAGCGTAGCGTTTTTCAAAAGCATTGTTGTTGCTCCCTTCTCTGTCCAGTACTGATTCTAAAATACTCATGCGCATAAATACGCCGTTTGTCATCTGCTCGAATATCACACTCTTCTCGCCTTCAATCACATCCTCCGTAATTTCTACGTTGCGGTTGATTGGTGCCGGGTGCATTACCAGAGCGTGCGGTTTCATGTTGTCCATGCGTTCTTTATTCATACCGTACAGTGCGTTGTACTCTTCTTTAGGCATTTGTGTATATGATTCATGACGTTCGTGCTGAACGCGCAGCAGCATAATAACATCGCACATTTCCACCGCTTCATCGATGCTGATGTGGGAAATTCCAAGCGTGTTATCCTGAAGTTCGCGCGGGCCTGAGAAATACACTTCAGCGCCCATTTTTGTCAGCGCCTCTGCATTTGATTTAGCAACACGGGAATGTTTTATATCTCCGACAATTGCAACTTTCAAGCCGCAGATCTGTCCCAGGTTTTCATAAATTGTCATCATATCAAGGAGTGACTGTGACGGATGTGATCCGCTGCCGTCTCCTCCGTTAATTACCGGGATATTGAGGTTTTTGAGTCCTTCGTAATACTTATTATCCGGATGTCTGATTACGAGTGCGTCTGCGCCGATTGCTTCAAGCGTTTTGCATGTGTCGTAAAGTGATTCTCCTTTTGATACCGAACTTGTCGATACATCGAATGGCAGCCGTTCAATGTTAAGGTTTTTCTCGGCCATTTCAAAACTCAGCTTCGTTCTTGTTGAATTTTCATAGAACAGATTCACGACTGTTTTGCCGTTCAGCTTTATTACCGATCTGCCGTGTTTAATATCGATTGCTCTCGTAATTAATGCTTCGATTTCTTTCGGAGTGACATGTTCCATAGATAATAAGTTTTTCATTCAGTTCGTCTCCCTCTTAGGTAAAATTAGATTTAGAATAATTCCTGCTACTGCAGCGAGCGCCATTCCTTCAAGGTTGAATGGAATGTTGCCTATCGTGAAGTCTAAATGTGCTTTACCGATTCCAATGACCAGTATCACCGATGCGATAACCAGGTTGCGTTTGTTGTCAAAGTCAATTTTTGCGTCGATCAGCATGCGCAGTCCGCTTGATGCGATAATTCCGAAGAGCAGTATTGATACACCGCCCATAACCGGTGACGGAATGCTCTGGACAACTGCAGTAAACTTGCCGACAAAGCCGAGTATTACTGCGAGCACTGCCGCGCCTCCAATTACCCAGACACTGAATATTCTCGTGATTGCAAGGACACCGATATTCTCGCCGTAAGTCGTAGTCGGGGGCCCGCCGATTGTGCTGGCAAACATTGTCGCTACACCGTCACCGATAATCGAACGGTGCAGTCCCGGTTTTTTAAAGAAGTCGCGGCCGACAATTTTATTAATCACCATCTGATGTCCGATGTGCTCTGAGATTGTTACAAACACAATCGGCAGCATGACCATGAATAACCCGATGTTCATTGCCGGTGTGTAATCCTGATAAGGGATGTACAGGTCGGGCAGTACAAACCATCCTGTGCTCTTAATCAGGTCCAGGTCTACGATGCCGAACAGCAGCGCTGTTGTATAGCCGCCGATTATCCCGATCAGTATCGGGATTAAGCCGAGTACACCTTTAAGGAAGATTGATGCAAGTACTGTAATTGTCAGTGTAATCAGTGCGACAGTGATGTACGTCATGCTGTAGCCTTCCTGATTGCCTGAGTCTGTATACATCGCCATGTCCACTGCTACAGGTGCAAGGCCGAGGCCGATTACCATAATGACCGGTCCGACGACTATCGGCGGCAGGAGACTGATAATCCATCCCGTTCCTGCAAGGCGTATTATCAGTCCGATAATGACGTAGAGCACACCGCTGAAGAACAGTGCGGTGAGCACTTCACCAAGCGTATTCGCACCGAGTGCGATTGTAATCGGCAGTATAAAAGCAAAGCTTGAGCCGAGATAAGCCGGTATCTGGCCTTTTGTAATAAGAATGTAGAGCAGTGTGCCGATTCCGCTTGCAATCAGTGCAGCGCTGACCGGCAGTCCTGTTAGAAATGGTACGAGCACTGTCGCTCCGAACATTGCAAAAAGGTGCTGGGAACTCAGCAGCAGCCCCTGGAAAAATTTCGGTCTTTCATGTACATCGAGCTCAGGTTCTACACTGCGCTGAAAAATTTCATCTTCAAACTTTGCCATCTTCCAATCCCCTTTTTATTAAAGTATGGTAACACTCGTTTCATGATCGACTTCTTCCATTTTCACTGATACTTTTTCTGATTTCGATGTCGGAATATTTTTACCGACGTAGTCCGGTCTGATCGGCAGCTCTCTGTGTCCTCTGTCAACGAGTATTGCAAGTGAGATTGTCGTCGGTCTTGCCGTATTGAGTATTGCGTCAATCGCTGCTCTGATTGTGCGCCCTGTCTGGAGCACATCGTCGACGATCACTACGTTCTTGTCTGTAAAGTCTGTATCCACTACAACCGGGTTATCCGCCAGTACATCTTCCGGGCGGTCATCTCTGAATGCGCTTATGTCGATTGTGCCTGTCGGCAGCTTCACACCTTCTATTTCTTCGATGCGTTCCTGGATGCGCAATGCAAGATGTTCACCGCGTGTTTTAATTCCGAGCAGCACAATGTTGTCACTGCCCTTATGTTTTTCAAGTATTTCGTGGGACATTCGTGTTATCGCTCTTTTTATCTGTACGCTGTCCATAATTATTTTTGCCGTCATTTATGATTCCTCCATTTTTTGCATAAAAAAATACTCATGTCAGAAGACATGAGTATATAGTTATCCTATATTATCGCACAGAGAATTTTGTATAGTCTGCCCATTCCGGCCCAGATTACTGTTCTTTGTGCAGTTCACGTCTTCTTAGCCTCACAGGACTAAAATTTAAAGACTTCGTATTCGATTGATTGAAATTATCATACCAGCCGGAGTGATTTAAGTCAAGCGGTTATTTTTCAGCCTGACGCATTTCGTCCAGTACATCCGTAAAGTATGCAGGAAGCTCAGTTTTAAATTCCATACGCTCTTCTGTTTTCGGATGTGTGAATCCAAGAGTACCCGCATGCAGCAGCTGGCCCCCGACATCAAGCGTTTTTCTCGGTCCGTATTTCGGGTCCCCTGCAAGCGGATAGCCGATATATTTCATGTGCACTCTGATCTGGTGAGTGCGTCCTGTTTCAAGAATACACTCAACAAGTGTAAAGTTCTCGAAACGTTCAAGTACGTTAAAGTGCGTTACAGCATCCTTGCCTTCATCGACAACAGCCATATCCTGACGCTCTTTCGGATTACGCCCGATCGGTGCTTCTATCGTACCGAGGTTGTGAGGAATCACACCGTGTACAAGTGCTGTGTATTTTCTCGTCACCGATTTTTCAACGAGCTGATCAACGAGGTGACGGTGCGCCACATCGTGTTTGGCAACCATCAGAAGACCTGACGTGTCTTTATCAATACGGTGAACGATTCCCGGACGAAGTTCGCCGTTAATGCCGGACAGGTTGTCAAGCTGACCCATCAGTCCGTTAACGAGCGTGCCTGACGCATGTCCTGCCGCCGGATGAACCACCATGCCGCGATCTTTGTTAACAACCGCAACATCATCATCTTCATACACAATATCAAGATTTAAATTTTCAGGAACAATATCCGCTTCAACGTTTTCACGTTCAAGCATTTCAACATTGTCATCCTGTTTTACTTTATAGTTCGGTTTTACTGTTTTGCCGTTCACTGTAATGTGACCCGACTTTACGCGATTCTGTATATCTGTACGGGATGTGTCGGGAACGATGCCTGCGAGTACTGTATCCAGTCTTTCGCCTGCATTTTCTTCAGTTATAATTAAATTCATTTTTCTTCTTTACCTCTTCCCGTTATAAATACTTCGATTAACATTATAATCACGCCGATTGTAAGGGCACTGTCCGCCACATTAAAAATAGGGAAATCATAAGCGATTAAGAGTACATCTGCAAAATCGACAACTTCCTGGAATAACAGGCGGTCGATAAAGTTGCCGACTGCACCTGCCATCAGGAGTGTAATACCGAGCTGCATTAAAAAGTTATTCTTTGCTTCCGTCTTATAGAAATATATTAAAAGTATAAGTACCAGGACGGTAATGATATAGAAGAACAACATACGTCCTTCAAACATTCCCCATGCGGCACCGCTGTTGCGGTGGGAAGTTATTTTAAAGAACTCCCCGAGAACCGGGATGGACTCGCCGAGCTCCATTCGTGTTGCCACTAAATATTTAGTCAGCTGATCGATTGCGAGCACAATAATTCCGATAACAGCCATAGGCAGTATTCTGTATTGTTTCATCGCTTACTGTGCATCCACAACTTCGCGGCAGCGCGGACAAATATCGTCTTCGCCTTCCACTAATGTTTCAGCTGTTGAATAATTCCAGCAGCGGTCACAGCGTTCGCCGTCAGCATGTTCAACTTTAACTGTTACAACATCATACTCCGTGCCGCCTTCAACTGCATCAGCCACTTCAACCTGAGAGACGATGAAGAACTGCTCAAGGTTGCCGCGGATGTCGTCCAGATTAAAGTCTGCAGGCTGTGTAAGTGTAACTTTAGCATCGAGTGATTTACCGATTATCTTTTCATTACGTGCTGCTTCAAGCGCTTTGTATACATCGTCGCGGACCGTCATGAACTTCTGCCATTTCCCAATAAGTGCAGCATCAGTTTCTTCACGGTCAGGGAAGAGTTCAAGATGAACACTTTCCTTCTCAGTGTGCGGTGTATGCTCGTAAATTTCTTCAGCAGTGTGTACCAGCACCGGTGCAAGCACAAGGTTTAATTCTTTAAGAATTTTGTACAGTACTGTCTGCAGGCTGCGTCTGATCGGCGCGTCTGCATCTTCGATATACAGAATATCCTTGCCGTAATCCAGATAGAAATTTGACAGGTCAACGTTGATAAAGTTCTGTACTGTCTGATACATCGTTACATAGTCGTAACGGTCGTACGAATCCAGCATAAATGTTTTCAGCTCATTAAAGCGGTTGTACATATATTTATCGACTTCAAATAAGTCTTCGTAAGCTACGTTATTTTCTGCAGGGTTAAAGTCGTTAACGTTACCTAACAGGAATCTGAAAGTATTGCGGATCTTGCGGTACACTTCCGAAACCTGTTTCAGAATGTCGTCAGATACGCGAACGTCTTCCTGGAAGTCAGATGACATTACCCACAGACGGATAATATCTGCACCCATCTGCTGCATTACTTTTGTAGGCAGAATAACGTTGCCGAGTGATTTCGACATCTTCTTGCCCTGACCGTCCATTACGAAACCGTGTGATAACAGTTCTTTATACGGAGAATGGCCTCTCGTTGCAACACTTGTAATAAGTGATGAGTTGAACCATCCCCGGTACTGGTCGGAACCTTCAAAGTAAAGATCAGCCGGATAAGTTAAGTTTTCTCTGTAATCAAGCACACCGCGGTGTGTTGAACCTGAGTCGAACCATACGTCCATAATGTCTGTTTCTTTAGTGAATACGCCGTTCGGAGCACTTTCATGTGTGTATCCTTCAGGCAGCAGGTCTTTTGCATCCCACTCGAACCAGATGTTTGAACCGTGTTCTTCAAATAAAGTTGCCACGTGCTCAAGTACGTCGGCGTCGATGATTTCCTCACCATTCTCACCGTAGAAGAACGGTAATGGCACACCCCATACGCGCTGGCGTGAAATAACCCAGTCTCCACGGTTTTTAATCATGTTGTACATGCGTTTACGGTTCCACTCAACCTGGAACTTCGTATCCATTAATGCATTAAGGATATCTTCACGTACGCCTTCAATTGAAGCGAACCACTGCGGTGTTGCACGGAAAATTACAGGTTTCTTCGTACGCCAGTCATGCGGGTACGAGTGCGTGTAGAATGACAGTTTTAATAATGCGCCGGCTTCTTTCAAATCATCTGAAATTACCTTGTTTGCATCATCGTAGAACATGCCTGCATATTTGCCGGCTTCTTCAGTGAAGACACCCTTGTTGTCTACAGGACTTAATACATCCAGGCCGTACTGCTGACCTACTTTAAAGTCATCGTCCCCGTGTCCGGGTGCTGTATGAACGACACCTGTACCTGCTTCAGTAGTTACATGATCGCCGAGCACTACAAGGCTCTCACGGTCGAATAACGGGTGTTCTGCAGTAATGTACTCAAGTTCTGAACCTTTGAACTCTTTCGTACGTGTGATCTGCTCTTTGTCAAATTCCACTTCGTCAGCGAAAGTATCAAGCAGATCTTCTGCTACGATAAATTCTTCGCCGTTATAGTTAAACTGTACGTAGTTTAAGTTTTTATGCACAGCAAGTGCAAGGTTTGACGGAATTGTCCATGGAGTTGTTGTCCAGATAACAAATTTAACGCCTCCGTCAACAGTATCTTTGCCGTCTTTAACTTTGAATGCTACGTAAATAGATGGTGATTTTTTATCCTGGTATTCAAGTTCTGCTTCAGCAAGTGATGATTCACTTGTCGGAGACCAGTAAATAGGTTTCTTGCCTTTGTAGATTAAACCTTTAGTGACCATATCTTTTAGAACACGGATCTGGGATGCTTCAAACTCAGGTTTGTAAGTTAAATAAGGGTTGTCCCACTCGCCGTCGATACCCATACGCTTAAAGCCGTCGCGCTGAATGTCGATTTGGGAGTTTGCAAATTCGATACATTTGTTTCTGAATTCCTCGATAGACATTGATTTACGGTCGACACCTTTATTAGTCAGTGCCTGTTCGATCGGCAGACCGTGCGTATCCCAGCCGGGAACGTAAGGTGTGTAATAGCCCTGCATCTGTTTGTTGCGGTTAATGAAATCCTTGATAATTTTATTAAGCGCATGTCCCATATGCAGATTTCCGTTAGCGTATGGAGGTCCGTCGTGCAGAACGAAAGGCGTGTTGCCTTTGTTTAATTCAAGTTTTTTGTTGTAAAGATCGATGTCTTCCCAGTGCTGCTGCATTTTTGGTTCTTTGTTTACTAAACCGCCGCGCATTTTAAATGCTGTTTTCGGCATTAACAGAGTGTCTTTATAGTCCATAATGATTCTCCTTTTTTATAATAAAAAGACTCTAAGCATATTAAGGGGCGAATGACCGCGGTACCACCCTTCTTGACTGCTTAGAGTCCACTTTGTTGTTTTATTTTTTATAAATCATTAGTGATTTCAAAGCGTTCATCGCCGCCGGGGCTCCCACCATCCCCCGGTCGCTGCAGTCGAATGAAAGTTTGCATGTCTAATAATACATATTAATTATGCTAAATATCTTACAATCCGTCAATGTAAATCTGCTATTTTTCCAAATCGCTGCTGTTAAATTCAAGTAATCTCTCCCAGTCTTCTGTTTCCAGCAGATCCAGCTGAGCCTGAATGAGCAGTTTATAACGTGCTCTGAAAATTTTAGCCTGACGTTTTAAGTCCTCATTATGTTCCATCATATGGTTTTCGCGCTGACGGGCACGGCTGATAATCTGCTCGCCTTCCGTCTCCGCTTTCTGAATAATACTGTCACTGTAATTCTGTGCACGCAGTTTAATTTCGTCGCCCGCTTTTGAAGCACTTAATATCGCTTCCTGGATCGATGATTCCACACTCTTAAAGCTGTTTAGGTTTTCTTCACGTTCATTAAGCATTTCTTCCAGCTGCCTTATACGTGCATCTTTTTGCTCAAGTGCATCAGCAACTTCTGCCAAATGCTGTCTTACCGCCTGTTCATCAAGTCCACGGTATACTGCAGTAAACTTTTTGTTTGTTATATCTTCTCTTTTCATTCCGTTCACCTCAATTATCAGTTACTATCATGACTTCGAGCCGGTATTTTCCTTTTTTCGTTTCCGCAATCTGTTCCGTTACGATAAAACGGCCAAATCCGCGAACCGAAATTATATCTCCGGTTTCTATTATAAACGAAGGTTCATCGACTATCGAATGATTCACTTTGACCTTCTCTTTTTCAACCCGCTCTTTCGACTTTGCTCTTCCCTCTTTTAAGACGAGTGAAACGATTGAATCAAGACGGTACGATGAACTGAGTATCGCAACCGGCTTCATATTAACGTCTGCATCCATAAACTCACTGTGAGGTATTTCAGTCAACTTAAGCGGTGCATTTTTAATTTTTGTGAGCTCTGTCTTAAACAGTTCTTTAAAAGGTGAAGTGACCGCGAACTGAATTTTATCGCCGTTTACTATATCGCCGATAATTGCCCTGTCCACACCAATGCTCATAATGGCACCGAGCAGATTGCGGTGCGACAGCGTAACAAATTTATCGGGGTACGACACTTCAAATACCGTAATTTCAAAATCATCATCGGAATGGTCAAAGTACTCAGGGAGAAGCAGCGCGCGAAGTCTTTCCCGTTCACCGTTATTCCCGCCGCCGTAATAATGCACGGTTATATCCGGATACTGCCCGCTTAAACTTTCAATCATTTTTTGTTCACGCGGATTCAGAAAATCAGTCAGTACTGCGTAATAATTATTTGAAGCCTGTTCAAACTTGCTGTTCAACATCGTCAGTATTTCCCGCTCTTCCGGCCTGAAATGCTGGTATATACCTGTCATAAAAAATCACACCTTAATAAATAATAAAAATATCCGGGAATAAATAATCCGTACGCCAGCGCTTCCAAAAGGAATCTAACGTACGGATTTTCAGTCCTGTTTATACGACCAGATTAAGAATCAGTCTGAATATTTCATTCATGCCTCTTTGGAACAGGCTGAATATGATAATTAAAATTATCGGTGATAAATCCAGGACGCCGCCTAAAGGCGGAATCATACGTCTGAACGGCTCGAGCAGCGGTTCATAGACTTTGCCCAGAAATTCGCCGAAAGATGATTCACGCAATGCCGGGAACCACGAGGACAATATGTAAATAATTAATCCCCATGTGAATATCGGCCATGCAAAGTTAAAAAACTGCCAGATGTATATTAATATAGTGCCAATTAATGAATTATCCAAAATAACTCTCCTTACATTTCATCGAAAAACTCTTCTTTGTCGGAGATTTCGCCTTCCACACCAAAACTGTTTGGTGTGCAGAGAAAAATGTCCGCACCTACTTTTTGTATATCGCCTTCTAAAGCATAAACTGTTCCGCTTAAAAAGTCCACGATACGCTTTTTTGGAACTGAATCAATTTTAGTCAGGTTTACCAGTGCCGCCCGGTTACTTTTCAGCTCATCGGCAATATCCTGTGTTTCTGCAAATACTCTTGGTTCAAATAGACATACTTTTGTATTCTGGTCATTTACAGGCATTGTTCGACTCTCCCTGTTTTGTGGTTGATTGGTTTTCTTTTGTTCCTGCTGTTTGTTCTGCACTCGTGCTTTTGGAGCTGCCGGTTTTTCCGTCCCCTGTTTACCGAGCGGAAGTTTCCTGCCGCTTTGCGCTGCTTTTTTAGGTGCCGTCTCTTTTTGACGGCTATTCGGTTGTTTATTCGTATTCAGATTTGTGACTTTCGCCGGTGTTTTCGTCTGTTCTGTCTTCTTATCATTTACAGGAACTTCTTCTTCAACGACAAATAAATCTTTTATAAACTTAGTAATAGCCATTTTACTCACCTAGCTCCCCATAATTTTACTGCCGATACGTATGTATGATGCACCGTGCTTTACTGCGATCGGATAATCATTGCTCATACCCATGCTAAGTTCCGTCACATCAGGATAAACTGCTGCGATTTCATCACGCAGTTCTTTTAATCCTTCAAATGTGTTTTCAATAATTGAACTGTCCTCCGTATGCGGTGCCATGGTCATTAAGCCGATGACTTTAACATACTTGTAGTCCTTCAGTTTTCCAATAAATGCTTCAACTTCATCCGGTTTCAGACCGTGCTTTGAAGATTCGTCGGAAACATTCACCTGTATAAAACAGTTTACAACATGTTGACCTGCCTGTTCAATTTTTTTCGCTACACTTTCACGCTCAAGTGAATGCAGATAATGAAGTTCACCGATGACGTCTTTTACTTTTCTCGACTGCATCGTACCGATAAAATGCACTTCTGCATCATCCGGCAATGCTGCACGTTTTTCGATAAATCCTTCAATACGGTTTTCCCCAAAATGTCTGACGCCTGCTTCATATGCTTTAAGTGTTTCTTCCACAGTATGATATTTAGTCACAGCGATAATATTAATGTCTTCGCCGACTTCATTTTTAATCTGTTCGTAGTTTTCCTTAATCATTATTACGCCTCCCAATAAAAGCCAGTGCACGGCCTGTTTTCCCCTGTTCCATACGGAACGAGAAAAACTCATCCGACTCTGTGCCGAGACCGGTTACACTAATATGTTTTTCATTAATGCCCACAGCTTCAGCCTGATGTTTATTAACATCTTTTAAATCGAGCTGCCAGCCGGAGCCGGTTTGTTCATAAGAACTTTCTTCCAGCGGCTGCAGTGCATGAATCACTTTATCGTCGACTTCATAATAGTCACGGTTAATACCGACACCGATAATGACCCGCAGATCATCTTTACTTCCCCTGTAACAGTCAATTAATTTTGCTGCAATGTTTTCAGCAGTGCCTCTCCAGCCCGCATGCGCAAGTCCTGTAAAAGTATCTGTGACACTGTAAACGTATACAGGAATGCAGTCAGCATAATTCATCGTTAAAAGAACACCCGGGTCGTATGTAAATAAACCATCCACATCGTTAAGTCTGCTGCCGAGTTTTTTAATATTCGTACCGCAGTCTGAAATCGTGACTTCTTTAATGTTACCGCCGTGTTTTTGTACCGGCAGTACCCAGGAACTTACAGGGAATCCGATTTCCTCTGCAAGCTGTTCCTGATGAGCATGTACATTTTCTGCATCGTCACCGATATAGAGCGCCATATTAAAACTGTGTTCCGGATATGAGCTTTGACCGCCGTGACGCATTGTGTACCCGAATGTCAGATTGTCTGAAACTCCGCCGACAAAATGTTTATGTAATTTAAATGAATTGTTATTCTTCAAATTATCTCCCACCTATAAAATAAAGGAGATATTGGGTCGCCAATATCTCCGATATATATAAAATGCAAAAATTTATCTTCTGCGTCTTTCTCTTCTGGAGCTGTTCCCTTTAAGGAAAGTCGGCACATCCGGTTCTTCCTGAGAACGTGTATCGAATCTGTCCGGCTCACGAGTGAATCCGTCATCTTCAGCAATGTCTCTTGAGTTGTATGCAGGCGGCTGGTTAAAGTTGCTGCCTCCGCCGCGCGTTTGTGTCTGTTCAGTCTGTTCAGCAGGTCTTTCTGATGAACGCTGAACTGATTTTTCATTAAATCCTGTTGCAATAACAGTGATTACAATTTCATCTTCAAGTTCAGGGTTGATTACAGTACCGAAGATCATGTTAACATCTTCATCTGCTGCATCCTGAACGATATCAGCTGCTTCCTGTGCTTCAAACAGTGACAGTGATTCTCCGCCTGTGATGTTCATAAGAACACCCTGAGCGCCAACGATTGACGTTTCCAACAGCGGGCTTGAGATTGCTTTCTTAGCTGCTTCAACTGCGCGGTTTTCGCCAGCTGAAATACCGATACCCATTAATGCAGAACCCTGGTTTTGCATAATAGTTTTAACGTCTGCGAAGTCGAGGTTTACTTCACCGCTGACAGCGATAAGGTCAGAAATACCCTGTACACCCTGGCGCAGAACGTTATCTGCTTCTTTGAATGCTTCCATCATCGGAGTAGATTTATCTACGATATCTAATAAGCGATCATTTGGGATAATAATCAGAGTATCAACAGCGGCTTTCATCTGTTCAACACCAGCAGCAGCTTGTGTTTGTCTCTTTCTTCCTTCGAAGCCGAATGGACGTGTAACAACACCTACAGTAAGTGCGCCCATTTCTTTAGCGATTTTAGCAACTACAGGTGCAGCACCCGTACCTGTTCCGCCGCCCATACCAGCCGTAACGAACACCATGTCCGCACCCTGGATAGCATCTTCGATTTGTTCACGTGATTCTTCTGCAGCTTTTTTACCGATGTCAGGGTTAGCTCCTGCACCTAAACCGCGCGTTAATTTTTCACCAATTTGAATTCTTGACTCAGCCTTTGACAGGTTAAGTGCTTGTCCATCAGTGTTAATAGCTATAAATTCAACATTGGACATTCCGTCCTCGATCATGCGGTTAACGGCATTATTACCGCCGCCGCCAACACCGATAACTTTTATTGTAGCCATGTGGTTAAAACCTTGTTCAAATTCTAACATTAATCTTTCCTCCCAAATGTACTTCTACTCAAATAGATTTTTAAATATTTTCTTAAACTTCGTACCTAGATCGCCTTGCTCTTTAGGTTCCTGTTCAGGACGTTCAGAACGTATTTCGGCGTCATCATCAGCGTAATCCTCGTATTCATCATCAGCAGCATCTTCATCAGCCTGTGATTCTTCAACACTGTCTTCATCAGGATAATTGTAATCATCTTCGTATGAATCTTCATCGCGGTTAACCTGAAGCTCATTCTCTTCTTTACGTTTTGCAAATAATCCTGTAAAGAAGTTTGCAGGCTGTGCTTCCTGGTCATCATTCACAGCATTTTGTGAATCTGTTTCCGGATAGTCATCATAATTATCAATTGTAACATATTCCAGTAACTCATCAAACATAATTCCGCTTGACAGCACTGAGATAGCGCTTGTAAATTCAGGTTTTCTGGCACCCATCTGATTCGGAATATGAACTCTTACTTTTTCAGCGACAAGATCCTGCATCAGTTCTTTGATGCCGCGGATGTTTGCAGAACCGCCTGTCAGGACAAAACCGCCCTGCACATTGTTGATACCGTTCTTCGCAAGGTCTTCAAAGACTGCCATAAATGCGTCTTCCACTACGAGCTCGATAACATCTGCAAGATCTTTCGAAGTCACTTCAGCCGGCTGGCCGGAATCGTTCTGTGCAAGCATCATTTTCTCTTCATCGCTTGCAAGATCGAAGAATGCATGACCGTACTGTTCTTTAGCCTGGTCAGCTTCATCGTATGATGTATTAAACTCATCGACTAAGTCGAGCGTAATATCGCGTCCGGCAATACCCACGCTGTTAGCATATTTTAAAGAACCGCGTTCGTAATATGCAAACTGGGTTAAGTCCAGACCCATATCGATGACAACAGCACCAAGTTCAATTTCAGCGTCTGTCAGCACATGCTGATAGTTCACCGCATCAGAATAAACATCTAAAATAGTTAAGCCTGCTGCTTCAACACATTTAACGATGTTAATAAGCAGCGTACGGTTAGCCGAAACGACACCCGCCTTAACTGCAAGGCTTTCTTCTGCGATCATATCTTTCGGGTCGTTCACTTCGTGCAGACTGTCTACGACAAAAGAAACCGGATAAACGCTGACTGTTTCGTACTGTCCCGCCGAATCGTTCATGCGGACATTTTCCAGCAGTTCTTCGATATGTTCACCGGTAATTTCCGTCGCTTCTCCGCCGAAACGAATTGCATCTTCTGTAAAGTGAATATGAGTATCCGCAATTGGAATCTTCACAAACACTTCGTCAATATCTACACCTGAAGCGATTTTCGCTTTTTTAATTGTATCTGTAATTGCATTTTTAGCCTGATCAAAATCGTTGATCATCCCTTTAGAAACCCCATCAGTGAAGGTTTGGCCGGTCCCAATAACATTCACACCATTGTGAAATTTTTCCCCGACCACTACTTTGACACTAGACGAGCCGATATCAAGGGCAACATAATAATGTTCCTTCACCTTATTGCCTCCTACACAGCCATTTTCATAATACTATTTCTAGTTTACATTATACTCTGATTAATGTGAACTATTTCAAAAGATTTGTTTCACTTTATCTGTTTTTATTCCTCCGAAGCACCGTCAATGTCACCAAGTGCTGATCTTACACCGTCAAGTGCCTCATTTATATCTTCGATATAACCGACCTGTGACGGTTCATTATAAATATTATCTTTAATCTCACGGGCATCGGCACTGTCGTACGGAAGATAGCTTGTTCCTACCTCCATATCTATAATACCGCCAGTTTCATCACCGATTTCCTGACGAATACCGATATAGTAATTCATTTTATCACTAAATGTTTCGTAATCTGCAACTATCTCCTGGCCATCATTCATAAACACGTGTATACGGCGCATTGAATTATCCGTCGGACGGAAATATATTTCCGAAATACTTGCCAGTATATCGACTTCAATTTCGTTCAGTGCTGTAACGAGTGCATCGAATTCCTCGCCTTCGAAGTTGTAAATAATCGGTGCATTTCTCGGAGCGCTTGGATAACCGCGCTGTATTCTGCTGTTTTCAAGAACCGGGAAATAAAGATCTTCACTATTAATGTAAGCAATAGCTTTATATTCATTAACATTAACTGTAACATTATTCGGCCAGTCGCGCTCTACCGAAACCTCTTCAATTACAGGCAGCAGCTCCACGTTCTCTTCGGCTTTGCCTGCAGAAATACTGAACATCTTATCCCCTGTACTGAATCCGATACGTTCTTCAAGCTCTGTTTCAGTAACCAGGCTGTTGCCTTCAAAGTTAATTTCCTTCACGTCACTTGCACTTGAAAATACATACCACAGCAGCGTCGCAAGCAGCAGTACGAGCAATACAACAATACCGGTATACATATGTATACGTTTAAACTCAAACTTCTTTTTTACCTTAGCGGGCTTGCCTTCTTTATTTGCCGCTCCGTCTGCCGGAGTCTTTTTACCGGTACGCTTTTTGTCCTTCGGCATTTTCTCTTTTTTCCTGCTGTTTTTGTTCTTGCTCTTACTGTTTTCGTCAGCAGGTGCCTTCTCTTCAAAATCTTTATAGTGTTCAATTTTTAAAGCCAGTTCATCATGCGGTGATGTTTTTTCAGACCGTTCTTTATTCTTAGATGCTTTGTTCTTATCAGCTTCTTTATTTACTGATATCTTTTTTGCTTTTTTTTGTTCGTTGCTGTCAGCCGGTTTTTTTTGTTCTGCTGCAGTTTTCTTAATGTCCTGCTCTTTGTCTCGATCCTTTTTCTGTTCAGGTGTTTTTGCAGTATAGCCGACATACTCAGTATCCTGACGTCTCTTTTTTAACTTTTCTTTTATGTCATTGATATTTTCTTTATCTTTTTTCATCGGCTATACCTCCTGATCTGTTAACTTAACTTTGCGAAACCTTCTTTAAAGTGATCTCCGCGGCGTTCGTAGTCTTTATACTGGTCCCAGCTTGCACATGCAGGTGAAAACAATACTGTATCACCGGGTTCTGCATGCCGGTGTGTCAGTTCAATGCCTGTAAACGGGTTTTCCGTTATCTCGGACGGAATGCTCAGTTTCTGTGCAAGTGCTTCGAACTTCGGTGCTGTTTCTCCGAATGTCACAATACGCTTCACATGCCCTGCATACTGCATGAGCTCATCCACAGACTGTCCCCGGTCGAGCCCGCCTGCGAGCCAGATTACCGGTGTATCAAAGCTTTTCAGTGCAAATGATGTTGCCAGATTATTTGTTGCTTTTGAGTCATTATAATAAACAACTTCATCCACTGAACCGAGTCGCTCAAGTCTGTGCGAAATACCGCTGAATGTAGTCAGCGTGCGTTTGATCGCTTTATTGTCCACGCCGTGTGCTTTGGCGACAAGCAGTGTCGCAAGTATATTTTCAATATTGTGGTCGCCTTTTAACACTACGTCTTTAATCGGCATAATCGCTTCACCGTATACGACAAAGTTACCGTCTTCTGTATAGGCATCTGCTTTTGTATCCGAATCGAAGTACTGAATACGGCATTTGATATTAAGACCTTCAAGCATATGCGCCTGCTTTTTATTAAAAATCAGCAGATCCTGTGCCGTCATATTTTTAAATATTTCGAGTTTCGCATGAACGTATTCTTCCACTGAACCGTGGTAATCAAGATGCGCTTCATAAATATTAGTAATAACTGCGATATTCGGCCGGAATTCTTTTATCCCCATCAGCTGGAAAGAAGACAGTTCCATCAGCAGTGTGTCACTCACTCCCGCTTCCATCGCTGCGTCTGTTGCAGGATAGCCGATGTTGCCGCATAAAATTGGACTGCCGCCACTATGCTCAAGCATCTCCCCGAGGAGGTGCGTACATGTCGTTTTACCGTTCGTGCCCGTCAGTGCATAAATTGGAGCTTCACTCACATGATGAGCAATTTCAACTTCCGTAATAATCGGAATCTCCCGTTCTTCTGCTTCTTTTAAAAATGGAATACTGTAAGGAATACCCGGATTTTTAACAATTAAATCAGCACGGTTTAAAAGATTCGACGGATGGTGGCCGTCGACTATATCGACACCCCATGCCTTATACTTCTGTTCCGCTTCTCCGTCGGAAAACACTTCATTCGTTGTCAGTGTAACGTTTGCACCCAGATTAACCAGTGCGTTCACTGCGCTTTTACCGCTTCGTCCATATCCGAGTACGATGACATTTTTATTTTCGTATCCGCTGAATGGCTTCATCTTACATCACTCCTAATATTACACCGAGTATGCCCGCTAACAGGCCGGCAGACCAGAAGACGATAACTATTTTCCATTCATTCCAGCCCGACAGTTCGAAATGGTGATGAATCGGCGTCATCTTAAAGATTCTTTTACCTGTCGTTTTATATGATGCAACCTGCATCATAACGCTCGCTGTTTCAATAACGAACACGATACCGATAACGAGCAGCAGCAGACTGCTGTTTAACAGAATTGAAACCGTTGCAATAATACCGCCAAGTGCGAGTGAACCTGTATCACCCATAAACAGTTTGGCAGGATATTTATTGTAAATTAAAAATCCAATCAGTGAACCGATTAATATAAACAGGAACAGTGCCACTTCCGTTTCACCTGTAACCAGACTGATTACAAGAAACGCGCCGAAAGCAATAATCGATGTACCTGTAGACAGTCCGTCAAGACCGTCAGTTAAGTTCACTGCGTTTGAAAAGCCGACAAGCCAGAATACTATCCATACGACAAAGAATATGCCGAGCGGGATAAACAGCCCCGTACCCGGAATCTGAATGCCTGCTTCGATGGATGGAATCCAGTTCGTCATTATAATAAAGATAATAACTGCGACTGCAATCTGTGCAAGAAACTTCTGTTTTGAAGACAGCCCCGCGTTATCTTTTTTAACGACGATAATGTAATCATCGATAAATCCAATAAGTCCAAAACCGACTGTTACGATTATCAGTACGAGCAGTTTGTAAATATCATCAACGAACAATAGTCCGATGACAGACAGTATAATTGTCACTGAAATAAATGACAGTCCGCCCATCGTCGGTGTTCCCGTTTTAATTAAATGGCTTTCCGGACCTTCTTCCCGGATTGTCTGCCCAAATTTCATGCGTTTTAATAATGGAATTAAAATCGGTATCAGTATTGCAGTCAGCACGAGTGCCGCTGCTAAAAATATATAGTTCATAGCTCCTCCTAATCGTTCGGGTCATTTGACGATAAAGTGATTTCCACAGCAGTGTCTTCCGTTACCGCTGTGCCCGCATTCTGAGACTGGCCATCCACATACCCTTCACCTTCGACTGTTATATTAATTCCTATAAAGTCAGCCAGCATCAGCGCTTCTCTCTTGGAAAGGCCTTTAAAGTCCGGCAGTGTCGGATCACCGTCTGTTTTCACAAACAGTGAATCGTAAGGGAGCAGTGTGTCATCCTGCGGGAAATGTTCGGTAATCTCTGTACCGTTCCCGACTATTTTTACATCAATTGTATCATTTAATTCATCAGTTAAGGCGTCAATTTCCCGGCCTCTGTAATCTCCGATTTCAACGACGCTCTGGTCACCTGAAACATCCGCTTCAGATACTTCCAGATACTTAAGCGTACGCTCCATCAGCGGATTAAATCCTCGTGCGACACCGTTATCCCATGTTTCACTCTTATTCTCGCTGGCAAGCTTAATACCGTAATAGACAATCACTTCAGGATCCTCTTTCGGTGCATAACCCAGGAATGAAGTAAAGAACTGGTAGTCCCCGTCCAGATAGCCGCCTGTTTCCGGGTCGTATATCTGAGCAGTACCCGATTTCCCTGTTACTTCATACTCGTCGGATTTGTACTGGGGATTATGGTCCAGCGATCCGTCAATCAGCGTATTCATTTCGGCCATTGTTTTTTCCGCTGCATCTTTTGAGATAACCTGTCTGACTGTTTCTTCCTTGCCGTCGTAAACTACTTCACCGGAATCATCGGTAATCTCATCAACGACGTAAGGTTTCTTCATTTCACCTTCGTTCAGCAGTGCTGTCATTCCCTGAATCAGCTGAATCGGTGTAACAGTGGATGTCTGACCGAATGATGTTGTTTTTTGCTGCAGCTCATTATCCCATGCCATCTGCCCTGTAACTTCTGTCGGAAATTCAGAACCTGTTGTCTGACCGAAACCGAAGTCTTTATAGTACTGGAGCATTTTATCGGCACCGACTTTATCCTGCAGAATCATCATCAGCACGTTTGAAGAATACTGCATTCCTTCGTTATAGGTAATATCTCCCCAGCCTTCTGTTTCCCAGTCATAAATCGTTGAATCCATAACATCCATTGAACCCGACGTATAAACAGTATCCGGGTCATAGGCGCCTTCTTCAATAGCAGCTGCCAGGCCGAACACTTTAAAAGTGGAGCCCGGTTCAAATGAATATTCGTAAAGCATGTTCAGCCAGCTGTTTCCGAATCCCTCACGGGTTTCCGGGTTAAATGACGGGCGCTGCCCGCTTGCAAGTATTTCTCCGGTTTTCGCATCCGCAACTACCGCAATCAATTCTTCCGGTTCAAAGTGATCGTCCATATCATTCAATGTATCTTCTAAATACAGCTGAATATTCGGATCGATTGTCAGCTTAACATCGTTCCCGTTAACAGGCGGTTTTACATTGTCCGAGTTCGGGACAATATATCCCCACACATCCTGTGAGTAGTCCACACTGCCCGGCTCACCTTTAAGCAGATCATTGTATATACGTTCGAACCCAAGCTGTCCGTTAAGTCCGCCGAGTTCATCATTTAACTCGGCAAAGCCGATTAAGTGCGAAGCGAACTGTCCATTCGGATAAAAACGTCTCGTTTCCGATTCAAAAACTATGCCTGTTGCTTCTGACTCTTCCAGAAACTTCTTATCGTTATATGAGATATTACGTCCGGCCTGTCCAAGTTCCATCTGGAACCGGCCTTTTTTAATATTCTCTTCAATTTTTTTCTGTATTTCCGCTTTATCCATATCGACAACTTCAGAAAGCAGCGCTGCAGTTTCTTCAGGATTGCTTACATGGTTCGGATAGTTTTCATCAGTGATGATTGCGATACGGTATGCTTCCATGTCTGCTGCGAGAATATTCCCTTCTCGGTCAAGAATTTCCCCGCGTTCCGGTTCATTTATCGAACTGACCGCATACTTGTCCTCTCCTCTTGCAATTAAATCCTCGTCATCTATCGTCTGAAATATCATCAGTTTTGTAAACTGACCGATAATCAAAAGAAAAAGCACTCCTATACCGAAATATATCAGGAGTGCGCCAATTGTTACCTTGCTATTTTTAAGACTGATCTTCCGTCTAATCTTCGCCATACTTTTCTACAACCTTTACATTGCTATTATTCAAATCCAAGCCCAGTTCCTGAGCTTTTTCATATATGCGATCATATGAAGCAAGGTAAGTGACTTCAGTATTCAATTCACTGATTTCACCGTTTTTAACTGCGATTGTCTGTTCCAGCGATGTCTTTTCATTCTGATAGTTATATGCTTCCATTTTTAAAGATAGCACATAAATGGAAACTGCCGCAATCAGAACGGCAAGTGTTATGTAGACTGCCATTTCCATACGTTTAATGCCGACAATTTTTTCTTTTGTCCGGGTTTTCGGCTGACTGTCAGGTTCTCTGTATACTTTTTTCGCGGGATTCACTTCAGTATATCTTTCTACTACCATGTCAACACTTCCTATACTTGTTTCTCGGCAATTCGAAGCTTCGCGCTGCGCGCGCGCGGGTTCGCCTCTAAATCGTCACCTTCGGCGATAATCGGTTTACGGTTTACCCTTTTTAATACCGGTTCATATCCTTCAGGGATAATCGGCATATTTTTTGGCAGCTCCGGCCCCTTTTCGTATTCAACAAACATCTGCTTGCAAATTCTGTCTTCGAGCGAGTGGAATGTAATCACTGATACTCTTCCGTCTCTGTTCAGCAGGTCAATCGCCTGTTCCAATGATCGTTCGAATACTCCGAGTTCATCATTAACTGCGATACGGAGTGCCTGGAAAATACGTTTCGCAGGATGTCCGCCTGTTCTTCTGAACTTCTGCGGGATTTGTGATTTAATAATTTCCGCCAGTTCCGTCGTTGTTTCAATGGGTTCAATTTCTCTTAAACGTTCGATTTCCCTTGCAATCTTTTTCGAGAATTTTTCTTCCCCGTATCTGAAAAAGATGCTGACTAAAGCTTCGTATGAGTACTCATTAACAATCTCGTAAGCATCGAGCGACTGTGTCTGATCCATTCTCATGTCGAGTCTTGCTGTCTTCGAGTGGCTGAAGCCGCGCTCTGTAACGTCGAGCTGCGGACTTGAAACGCCGAGGTCGTAAAGAATACCATCGACACCTGTGACACCGAGTTCGTTAAGTGCTGAAGTTATATTTTCAAAATTCGTATGAATTAAAGTTATATTGCTGTTATCTTTAAATTTTTCACGGGCATTATTTATTGCTGTCATATCCTGGTCAAATGCATAGACATGACCTGTTTCAAGCTGTGACAATAAATATGAAGTATGTCCGCCGCCGCCGAGCGTTGCATCGACGTATATGCCGTCTGGTTTAATATTTAAACCATCGACTGTTTCTTTTAGTAAAACTGAAGTATGGTTGAACATCCTGTCACATCCTAAAGGTCAAAATCAATTAAATCTTCTGCTATATCTTCAAAGTTATCTTCAGATTCTGTATAAAAATCTTCCCATGCTGCTGAATCCCAAATTTCAATTCTGCTTGAGACTCCTATTACCGTGCAATCTTTTAATAAACCGGCATATTCACGCAGATTCTGCGGAATGTTAATACGGCCCTGCTTATCGATTTCCACGGCAGTTGCACCTGAGAAAAATAATCTCGTAAACTTACGCGCATCTTTTTTGGTCAGCGGAAGTGTTTTAAGTTTTTCTTCAATGCGGCTCCATTCATCCACTGTATACGCAAATAAACAGCGATCGAGACCGCGCGTAATAACGAATTGTTCATCGAGCAATTCTCTGAATTTACTCGGCACTATTATGCGGCCTTTCGTATCCAAATTATGTTTGTACTCACCCATGAACATATTCTCACCCCGCTATATATATTAATTTACCACATCTCCCCACTTTCCTCCACAAATTATAAAAAAGATTCCCGATTATTTCCCTAAATAAAAAAAGCGGTTTCTTCAAATGAAGAAACCGCGCGGTATACAGCAATTATTAACTTTTTATGAGTGTTAATTTTTCTGTGTAACTGAGTGGGGAGTAATCCCAATTTCCAACCTGATACTGCCATGGGTGGAAGAGTCTTTCCTGCAGTGCTCCATTCGGCATCAGTTTTTCACTCAATTCATCCAGATTGTTCAGTTCTGTTCTTAAACTGCGTTTTACATCGACTGAATAACGCTTCTTTAAATAATCCAGTTCATTCATATGGCGTTTTTTATTGCCGTCGATTATACCGCTCTTAAAATAATCATCGGAATAATCATAAAGCGGCTTGAATGCATTTTCCAGCGTCTCTTTCACACGTTCGATTTCAGTGATTATATTATCGTTCATGTGTGTTTGTATAAGCGTCTCTTTACGCTCCTGAATCTGTTCGACGACAGTGCTGTCAAGTGTAAGCCCGTATTTGTCCAGCAGCTTCTCTATTCTGCTGTCCACATGCATGAATTCCATCCGCTTCATAACAATCGGCATCGGAGTTTCCACTACATCGAATACTTTGTGGAGTTCGCCCCAATACGACACTTCCGCGCCGCCGCCTAAAAATACAGCTGTATTAAAGAGCATTTCCTGCATCAGCGGACGTGTTACAACGTTATTGGAAAACTCTGCAGGTGTCTGTTCGATGCGCTTTAATATATCATCAGCACTTAAACTTTCACCGTTCAGCATGTAACCATCGTCTGTTTCGGTAATCAGCTCGCGCGTTGACGTTGCATTGCCAAACAGATGCACATTAGTATCCGTCTGGATAACCGGTTTTTTATTTACTGTACTTAAGAACGCTTTCTGACCTGTTTTAAATGCTGCATCAATTGCTTTATGATTTTTAAACATGTTCTGCATGATCGGTACTTCAAGTTTACGGACAGATTCAAGGTGCGAGTTAAAAATAACGAGGCCATCATCTTTAAATGTGTCGTGGACCAGGCTGTGGAACAGCTCTGTCCACGACGTACATCGTTCTATAGATTCAGTGACTCTTTTCTTTAAATCAGCAGTATAGTCAGAATCCCCGATATACTTTACAACTTTTTCGAGTGTCCCGGCCATTGCTTTTTTATCGTAATTATAAAAACCGATACTCATCGGCACTGTTAAATTCGGTTTATAGTTCACTTTTACACGCCTGCGGTGATAGGTATCGTAAAGGTGCGTGTGGTTCACTTCCTCAAAATCGTGATCCTCCCCCGCAACCCAGAATACGGGAACTGCATCATAGTCGTAATTATCTTTAAACTCTTTAGCCACGACTAAAATTGACACTATTTTATGAATGATATAGGAAGGGCTCATAAATAAACCCGCCTGCTGGCCGGCTATAACTACTTTATGCCCTTTTTTAAGCAGCTCAATGTTACGCTTCTGAGCATCCGTCAGACCGTACTGAGCCATATCCGCTTCGATTATACTGCCAAGCTCTGCAGTGTGATTATGCACAGGACGCTGAAGTACTTCTTTAACCCCTGCATCATCGTAAGACAAACCACCATAGAATTGTTTATTGTCAGTTGTATTATGTATGTTCCCAGAAAAATCAATAGTCTCAAAATGCATAAATCTTTCTCCTCAATTAATCGTTATTCAAAGTATAAAAGGTATTTAACTATAAAACAATTGAACGGCTTGGTAATTATGAATATACTGTATGAAAAGGAGCGTTGCCAAATGTCAAAAGTAAAAAACTTAGCTATTAACTACAAAACAGCAGAAGAATTTAAAAAATTCCGTGAGTACGGTTCCCAGGAACTTCACATGATTGATGAACTCGAAGCCAATGTAATCGATGCGAATATCGATTCACCATTTTACGGTATTTACCAGGGGGATGATCTGGCGGCACGCATGTGTCTGTACCGTCGCGAAGATACGGACCACCCGATTGACAACGATACAGCAGATTACTTAGTTATATGGAAACTTGAAGTACTGGAAAAATATCAGGGCCGGGGACTCGGCAGTGAACTGATTGAATACGCCAAATCATTTAACATCCCGATTAAAGCCATCAGCCGATTC
Organism: Jeotgalicoccus coquinae; assembly: GCF_014207425.1. GTDB lineage: Bacteria > Bacillota > Bacilli > Staphylococcales > Salinicoccaceae > Jeotgalicoccus > Jeotgalicoccus coquinae. The sequence continues at coordinate 454,856 of NZ_JACHFF010000001.1, read as the reverse complement.
CAGAACTCGCGCGACTTTTTTGAAAAACATGATTTCGGCGCCCATGAATATGATATCGAACGCGATTTGGCAGACGAATCACTCATGTGGTATCCAAAATAGAATTTATATTTAATGTGAATGTATAATGCGGCCGGGACGATGAGAATCGTTCCGGTTTTAGTTTGTGATTGATGGTGATGGTCGTGCGCGAAGCTCTATGAAGAGCGCTCATAGAAACCCAAAACACCGACAACACAAAAAAACAGCCCGAATATCTTAATAATTAAGATTTTCAGGCCGTTTTCTTATAAAGACGATTAGTTAGCGTTAGCTACAACTTCTTCGCCTTTGTAGCTTCCGCACTCTTTACATACACGGTGAGCTAATTTAGTTTCACCGCAGTTTGAGCATTCTACCATTCCTGGTAATGAAAGTCTCATGTGTGAACGACGTTTATTTTTACGTGTTTTTGATGTTCTTCTTTTAGGTACTGCCATTATTTTTCCTCCTCATCGCTTAGCTTTAAAGCTTCTAGTTTTTGTAATCTCGGATCCACAGCCGGTTTTTCACTGCTGGCTTCCGATTCATCCATTACTGTCCAACCACTTGCTCCTGATGACCCGGGTAGTTCGTCACTCTCAGTATAAACTGTCGGTAAGTTAACGATTAGCAGTTCTCTGACTACAGGCTCGAGATCCAGCGTGTGGACCAGCGGATGCATGTTATCATCTTCTGTTTCCTCGTCTTCTTCAAGTGTTTCATCAAACACTTCGACAGATTGTATTTCGAGAGGCAGACTAACGGCATCACCGCTCCGGCTGTCGATCATCTTAACAACCGCCGATATATGCAAGTCAACATCTACTCGATGATGTCCGAAAAACATATCACCATATACTTTAGTATCTTCTATAGCGAGTATGTCCGCACGATCATACAATGTGTCTAACTGAACAGTTTCATTAAAAGTGAATTTGTCGTTGGCATACTTTCTGATTTGTGAAAGCGACCATTTCATATAAATTCCACCTCTTATGAGCACAACAGATATTGTACAATTATAAAGAAAAAGTGTCAAGTTTTTTTCTTAACAAATAACTTCAATCTGTCTAATATTTTGATACACTTAGTATAACATTTATCGGGGGTTTATGTATGAAAATTTTAGCTTTAATTACAGAGTACAACCCATTTCATAACGGACATATTTATCATATCGAGAAAGCGAAGGAACTTGTGCAGCCTGATGTGACGGTCGCGATTATGTCGGGGAGCTTTACACAGCGCGGCGAAATCGCCATTACGGATAAGTTTACGCGGACAGAAGCCGCGCTTCAGCACGTCGATCTCGTTGCGGAGCTGCCGTTTTTAAATGCGGTCAGTTCTGCAGATGATTTCGCACGGGGCGGCGTCCGCATTGCCAGCCTGCTTCGGACGACTGATCTTGTTTTCGGCAGCGAATCCGGTAATATCGACACCTTGCTCAGCGCTGCACACGAATCCCGCAGTCTTCACGATTCTCCGGAATTCAATGATTTACTGAAACAGGGATACAGCTATCCGCGCGCAATGAGTGTGCTTGCTGATAATACACTGCTCGCTTCACCGAACGATACGCTCGGTATTGCGTATATTAATGCTGTGAATGAATTACAGTCATCTATTAAACCCGGGACGATTAAACGTATCGGCAACAACTACAGTGATGCATCGTTATCCAGCTCAGAGTTTTCGAGTGCAACGAGTCTCCGTGCTGCACTGTTTAGCGGCGATACGACAGAAGCTGCCAAATTTATGCCTGAAAGTCTGGTCAATCAGATGATGTCGGCACACCTCGCTTCGAACGAAGATTTTTACGAAACGCTGAAAGCTGTAATTCTTACACGTTCTCCGGGAGAACTTAAAAACATCTATATGATGACGGAAGGTCTCGAACACCGCCTGAAAGATAAAGTCCGCAGTTCAGACAGTTACGCCGAATTTTTATCAGCAGTAAAAACAAAGCGCTATACATGGACGCGCCTCAGCAGACTGATGATATCGATTCTGCTGAATATTACGAACGATGTAATGGCGCAGTATGTCCCATCCGACAGCGTGCGCATTCTCGGTATGACCGGAAACGGACAGAAATATTTAAAATCGCTCGACTCCGTCAGCATTATTACTAATGTAAATAAGAAAAACCGTGACCTCGTGTCACATGAAGTGACGGCCACGGAAGTTTATAATACTTTTACCGGTTCAAAGAAAAATGATTTCAACACACCGGTGATTATTGTTCGTTAAATTTTTTCTTTAGAGCATCTTCTATCAGCGGCGGAACAATATCTTCGATCTTGCCGCCGTATTTTGCCACTTCTTTAACGATGGACGATGAAATAAACGAGTAATTGTTATTTGTCATGATATACATGGTCTCAATCTGGCTGTCGAGCTTTCTGTTCATGCTCGTCAGCTGCATTTCGTATTCGAAGTCACTGACTGCACGAAGTCCCCTGATGATTGCATCCGCTCCGACCTGCTGGCAGTAATCGATTAAAAGTCCGTCGAACTGTACTACTTCTACATTATCCAGATGTTTTGTTACACCGGAAATTAAACCGATGCGCTCTTCCGGCGAAAATAATCCCTGCTTCGACGAGTTTCTTAATACTGACACGTATACTTTATCGAAAATCTTACATGCACGTTCTATAATATCCAGATGGCCGTATGTAATGGGATCAAAACTCCCCGGTACAACTGCTATTTTTTCTTTTGCCACAATACTCCCTACTTTCCTTCTTTAATAAGCATCCATACTTTAATTGAACCGTAATCATTTTCCTTAACGATTTCAAATCCGGGATGTGCAAATGTTTCATTTTTACCTGCTTCGGCAACAATTCTGCCGCCGTCATTCAAAATACTGTATTCTGAAATCAGTTCGAGGCTTTTATCGATGAGTTTCTTATTATAAGGCGGATCCAGAAAGATCAGGTCAAATGATTTTTCACGTTTCCCCATCGCTTTTAATGCACGGCGGTAATCATTTCTGAAAATCTCCACCGGTTCATCGAGGTCTTTAGTATTTTCTTTTATTATTTTAATCGCATCGCCTGCGCCGTCGATAATCATCGCCCTGTCAGCTCCGCGGCTCAGCGCTTCAATCGCAAGACCGCCTGTGCCCCCAAACAGGTCCAGTACGCCCCCTTCAACGTCTCCAAGCATACTGAATACACTTTCGCGTACTTTGTCGCTTGTAGGCCGTGTATCGTTTGATTTTAACGTATGCAGTTTCTTCGCTTTATATTTCCCGCTGATAATTCTCATAAGTATTGCCCTTTCATTTGGCTCTCTGGTCATATATTATAATTTATAGGAGTTGATTACATGCAAAAATTCATCACTATGGGTGAAGGTTACCACGAAATATTTGAATTGCAGGCATTGATTGAATATAATCATGAACGTGTCCAGCACGCAATATTTTTAAACAATGAAAAATCACCTGCAACATTCCTGCTGGTTATGAAACCTGTTGAACAGGACCTGCAGGCAATTTATACTATTTACAACGGCATCGCCTATAAAGACGGCCAGGGTAAAAAATATCAGTTAATAAAATCATGGTGTGAGGATAAACATCTGAGCATCGTGGAATTCTCAACGAAATCACCGGAAGACTTTTACGAACGTGAACAGTTCTACCAGTATTTAACCGGAATTTTAAGATTGAATCATCTGATTATGCCGATGACATAAACTATATAACGCGATAATCTTCTTTTTCTTTATCTTCAGTATGATACTCGCGTTTTATATTCGGATACTCACTCATGACGATATCAGTGACAAACTTCAGTTTGCCAAGGTCTCCGAGTGTCTTATCCAGATCGGCTTCATCGACATACAGAAGGACATATTTTTTAGTTTTATTCACATAAATTAAATGTCCGTGCCGTTTCAATTGTCGAATGAATTTATTTTGTTTAAAATAAACATATATACCAATTCGGTTGACTATCATTGACTGACCACCTATCTAAATCTTTAGAATCATAATAACATATATCTTATATGTTTTTTAAATGAATATCTCATGGAGGTTTCCAATATGGCAAAATGTATTAAAAGAATGGCAACAGCAGTCGGCGTCGCAACCGGTCTGACACTCGGCCTCTGGGCAGGAACAAAGGTAATGAAAGAAACGAAAGTACGCGATATCAAACCATACTTCAAACAGCGTTCACCGTATATTTTCGCACACCGCGGCGGTATGGGGCTTGCGCCTGAACATACACGCATCGCTTTTGACAAAGCATCGGAGTTCAATGTTGAGGGATTCGAAATCGATATCCGTCTGACAAAAGATGAAGAGATTGTCGTTTTCCATGACGCATATGTAGACAGAACATCAAACGGTGCAGGTAAAGTAAGCAATTTAACTCTTGATGACTTAAAAGAACTTGATTTCGGCTATCACTTCACTGACGTTGAGGGCAACCACCCTTACCGCGGACACGATAAAGCTAAAATCGTTACACTCCGCGAACTGATTGAAGAATATCCGGGCACGTTAATTAATATTGATATTAAAGATGATCCCGAATCATATGCAGGCAGTCTCGTTCCGAGTCTTCTCTACCGCTTAATTACCGAGCTCGGCGCTGAAGACCGTGTGCTTATTACAAGTTTCCACGATGCACAGATTAAACAGTTTAACCTGTACGCTGAAGACTCTGTAGCACTGGGTGCCGGCGTCGATCAGGTGAGCCGTGCATTCTTCATGCACCGCGCCGGATTCGGTCACATGTACGAACCTGCAGCAGATACATTCCAGATTCCGACAGAATACAATGGTATCCGTCTCGACACGAGCCGTTTTATCGGGTTCCTGACGAGTCTGAACATTGCAGTAGGATACTGGAACATTAACAAGATGGATAAGATAGATGAACTCATTCAAAAAGGTGCACACACAATTGTTACCGACTATCCGGACATCAGCTACCACCTTTTAAAAGACAGATACTGATAAATCAGACCCGTATAACTGCGGGTCTTTTTTTGTACAAAAAACACGCACCCATCGGGATGCGTGTTGGAAATATATATTAACCTGCGCAGCTGCAGCTTCCGCCTGTTGCACAGCCGCTGTTCGAACTGTTTGAGAAAAATGGATTGCTGCTGACGATATTTGCATGGGGACTGACCGACTGGCCGATAATGAAAAGCACTTCATCCAGCAGTGACTGCAGCTGAAATTCCGCTCTTCTGTATTCCATAATAATCGGATGCATATCCAATGCTTTTTTATACTGGTTGATCTCTTTTCGTTTCTTACTGAAATCAGGATGATATTTACCAAAGCGTTCAACGTCGGTAAAATCTTCTTTTAAACGCGCAAAGTGTTTAATCATGCCGCTGACTTCTTCATCAGTCTCCAAGAGAGCTTTATAGTTACAGTAGTTTATATACTCTTCTGTCTCAGTAATCATATCGTTTAGAGAGTCTAGTGAATCCATAATTTCAAAATCTGTACTCATTATCATATAATCACCTCTCCCCAATCATTTTATCATATTGATACATTTGTTACTATATGATAAATACCATTTGCAACTGGTATTGTAATAGATTAAAATTAGGGTAATGGATAAATGATAGGGGGCAAAATGATGGTTTTTGAAAACTCAGGTATTGAAAATGTAGTCATTCCACAAGGCTCACTGCAGGATATTATGAACCACAATGGTTGTGTTCTTGGCGGCAGTTGGGATTATGAGCGTATGACTTTCGATTATAAATACGAAATTCCTGAAGGTATTTATTACTTACGTTTTCCTGGATATGCTGTAGACGGAGATGTTGGTGCAAACAATGCAACAATGCAGTTAATGGACCCTTACATGGGTAAACATTACTATCCGACAGGCGTTGAATACGGCAGTGACGAAGTATTCCCTGAACGCATCGTTGAACATGCGATCAGTAAAATCAGAGCAATCAGCAAAGAATTAACTGAAATTGCAGCTTATCACCAATAAACGCTGCTACATAATAAAAACCCTCTTACAGATTAATCTGTAAGAGGGTTTTTATTAATTCTGGTGGAATATTGCATCCCACAGACCGGTCGTTTCTCCGCCCGGGTATAAAATATAAAGAATGATGTAAACCATAATTCCGGTAATTGCAGTAAACGACCAGATTGTCGCTGCTGTCATACCAAATTTTCTGTGTGTGCGCAGTTTGTTCTTCTTACCGGTAAATACCTGGATTGCTCCAAAAATACCGCCTGTTGTCGCCAGTATAATATGACTGACAAGGAAAATAACATAGTAGATTTCCAATGAATCCGGGCCGCCAAACTGCGTATTCCCGAGAAATACTGTTTTCGATATGTAGATAACGAAAAATGATAAAGCGGAAATCGCAGCAAATGTCATGAATTTCTCATGAGTCTGCACATTGCCCTTTTTAATATGATAAACTCCTATCGCCATAAATATCGCACTAAGGACAATAAATGACGTACTTATCGTCGGCAGAATAAAATATATGTCCAAGATGTTTCCTCCTATACTCTAAAGCGGTTATCCATTTCTTTTTGTGCCTGTGCTTTAACTAAAGCAGCCTCTGTAATCTGGTCTTCATTTTTACGCTCTTCATTAAACCATTTGAAGAATATGTGGGCAAGCATAATACCAAAAAATACTTCCTGCAGAACTTTCATAATAATTCCGCCTGTCTGCTGGTCGATCAGCGGCGTAGTATTAGTAAAGTATTCAGGACCTGATATCATTCCGGCACCGGCAATACTGTCAAGAATACCTGCCGGAACACATAATTCCATTGCACTTAGCCATGCTTCACCTTCCGTAAATGTTGCATACATCGGTGAGCTCGCAAAGATAATCAATGCACATGCCGGTGTTACAAATGCCCCGATACCGAATACATAAAGCAGTTTAAACAATCCGCCCATATGTTTCTCTTCCGGCTCAACTTTGTTGAAAATCGGGTAAAAGGCCATTACAGCTGTCAGGAACATAATAGCCAATACAAGCGTGTGAAGAGTTGAGCTCATCTTCAGATTATCCATTACTACCGGCAGATGATAGATTGAAAAAGCAGCAATTAACAGCATCAGTGAAAATAATGGTTTTTTAGCTCCCAGTCTGAGTACCGGACCGATTACCGGTAGCGATACTAAGTATTTCTGCAGATATTCCGGAATGCTGAAATATACAAGTGGTGCGATTAAGAACAACACGAAAGCCATCTGCAACATGTGGAATGTAAATAATATATGACTTAACAGGTCGACCGGCGAACCGTACATCGCATACAGTAAAATCATATTGACTGCAAACAGAGTGCCCTCTCTTTTTGTCAGCGGACGCCCGCCTTCAAATTCCCTGTACCATCTCGTCGTTACGAGAAAAAATACTGCCGTAAGCAGAATAATGAAAGTCAGGAAAAAGGGACTCCAGTTTGCCATGAAACCAAAAATTTTAATTGAAGTTATATTTTCCATCCGTACCACCTTAAATTTGACCTTATTACTTCTAGTATAAAATTATTATCTTTATAACTCAAGGCGATAAAAACACACAAAGTGACAAAGTGTTGACCAAAAAAAAGATGACCTCCGAAAGAGGCCATCTTTTTCAGTATTAGATCGGTGAACCGATCCATACGATATAAATGAATGTTACACAGAATGAAATTGCAAAGAACATTCCTACGATCATAAACAGTTTAGCGAAATCATGCCCTTGATCTTTCATATGCATGAAGTAGTAGAACTGAAGAATAACCTGGATGAATGCAAACAGCATTACAACCCCCATAATGAATGTTGGATCAAAGTCCAGTGCCACCATTCCAAATGCCATGAATGTTAAGAAAATCATAAGTCCAAAGCCTGTAAGCTGCAGACGCATTTCTTTCGTTCGCTGGCGTCGAAGATTTCTCAGCTGAGTTTCCGTCATTGATTTAACTTCTAATTCTGCCATTTATATCACTCCTAACAGGTAAACGATTGTGAAGATGAATACCCACACAACGTCAATGAAGTGCCAGTACAGCGCAGCAGTGTTTACTTTAGCTGCAGTATATACTGATAAACCGCGAGTTGCGTTACGGATAATAAGACCCGTAATCCAGATCAGACCGATAATTACGTGGAAACCGTGCGTACCGATCAGAATGTAGAATGCACTACCGAATGCACTGGATCTGAATGTATGACCAAGATGTACATATTCATAGAACTCGTAAATTTCAAGTGCAAGGAACCCTGCGCCAAGTAATACTGTTACGGCTAACCATAACTGCATTTTACTGAAATTATTATTACGCATGTGGTATACAGCGTACACACTTGTCAGTGACGATGTAAGTAATAACATCGTCATGACAAATGCAAGTTCAAGGTGGAACAGATCAGCTGCAAGCAGATGATCAGAGCTTGGCACACTGTCTTTCAGTGCAAGGTAAGTCGCAAATAATGATGCGAACAGTACAGTTTCTCCGCCTAAGAAAGTCCAGAAACCGACGAATTTATTCTTACCTTCGAGTGTTGCTGTCTCCGGGTGCTCAGGCCACTGTTCGTTAGGGACATTATATTTCATTTCAGCCATTATTTTGCACCCCTTTCTCGTTCTTCAAGATCTCTCAATACTTCTTCCTTAGTTACATAGTAACCAAGGTCATCTTTGAATGAGCGTGTAATCATTGAGATAAATGTAATTGCAAGTCCGATTACAAGTACCCAGAATGCCCAAGGTTTTTCCGGTAAGTCTGCTACTGCATCGATTGCCCACTCTTTGCCTGAAGCAAAGTAAAGTGCACCGAATGAAGCAACGAATAGTCCGAATGACATTACAAATGGAATGATTGAATTATTCGGCATGTGGAAATCTTCAAGCGATTCAGCCGGAAGCATCTCTCCATTACCTTCTTTCTTCTCAATCCAAAATGCGTCAAGTCCGCGAATTAGCGGAATCTGAGCAAAGTTATAATACGGAACCGGAAGTGGAAGTGACCACTCAAGTGTACGTCCGTCACCCCAAGGGTCCCGTCCGACTTTCTCATTTTTAACCAGTGTCATAATGATGTTAATTACTAATACGATAACAGCCAGTGCCATGAACAATGCGCCGATTGTTGAAATCATATTTGCTGCATTGTATCCCTGTCCATCTAAGTACGTGAATACTCGACGCGGCATTCCCCACAGCCCTAAGAAGTGCTGGATAAGGAACGTCATATGGAAACCGATAAAGAATAACCAGAATGTTACTTTACCTAATTTTTCATTTAACATCGTAGCGAACATTAACGGCCAGTAATAGTGAAGGCCTGCAAGTAATGCGAATACTACTCCGCCTACGATTACGTAGTGGAAGTGAGCTACGATAAAGTACGAGTCATGGTACTGGTAATCTGCTGGAGCAACCGCCTGCATAATCCCTGTAACCCCACCCATAACGAATGAAGGAATAAATGCTAATGCGTACATCATAGGTGTTGTAAACTCTATGCTTCCGCCCCAGATTGTAAAGATCCAGTTAAATATTTTAATACCTGTCGGTACTGCGATTGCCATTGTTGCCAATGCGAAAATAGCGTTGGCTGTCGGTCCAAGACCAACTGTAAACATGTGGTGTGCCCATACCATGAATCCGAAGAAACCGATAAGCACTGTTGCGAATACCATTGCCGAATAACCGAATAGACGTTTACGGGCAAATGTTGCGAATATTTCAGAGAATATCCCGAATGCCGGAAGGATTAAAATATAAACTTCCGGGTGACCGAAGATCCAGAATAAGTGCTCCCAGATAATAGTATTACCGCCGGCTTCCACAATAAAGAAGTTGGAACCGAACATACGGTCAAAGATTAATAGGAATAGACCAATTGTTAATGGTGGGAATGCGAAGACAATCAGTACACCTGCAACAAGTGTAGTCCATGTCATAAGCGGCATTCTCATATACGTCATACCAGGTGCTCTCATCGTAATAATTGTTGTTACGAAGTTGATACCTGATATTAATGTACCTGCCCCTGAGACTTGAAGTCCAAGTGCATAGAAGTCAACCCCGTGTCCAGGTGATGCAATTGACAGTGATGCGTAGCTTGTCCAACCTGCATCCGGTGCTCCGCCTAAGAACCATGAAAGGTTAAGGAAGATACCACCAAAGATAAACAGCCAGACACCCAGTGAGTTTAAGAACGGGAATGCTACGTCACGTGCACCAATTTGAAGTGGTACCGTAGCGTTCATAAACGCGAATAACAGCGGCATTGCTGCCAGGAATATCATCGTTGTTCCGTGCATTGTAATTACTTCGTTAAACAGTCCTGCTGAAAGGAAATCGTTATTCGGCACTGCAAGCTGAATACGGATCAGCATTGCTTCAATACCGCCGAGTACGAAGAAGAATCCACCAGCAATCAAGTAAAGTATAGCAATTTTCTTATGGTCAACGGTTGTCATGTAATCCCAGATTACCGACCAGAAACCGCGTTTTTGTGCTGTTGCCTGAGACATTCCTAGTTACCCCCCTCTTCTGACTCTTCATCTGCAGCGGGTTCTCTTAATGACGAAACATCGCCTGAACCTTCTTCTACTTTAAGTTCCATTAAGTATGATGCAACTGCCTGAATTTCATCGTCAGTTAATTCGTAAGTTCCTGCCATTTTGTTATCCGGTTTAAATGACTCCGGATCTTTAATCCATGCTTCAAGGTTTTCCTGATCGTGCTCCAGGAATCCGGCGATTAAATCACGGTCACCGAAGTTCGTTAAGTTAGGACCCATAGCACCCGGGCTTGTCGGTGTAGCTGCGTGACAACCCATACATGAGTTATTGAAGATTTCTTCTCCGCGCTGTGCATCTTCAGATGAAGCCTGTACAGGTTCTTCAACTGCTTTCATATCTGCAAGCCACTGATCGTACTCTTCTTCAGGCAACGCTTTTACTTTAAAGTCCATAAGTGCGTGGGACGGTCCGCAAAGCTCAGCACATTTACCGTAGAATAAACGGTCTGCTTCCTGAGATGCATCATCGTCGAATACTAAGTAGAAGCTGTTGATACCATCGATGTTAGTATCCATTTTACCACCTGCTGCCGGTACCCAGAATGAGTGTTTAACATCTGCACCCTGCAGGTTGAAGTAAACTTTTTGGTCAGTTGGAACTACAAGTTCCTGAGCTGTTACAACTTCTTCGTTTGGATATTCAAATTCCCACCAGTACTGGTAAGCTCTGACGTTGATAACTGTTTCTTCGGCGTTTACATTGCCGTCAGCATCAGTCATTGCTTCAGTATCAGCCTGTTTAAATACATAGTAAACAGTCGGGACAGATAATACGATAAGCAGAAGAATCGGAATTGATGTCCAGATAACTTCAAGTGTGTGGTTTCCGGCAACATCAGCTGGTTCGAAATCCTCACCCTTTTTACTTCTGCGGCTTTTCAATACTGCGATAGTGAACAATACAGTAACTACTGCAATAACAAGCAGCATAATAATGATTGATAGTACCATTAAGTTAAACTGTTCTTGTCCAACTTCACCTGCAGGTCTTAAGGTACTTAATTCATTCGTACCACAACCGGCAAGGAAAAGAGTAAGTGCAGAAACTAATAATAGTGCCTTACCTTTAAGAAAACTTAAATTCATTGTTAGACCCCTCTTTCATTCATTTACTTTTTAAATATTCACAAGTAAGCCGGCTACGATAATCATGACGAAAAATATCACGAGGTAGTTGAGAGAAAAGACAAATATTCGCCCGGCATAGCGATTATAGTCCGTAATCCGTTTGAACTGGTTAACACTTAAATAGAACCAGATAACATTAAGTACAGTTGTCAGTGCAACAAACCAGATACCGAGTTCAAACGTCATCAGTGGTGTGAACAAAAGAAGTGTCACCCAAAAAATAATGGAGTTTCTAGTGCGAACATTCCCTTTCACTGAAGGCAGCATTGGAATGCCGGCTTCTTTATATTCATCACTGCGTCTTATAGCAAGTGCATAGAAATGAGGCATTTGCCATAAGAACATTACGATAAACATCGCCCACGCTAAAATATGTAGATTAGGCTCAAAAACCGCCCAGCCTATTAGCGGAGGCATTGCTCCAGGAATTGCTCCTATAATTGTGTTTGAGACAAGATGTCGTTTGGCAAAGATCGAATATACAACTGCATAACCAAACGCTGCGGTTAACCCTAGAACACCGACAGTAGGATTGATTAAAAATAACATTATCAGGCCGATTCCGACCATCGTAAATCCGATTGTAAGAATCTCTTTTCCTGAAAATGTTCCGTCAATACTCGGTCTTTCCTGTTTCGACTTCATCAGTCTGTCAATATCTCTGTCATAGAAATTATTAAGGGCACAAACGCCTCCGATGACTAGTGTCGTACCTAGAAGCATCAACAGCATGACAGGAATTGCTTCGAAAAATGAAATGTTATAATACATAACAGCAAGAAAACCAGCTGCGAATGCAGGTATTAAGTTCGCTTTAATTATGCCATCCTTGATGAGTGTTTTAATTGCTTTCAAATCTTTACTGCGTGCTGTTTGATGTACCTCTTGCTGGTATACATCACTGTGCATCTATACGCCCCCTTTCATAAACAAACACATTTACCTTTAATAATAGATTATCCCGGTCACATTTTCTATACATATTTGAAATAAAATTGTTACTTTTTGCATTGTTCATGAATTATTCATCAATATGCCTCATATGAAACGGAATCTGCTTTATACTCAGAAGAGTATGGTATGAATCTCTACACTAGTTAATTTTACCATAGTTTTATAAATTGTTAAGAGCTATTCAAAACTTTGCACATTGCAAAGAACGTTATTCTAATATATATTTATTATTTGTATAGCGAACAGAAACGCGATTGTTTGAGGTGTTGCATTTGTATAGAAATTTAAAAGTTGTAGCAATTATTACGACACTGATTATGGTCTTCGTACAGATTGGTGGCGCACTTGTTACAAAAACAGGTTCTGAAGACGGCTGCGGAGATTCATGGCCGCTGTGTCACGGACAGCTTATTCCAAAAGACTGGCCGCTCGACACGATTATTGAACTCGCACACCGTGGAGTTTCAGGCGTTGCTATTATATTCCTGTTAATATTAGGATATATGGCCTGGAAACAGATTGGTCATGTCCGGGAAGCCAAATTCCTTATTTACTTATCACTCAGCTTTATTCTGATCCAGTCATTGATTGGTGCAGCAGCTGTAATCGGTATTTGGGAAGGCGATTTCGTTCTGGCAGCCCATTTTGGTATTTCATTAATTTGTTTTGCTGCAGTACTCCTGCTTACATTACTGATTTTTGAAGTCTCTTACGGACAGCATGAACGCAAAATTTATGTCAGTCCCTTCTTAAGATACAACACGATATTACTGACTATCTACATATATTTTGTTATCTACAGCGGAGCACTGGTCAGACACACAGATTCATCACTTGCCTGTACAGAATGGCCGCATTGTATGCCGGGAGCAATAATGCCCGGAAACTTTTATCAGGCTGTACAGATGGGACACAGATTCCTTGTAGGCATACTTGCGATATGGATGCTGTTAATACTCATCCACGTACTGCGTAATTACAGTGATTCCCGTCTTATTAAGAACTGCTGGATTATTGCATTCGCACTCCTGATGATGCAGGTAATTACCGGAATGCTGTCTGTCTTTACAATGGTTAATATTTTCGTTGCATTATTCCATGCATTATTTATTACCCTGCTGTTCGGACTGCTCTGCTACTTCATTATGCTGTTATCGAGAAATAAAGATTAATACTTTAAAATCCGTCAATCAAAAGATTGACGGATTTTTTATATTACATACATTCCCCTATTTCGGGTATTGCTTCATAATGTCTTAAATTTTATTAAAGGAGATGTATTCATGAAAGATATATTCGCTTTACTTAAACAAGGGAGTATGGCCGCACTGACTGCAGCAATAGTAAACTTTGTGCTTGCCTGCCTGAAAGGTTTAGCATTTTTATTTACTGCAAACGTTGCGATGTTCGCAGAAATGATGCACTCTTTCGGGGATGCTGTCAACCAGCTTTTTGTCTTTACCGGATCCAGTCTTTCAAAGAAAGCGCCGACTAAAAGATTCCCGTTCGGCTTCGGCCGTCTGGTCAATCTCGTTTGTCTGTTTGCAATTATAATAGTTGCAATCCTTTCCTATGAAACTGTAAGAGAAGGTATACATCACATTATAGAACCATTGCCGGTTCAGACTGATACAACGATGCTGCTCATTAATATCGGCGTATTGTTAATCGCAGTAGTTCTGGAAGGTATCGTGCTGTTCAAAGCAGGCAAGGAACTTCTTCAGCAGGCTGAACAGCCCTACGACGGTATTAAACCGCTGACACTGAGCTACAAATATATGAATCGGGCAAAACCTGCTACAAAACTCGTCTTTTTAGAAGATACTGTTGCAACAGCAGGTGCTCTGCTTGCGATTATCGGTATATTAATCGGACGTTTTGCGGGCATTGAACAATCGGAAGGTATAGTATCCGTAATCATCGGTCTGATGATGTTCTATATCGTGTATAAAGTATTTATGGAAAATGCTGCCGGTGTACTCGGGGAAAGCGATCCGCAGATGGAACAGCGTATCTCCCAGATTGTGTTCAGAAATGATGATATTAAAGATATTCAGAAACTTATCGTCATGAAAGAAGGAGATGATCTCCACGTGGAAGTCGTTGCGGAAATTGCTCCGGAATTAACTGTCGAATACACTAACAAATTAAGAGATGACATCGAAGCACTGATTATGAAGCAAAGTCATATCGCTGACGTCAACCTGGAATTTGAAGTCGATGACGGCCGCCGCTCATGGCCGGAAACTCAAGGTCAGCTTGATAATAAGTCCGGTAAAAAATAATAATTTTTAAAACTAAAACCTCCGGAAATTAAATTTCCGGAGGTTTTATATTACCTTTGTTTTTTAAGTTCAATTTCTTTCTGCTTAACGTGCTTCGCTGCAATAATTAAAAGTCCTATTGCTATCGACACACTGAGGAATGATGAACCTCCGTAACTTAAAAGCGGCAGCGGTACACCAGTCAGCGGAATGATCTTCGAAATACCGCCGACGTTTATAAATACCTGCATCGTGATGTACATTGCGACCCCGATACATACAATTCTGTAAAATGTATCCGTTGAGCGGTGTGCATATGACAATGCTTTCAGTATTATGACGAGGTACAGCAGGATGATAAATAATACACCTATGAGACCAAGTTCTTCAGCGATAACCGCCATTATAAAATCCGTATGCGGCTCCGGCAGATAGCCGAGTTTAATAATCCCGTTACCGATACCGGTACCGAACATCCCACCGTGGGATATCGCGATCAGCGAGTTGGTCAGCTGATAACCGGTACCCATGGGATCGTTAAACGGATGGAAGAAAGTTTCGATACGGTTTAACTGATACTCATTTAATATTGATCCCTTTACCAGAAACGTAATACCGGCTATAGCAGTACCTACTCCCCCAACTAATACACCTGTCCATAAAATTGCTTTTACAGGAATACGGATATACAGAAATGTACCTATAATCATCGCAGCAATTACTAACCATGTACCAAAGTCGTGAAGCATTACCATTCCTGACACGATGAGAATAAATGCCAAAGGAATAATACTTGTAATGTCATCAGAATCTATTCGCTTTTCACGTTTATTATATATGTACGCCAAGTATAAAATTGCAATTATTTTAAAGAACTCCGATGATTGGAGATTGAAGAATCCAAGATCAATCCAGTTTCTCTGACCATTAATTTCGGAACCGAAAAACATAGTAAACAACAGCAGAAATATAATTGAAACCAGCATAATCAATTGTACGCCTTTCATTTTAAAGAAGTTTCCGCTCATAAAATAAGTCATGAAGAATACAAGTGAAAATCCTAAAATGATAATCAGCAGCTGTTTTGTATAAAAGTTTTCAGCATTGCCAAATTGCATTTGTGCAGACACCATACTTGCACTGTAAATCATAACCAGACCTATGAGAGACAGTGCTACGTATGCGATTAGTATTAAGAAATCGACGTACTTTGAATACGACTTAACATAGTTGAAAAAATTCTTTATAAATTGCACGGCAGGTCCCTCATTTAAAAAAGTCTAAAGAAATATTCTTTAGACTCGATTCTTTTCTTTTTCCATATATGCTTCGTGTACTTTGGATACTTCAACTTCAAGATGATCCAGAATATCACGGCCGTCTTGTGCGTCAACTAAACCAAGTCTCACTGCAAAATTTATTTCTTTCGATAGGCCGAACATTTGTGTATCCAGTACTTCTTCAAAAACCGGACACTGGGGCATCGTTAAATTTTCCATTTGAACTTCGATTAGTTGGAGAATTCTGTCGGCGTCTTTATCTAATTGGTCATAAGCGACTTTACTCATTTGTTTTTCAGCAGACACGCGGTTCCCCCCTCATTTACTCTTCATAAATTTTATCTTAACAAACATAAAAAAGCAAGTGACATCCGGACACGCAATAGTGAACGTTTATGTATCCATTGTATAATTTTCTTAAAAACTTTGCTATAATTTCTAAGCAAAGGGAGCGATATTAATGATTATTCAACTTACCGGCAATGTCCGATACCAAATTACTCTGGATCCATCGACCTGGATTTTTGATGACCGCAAAATTGTCCTCGAAGATTTACTGTCACAAGGAGAAGACGGAGAAGAAATTACATTCAATGATGAAACTGAATGGAATCGTCAGATTATCGAAGGGGAAACAAAACCGCCTACGCTGAAATCTGAGAAAAAATTTAAGAAACGCGAGCTTCTCGAAAATTCATTCGTTATCAGCCTTGCACCTTTCCTTGAGTATGCCGAAGCATATGAAGATGAAAATGCAAAAATTGTTTTTGTACATAATGACGGCGAAACTGAACTTTTATACAAAGACCGCGAAACTTTTTATGCGCACTTCTCAAACAAAGGCAAACGTCTGCATGAAGACGGACTGTTCGATTTACTCGTTGTCGGAGATGACGGCATTGAACAGGAACGTCTCGTATACGTAACCAAAATAGAATTCAAATAAAAAACCGCGAACATGATGTTCGCGGTTTTTTCATTTTATTTTATTGCGCCGGCGGCCCTTTCGGCTGTGCAATATTACCTTCTTTTCTTTCTTTATGCAGTCTGTATCTGTAGCCTGCGAGTACTATTGCAATAACAATTAAACACTCAGCAACAGGATAGAATGCTCCAAAAAACGTCAGGAATATTACACCGATAAACATCAGTAAATAGATGACTATCGTTTGCCACAGCTTCACTTTGCGGGCAAATCCCAGTTGATACACGATAGCACACAGTACGAAAATCGTAATGAATAAATACCACATACCTGCTTCAGGATTGGAATCCAGACCATATAATCTCCCGAAAAAAGTAAGACGTTCTGTTAAACCTGTCCCGCTTTGAGTGTTCAGGAGAATGAGGGGATTAAACAACTGCCTCACTCCATTTCGCTAATATTAATTACCTTTTTTATACGCTTTTTCACGAGCGTTTTTCTCTAAAATTTTCTTGCGCATACGAATTGTTTCCGGTGTAATTTCCACAAGTTCGTCTTCGTTAATATACTCAAGTGCTTCTTCAAGAGTCAGTGATCTCGGTTTCTTCATCGTAGTCGTCTGCTCTTTGTTGGCTGAACGGATGTTGTTCGCAGCTTTAACTTTAGTAATGTTAACTGCAAGATCATTTTCGCGTGAGTTTTCACCAACAATCATACCTTCGTAAACTTCAGTACCCGGTTCCATAAAGTTAGTTCCGCGCCCTTCAAGTGCAAGGATTGAGTATGTGCTGGCAGCACCTTTGTCAATCGATACAAGCACACCGTTACGGCGTCCGCCAATACGTCCTTTAACAACTGGACGGTACTCTTCAAAAGTATGGTTAATGATACCGTAACCGCGTGTCATTGACATGAATTCTGTACGGTAACCGATAAGTCCGCGTGCAGGAATAAGGAATATCAGACGAGTCTGCCCGTTTCCTGTAGTAACCATATCGAGCATTTCACCTTTACGTGTACCCATTGATTCGATGATGCTTCCTGTGTTTTCTTCATGAACGTCGATTTGTACACGTTCGAAAGGCTCACATTTAACTCCGTCGATTTCACGGATAATAACTTCAGGTTTCGACACCTGCAGCTCGAATCCTTCACGGCGTAAGTTCTCGATAAGAATAGACAGGTGAAGCTCACCACGTCCTGATACTTTCCATGCATCCGGCTGATCTGTAGGATCAACGCGAAGTGATACATCAGTTTCCAGTTGAAGCATTAAGCGCTCTTCAATTTTTCTTGCAGTAACGTGCTTACCTTCGCGGCCTGCGAATGGTGAGTTGTTTACAGCAAATGTCATTTGAAGTGTCGGCTCATCAATGTGAAGTACAGGAAGTGCTTCCTGAGCGTTTGTCGGTGTAATTGTTTCACCGACGTTGATGTCCTCCATACCGCTTATTGCAATAAGATCTCCGGCTTTGGCACTTTCAATTTCAACACGTGTCAGTCCGAGGAAACCAAAAATCTTCGATACACGGAAGTTTTTAGTTGATCCGTCTACTTTAATTAATGAAACTGTTTCACCGACGTTAATCGTTCCGCGGAATACGCGTCCGATTCCGATACGGCCGACATAGTCGTTGTAGTCCAGTAATGATACCTGGAATTGCAGAGGCTCGTCACTGTTATCAACAGGTGCCGGAACATAGTCCAGAATAGTATCGTAAATAGACTGCATATTTTCATCCTGCTCGCCCAGTTCAAGACTCGCAGTACCGTTCATTGCAGATGCGTATACAACCGGGAATTCAAGCTGTTCGTCATTTGCATCAAGTTCGATAAATAATTCAAGAACGTCGTCCACTACTGCTTCAGGACGTGCACTTGGTTTATCGATTTTATTTACTACTACTACCGGTTTTAAGTTTTGTTCTAATGCTTTTTTAAGTACGAAGCGTGTTTGCGGCATCGTTCCTTCATATGCATCGACAACGAGAATAACCCCGTCAACCATTTTCATAATACGTTCTACTTCTCCACCAAAGTCAGCGTGACCAGGTGTATCTAAAATGTTTATACGCGTATCTTTATAATCGATCGCCGTATTTTTTGCCAGAATTGTAATTCCGCGTTCACGTTCAATATCATTCGAGTCCATGGCACGGTCTTCAACGTGTTCATTTTCACGGAAAATACCGGACTGTTTTAACAGCTGGTCTACCAGTGTCGTTTTACCATGGTCTACGTGTGCAATAATTGCTATGTTTCTAATGTTTTCTCTCAGGTTCATCAAGAGGATTTTCCCTTCGTATATAGAATATCTTTATAACCGTAACAGTATACCACAATTTTTACCATTTTAAACAATCAGGGATTTATTTTTATGATATAATTTGAAATAAGACAAATGACTTTTAGGGGATTGCTTATGGAAAAGAAAAAATCAAAAGCTGTATTTTTAATACTCGCTGTTTTGGCAGTGTTAATGATGGTTGCATTCTCAGTCTTCATCGCTGAAGAAATGATTATACTGGCAGTACTGTCCGTAATAGTGTTTATCGCTATTTTCGGTATAGGTTTTACACTGAAGAAAAAGTATCGTGAGAATGATTGGCTCTAACTTCAGTTTTTATTTAACTGCTTATTTATTATAACAGATTTCCTTATTTGTATTGGAATAATACGGAAATCTGTTATTTTTTTTTGTCTTTTTTTTAATTTCTGTGTTTTGACGGTATTTTATAAGCGATTAATAATGTACTTATCATTATTAAAGGAGCTTTGCTGTGAGACAAAAAAATGAAAAATTAAAAGTTTACGAATTTCTGTATAACCGGTTGCCTTTTAGCGATGACGAGACTGAAGAATTCAAAGCAATGCAGCGGATGGACTTGCTGGAAGAACATTTTGATTTGTATCTCAGCAAGATTAATAAGGAAAACATGGAACTGTTCTGGCATTGCGAAGTAATAATAGGCACAGATCATGAATTGATAAATGTTCTGATTGCAACAGAATACTGTTACTACTTATTTATTCTTCATGATTATGCCGGTGAACATTTCATCAACCCGTTTAATATTCTGATCGACAGTAATTACGAAGCTGTTTACGATTTAAACCGGACTGAGAAAGTCTATGGTAAATTTAAAGAAACACTTATTGATGACGGTAAGTTTCAGCGCCCGATTATTATTAAACACGTCGTAATGAATGAAACATTCAAACTCGCCAAACGGCCTTCCGATCAGTTTTTATCTCTTAAAAATCTTCCTTACTACTTAAAAGCTATCGAACACAGTGCTGTAATCAGAAAAAAGCATCCGCGTCCGGAATTGCAAAGTTAAAAAACCGTGCGGCATTCCCGAACGCGGATTTAAGTCAATTTAAGCCCGGTTTCAAATGCACAGACTGCATGGAGTTTGAACTCTCACTTCTCAGCAGTAATTTAATAATGTGTGAAGCCTGCCACACCATTCATAATCTCGAAAATATTTTTACCGATTATTTTGATATGCTGAATCTCTTAAATATTAACCAGCCCTACTCTAAAAAAGACATCAGGAAACATATCGAAGTTCCTCTCAGCAACTATGCTCTGCTGAAGTATGTCAGCAGACTTTTCACGAAAACATCCAGGCAGGCTCAAAAATATTATTATAAGTCGTGAAATGCATCATGGAATTCATGCAGTGTTTTATCATCTTTAAAGTGTTCAATAATTTCCCCGTGTATTTTCGGGTTGCCGCTGATGACGCTTGCAGAACTTAAAAGCGGCAGTTCATCTCCGTAAATATCCGTTGTTTTATAACCGAGTTCCCCGGTAATAATTACACCGCCGGTATAATCCCACGGATATAATTTGAGAAACATCAGTGCGGAAATCTGACCTTTGGCAAGCATCGCAAACTCAAGTGCTGCCGAACCGTATGAACGGACACTGCGTGATTTGGCCATAATTTCAAAGAACGGGCTGCGTGTTGCATCGCTTAGAATTCTTTTCGGATTAATGGCAATCAGAGACTGATTTAATGGGATATTCTCAGCAGGCTTCAATGCCTGTTCGTTAACAAACGCCCCGTTTCTATACTTTGCATGGTATAAATCACGCTTCATACAATCATAGATCAATCCGCAATACGGTTCACCATCGATAAATACACCGATTGATATCGCAAAGTTCTCACCCTGGTGCACAAAATTTAAAGTACCGTCAATCGGGTCGACAATCCAGATGACTCCTTTTGTATCATTTATATCCTCACCGTGACCCTCCTCACCGATAATACGGTGGTCCGGAAAACGTTCCAGTATTCTGGTGTATAACAGCTGTTCTGTCTCTTTGTCGACATCGGTAACCAAATCATTCGGATTTGATTTACTGTCCACCTGAAACTCATGAGTCATGCGTGTTTCGATAAATTTTCCTGCTTCAACGATTAATTCTTTGCCAAAGTTATATATATCCATGAATACACCTCAATCATTTGATTGCTCTCCAACTTTATTTTATCATAAGAGAGACCTTTTGAAAGGAGCTCAACCTTAATGAAGTATACTTTTACACAAACAGACTTCGATGTCTTCAATATCGACGGCCTCGAAAACAGAATGGCAGCCCTGATTGAGAACACGCGTCCGAAGCTCGAACAGCTCGGGGAACACTTCAGTTCATACATAACTGAAATGACAGGTGACGAAACTTACGCACATGTCGCTAAACACGCCCGCCGTACGACAAACCCGCCTGACGATACATGGGTGGCATTCAGCACGAATCCTCGCGGCTACAAGATGATGCCGCACTTCCAGATCGGTTTATACAACAGCCACGCATTTTGCATGTACGGTATTATTTACGAATCAAAAGACAAGCAGCGTCTGGCAGAAAACTGGCTCAGCAATATGGATAAATTCGATAACCTGCCTCAGGACTATCAAATTTCATTAGACCATATGAAGCCGGCTAAAACAGCGTTGAACGAAATGACAGATGAAGAACTGGAAAAAGGACTGATACGGCTCCGGGATGTTAAAAAAGGTGAATTCCTTGTCGGTAAAGTATATAAACCCGGCGACAAAGAGTTAAGTTCTGACGATGTGTTTATTAATGACCTTGAACAGGTTATGGAAAACCTCGTTCAGTTCTATCACCAGGACTGATATATTCAGGTGACGCACAATACTCATCTATACAAAATAACCCGTACATCAAACTCCCCGGGAGTTTGATGTACGGGTGTATTAATTTACAGCACAGTTATTTGTTCTCTCGTTATTGTTTTATGATTTGATTTCAGCGAAAGCGCCTGGATTTCTCCCATTTTACTGAGATCCAGGTTCCCCCCGCTGACGATAACTCCTGTGTGTTCAGAGTCTATCTTGTCATTGTATGCAAGGAGTGCTGCGAGTGCCGATGCACCTGCACCTTCAACTAATGATTTCGTACGTTCAAGCAGATAAATCATTGCATACGCAATCTCGCTTTCCGATACGCAGTAGATTTCATCTACATACTGCCGCACAACCTGCTGTGTTAATTCACCGGGCTGTTTGACCGCGATGCCTTCTGCTATCGTACTGCAGCTGTCCAGCACCACATGGTCATCTTTTGTGTAATATGATTTGAACATCGAAGGTGCATTTGATGCCTGCACTCCGATTATTTTAATAGATGGTTTGATCATCTTCGCCGCTACTGCAATGCCGCTTATTAGACCCCCGCCGCCTATCGGTACGATTATTGTGTCCAGCTGCGGTATTTCTTCCAGCATCTCAACTCCGATTGAACCCTGGCCTGCCATGATGTCATAGTCATCAAAAGGATGAACGTATGTCGCACCTGTCAGTTTTTTATGTTCCAGCGATGCAGTGAAAGCTTCCTGGAAGCTTTGTCCAACAAGTTTAACAGCCGCACCATATCCTTTTGTTGCTTCTACTTTAGCTGAGGGTGTACCTTCAGGCATAAAGATTGTAGCTGTAGCGTTCAGTTTTTTTGAAGCAAGCGCCACACCCTGTGCATGGTTTCCTGCAGACGCAGTCACCACACCTGCTGCCAGCTGTGCCGGTGTCAGTTTCGACAGTTTGTAAGAAGCACCCCGATATTTGAATGCACCGGTTTTCTGATGATTTTCCAATTTCATATAAACATTTTTACCGGTTCTTTCGTTTGTTGTCTGTGATGTTACCACCGGTGTTTTGTGTACATTGCCCCGCAGATATTCCATAGCATCTCTGACTAAATCATTATTTAACGAATTCCCAAAAGACCACGCTCCTCAAAAGCTGTTATTTTTTCTTCATTTAATAAAGTTAATGCAATATCATCCCAGCCGTTAATTAATTTCTCTTTGTGATAAGCCGGGATTTCAAAGTTAAATGTCTTCCCGCTGCTGTCTGTAATTTTCTGTTTTTCAAGATCAACCGACAAGTTAAATTCTCCGTCTTTTGACTGTTCCTGCCACTCCGCCACCTGCTCTTCCGGCATCTTAATTAAAATTATGCCGTTCTTGAATGCATTCGAGTAGAATATATCCGCAAAGCCCGGTGCAATAATAACTTTGTAGCCGTAGTCAAGAAGTGCCCACGGTGCATGTTCACGTGATGAACCGCAGCCAAAGTTTTCTCCTGCAACCAGTACAGAAGCTCCGTCAAATTTCGGCTCATCCATATCGAAATCTTCCCGTTTCGAACCATCGTCATTAAAACGCCAGTTATGAAAAACGAATTGTCCAAATCCTGTACGTTCAATGCGCTTTAAAAACTGCTTCGGGATAATCTGGTCTGTATCAACATTGGAACGGTTCAGCGGATACACTTTACCTTCATGCTTTGAAATTGCCTCCATAATTACCCTCCTATGCAGTTACTCTGCTCTGATATTTTCTAACGTCTACGAAACGTCCGTTAATCGCTGCTGCCGCCGCCATTTCAGGACTGACAAGATGAGTTCTCGCACCATTCCCCTGACGGCCTTCAAAGTTGCGGTTTGAAGTTGATGCACAGCGGCCGCCCGGCGGTACTGTGTCTTCGTTCATTCCAAGACACGCACTGCATCCGGCGTTACGCCATTCGAATCCTGCATCGGTAAATACTTTATCAATCCCAAGTGCCTCCGCTTCCTGTTTAACAAGGAATGATCCCGGAACAACGATTGCTTTGACACCATCTTTAACTTTACTGCCCTGAATAATATCCGCTGCACGCTGTAAATCCAGCACACGCGAGTTCGTACATGAACCGATAAAGACATGATCTATTTCTATATCAGTAATCGCCATTCCTTCTTCAAGGCCCATATACTCCAGTGCACGTTTCGTTGAGTCTTCATCTTTGGAACCGCTTATGACAGGTGTTGCTGCACTGATTGGAACGACCATGCTCGGGTTGGTTCCCCATGATACCTGAGGTTCAATTTCAGATGCGTTAATTTCAAGTGTTGTATCGTATTCTGCATCTTCGTCTGTACTCAGGCTCAGCCACTCTTTGGCAAGTGCTTTATATTCCTCTTCATCTTTCGGAACATAACGGCGTCCGCGAAGGAAGTCTACAGTTGTTTCATCCGGAGAAATCAGCCCTGCGCGTGCACCGCCTTCAATTGACATATTACATACCGTCATGCGGCCTTCCATCGTTAAATCTCTGATCGCCTGTCCTGTATATTCAACGACATGTCCTGTACCGAAGTCGACTCCAAATTTCGCGATTATCGCTAAAATTAAGTCTTTAGCCGTTACACCGACACTTAAACTGCCATTAACTTTAACATTCATAGTTTTCGGTTTTGACTGCGTTAATGTCTGAGTTGCAAATACGTGCTCCACTTCACTCGTCCCGATACCAAAAGCAAGTGCTCCAAACGCACCGTGAGTTGAAGTGTGCGAGTCTCCGCAGACAATTGTTTTACCCGGCTGGGTTAATCCCAGCTGCGGTCCGATTACGTGAACAATCCCCTGATCCGGATGATACATATCTGCAAGCTTAATACCGAATTCTTCACAGTTTTTCTTTAATGCATCCATCTGTTTTTGAGCAGTGGCATCCTGGGCATCTTCTCTGTTTTTCGTCGGCACGTTATGATCCATCGTTGCAAACGTTAAATCCGGACGGCGGACTTTTCTATTATTTAAGCGTAATCCTTCAAAAGCCTGGGGCGAAGTCACTTCATGGATTAAGTGCTGATCGATATAGAGCAGATCAGGCTTGCCTTCTTCTTGATGAACGACATGCCGTTCCCAGATTTTTTCGATTATTGTTTTTTTCTGAGCCATGTTAACCTTCTCCTTTAACTTTTTTATAGACAGCTGATAATTTTTTCAGTCATTTCCGCCGTAGATAACGTTACTGCTCCGTCAATCTTTAAGTCTGCCGTTTTAAATCCGTCTGCAAGCACCTGATTCACAGCTTTTTCTATCGCTGCTGATTCTTCATGCAGACCGAATGAATACTTAAGCATCATGCCGACAGACAGCATCATACCGATTGGATTTGCTATATTCTCTCCCGCAATGTCGGGTGCTGAACCATGGATCGGTTCGAACAGACCTAACCCATTTTCGCTTAAACTCGCTGACGGCAGTACGCCGAGTGATCCTGTAATTACAGAAGCTTCATCACTTAAAATATCTCCGAACAGGTTTTCAGTTACGATGACATCAAAATATGAAGGATTCGTAATCAGTTTCATCGCAGCTGCGTCAACAAGTTCATGTTCTACAGTAACTTCCGGGTATTCTTTACTTACGGTATTGACGATTTCACGCCACATTCTGCTCGATTCCAATACGTTCGCTTTATCTACTGATGTTAAATGTTTACGTCTTGTCATTGCCGTATCGAAAGCAATGCGGACGATACGTTCTATTTCTCCGTATGTGTAAGTCAGTGTATCGACTACACTCTGTCCGCCATCCCTGCGCTCACTCGGCTGACCGAAGTACAGACCGCCTGTCAGTTCTCTGACAATCATTAAGTCACTGCCGTGAACAATACTCTGTTTCAGCGGTGATGAAGCTTCCAGTGAATCGAATATTGTTACCGGACGCAGATTCGCAAACAGATTAAAGTGTTTGCGGATCTTCAGGAGCCCCTGTTCCGGACGTATTTTGCTGTCCGTCCATTTCGGCCCGCCGACTGCACCAAGCAGTATAGCGTCAGCTGATTCACATGCTTCAATGGTTTCCAGGGGCAGCGGATCATTATGTTTATCTATTGCGATACCGCCTATATCTTTCGACTCAGCTGTAAATTCGTGATTATATTTTTCTCCCACTGCTTTTAACAGCTCATGAGCCGAGTTCATAATTTCCGGACCGATACCATCGCCGGGAAGTGTAATTATATGTTTTTTCATTGCCGTTTCTCCCCTTTATGCATTTACGCTGACTGCAGGTGTTACTGCCTGTTCACTCATCAGATAACGGTTGACTGCGTTAATATATGCATTCGCCGATGCTGCAAGCACATCCTGAGCTGTGCCCCGGCCGGAAAATTGCTGTCCGTTAATATTAAGCTGCACACGCGATTCTGCAAGAGCATCTTTCCCTCCGCCGACCGAGCTCAGCTGGTAGTCGAGTAAGTTCGTCGTTTCAGAAAGTATTTCCTGAATTGCTTTATACAATGCTTCAACACTTCCTGAACCTGTCACTTCATGAGAAACCTGTCTGCCTGCCGGTGTAACTGCATCGATATGCGCTTTCGTCTGACCATCCTGTTCGTAATTAACATGGAAGTTTTCAAGAACGTAGCGTTCAATATTCGATGCATCTGTTTTGATTTCCATAATGATTGAGTAAATATCATCGTCTGTAACTTCTTTTTTATGATCTGTCAGTGCTTTAAAGTTTTTAAATGCAGCAGACAGCTCTTCATCCGTCAATTCGACATTAAATGATTTCACTTTATCTTTAAATGCATGACGTCCTGAGTGTTTGCCGAGGAACAGCGTATCTGCCGAGTCTGCCGAAACCCCGACAAGTGCCGGAGAAATAATTTCATAAGTTTCCGCATTTTTCAGCATGCCGTCCTGATGAATTCCTGATTCATGAGCATAAGCGTTGCGGCCGATAATTGCTTTGTTCGGCTGCACTGCCATGCCTGTCAGCTTAGCAACGACATCACTTGAACGTTTAATTTCCTGAAGATTTAAGTTAGTGGTATACGGATAAAAGTCACCGCGAATATGAAGTGCCACTGCAATTTCTTCGAGTGCCGCATTTCCTGCACGCTCACCGATACCATTAATGGAACATTCTATTTGTGTCGCTCCATTTTCGATGCCTGCTATTGAGTTTGCCACTGCCATTCCAAGATCATCATGACAATGTGTCGACAGAATCGCTTCTTGAATATTCGGGACATTTTCCGAGACGTATTTAAACATCTCACCGTATTCTTTCGGTGTTGTAAAACCGACTGTATCAGGCAGGTTTATAATAGTTGCACCTGCATCAATGACCGCTTCGATAATCTCAGCGAGGAACGGCAGTTCAGTGCGTGATGCATCTTCTGCTGACCATTCGACTTCATTAAAGAGCGTTTTTGAATACTTCACCATTTCCACCGACGTGTCGATTACCTGCTGTTTATTCATCTTCAGTTTGTATTCACGATGAATCGGACTCGTCGCCAGGAAAATATGAATTCTTGGACTTGGTGTATTTTGGAGTGCTTCGTAAGCACGGTCAATATCGTGTTTTTTTGTTCTTGCAAGTGCCGTTACCGATGACTTTTTGATAGTATCTGCAATGAGTTTTACTGCCTGGAAGTCACCTTCTGAAGATGCAGGAAAGCCTGCTTCTATAACGTCAACGCCGAGTCGCTCGAGCTGTTTTGCAATTTCCAGTTTTTCCTGCCTGTTTAAGTTCACTCCGGGTGACTGCTCACCATCTCTCAGCGTAGTATCAAAAATTTTAATATCAGTTATATCAGTCATATTGACCTTCCTCTCTTCAGTTTTATTGTTTTATCTGATCGGGTTTTGTACAAATGGCATTAAATCTCTTAATTCCTGTCCAACTGCCGTAATCGGGTGGTTGTATTCGCTGTTGTTGATTGCGTTATACTGCGGACGACCTGCCTGGTTTTCAAGAATCCATCCTTTAGCAAACTGGCCGTTCTGGATTTCTGTCAGGACTTCGCCCATGCGCGCTTTTGTTTCTTCGTTAATTACACGCGGTCCGCTGACAAAGTCACCCCACTGTGCTGTATCTGAAATCGAATAGCGCATATTTTCCATTCCGCCTTCATACATTAAGTCCACGATAAGTTTTAATTCATGGAGACATTCGAAGTATGCAACTTCCGGCTGATAGCCCGCTTCAGTTAATGTTTCAAAGCCTGCTTTAACTAATGAAGTCAGCCCTCCGCATAATACAGCCTGTTCTCCGAACAGATCAGTTTCTGTTTCTTCCTGGAATGATGTTTCGAGAACTCCGGCACGTGCAGCACCAATTCCCTGAGCATAAGCTTTAGCAACGTCCGATGCGTTTCCAGTTACATCCTGGAATACACCGTATAAAGCAGGTACACCCGCTTCTTCCTGATACGTCCGGCGTACCAGGTGTCCCGGTCCTTTAGGAGCAACCAGGAATACGTCAACATTTTCCGGAGGTACAATCTGATTAAAGTGAACATTAAAGCCGTGTGCAAAAGCTAATGCACTGTTTTCTTTTAAGTTGTCTTTAATTTCTGCTTCATACACTTTCGGCTGCCCTTCATCCGGCAGTAATACCATCGTTACGTCAGCATCTTTAACTGCTTCGCCGACCGTTCTTACATCAAAGCCTTCCTCTTTCGCTTTATCAAATGATTTACCTTTACGAAGACCGACGATTACATTATGGCCCGAGTCTCTTAAGTTTTGTGCATGTGCATGTCCCTGCGAACCGTATCCTACGATTGCTACTGTTTTCCCCTGTAAGCTCGCTGTGTTGATATCTTTGTCATAATAAACTTTAGCCATAATTTAATTTCTCCCTTTTTATATATATATTTTTATTTTTAAACACTAAGTGTTTTTAAATCCTGAATGTTCTTTTGCTGTCCGCGCCTGAATGCTGTAACTCCTGTACGGGATAAGTCTTTCAGTCCGTATGGTGTAAGCAGTTCGATTAACGCATCCACCTTATCCGGCTTCCCGGTTACTTCTATAATGAGTGAGTTTTTTGAAACATCGAGCACCCGTGCTCTGAACGGTTCAATAATACTTTGAATCTCGCTTCTCGATGTATTGTTCGCCCCGACTTTAATCAGGGCAAGCTCTCTCGAAACAATTTTCGAATCGGTAATATCATCGACTTTCAGTATATCGATTTGTTTATGCAGCTGTTTGGTCAGCTGCTCTGAGCTTTTATCGTTTGCAATATCAACGACGATTGTCATCTTCGATATCCCCGGAGTTTCCGATGCCCCGACTGTAATACTCTCAATGTTAAAACCGCGTTTGGCCAGCATCCCTGTAACTCTGTTCAGAACACCGCTTGAATTTTGTACTGTTAATGTAATTACTCGCTGCATTTTCTCACTCCTATCATTTCGTGATTGCCTTTGCCTGCCGGGACCATCGGATACACTAAATCAAGTTTTACAACTCTCGCGTCGATCAGTACCGGTTCATCAGACGCCAGTGCTGCTCTCATTTCATCCGAAACTTCTTCTTCCCTTGTAAATCTGAATGATTTAACGCCGAAGCTTTCACCCAGTTTTACAAAATCAGGGTTCGTCTGCATCAGTGATTCCGAGTAGCGTTCGTCGTAGAACTTCTCCTGCCACTGTCTTACCATGCCAAGTGCTTCATTATTGACGATAACTACTTTCACCGGCAGATTGTACTGTTTCAGTGTTGCAAGTTCCTGCATTGTCATCTGGAACCCGCCGTCACCGACAACAGCAACCACTGTTTTTTCCGGGAATGCAAGCTGTGCACCAATTGCTGCCGGAAGTCCGAAGCCCATCGTTCCAAGACCGCCCGATGTAACAAAGTGATTCGGCTGATTAAATTTGTAGAACTGTGCACTCCACATCTGATGCTGACCGACATCTGTCGTTACTATTGCTTCACCGTCAGTTGCTTCATACACCTGCTCGATTAACCACTGCGGTGATATTAAATCTTCACTGCGTTCATACCACAGCGGATTCTGTTCTTTATCAGCCTGTGTTTTATGTCTCCAGAGATCGATTACTTTCATATCACATTGTCCTGCATTTAAAAGTTCCAGTGCTTCTTTCGCATCCGCAACGACCGGTATTTGTGTTTCAACGTTCTTACCGATTTCTGCCGGGTCTATATCTATATGTGCGACTCTGGCATGCGGAGCGAAATCCGGAATTTTACCTGTCAGTCTGTCATCGAACCGGGCGCCGATATTGATCAGCAGGTCAGCATCATGAATTGCCATATTCGCTGCGTACGTACCGTGCATTCCGGCCATGCCCAGGAAGTTTTTATCGTCTGCATTAAATGTCCCAAGACCCAGCAGTGTTGAAACTACCGGGAGATCATACTTTTTAACGAATTGACGAAGTTCTTCTGAAGCTTTTGCAAACTGAATACCTGCACCGGTTAAGACAACCGGGCGTTCTGCTTGCTGCAGTGCTTCAAGCAGCCGGTTGATCTGCAGCGGGTTCGGTTTCGTTGTCGGCTGGTAACCCGGAAGACGGATTGCATCATCTGTTTCTTCTTCTGCAATTGCTTCCGAGATGTTTTTTGGAATATCTACAACGACCGGACCCGGCCGTCCTGTAGAAGCTATATGAAATGCTTCTTTTACGATTCGTTTTAAATCTCTTACATCTGTTACCTGATAGTTATGTTTTGTAATCGGTGTTGTTAACCCTATGATGTCTGCTTCCTGGAAAGCGTCTGTCCCGATTACTTTGGAAGATACCTGACCCGTAAATGCTACAATCGGCAGTGAATCCATCATCGCATCGGTAATGCCTGTAATTAAGTTCGTTGCACCCGGTCCGCTTGTTGCAATAACAACTCCCGGTTTGCCGCTTAC
This sequence comes from Jeotgalicoccus coquinae, assembly GCF_014207425.1. GTDB lineage: Bacteria > Bacillota > Bacilli > Staphylococcales > Salinicoccaceae > Jeotgalicoccus > Jeotgalicoccus coquinae. The sequence continues at coordinate 423,721 of NZ_JACHFF010000001.1, read as the reverse complement.
TCTTGCATATCCTTCTGCTGCGTGGATTAAGCCCTGTTCATGTCTACAAAGAATGTGTTTGAATGAACTCTCATGACGGTAGAGCGCATCATAAATCGGAAGAACTGCACCGCCCGGGTAACCGAAGACAGTGTCTACTTCATGTTCTGCCAATGCCTCTACTAATAAGTCAGCACCTGTTTTTATATTCGCAATAACTTCCTGTGAGTATTCAACTTCAACCTTCATAATATTTCCTCCTTATAGCATAAACTTAAAATAAAAAAAGCCCTCTTCTCTCAAAGATCACTATAGTAGTGATCAATGGGGAGAAAGGAGCTTTCACGGTACCACCCAAATTTGCATACACATTCCTGTGCATGCCTCTGTAACTGGCATAACCAGTTAAAATTAGTAACGAGTTTTAACCCGTCCCTGCCTACTTCTTTTCAGCCGGGCACTCAGGGATGAGATTCTCTACTGCTGCATTCCGAGTTCACACCAGCCACTCGGTCTCTGAAAAATGTAATGCAGTATCGAAGTTCCCTTCAACGCTTTAAGTTCTGACTATTTGAATTGTTTGATTATTTAAATTTCTTAATGAATGTATAATACCGCGTCTATTAAACAAAAGCAACAGCAAAAAGTTAATTATTTTAAATAGTCTAATATTTCTGATAATGTAATCGTTTACAATGTTGATGTGTCCGCATTAATAAAAATAAAAGGTTTTAGTTACTTTTTACTCCATTGTAAATTTGATGAAAAACAAGAAAATCCGTACGTCACTTATTAAGATAAGTTCCACGTACGGATTTAATTTTTTATACTTATTTAAATTTCTAGTTTCTTCCCGGAAGATCGTCGCGGTTAAAGAAATCTGTAATTGCACCTTTAGAAGATGAAGATACGATATGTGCATATTTACCAAGCACACCTTTAGTGTGAAGAGGCGGCAGCACTAAATCTTTGCGTCGTTCTTCAAGCACTTCATCAGAAACATTAAACGACAGTTCTTTCGTATCCTGATCGATCGTTACGATATCTCCTGTCTTAATTAATGCCACGTTGCCTCCGTCCTGTGCTTCCGGAGCAATATGCCCCACTACAAGTCCGTGGGTTCCGCCGCTGAAACGGCCGTCTGTTAACAGTGCAACATCTTCTCCGAGTCCTTTACCGACAATTAAGCTCGATAACGAAAGCATTTCCGGCATTCCCGGTCCGCCTTTAGGACCAACATAGCGGACGATAACGACGTCACCTTTAACGATATCGTTTGCCATTACTGCTTCAATCGCTTCCTGCTCATTATCGAATACTTTCGCTTCGCCGACATGACGGCGTACTTTAACACCCGATACTTTTGCTACTGCGCCTTCCGGCGCCAGGTTCCCTTTAAGAACGATTAACGGGCCATCGGCACGTTTTGGATTCTCAAGCGGCAGGATAACATCCTGACCGTCTTTTAGATGTTCAACTTCTTCCAGGTTTTCAGCAATCGTTCTGCCTGTTACTGTCAGGCAGTCGCCGTGAATATACCCTTTTTCATAAAGATACTTCATCACACCCTGTACACCGCCGACATTAAACAGGTCCTGGAAAACGTATTTACCGGATGGCTTAAGATCAGCAAGATGTGGTACTTTTTCCTGGAAGTCGTTAAAGTCATCAATTGTCAGTTCGACTTCTGCTGCATGTGCAATTGCAAGAAGATGAAGAATAGCGTTTGTCGAACCGCCAAGTGCAAGTACAACAGTAATCGCATTCTCAAAAGCTTCTCTCGTTAATATATCTTTCGGATAAATTTCTTTTTCAAGAAGATTTAACACAGCTTTACCTGCTTCATATACATCCTGTTCTTTTTCTTTTGTTACTGCCGGATTTGAAGCTGATCCCGGGAGACTGAGCCCCATTGCTTCGATTGCTGCAGCCATCGTGTTTGCCGTATACATACCGCCGCATGCGCCCGGTCCTGGACACCCTGCACATTCTATTCTTTTCAGCTCTGCATCATCGATATCCCCGTTGTTCCATTTACCGACACCTTCGAACACTGATACGAGATCGATATCCTGACCGTTGTGACGGCCCGGTGCAATAGTTCCGCCGTAAACGAAAACAGCCGGAACATTAATATTTGCAATTGCGATTGCACAGCCCGGCATGTTTTTATCACATCCGCCGATTGCTACAAATGAGTCGAAGTTCTGACCCTGAACCATAGTCTCAATTGAATCTGCAATAATATCCCGTGAAGGCAGTGAGAAACGCATGCCCGGAGTTCCCATTGCAATACCGTCTGCAACAGTAATCGTATTAAATTGAACCGGTACCCCGCCCGCTTCAGACACACCTGCTTTGGCAAACTGTGCAAGATCATTTAAGTGAACGTTACACGGCGTTGTTTCAGCCCAGTTGCTGACAACCCCGATTTGCGGTTTCTTAAAGCTCCCGTCGTCAAAACCGACTGCTCTCAGCATTGCTCTGTTTGGTGCTTTTAATCCAATATCATCATATACATGTGAACGAATTCTTATATCTTTTTTCTCTGTCATAGTAGACCCCGCCTTTTTAATCTTTTAAACTTCTGAATGTTTTACTTCTTTATGCTGTTTAACTGTTTCTATATCTTCTTCGGTTAATTTTTTATCAGTTCCAATTTTACTCATCCAGTTTGCTGCAAGTGAACCGGAAATATTGTGCCATACACTGAACAGTGCACCGGGTACCGCTGCAATTGGCGAGAAATGTGTTGCCGCAAGTGTTGCTGCAAGACCTGAGTTCTGCATTCCGACTTCAATCGATAAAGTTTTCGTGTTTTTCAGATCAAATCGTAAAACTTTTCCAAGCAGAAATCCTGTTAAATAACCCAGTAAATTATGGAGAATAACAACTGCAAAAATAAGTAATCCTGATGTCAGGATATTTTCAACGTTATTCGATACTACCGCAGTGATTACACCGATAATCCCGAGTACTGAAATTAATGGCAGTATACCTACTGCCTGTTCCACTTTGGAACCCAGCAGGTACTGAACGCCAACACCCAGTGCAATCGGTATAAGTACAATCTGGATAATTGAAATAAACATTGCCGAGAATGATACCGGCAGCCATGCACTGGCCAATAAAAGTGTGAGCGCCGGTGTAACAATCGGTGCGAGTAAAGTCGTTACCGATGTTGCCGTAACTGACAAAGCCATATTCCCTTTAGCAAGGAATGTCATAACGTTACTGGACGTTCCTCCCGGGGAACAGCCGACCAGAATAACACCAATGGCAATTTCAGGCGGCAGCTGGAACAGGAATACCAGTCCTACTGCCAACAGCGGCATAATTGTATATTGAGCGACTACAAGTGTAATAACTTCTTTCGGAGCCTTTACTACTTGTTTAAAATCATTAAATTTTAAAGTCAGGCCCATGCCGAACATAATAATTCCAAGCAGCAGATTTATGTATGGAGAAATCCACGTAAAACCTCCGGGCAGAGCAAAAGCCAATGCTGCAAATAAAATAACCCAGACAGCAAACGTATTACCGATAAATGTACTTAATTTGATTAAAGCTCTCACATTAACCACTCCACTTTCACTTCTTATTTAGTTATAACAGGTATCATAACAGAAATATTCAGTTTTTAGAACATGAATATTTGATTATTTCATAAATTCTGATAACTTATAATAGATATAAACAGCTGCAAGTATTGAATTCATTATGTTGTTATCGTTTACATTCCCTATTAATAATTATGTGTAAAATTTTACAAAACAAAAAACCGGAAGAGGTTTTATCTCTTCCGGTCAGTTACTTTCTTATTTACGGTTTCTGCGGTCTACGTTATCTCTTCTCGTACGCGCAGGATCTTCTCTGTCAATTTCATTTAATTCATCCGGCTCAACACCGCTGTTACGGTTATACTCATCGTCAGTTACCGGACGATTAATATTTTGTGAGTCGATGTTGTGATCAGCAGTATTCACATCGTCTTCGTCAATACGGCTGAACTTGCGTGTACTTTCAATATCTTCATTATTAACTTTTTCGTTATAACCGTATTCAGGATCTCTTCTCTCGTGAACTTTAACATCATCGTCAGCCGGTACAGCTGCACGGCGTTCATCAGTTCTGTGATTTCGTTCCTGACGGTACTCATCATCACCTGCATCGAAGTCATTTCGTTCTCCGTGCGGATGAGCATCTGCCGGATTCTCGTTTTTAACTACAAGGTCTTTACGTGCAAAGAGCAGAATTGCTGCAATAACGAAGAACAGTGATGAAATTAAAGTGATTATTAACGGTGCTGCTAGAATTGCTGCAAGCAGTAACAGTATTCCTGATAAAATTCTGCGGCGCATATTCAGTAACCCGATAATTGCTGTAATTAAAGGTAGTACAAGATATAATGCGATCATCCAGAAATTGCCCAGTAATCCAATTGTCGAATCAATTACTGCCTGCGGATCCGCACCCTGCAGATTCATTGTAGAAAGTTCTGCTTCCATTTGTGTTGTTACGTTTTCAATTGTTGCCGGGTCGTTCATAGTAACTAATGAGAAAAACAATATTCCTGCTGTAAATGCCAGCAGTAGAAGCCAGCCAAGCCAGCCGAAAATTCTTTCAGCAATACGGCTGACAGGTTTTACTGTCTGTGTGTACTCTTTTGCCATAATAATCCTCCTAATTTGTCTTTAGTGATTAATACCCACCCTGAACCTTCTTTAATCAAGTGAAATTTAAAATTACAGAACAGTTCAAGTGCCCGGTCATTTGGTATCCTGGGAAGCGGGTACGCCGGAACGATAAATATCCTGCAATAATTCAATTTATTATATGCAATGCTATTACAGTATGACAAATTATTAAGGCTTAATTATGTCGGATGGTTCTGCATCCTTAAGCTGTTTGATCAGCAGATAAGGTACGTTGCCGCTGACCTTTTCATATTCTTTGAAAAGTGTTTTCTCTTCCGATTTTGAAGGTACTATTACTTTAAAATCTTTATATGCTTCTTCAAACTTTCCTGCAAGAATGCCTTCTTCGTAGCCGATTTCAACTGCCTGGTAGAAAGACATTACATGCAGAATTTCATCAGTGCTCCAATCGTAATCAAGCGGATAAGAGTATTCATTGTTCATTATATTTTACCTCCAAATAAAATAAAGGCCAGAGTAATTAACCCTGACCTTTAAAATTTATAAATTTACATTGAGTGAATTGGACGTCCTAAAGCAACTTCAGCTGCTTCCATAGGAATTTCACCTAATGTAGGATGTGCGTGAATTGTTAATGCGATATCTTCAAGCGTCATACCAGTTTCAACTGCAAGACCAAGTTCAGAAATAATATCTGAAGCTCCGTTACCTGCAATTTGAGCACCGATAACAAGTCCATCTTCTTTACGCGCTACAACTTTAACAAAACCATCTGTTTTGTTAAGTCCAAGTGCACGGCCGTTAGCCTGGAACGGGAACTTGCCTGTAACAACTTCAAGACCTTTATCTTTAGCTTGTTTCTCATTGTAACCCACTGTAGCCAGTTCAGGCTCAGTGAAACATACTGCCGGCATAGCGATGTAATCAACTTCTGATTTTTCGCCCGCAATTGCTTCAGCAGCAACTTTACCTTCGTAGCTTGCTTTGTGAGCAAGTGGAAGACCGTCAACGATATCACCGATAGCATAGATGTTGGAAATGCTTGAACGTGACTGCTTATCAACTTCAATTAATCCGCGGTCAGTCATTTTAATTCCCAGCTCTTCAAGACCCAGCTCATCAGTGTTTGGTCTGCGGCCTACAGTAACAAGTACGTAGTCAGCTTCAACTTCATGAGTTTCGTCCTTAGCTTCGTAAGTTACTTTAACACCGTTGTCTGTTTCTTCTGCAGACTTAGCCATTGCTTTAGTAACAATCGTTGCATTTTTAGATTTAAGGTTTTTCTTAACAAGCTGAGTCATCTGTTTTTCGAAACCGCCTAAAATATCAGCAGTTCCTTCAAGAATCGTCACTTCTGTACCGAAGTTGGCATATGCCGACCCCAGCTCAGTACCGATGTATCCGCCGCCGATAACGATAAGTTTCTCAGGAGCTTCTTCAAGTGCCAATGCACCCGTAGAGTCTAAGATACGGCCGCCGAATTTGAATCCTGGGATTTCAATCGGACGTGAACCTGTTGCGATGATTGCATTTTTAAACTCGTAAGTTTGTGACTGCTTATCATCCATAACTTTTAATTTGTTGCTGTCTACAAAGTAAGCTTCGCCTTTAACAACGTTGACTTTGTTACCTTTTAAGAGCATGTCAACACCGCCGACAAGTTTGTTTACTACGCTGTCTTTAAACTCCTGAACTTTTGTGAAGTCTAATTTTACGCCTTCAGTAATAACACCCATGTCTTCAGAGTTTTGTGCTTCCTGGTAACGGTGTGCAGATGAAATCATTGCTTTCGACGGGATACACCCAACGTTTAAGCAGACTCCTCCGACGTTGCCTTTTTCTACAAGTGTTACACTTTGGCCAAGCTGTGCAGCACGAATCGCAGCGACATATCCGCCGGGACCTGCTCCAATTACAATTGTATCTGTTTCAATAGGAAAATCTCCAACTACCATTTTACTACCCCTCCATTAATAATAAATCCGGATTATTAAGCAGTCGCTTAATGTGATTTAAAGCATTTTGAGCTGTTGCGCCATCGATTTGTCTATGGTCGTAACTTAGTGATAGTGCGAGAACACGTGCCGCGACAACTTCCCCGTCTCTTACGACAGCCTGCTCTTCAATACGTCCAATTCCTAAAATAGCTACTTCAGGCTGATTGATAACTGGTGTGAACCACTTACCGCCTGCAGAACCAAGATTGGAAATTGTTACTGAGCCGCCCTTCATCTCTTCAGATGAAAGTTTGCCGTCACGCGCTTTTGTAGCTAATTCGTTAATTTCATCAGAAATTTCGAACATTGAAAGCTTGTCAGCATCTTTTACAACAGGTACTACTAAACCTTTTTCAGTATCTGCCGCAATACCTACATTATAGTAATGTTTCTGAATGACTTCAAATGTTTCTTCGTCAATTGAAGTGTTTAATTCAGGGTATTTCTTAAGTGCGGATACAAGAGCTTTAACAACGTAAGGAAGGAATGTCAGTTTAACACCCTGCTCTGCTGCAATTTCTTTGAACTTCTTGCGGTGATCCCACAGTGCATCAACTTCAACTTCGTCGATATGTGTCACGTGAGGAGACGTGTGTTTAGAGTTAACCATCGCTTTCGCAATTGCTTTTCTCATTCCGCTCATCTTCTCGCGTGTCTCAAGATCGCCGGTTGCCTGTTTAGCAGGAGCTTTCTTCGCAGATGCTGCTGATTCTGTTGTTTCTTCGGCTGATTCTGATACAGCCGCTTTTGGTTCAGCAGATTCTTTCCCGAAGTTCTCGATATCTTCTTTAAGGATACGGCCGTTTTTACCAGTGCCTGTAACCTCTTTAATATTAACATCATTTTCGCGTGCAAATTTACGTACAGAAGGCATCGCAATAACTATTTTATCGCTGTCTGATGCATCTGTATCTGCTTTTTTGTCTTCTTTATTTGGAGTTTCTTCAGAAGCCTTCTCTTCATCTGCAGGTTTTGCTGCATCATCCACAGGTTTTTCTGAAGTTTTTTCAGCTTTCTCTTCAGGTTTTTCTGAGGTTTTCTCTTCAGAACCGGAATCTTCACTGCCGTCATCGATCGTTACAATTGTCGTACCGACAGTAGTAACTTCGCCTTCTTCGATATGAATCTTAGAAACAGTTCCATCTACAGGAGACGGGATTTCTACGACTGCTTTATCGTTTTGAATTTCTACCAATACATCATCTTCGTTAATTTTATCGCCTTCAGCTACTAACCATTTTGCGATTTCCCCTTCGTGAATTCCTTCACCGATGTCCGGGAGTTTAAATTCAAATGCCATAACTATTCCTCCTATTTATTAGACTCTAGAAATCCAGCACTTCTTTTGCACGTTCAATGATATCATCTTTGTTCGGTAACCAGACGCTTTCAGCCTGAGTGAACGGATATACTGTGTCCGGTGCAGTAACGCGTTTAATCGGTGCTTCAAGGTGCAGAATCGCGCGCTCTGATAATTCAGATACTACGTTTGCTGCTACACCAGCCTGGCGCTGTGCTTCCTGGATAACTACTGCTCTGTTAGTTTTCTTAACAGATTCGATTAACGTGTCGTAATCAACAGGTGAAACAGTACGAAGGTCGATAACTTCTGCACTCACATCTTCTTTAGCTAGTTCTTCAGCAGCTTTCATTGCTTCCTGAACCATAGCGCCGTATGCGATTAGAGTAATGTCAGTACCTTCCTGTTTAACACTTGCTTTACCGATTTCCACTTCGTAGTCCTCTTCAGGAACATCTTCACGGAATGAGCGGTATAACTTCATGTGCTCAAGGAAAATAACAGGATCGTTTGAACGGATCGCTGCAATTAACAGTCCTTTTGCATCTACAGGGTTTGACGGGATTACCACACGTAAACCTGGAGTCTGAGCCATCAGACCTTCCAGTGAGTCTGCGTGAAGTTCCGGAGTGTTAACACCACCGCCGAAAGGTGCGCGGATAACGATTGGAGCTGATTTAGATGCACCTGAACGAACTCTGTGACGTGCAATCTGTCCTGCAATACCATCCATCGCTTCAAATAGGAAACCGAAGAACTGTATTTCAACTACCGGACGGTAGTCTTCTAAAGTTAAGCCTAAACCTAATGACACCAGGCCGCTTTCTGCAAGCGGAGTATCAAATACGCGGTCAACGCCGAATTCTTCCTGCAAACCTTCTGTTGCACGGAATACCCCGCCGTTAACACCAACGTCCTCACCAAAAACAAGAACGTTCTCATCATTTTTAAGTTCTGTCGCCATAGCATTAGTAATAGCTTGAATCATCGTCATTTGTGCCATAATTATTTAGACTCCTTTCCTTTATAGTACTCATACTGCTCTTCTAAGTTAGATGGTTTTACATCGTACATTAGATCCATCAGTTCAGTTACTGATTGTTTTTCTGTTGCGTCAGCTTCTTTAAGTGCAGCCTTCACATCATCTTTAGCCTGTTCGATAATTTCTTCTTCTTTTTCTTTAGACCATAATTTTTTGCCTTCTAAATAAGTACGGAAGCGTACAATCGGATCTTTTTTCTCCCAGTCAGTATCTTCATCAGAAGTTCTGTAGCGTGTTGGGTCGTCCCCTGCCATTGTGTGCGGTCCGTAACGGTAGCACATTGTTTCAATCAGTGTCGGACCGTCTCCTGCAATTGCACGGTCACGTGCATCTTTAGTTACTTTGTAAACTGCAAGCGGGTCCATACCATCTACTACAACACCGGGGATTCCGGCTGCTACTGCTTTTTGAGCAAGTGTTGCAGCTTTACTCTGTAATTCTCTCGGTGTTGAAATTGCGTAGTTGTTGTTCTGGATAACAAAGATTGCCGGTGCATTGTAAGCTCCTGCAAAGTTAATTCCTTCATAGAAGTCCCCTTGTGAAGTACCGCCGTCTCCAGTGTACGTAATTGCTACGTTTTCCTTACCGCGTTTTTTAATTCCAAGTGCAACACCGGCGTTTTGTACGTACTGCGCACCGATAATAATTTGCGGGCTTAGTGCGTTAACGCCTTCCGGGAACTGGTTTCCCTTATAGTGTCCGCGTGAGAACAGGAATGCTTTAGTCAGTGGAAGACCGTGCCAGATAAGCTGTGGTACGTCACGGTAACCCGGAAGTACATAATCCCCTTCAGATAATGCGTAGTGACTCGCAATCTGCGATGCTTCCTGACCTGCTGTCGGAGCATAGAATCCAAGACGTCCCTGGCGGTTAAGTGCCGTCGAACGCTCATCTAATACTCTTGTCCAAACCATTCTCGTCATTAATTCAACGAGTTCCTCATCAGATAATTTTGGATCCATGTCTTTATTGACGATTTCGCCCTTTTCATTCAGAACCTGAAGCATTTCAAATTTCGCTTCGATTTCAGAAAGAACATCAACCGGATTCAATTTTTTATTTGCTGCCATGTGTGTTCACAATCCCTTCTAATTTGTTTGTAATTAACTTTATTTTATCATACTACTGTTCTAACAGTAAACTAAGTGTAGGTATAACAGTTTGGAACAGCCTTGTTATGTCAGCGTTTTCAAGACTGATACAGTTATAACTGTTATAGTAACACTTCCTGATTCTTAGTTATTCTCAAGGATTTGTTCAATTTCGCCTTTAAGCTGATTGATTTTCTCTGTTTCTGCAGTGAAAGTCTCAGATGCTTCGTTAATCGGCTCGCTGTATTCTGCTATTTTGTTTAAATGTTCGTCAACCGCATCCTGTGTAATTTCTTCCTCTCCTAAATATTCGAACAGTTTCTGTTCAGCTCCGAGTGCCTCTGTGTATGTATCTGTCATCGTTTTGTGTGCATCAAAGCGTGCATTCATCGCTGCAACTAACGAGTCAGCTTCTTTTTTATATTCTTCATTGGAGATGTCTTCTGCTTTTTCACGTGCATCTTCAAATGCTTCATTTGAGCCGGCAATCAATTCGCGCTCTTCTTCCAGCAGTTCGAGACGTTCCGCTGTATTAGTCTGAAGTTCTTCGCTGATGCCGTTAATTTCTTCAATTTCAGCATTGTTAAGTTCTTCCTGAAGCGATGCTTTCGCACCTTCCAGTTCGTTATATTGTTCATTCAGTTCGGCAAGTCCCTTTTCCTCGCTCAGACTTCCTGTAAATTCATCATAAAAATCATTCAGTTCTGATTCAGCATTGCTGCACCCCGATAAGAAAAGTGCCGCACCGCCCAGCATTAAAATAAGTTTCTTCACTTAAAATGTACCCCCAGGTTAATTTAGTTGTTTCTCAGTATTTACAATACCATTTTAACTCAAATATATTGTATAATAAACCGAGTGTTTGAAACGGAGGAGGTTTTATCGTGCTGACTATGGAAAATATTGTGCGCGACGGTCATCCGATGCTGCGTAAAAAAGTAAGCGAAGTGGCAGAAATCGATGCACAGACAATAGCAGAATTAAAAAGTATGAGAGAATATCTCATCAACTCACAGGACCCGGAACTGAGTGAAAAATATTCCCTGAGAGCAGGTGTCGGTCTGGCCGCACCTCAAATCGGACTCGATAAACGTATGCTCGCAGTATACGTTGAAGACGAGAATGGTGATCCTGAATATGATTACATGCTGATTAACCCTAAAGTTATCAGTCATTCTGTCAATGAAACTTACTTACCCGGCGGCGAAGGCTGTTTAAGTGTAGATGAAGAGATCGAAGGCATTGTCCAGCGCAAAAAGCGCATTCGCGTCAGTGCTCTGACGATTGACGGAGAAAAAATCGAGATTAAAGCTAAAGGGTTTTTAGCAGTCGTACTGCAGCATGAACTCGATCATCTCGATGGAGTAATGTTCTACGACCATATCGATAAGAATGCACCCTTTGAACCGGTCGGCGATGCACAGCCGCTCGAGTAAAAAGACAGCAGAAAAGACGGCACCTGTAAATGCTCAGGTACCGTCTTTTTTATAACTTAAATAAAATCATCTTTTCTGATATTGTAACCTATACTCTTATCCCGCAGCTTCTGAATGAGCATGTTCATTTCTTCTTCACTGATGAATTCCGGGTCCCGGCCGTGCGGCATATACATATCTTTACCGGTGTTCTCACAGCTGCCGTAATCAGCATATACATAGTTCATAACGACCTGTTCCCCGCGGACGTTAAACTCAATGCCGGTGAACATTTTATCGCTTCGCATCTTTTCATTCTTAACCTTTGTCATAATCTCTTCTATCTTCACAGTTTCCCCTCCCCTGTCCTATTATAAAGTCTTTGCAAGTACAGAGTCTATATTGTAAAATGAGAATAAGTATATAAGGGTGTGATAGTATGCTGAGAAGGTTACGTGAGAAGCTGATGAAAAAGTTGAAAAGCATCCTGGGCAGAAAAGGTTTATTGCGCAATGAATATATGAAGGGTAAATAACTTCCCTAAATAATGTGCTTAAATGTTTAGGCACATATTTTTATTTTTTTACATTTATTTTAATAATGATAATTAACTAACAAAGGAGTCATAAATTATGGCAGTATTTAAAGTATTTTTCCAAGAAGACATGGACACGCGTATCATTAGAGAGGACACGCAGATCCGCTATGTCGAAGCCGAAACAGAAGAAGAGGTTCGTAATTATTTAAAAACGAGCCAGAACAATATCGAATTTATCCAGGCACTTAGTCCCGCGCATCTGGAATACGAAAAAAGCAACAACGATGAATTTAAAGTTGAGACTATCGCGTAATGACACTTGAATCAAATGAAGTAGGTGTATTCGCTCTTGGGGGACTGGGAGAAATCGGGAAGAACACATACTGTGTCGAGTACAAAGATGAAATCATCATAATCGACGCAGGAGTCAAGTTTCCAACAGATGCCGAACTTGGCGTGGATTACGTAATACCTGATTACACTTACTTAAAAGAAAACGAAGATAAAATCAGTGCACTGATTGTGACACACGGTCACGAAGACCATATCGGCGGTATTCCTTTCTTATTGAGACAAATTTCAGTGCCTATCTATTCAGGCCCTCTTGCTTTAGGCTTAATTCGCAACAAACTTGAAGAGCACCACCTTCTGAACCAGACTGAATTAATTCCTATCGAAGAAGACACTGTCCTGAAATTTAAGCATATGGATATAGAGTTCTACTTAACAACTCACTCTATCCCTGAAGCATACGGCGTTGTTGTCCGTACACCGGAAGGCAATATTGTACACACGGGGGACTTCAAATTTGACTTCACTCCTGTAGGGGAACCGGCAAACCTTGCGAAAATGGCTAAACTTGGAGAAGAAGGCGTACTTGCACTCCTTTCGGACTCAACAAACGCCACTGTTCCAAACTTCACAATCAGTGAAAAAGAAGTTGGTCAGAACGTTGAAGATATATTCCGTAAATGTACCGGACGTATTATCTTTGCGACATTCGCATCGAACATCTACCGCGTTCAGCAGGCGATTGAAGCTGCCGTGAAATTTGACCGCAAAATTTGTATTTTCGGCCGAAGCATGGAAAACAACATTAAAATTGGTCAGGAGCTCGGCTATATCACTGCTCCGCCGGAAACATTTATTGAACCTAAAATGATTAATAAAATCGAAAAACATAAAGTAATGATTCTTTGTACCGGTTCACAGGGTGAGCCGATGGCTGCACTGTCACGTATTGCGAACGGTACACACAGACAAATCAGCATCATTCCTGATGATACTGTAGTCTTCAGTTCATCGCCGATTCCAGGTAACACTTTAAGCGTCAACAAAACAATTAATGCTTTATACAAAGCAGGCGCAGATGTTATTCACGGCAAACTGTCGAACATTCACACATCAGGTCACGGTTCTCAGGAAGAGCAGAAGCTAATGCTCCGCCTGATCCAGCCTAAATACTTTATGCCGATTCACGGTGAATACCGTATGCTCGATCTGCATAAGAAACTTGCAATCTCTACAGGCGTCAAAGAAGAAAATGTTTTCGTCTTTGAAATTGGTGACGTACTTGCCCTTACGAAAGACAGTGCGAGGTTCTCACACCGCGTTACTGCAGGCACAGTATTCGTTGATGGAAACGGCATCGGAGATATCGGCAACATCGTGCTCCGCGACCGTAAATCATTATCCGAAGAAGGTCTTGCGATTGTAGTTCTTACAATCGACTTCGAAACCGGCGAACTGTTGAGCGGACCGGATATCATATCACGCGGTTTTGTCTATATGAGAGAGTCATACGGATTAATCCGCAGCGCAGAGAAGAAAATCCGCGACGAAGTCAGAACATTGCTCGACTCAAAAGAAAATGTTGAATGGTACAACGTTAAGCAGTTGATTATTGAAGAGTTAAGCGGCTTCCTTTACAACAAAACGAAACGCCGTCCAATGATTCTCCCGATTATTATGAGAGTTAACGACGATAAATAACACTATTGAAGCACCGGAATTCCGGTGCTTTTTTTGTCTTTAATTTTATTTACTCTATACTTAAAGATGAATACATAATATTGAGGAGGAACTGCAATGTCACATCACAAGCTTTCAAAAGATCATCTATTTTATTCAATGAGCAAAGACAACGAAACTGCATTAACAGTCAATCTCGGAGATACTGTCGATATTGAGACACACGACTGTTTTACAGGTCAAATTACTTCTGAAGAAGGTTCATTCGGGGGTCTTGACTGGGAGAAAATCAACCCCGCAACCGGTCCGGTATATGTAGACGGCATTAAAGCCGGCGATGTTTTAAAAGTGACGATTAACAGCATTGATATTTCCAATTCCGGTGTTATGGTAACCGGTCCGGACATGGGTGTTATGGGGGATGTCCTTAAAGATACACTCGTGCGTATTTACGATGTCGATACCGAAAAAAATACTGTCGACTTTAACGGACTGGAAATTCCCGTAAATAAAATGATTGGTGTTATCGGTGTTGCACCGCCGGATGAACCGGTAAACAACGGTACACCGGATACTCATGGCGGTAATATGGACTCGCTGAAAATGGAAGCAGGCGTTACTCTGTATCTGCCTGTCTATCATGACGGCGCGCTATTCGGTCTCGGGGACGTCCATGCTGCAATGGCAGACGGTGAAGTCAGTGTTTCAGGTCTTGAGGTCAGTGCAAATGTTAACGTAACATTTGAAAAAGCAGAAAACCTTTCAACAGACCATCCGGTAATTATTAATGATGAAGGAATCTACCTGAACGTTTCCGATGAAAGCCTCGATACAGCTGTCGATACTGCAGTTCATAAAATGACAGAACTTCTGCAGCCGAAAACCAATTTGAGTATGGAGGAATTTACGATGCTGATGAGCCTCACAGGACATACTCAAATTAACCAGGTCGTCGATCCTAAAAAGACTGCCCGCTATTTTGTCCCTCAATATATTCTCGAGCATTACGGTATTAACTTTAAGTAACACTAAAAAGAGCGTCTCCCGTGTCGGGAGACGCTCTTTTTAGTGTTACTTGAGACGTTCCATAGTACTCTCAAAATGGTTCAGCTGTTCATCGCTGCCTATGAGAATCAGTATGTCTCCGGTCAGTATGCTGATTTGTCCATCAGGACTGACGATAATATCGTTATCCCGTTTAATCGCAATTATACTGATACCGAATTTGTCACTCAGATTTAAATCGTTAATCCGCTTGTTTTCAAATCTTTCATTCGCACTGTATTCAACAATAGAATGGCTGCTTGAAACTTCCAGGTACTCGACAACCGATGATGATACCAGTCTGTGGGCAATTCTCCGTCCCATATCACGCTCCGGATGCACAACGATATCAGCACCGATTTTCTCAAGCACTTTGCCGTGGTAAGTGTTCTGTGCTTTTGCCGTCACTTTCTGTACACCGAGATCTTTTAATATCAGTGTTGTCAGAATGCTCGCCTGAATGTTGTCACCGATCGCGACGATGACATTGTCGTAATTATTAATACCGATACTTTTCAGCATTGCTTCATCGGTAGAATCACCGATTATGCCTTCAGAGTAATATTCCTGATATTCATTTACTCTCGCTTCATTTGTATCAATAACAAGAACATCCGCATTCATTTCACTTAATTCCATGACGATGCTTCCGCCAAATCTGCCGAGCCCGATAACTGCTACTTCTTTTTTCATAGTATCAACCTATTCTTTAAGTTCCTAGTATTTTTTATTCCCTTTAACATAATCCTTATCGAACAGGAATAATCTTATGAGCAGGAATAATGATGGAATTAATAATAGTAAACCTAATACGAATACTACTGTCAATGCAAATGCCATGTTTTCGTTAACTACTGCATCATTAATATTTACATACGGATAAAGAATATACGGCAGTTTGCTGATACCGTAGCCGTAAAATGCAAATCCGTACTGCAGCATAATCATAATAAATGCTGTACCGTAATTGCGGCGTTTCCATATAAGGAATACTGCAATCAGCATTGCAGCGAGACTCAGTCCGAATAAATACCAGTAATCCTGGGCACGTACGAAGTGTTCGTAGTTATGCTGTCTGAGACCGAGAAACGTAAACTGTGTAATGACCAGTGTCGGAAGTGTCCAGATTAAGAACCATGTTCTCGTCAGATCACTCGCCTTTTTATCCTCTGCTTTCGCTGCGTAGAACGTCAAAAATCCGCTCGAGATATAAAGTACCGAGATGATTGCCAGAAATACTACTGACCAGCCGTACGCACTGAATATTAACTCTTCAACATTCAGATCAATACCGGTCGCTGTTTCTTCAATATAACCGCCTTCTGAAATTACAAGTGCAATCGACAATGCTGCCGGAATCAGCAGTCCTGTTATACCATACAGCGCCGACCATGACAGCTTACTCTCAAGGTTATACGAGTTAAATGCATAATACGAACCGCGGAGCGATAACAGTATTAAGGCAACCGACCCCGGAATCAACAGCGTTGTTCCTAAATAATATGCCGTATCCGGATAAAATCCTACAATTCCGACGAAGAAGAAAACGAAGAATACGTTTGTCGTCTCCCAGACCGGATTTAAATAACGTGCAATAATCGGACTGATGATATTATCATCACCGGTTAATTTCGAGTAGAAGCTGAAGAATCCTGCACCAAAGTCAATCGATGCGATGATGACATACATATATAAGAACGTCCACAAAACTGTGACACCTATAATCTCATAATCCAGCATCATGGCAGTCGACCTCCTTCACCTTTAGATACAATTCCGGACTCTCCGTACCACTTCAGTTTATCTTCTTCTGCCGATTGTCCTTTAAACATTCTGAGCAGCACATATATGCTCGTCACGCCAAGAACAACATACAGGAGCGCAAATGCAATCAGCGTAATGCCGAGGCCGTCTGCCTGCGTCACTGCTTCCGACACTCTCATATAACCGCGTACAATCCACGGCTGACGGCCCATTTCTGCCAGGAACCATCCTGCTTCAATAGCAAGGAAGGAAAGCGGTCCGGCCAGAGCATACATATATAATAGTCCCGGATGATGCTCGTGTATTTTCGTCCACCGTTTTGTAAACTTAACGATAAAGTATACAGCGGCAACACCCAGTCCGTACATGCCGAAGAACACCATCAGATCAAAGAAGTAATGTATTATGAGCGGCGGATGTTCATCTTCCGGAATATCATTTAATCCGGTAACTTCTGTATCAAATGAGTTGTCGGCAAGAAAGCTGAGCACCCATGGAATACGCAGCTCATATTTAATTTCCTGTGTTTCTTCGTCTAATATCCCGAAGAGCACAAGATCTGCTTTTTCTTCTGTTTCAAAATGCCATTCAAAGGCTGCCAGTTTTTCAGGCTGATGCTCGTGCAGAAATTTAGCTGTTAAGTCTCCGGCAAGCAATGTCAGTCCAGCCATAATAATACCGAGTGACATCATCACTTTTAAGCCTTTTTTATGATATGTCTTATCTTCTTTATGTGATGCACGGAGCAGTTTTACAGCACTGATTGTCGCCATCAGGAATGCAATAGTCATGTAAGCTGTTACTACAACGTGAAATACTCTGACCCATGTTGACGGGTTAAACATTGCGGCAATCGGATCGATATTTAAAAACTCTCCGCCTTCAAAATCAAATCCTGCCGGTGTATTCATAAATGAGTTCACTGTCGTAATAAATACTGCTGATAATGTAGAACCGATAACGATTGGTATATTTAACAGCCAGTGATACCAGGGATTTTTAAATCGATCCCACGTATATAAAAATATTCCAAGGAAAATTGCTTCAAAGAAAAACGCAAATGTCTCCATAAACAGCGGCAGTGCTATAATCTGTCCGCCGAGTCTCATAAAGTCCGGCCATATTAAGGACAGCTGCAGACCGATTATCGTTCCGGTCACAACACCCACTGCAACGGTAACCGTATAACCTTTGGCTATACGGCGAGCCATCGTCAGATAATGTGCATCTTTGTTTCTTAATCCTAAAAATTCAAGAACCATAAACACGATAGGAACACCGACTCCGATAGTGGCAAAAATTATATGAAAACCTAATGTCATACCGGTTAAGACGCGTCCAATTAATACCTCATCCATTAATACCTCATCCATTTATACTCACCCCATATTCGTACCTATCATTATAACTGTTTTACTGTATTCTATTAAATAGTTAGGGTTAAAATTTAGTGACATATTTGTGAATTAATTAACATACTTTCATTTCTGTAATTTAAACTCCACGGTTATGAGGTATTTTTACTCTGCTGTGGAAGTATAATCCGATAATAACCATGATGAGCAGACTCGTTATCGCAATACGGGAGGCTATTGTTCCGAAATCACTCAGCAGCAATGTAATTGTCCCGTAAATAAATGGTCCCGCTATCGCACTCATTTTCGCACTGAATGCAAAAAGACCAAAGAACTGTCCTTCTTTTCCTTCAGGTGACAGCTCGATAATAATCGTTCTGGATACCACCCAAACAGACCCCATTGCTACACCAAACAAACTTGCCGCGATCCAAAACGTCCACATCGGCAGCGGCAGTGCCGCTATCATTATTGCTGTCGCAAGGAGCAGTCCGATAACACTGAACGTCGGTTTCGAACCATACTTCTGGTTTACAAAACCAAAAACAAGTGCACCGACAATACTGAACAGCGTGGCTACCATAAACACCACCAGGAATGCACTTGCTTCAAAACCGACAACTGTCGTCGCATACGGCTGCATCATCGCAATTGCTGTTGCCAGCGCATCGTTAATAAAAAAATAAGCAATCATAAAAAAGAATATTGACGGATGTTTCCTGGCTTCTTTAAAAGTTCTGTAAATATCTTTATATCCTTTAAGAAACGTCTGTTTCGGCTTCTGTTTTTGGACTGGGTCCCTGTTAATGAAAAACAAAGGCAGAGCAAAGAGCAGGAATAAAATACCGCTCAGCCAGAATGCATTATGAATGCTGCTGTCTCCTATAATAATTAAGACCGAGAATATACCGAATAATGTACCTAAATAACCAAGTGCAACACCAAAACCGGATATGAGCGGCACTTCTTTTTTACTGCCGAGAGATGACAGCATACCATCGTAAAACACGTTTCCGGAACTGTAGGTAAATTTAGCAAATACAAACAGCATTATTGTCAGAAACAGTCCATTCGGAATACCGAATATTGTACCGGTGTTCATCCCGCCGAACAGTCCCATCAGAATCGATGCACCCACAGTTAACAGTGTAAATATGATAATATACTTCTTACGTTTCCCTGTTCTGTCCATCAGTACTCCGAATAACGGTGAAAATAAAATTAACAGTAACGCACTTGCTGCGTTGGCATACGCAATAACAGTTGATGATATTTGTTCCAATCTGGTATTTGTACCAATAATTTCCGTTATGTATTGCGGGAAAAATAACGTCACTATATTAGCTGAAAATATCGTGTTGGCAAAATCGAATAAAGCCCAGGCAAGGATAGGCAGTGATAAAAACAAGACGGCCGGCTTACGGTTTTGTGGCTGCATATATTAAACTTCCCTTCATTTTTTGTAAAAAAAGACATGCAGAAAAAGTTCTACATGCCCAGTGTACTATACAATATTTAAGATTAAGTTAAGTTTAAGTGTTCATCGATTAAATACAAAACATCTTCTGCACTGTCGCATGACAGTACCTGTTCACTCAGCTGTTCCATATCGGTCTTTTTGATTTTAGAAATATATTCGCGTATAGCAAGAATATTTTTAGGAGTAACCGACAGTTCATCGATTCCGAATCCCGCAAGAAGTGCAATGGATTTATAATCGCATGCCATTTCTCCGCAGATTCCTACCCATTTATTATTATTACGTCCGCTCTCGATGACTTTCTTAATCAGACCAAGCACACTCGGATGGTAAGGCTGGTACAAGTCACTTACCTGATCATTCAGACGGTCTGCAGCCATCGTATATTGAATTAAATCATTCGAACCGATACTGAAAAAGTCCACGTGTTTTGCAAGCTGATCGCTGATCATCGCTGCAGATGGTGTTTCAACCATTACTCCTGTTGCGATATCGTTCAGTTTTTTGCCGATTTCAGCTTCGTATTTTTCTTTTTCCTCAACAAGCAGAGCTTTTGCTCTGTTAAATTCATCGATTGTAGTAACCATCGGAAACATTACTTTTAAATTCCCGTGTCCGCTTGCTCTGACGAGTGCGCGGAGCTGTGTTTTAAATATCTCTTCATTCTTTAACAGGAAACGTATGGAACGTTCTCCGAGAAACGGATTGCTTTCTTTCGGCAGATTTAAATAAGATAATTCCTTATCACCGCCGATATCAAGCGTGCGGATAATTACCGGCTTATCATCCTGAGAAGAAAGTACTGCCTTATAGGCTTTAAACTGCTCTTCTTCAGACGGCAGGTTCATTCTGTTCATATACAGAAATTCCGTACGGTAGAGCCCGATACCTTCAGCATCGTTGCTTTTTACATCGTTCACATCTTCCGGTCCTTTAATATTCGCATATAAGCTGATATTAATACCGTCGAGTGTTTTTGTCTCTTTGCCGATAAATTCTTTCAGTTTTATTTCCCGTTCTTCCTGCGCTTTTTTCTTTTCGCTGTATGCCGCCATTTCGATTTCTGTCGGCGCGAGCACAATATCTCCGGTAAAACCGTCGATAATAATATCATCGCCGTGAGTTACTTTGGATAAAATATCATCAAGCCCTGAAATAGCAGGTATGTTAAGGCTGCGGGCAATAATAGCCGAGTGGCTCGTTATTCCGCCTTTTGCCGTAATAATACCTTTTACATATTTACTGTCTAATTGTGCTGAGGCAGATGGAGTCAGCTCCTCTGCCACGACTACTACAGGTTCGTCCACGCGCGTTAAATCCGTCAGCTGCACACCTTGTATATTTGCTGTTAAACGCATGCAAATATCTTTAACATCCAGTGCCCGTGCTTTCATATATTCAGAATCAAGAGATTCGAATTTTTTAATATACACGTCACCGGCAAGCTGAATTGCTTTCTCAGCGTTGTTAAGATTATTAATATGATTAATAATCTGCTCATTAAAGCCTGGATCATCCAGCATCATAATATGCGCATCGAAAATTGCGGCACTGTCCTCATCGAGGTGTTCGCCGACATTCTCTCTAAGCTGGCGCAACTGGATATGAGCTTTTTGAATACTATCTTTGTATGCTGATACTTCGTTATCAATCTGAGCAGTATCGATTTCCCTTTCCGAGATTTCGATATCTGCTTCCGAGGATATAAATATGCTTCCAAAGCCGATTCCTTCACTCAATTTTAAACCTGTAATAATTTCCGGCATTATTCAGTCAGTCCTTCACTAGATAAAGTTTCAGAAATTGCTTCAATCGCTTCTGCTTCGTCTTTGCCGTCCGCATGAATTGTTACTTCCGCACCTTTGCCTACTCCAAGTGACATTACACCCATAATTGATTTAAGATTAACTTTTTTACTATTATGTTCCAGCTCGATATCCGATTCGAATTTCGTTGCTGTCTGCACTAAAATTGTTGCCGGGCGTGCGTGGATTCCCGTTTCATCTATAATAAGAAATGACTTCGTTTCCATTATGTTTTCTCCTTTAAGTGTGAATTTCTCAATGATTACACTTATTTTACACCACTTTTAAGAATCTTGCACTGAACCGTCTATATTTTTAGATTCTAAATATTCTACGCATTTGTCAATGTGGTCATAACCAAGCTTCTTCATCAGAAAATAACTGATCAGCGCAGTCGAACCCTGTGTCACAATCGGAATTACTCCGAAACTTCCGCCTGCTTTACGATTCTTCCTGCCTATTTTATTTACTGCATAGCCGATAGTTTTACGGGCAACAAATTCTCCGCCCATACTGGAAATCATAACGGCAGCTCTCGTTTTCATATCATCGGAAAACTTCGCTACTTCATCATGTGTAATACCGAATATTTCTTCTATATCTTCTGTAAGTTCATTAAGCAGTTTCATATCTGTACCGACATCGAGCAACGGAATCGGCAGAGCTGCCGCCAGTGCTGATGTACCTGCTTTTGATTTTACAAGATCGCGTGCTTCTTTGGCACGTGCTTCAATTTGCTCATTTGTTAATGGTCCGGTCATAGTAAATACTCCTTTATTTGTAAAGATATATTATATGCTATACCCGTTTTTCAAATTTTCGAACTTAAAATGACTGTCTGACAGTTAAAAACTTGTACAGAATGCTTGCAGCCATCGCGCTTGTCCGGTCGTTCTCATCAAGCGGCGGAGATACTTCCGAGATATCGAAGCTTTTCAGATTCGGCAGTACCGCAAATTTACTGATAAGATTATGAATTTCAACGGCTGTATAGCCGTTTGGACTTGGAGCGCTCACACCCGGTGCAATTGCCTGCTGCAGAGAATCCATGCACAGAGTCATCAGCACTGCATCGTAATTTTTGAGTGATGCAGCGACTTTGTCTGCGGCATCCGTTTCGCGTACTTCATCAATGGAATAATATTTTACACCGAACTTATCCGCTGTATCGTAAAGCGTTTTTGTATTGCCCTGCGGCTGCAGGCCAAGGCAATAGTAATCGACTTCTTTGTCTGCCGATAAAATCTGATGGAACATCGTTCCGGATGACGGTGTTTCATCGCGTAAATCAAAGTGGGCATCGAAGTTGATGATTGCAATTTTCCCGCTGAACGCCTGTCTTGCACCAAGGTAATGTCCGTAAAATGTTTCATGTCCGCCGCCGATAATTAACGGAAAACTGTTGTTTTCATAAATTTCTTTAAGTACATCGCCTAAATTCTGCTGTGAGTCTTCCAGATTTTCAGTACCGATTACTGTTCCGGCATCATACAATTCATCTGTGAATGCATATGAACCCATTTTCTCCCGTACTTTAAATGGTCCTTCTGCGGCTCCCGGCGTCCCCTTATTTCTTTTGACTCCTTCATCTGAACTGAACCCCGTTATTACCGGTACACCGGACTGCCCGCTGTACTCTTTTGCAACCTGATGAATTCTTTCAGGAACTGAAGGATCGTCCGTACGTCCATTGTAGTTAAATTTTTCTGTCCGGTTCATTGTTATCTTCCCCTTTAAATTCCTTAAATATGCTGATTAGTAAAAGCGGTGTCAGCAGCAATACCAGAAATACGTTGAACGGTAAAATAAACAGAGATAATTCTACATCTTTAAACAGCGTAATATAAAGACTTACAGTTACATTAAGCCAAAGTATAAAAATCACGATCATCTGGCGGTGGTAATTTTTATTTTTCACCAGATTAATTATCGTAAACACTAAATATAAAACTGCAAGCACGAGGGTAATAAACAGATTGACCCATTCATAAATCGTCTGCATGTGGTTCAATCTGAAGTAGCCTTCAACGAAAACACCGTTACGGTTATTGAATTCCAGAAATACAAATATCAGTACGATAATTCCAAACAGGATTTCAATATAGTTCACTTTAAACCATGACGGAAGATCCGTTTCAAAGAACCGCTTCAGCTTATCCAGAATTCTGTTGCGGAAATCGTAGAGTTTCTGTGAGAATCCTAAATATTTGTCCGGAGCAAAGTTTATTCTTTTGCTCTTCTTGTTTAATCTCGACAGTTTTTCAGGATCATCGGCTGCCGGTTTCTTCAGCAGGTTATTTGCTTTAAGCAGGAACACTCCTACCCAGAGAGCCATAAATGATGATACCCAGACGAGTGCAAAGAACAGATTAATAGACAGTACGTCTGTCGGCGTAATTGTTGATTCTATGTTTGAGTACACCGCATTATTAGTAAAGAAATAAGCGATGCCGTAAAACAGAAGAATAATCATGTAGTGTTCTTTACGGTGTTCAGGATTTAAATATTCGTTAAATACGCTGAACAGTAAATGTATAATAAATGCTGCAAGATACAGCAGTGCCCATAATCCGTAAGACTGGGTCATTAATATTGTCGTAACGATAAACAGTACCAGCGACAGGCCGATAAAGAAAAACGTCAGCGGCACATCGTATTTGGTAGTGCTGTTAATCCACGAGCCTACTTTGAACATAAACAGACCGAACAGAATAATCAGTATCCCGGCAATAATCGGAAATCCGCCGATCATTACAGACAGCATATTCGATACTTCCACAAAGAATGCGTTAATTAAGTCAAATATTGTTTCAATCTTATCCTCTTCAACTGGTACTTCTTCATTTCTAATCTGACCGGTGTTAAATAAAATAAAAAGACCTAAAATAATAAAAAATACACCCAGCAGAAAACTTATAATCACTTCACTGCGATTTCTCAATTTACTTATCATCGTGTCACCTCAATCGTCTCTATTATATAAAATTCACTTATAAAAATCATTCTTCAGCATATTGATGTTTATATTTACAAAATCCGGTTATATATTTACTAACAGATAATAATATATATAATGATATCAGCCAAACTTTCGAATAATATACTTAGCATTTATACGTGCATGATAAGGAGTAATTATATCATTTAATCGTTCTTTACACATGCAAAAGAGGTTAGCATTCAGCTAACCTCTTTTTTTATTTTATTAACAGTGCACGATGTCCAATATCTGTTCTGTAAAATATTTCATTCTTATTAAATTCAATTTCATCCACACCGCTGTAAGCTGATCTAAGAGCTTCTTCTATCGTACTGCCTGTTCCCGTAACGAGCATAATCCGGCCGCCTGAAGAGATGTAATCTCCATTTTCAGTCTGCGCCAGACCGCTGATAAAACTCCGGTCCATTATTTCTTCGGTAAAAGCGATGCCGATTCCGCGTTTATATTCATACGGATAACCTTCTGTTGCAAGCATAACGCCGACAGTGTATCCATCTTTCCAGTCGATTTTAACGGGCTCTTTCCGCTGTACATGTTCAAGTATGCAAGCAAAGTCGCTGTCTATCATGGAAAGCAGCACCTGTGCTTCCGGATCGCCGAACCGTGCATTATATTCCAGCACTTTAACACCATCATCCGTCAGCATTGCACCAAGGTAAAGTACTCCGAAATAGCTCAGTCCCTCTTTAACCATTGCTGCTGCTGTAGGCTCGATAATATTTTTAATTGCTTCCTGTCTTACTTCCTCACTGATATGCGTCACCGGAGCATATGCCCCCATACCTCCGGTATTCGGTCCGGAACCTTTACCGAATGCACTCTTATGATCCTGTGCAATCACTTCGAATGTATGAGTGTATTCCTCATTGACCATAACCATAAGTGAAAACTCTTCGCCTTCTAAAAACTCTTCAATAAGAAGCGGTTCCATAACACCATCATCCGACACAACTGCCAGATCCTGAAGTGCTTTTAATCCCTGTTCTCTGCTCTGTATAATTACAACGCCCTTGCCTTCAGACAGGCCGTCTTTTTTAATTACATACGGCGGTACCGCCGCTTCAACATACTGCTCAGCTTCTTCGTAATTTTTAAATACTTTAAAGTCTGCTGTCGGGATATTATATTTTTTAAGCAGGTTCTTCGTGAATGATTTACTTGTTTCCATACAGGCTTCTTTTTTGCGCGGTCCGAAAACTGTAAGTCCGTATTCATCGATTAAGAAGTCTGCAAGGCCAAGCGATAATGGTCCGGCATCCCCTATGACGACCCAATCCACCTGTTTCTCAATACAAATTCCCGCTATCGCGTCGAAGTCATCTTCGTTAACACGGTACATGACCTCGCATATTTCACGCATGCCTGCGTTCCCCGGTATTGCATAAATATTATTAACACTTTTTGAATTTGCCAACATTTTGACAATGGCATGTTCTCTGCCGCCCTTGCCAATTACTGCAACGTTCATAATTATTCCCCTTTCATAATGTTACACTTATGTAATATGAACTTAATATCAGTATAACTTAAATAGATAAACACTACTAATTTCTTGGTACGGATAATAAACAATATCTATAGCTTTTTCTTATGATTTTCGAGATAATGAAATAGACAAACTTTTAGGGAGGATTTTTTTTATGACTGCAGAATTATTAAACGGCCGCGAAATCGCTAAAGATTACCGTGCCGGATTACAAAGCGAAGTTGAAAAATTAAAATCACAGGGAATTGTACCAAATCTTACAGTAGTAATCGTAGGTAACGACGGCGCTTCTTTAAGCTATGTCCGTTCTAAAAACAAAGCTGCTGAAAAAATCGGGATGGAGTCTTCTATCGTCCGTCTTGATGAAGATACTTCAGAAGAAGAAGTACTTGCAACAGTAGAAAAACTTAACAATGATGATAAAGTAAATGGAATTCTTGTTCAGGTTCCGCTGCCTGCCCAAGTAGATGAAAATAAAGTATTGGAAGCCATCGCTCCTCATAAAGATGTAGACGGATTCAGCCCGATTAATATTGGACGTCTATACACCGGCCAGCGCACATTTGTGCCTTGTACGCCGCTTGGTATTATGGAACTTTTAAAACACACAGGTTCACTTGAAGGTAAATCTGTTGCTGTTATCGGACGTTCACACATCGTCGGACAGCCGGTTGCTAAATTATTAACAAACGAGAATGCTACAGTAACACTGATGCACTCACGTACTAAAAATATGGTTGCACAGCTTAAAGATTTCGACGTTGTCGTAAGTGCTGTAGGTAAACCGGGGCTTATTAAAGGTTCAGACTTAAAAGAAGGCGCAATTGTTATCGATGTCGGTAATACAGTTGTCGACGAAAAATTAGTCGGAGACATTGACTTCGAGAGCGCTAAAGAAGTTGCAAGCTACATTACACCGGTTCCCGGCGGCGTTGGTCCATTAACTATTACAATGGTATTAAACAACACGCTGCTGGCTGCTAAATGGCATAATGAAGGTAAATAAGTTTTTAAAAAAGTGCTCCGCAAAAAAATGCGGAGCGCTTTTTTTCTTATCCCCGAATAATGATATAAACAAAGTACACTAAATACAATCCGGCGAGCAGTGCCCCTTCAATACGTGAAAATGTTTTTCTCCATAAAGCGAGCATCAGCAGCATAACTGTCGCACCAATCAGAATCCAGGTATCGGTGAATAATACCCCGCTGACGTCCAGCGGTTTAATTACCGCTGAAATCCCCAGCACGAAAAAGATATTAAATATGTTACTGCCGATCAGGTTGCCGATTGCCAGTGAAGCTTCACCTTTTCTCGCTGCTGTAATCGATGTTGTCAGTTCAGGCAATGCGGTACCGAGAGCAACGATAGTTAATCCTACAAGCGCCTGACTCATTCCGAGAGATAATGCAATTTCGGAAGCACTGTCCACAACGAAGTCTCCCCCGATAATAATGCCGGCGAGACCGATAGTGAGCATTATAATATTTTTCGTCCAGCTGCTGTCTGTATCCGGATTTTCTTCTTTTTCTTCCAGTGATTTTTTGGTTCTCCGTGCTTTAACGAAAATATAGTACAGGAATAATCCGATACCGGCTAATAAGATAATTCCGTCAACACGGCTGATTAGTGCAGCTTCTTTTGAAAACAGCAGCTGATCAGATATAAGAATCAGTACTAAAAATGCTGCTGCCAGTGAGAATGGTATCTCTCTTGTCTGTGTCTCACGTTCAATTGCCATCGGGGAAATTAACCCAGTCACACCGAGCTGCAATGTAATGTTTACGATATTACTGCCGACAATATTACCGGTAACCATGTCCCCGTTATTATCAAGAGCTGCAATAATACTGACAACAGCTTCCGGTGCACTCGTACCAAAAGCGACAATAGTCAGTCCGATGATCAGCGGGGAAACATTCATTTTACCTGCAATTTCCGAGGCACTGTCCACAAAATAACCCGCCCCTTTTATTAATAAGATGAATCCCGCAATTAATAATATATAAGTCAATTTTCTTCCCTCCCTGCCTTTCACTATTCTTGGTTGTTCCTGTAATAGTATGATAAAATTAAAAAAAGTATTGTGAATCCAGAGGTGTAATTATATGAAAGCAAAAACGCTCATAAAATTTATGATTGGTGCCCTTCCCGTTGCTCCAATAGTCGGTGATTTTGTTAATACAGATATTGAACCGGCTGGTGAAGGACCAGACGAAGCTTATGAAAATTATAACGGTCCGACGATGAAACAGGAAGTCGACAGCCACAGCGGCAACATTCCTGCTATTAAAGGTGTCGGCAATATTAATGTTAAAACCGGCAGCGATTTTAATCCTCTGGCCGGTGTTTATGCACTCGATAACCAGGATGGAAATATTACAGACAATATAGAAGTAACAAATAACAATGTAAACTCTGATACACCTGGTACATACAGTGTAACTTACCGTGTCAAAAATGCCCGGGGCGGTTACTACGAACACGTTCGTCAGGTGACTGTATCCGATGCAGAAAGCGATCCTGTGCCGCTCGTTCCGCCGACTGCAGCACAGCTCGGGGAAAGTGAAGACGACAGTAAGTCTGATACAGCATCCGAAGAAAGCAACTCGGTATCATTCAGCGGCACGGGAAATCTGACTATCTCCACAGGCGAGTCTTTTGATCCGAAGGACGGTGTCCGTGTACTGGATATTGACGGTACCGATATCAGCAATCAGCTTTATATTTCCGGCGAAGTTGATACTGAAACTCCCGGTGAATATACGATTGCATATGCTGTGTTCGACAGCTTCGGAGATCCGGCTGCTGATGCACGTACGGTCACTGTAGAATAGTATATAAATTAACAGGCTGCAGCGGAAATCCGCTGCAGCCTTTATTTTTTATCCTAATTGTCTTTTAATTTCGTCGTTAAACTGATCTAAATCCGCAGGTGTTCGGCTTGTCGCAAGATTTCCGCAAACTGCAAGTGCACTGTCTTCCCACTTCGCTCCTGCATTGATTAAATCATTCTTAACATTTTTTACACTCGTAATTTTTCTGTCTTTCAGTAATCCTGTATCTACCAGCAGCTGAGGACCGTGGCAAATCGCAAAGACCGGTTTGTCTTCTTCAAGGAAATGTTTGGCAAAGTTGCCAAAACGGTCTTCTTTGTCGCCGCGCAGAATGTCCGGTGAAAATCCTCCGGGAATTAATAATGCATCGTAGTCCGATGGAGTGACTTCTCCGATAGCTTTATCCGATTCGAATTTACCGCCTTTTTTGCCTTCGACTGTTGAACCGTCAGGTGAAATCAGCACCGTTTCGTGTCCGGCTGCCTCGATTGCTTCTTTAGGACTTGTGTATTCGATGTCTTCTGCCAAGTCCGTCATAATAACCGCTACTTTTTTTGCCATAAATAATTCCTCCTGTAATTTTCATTCTAATCCGTATTCTTCCCTTTTCAGAGTTTTATAAACATAAAAACAGCACCGGATTCCGGTGCTGTTTTCAATATTTCTACTTTGCTGTAACAAGCGCTTCATTTTGCAATGCCAGCTCGGCGTTCACTGTTTTTACTTCTTCTAAATAACGGTTGCTGTTGCTGATATGAATATCCATAAATGCCTGGTGCGATACTTCGTCGCTGCCGAGCATCGATTTAAATTCTATTACTGCAAGCGTCCGGTTCGAGATTGCTAGAAGCAGGTCGTCTTTGATTTCCTGTATACGCAGCTTTTCACCCTGGGACAGGTTATCCGGCACAGAAATACTTTCGACTTCTTTTTGCAGCTTCACGTAGCTCTCATTAAGATTCGTAATTTCATCTGCCGCATATTCCACTTCCAGGTTATCAAACTGGTATGCGCTGTAGAGTGGAACAAAATTGTCGTCCCAGACAGTGGATATATCGTCACAGGTTTCATCAATTCGTCCACTCAGCAGTTCAAGTGATTCGCTTGTCTCATCGCTCATATTATTTTTCATTAAGTTCTCAGTATCAAAATTGCCGTTGACGGCTCTGGTATTAGTTGTGTTATTTGCAGTATCTCCTGACGTGGTTATAATCAAGTTACTTGCAGTGAAATGTGTTTTAGCAACTGCCGATAAATCTTCTGCTTTAGAAAATTTTTCGTTCTGATTACATCCGATTAGAAATAATACAAATATTGATAATAATATTTGTCTCAAGTTAGGACCTCACAAACAATGACTTTTCATTTCGTTCATAAAGTATTGTAACACAGTTGTAACCTTGTTGAAATATAATATTTATTTTGCGGACCTATCAGCTGAACCAGACAAGATATATAATCGATGTTGCAATGACCATTGTAATCAGAGAGAGCGGAGCACCGACTTTAATGTAATCACTGAATTTATATCCTCCGGGCCCGTATACTATAAGGTTTGTCTGGTAACCTATCGGCGTCATAAAACTGGCAGAAGCAGCGATAGATACAATCACAATCAGCCCCATATAATCAATCTGCATCACTTCAGCGACTTCAAGCGCAATCGGGAACATCAGCACTGCCGCTGCACTGTTTGTAATAATTTCTGTAAAGATATTCGTTACTATATAAATAATAAGAATGACACCCGCTATTCCAAACGGTGTTGCAAGAGCCGTCAGTCCGCTTGCGATATAAAGGGCCAGTCCTGATTCTGTCATTGCAGCACCAACTGCGAATGCACTGGCTATCAGCAGTATGACATCAAACTGGACGAACTTTTTTATGTCATTTGGTGAAATGAATTTAAAACCAACCATCAGTACTACAAGAACCAGCATTGCTTCAATCATCGTCAGCCAGCCCAGCGTAACGACGAGAATCATGGAAATCAATGCAATTAAACTGATCCATCCTTTTCGCATATCCTGATTTAAGTTTTCAGGCGGCGCCACATCAGTTACAACATAAAAGTCCCCGGAATATTTATGTTTGTCTATAAACGTATTGTCTGCCAGCAGCAGCAGTGTATCTCCAGTCTTTAAGACGATATCTCCCACCCTGCTTTTAATCCGCTGGTTATTCCGGTGAATAGCTATAACACCTGCATCATACTTCGATTTAAAATCTGCCTGCTTCAATGTTTTATTTAACAGGGATGAGTTATGCGAAACGACTGTTTCAATTAGAATGCTGTCTTTGTTAATCACATCATCCAAAGTAAGTTCCGTGCCGGTTTTAATCGTGACACCTTTAAACTTCTGTATTTTACCGATTGTATTTAATGAACCGGAAAAAATAATATGATCTCCGTTTACTATTTTAGTTTCTCCTGTAATCGGATAGACTCTGCTTTCATTCCTGATAATTTCAATAATGTAAATACCGTCAAAAACTGTGCTGCCGAGTGCTGTTACTGTCTGACCTTCATATTCGAAGTTTTTTTCAATTACCGCTTCTGCGAGAAACTCTTTAGTTTCCTGACTGATCTGTTCTTTTGCACCAAGATGTTCCGGCAGCAGTTTGTAGCCGATGGTCAGCAGGTATATAATACCTGCTATCGTAATAGGCACCCCTACTACGGTCAGTGTGAAGAATGAGAATCCTTCAAGCCCTGCACCGAGCAGCAGCCCGTGCACAACCAGTGTCGGCGACGTACCAATCATTGTAATAGTACCGCCGAGTATGGTGATATAAGATAAAGGTATTAAAAATTTTGAAGGACTGTAGCCGTTATCTACTGCCCAGTCTCTTATAATAGGAGTCAGTGCGACGACTATAGGTGTGTTGTTAAGAAACCCCGAGGCAATCCCTACCGGCATCAGAACTTTCAACATACTTTTCCTGACACTCTGGCCTTTGCCTAGTAATTTGTAGATTACGAGTTCAATAATTCCGTGCTTCTGAATAGCACCGGCAACTATAAACAGCAGGAGTACGGTCAGCATCCCTTCGTTGGAAAAGCCGCTGAGCGCCTGTTCGTTTGTAATAACCCCGCTGAGTAAAAAAATCACCAGTACTAAAAATATTAGAAAATCTGCACGAATAACCTCAAATGATAAACCTATTAACATTAATACGATGATGACTGCGACAAAAATCATTTCTCCGGTCATTCAATCTCCCCCGCTGTTTCGTGTTCTGAATCTTAAAAATATCTTACCACAAAAGAATTCCTATCTATATAAAAACAGGACGGATTACTCCGCCCTGACTTCATTTTTATAATATAAAATTTCAGATACTGTGACCAGTTCATAGCCTTCATCTGTTAAATACTGCAGCATCTCATCGAGTGATTCGACTGTCATGTCATGCACATCGTGCATAAGAACGATATCACCGTCACTGATATTATTTTTAATCATTTGATTAATCTGTACAGGGTCGTGCGTCAGCCAGTCTTCGGTATCGATATCCCAGTTAACTTCCGTCATTGGAACGTACTGATCAACTGCGTCTGTATTAGCACCAAACGGCGCTCTGTATATTACAGGCTGGATGTTTGCCGTTTCAGCGATAATTTCATTCGTCCGGACAATTTCTTCGGTAATCTCATTAAATGAAATCGTCGTTAAGTCCTTATGACTCCAAGTGTGATTTCCAACTTCATGTCCAGCATCAATTGTCTGTTCCACAGTGGCCGGGAATAAATTCACTTTCGTTCCCAGCAGAAAGAATGTTGCCCTGGCATCGTGCGCTTTAAGGAGAGACAGCACTCTCGGTGTCAGTATATTATCCGGTCCGTCATCAAAAGTCAGCGCAGCCATTTTTAAATTTTTATCCAGTTCTCTGATTTCATAAACTGCAGGTTTTTGTTCTTCTTCTGCAGCAGCTTCTTCTGGCATATCTTCCGAAGGTTCAATATATTCTCCGTCAATCAGCTGTGTAATAGCATCAGGCATTGCTGCCAGCAGCTCAGTAAGCGGTATTTCAATCGCGGGCTTCCCTGCAGCATCAGCAGCAATTTCACCCTGCTCAAATGTAAATTCCATAATATTATCTGTAAAGCGCACATTGCTGAAATTATTTGCTTCATCAAGTACCCAGCTGCGCAGTTTCTCCTCATTCAGATAAGGTGCAATACTGAGATCCGTCTTCATGGTGCCGAGCAGCGTATTATATAAATGCTCGCGGCTGTTCAGATTTTTGGAAAACAGTGACTCTTCTGTCAGTAATGAATCCGTTCCGGTATTAATCATTACTATTTCGGTCTCTTTAAACACTGTATCTTCTGAAATATATGTATCGATAACAAACTGCAGAGCGTAAATGTTTTCTGCAAGCAGATTTGCATCAAAAGTCATGTTAAGCTGCGGTGCAAAATCTTTTGAGACGTCTTCAGATTTAATCAGCTCATTAAAAATATTCAGCTTTGATGTTTTAAATTCATCAAGCTGTTCATCTATGTTCTGCTGCTGAAATTCAGGATAGTACATTGCCACAACTTTTTTATCATTTTCTTCTGTATATGAAATAATATTCATATCTTCCGCTCCTGAAACCGACTGTTCAGCGGATGTTTCTTCATGTTCTTTTTTCTTTTCGTACTTCCCTGTCGTCAGCATGCTCTTTGCCTCTTCAGCACCGTGCGGCCCGGACGTCTCCGCCCCGCCGCATGCAGTCATTGAAAGAACGGACATCAGTAAAGTGCCGATTAGCAGTCTTCGTTTAAACATCTATATAACTCCCGTCCTGTTATCATCGTATACCATCTCTCGATGATCTTGGTTTCGACTTCGAAAATCCGAGCCACTTCATTATTCTTTTAATGACCGGCACGTGCAGCAGCATAAACTCAAGCACCTTCAGATCTCTTCTCATACGGTGAGGTTCTTTTAATAATCGGTACAGCCATTCAAGCTGCAGTTTTATCCATATCTCCGGCGCACGTTTAATCTGCCCGCTCAATACATCGAAGCTTCCTCCGATGCCGATAAAAATCCCTTTATCGAACTTATCCATATAATGATGAATCCAGCCTTCCTGGCGTTTGGCACCCAGAGCGACAAAAACAATATCCGGCTTTGTGGCTGCGATCTGTTCGGCGATGCGGTCGTCATACTTGTTAAAGTAACCGTTCTTCCGTCCCGCAATAATAAGCCCCGGATAATCTTTTTTAACAATATCCATCACTTTCATATTTACTTCTTCGCTTGCACCTAAAAAGAACACTTTCTTTTTATTATCAGATGCATACTGCAGCAGATCGTACATTATGTCGACGCCTGTTACACGCTCTTTAATCGGATTATTAATTAATTTGGATGCATTGACGACTCCGACGCCGTCGGCCAGTACGTAGTCCGCACTTTTAACTGTCGTTTTAAAGTCAGGATCATCCCGGGTCGCAATGACTACCTCGGGATTTGCAGTGACGATAAAACATTTCTTTTCCTGTTCGATCGACGGATAGACTATTTTTTTAAGAAACGAGTATCTCGATATATTGATAAAATCGATATCCATCAATTTAACCGTGTTATATTTTACCGTCACATTAATCCTTCCTTTCTTACATAATATTAATAATTTATTTACTTTCAGATGTTACACTATAAGTATTAAAGTCTTATTAAAATTGGAGTGAATTTTATGATTACTGTGTTTGCACACCGCGGTGCGGAATCTATTGCACCGGAAAACACCGAAATCGCATTTAAGACAGCGCTGGAATACGGTGCAGCTGCCATTGAACTGGATGTCCAGCTGACAAAAGACAATGTCCCTGTAGTCGTACATGACTACAAGCTGATGCGTTATAACAAAGATGCGGAACTTTCAGTAAATCAATATACTTTTGATGAACTTCAGTCTATTGATGTCGGCACATATTTTGATGCAAAATTTGCCGGTGCAAAAATACCTTCTTTAAAAAGTGTACTTCAGTTTATACCTGACCATATTATAATTAATATTGAAATAAAAAACTCACCTGTTCCCCATAAAGGTATCGAGCGCCAGGTAGCCAGGCTCGCGGAACAGTATTATAACCTTGATAATATTATCGTTTCTTCATTTGATCACACAGCACTGTTAAGAATCTCCGAATGCAATCCTGACATTAAACTTGGATTCCTGATGCATTATCCGATGATTAATGCAGGCAGATACGTCAGTATGACCGGACTTAATGCAGTCAGTGTTCATCCATTTAAAAAAATTACCGATGCTGCATTCATTGAAGAATGTCATAAATACGGTTTAAAAGTATACCCGTATACGGTGAAAAGTCAAAAAGAAGCTGACCGCCTCGTTAAACTCGGAGCCGACGGATTCTTTACATCACAGGAAACATTATATGAAATAAATTAAGAGGTGCCCGGTGCACCTCTTAATTTATTTCTTCTTCATTCAATTCTTCCGGATCACTGACAACGTTGTTGCTGTGTATCCATGCTGATTTATTTTCTCCTTCGATAATACCTCTGTACCAGATATTATTTCCGACAAGAATTGTTTCATCTGCATTAAAGTGCAGTCCGCCGTGATGCTCCAGTGACTCATGAATATACTGGCGCTTGCCTCCCCATGGTTCGGTCGATGCGTAACCGCGTCCTTTTAAATAAAATGTTTTTTTGTCATTGTCCACCAGTGTATGAACATGAGAAGATGTTTCAATACCTCTGATCCAGCCGATGACACCATCTTCACCGCTCGGTTTTGTACTCAGGAGATAATAATTCTCAAACTGGTATGTCGCTTCTCTTTTAACATAGTACACTTTGTTTTTTAAATGCTGTGCATCTTTTTTATCTTCGTCATTATTAGGCGAAGAATATATGAACGTTGTATATGCTTTTAAATGCGCCAGTCTGCTGACCGGCCGGACTGAGTATGTGTGTGATGCTTCGAGGTCATCCTCATCGTCCAGCACCATTAAATCGCCGAGTTTTTTATATTTATTTTCACTCGGATTTTTCGACATAATTTTAGTTCTGTATACGTCTCTTTCATCTTTCTGCATATTTTGCCATTTCAGCAGAAATGCTTCATACAGAGGCAGAACATCTTTTACTTCGCCGAAAGCTTTGACTCTTCCAAACTCAAGCCAGAGAATTTTATCACAGAATGTTTTCATCTGTCCGATAGAGTGGCTGACAAAGATCATCGTCTTACCCTGATCTTTGAATTCGAGCATCTTTTTCAGACTTTTATCTGCAAATGCCCTGTCTCCTACCGACAACGCTTCATCGATAATTAAAATGTCCGGATCGACTTTAACACTGATTGCAAAGCCGAGTCTCGATTTCATACCGCTCGAATAAGATTTTACAGGCTGATCGATAAAGTTTTCAAGCTCTGCAAACTCAATAATTTCCGGTTCAAGTGCTTTGATTTCATCTTTTGAGAAACCGAGCATTAAACATTTAAGTTCGATATTATCGCGTCCTGTTAAATCGTCGTTCAGACCTGCAGCTACAGCAATTAACGCGGGCTGCCCGTTAACCTGCACTTCACCGCTCGTCTCCGGTACAATACCCGCAATAATGTTTGAGAGTGTGGACTTACCCGAGCCGTTAATCCCGATAAAACCGATGACGTCTCCTTTGTCCGCTTCAAAGTTCACACCATTCAGCGCATAAAAGTCATCGCCGTGCCCTTTCGGGCTAATCAGATCCAGCATCCGTTCTTTCTGACTTTCGTACAGCCTGTATTTTTTCACGACATTTTTAGTAATAATAGCTTTTGTCATTTTTAAACCCCATTATAAGTAATCGATAAAGTTACGTCTGAATTTAATATGCAGCACCGAACCGATAAGCAGCATTACGAGCATCAGGCCCCAGAAGTATAATGAATACTTCCATTCTGTAACGAGGAACCATTCTGTGCCAAAAAATGCAGCACGGTATCCCTCAATTAGATATACAAGCGGATTTAACTGCATAAGCACCATCAGTTTCGGGAAATCCGAAAGCATTGACAGCGGCCACAGTACACCTGATAAATAAAGACCCATGCGCAGAAATGAGTTAAGTACAAGATGCACATCGCGTACGAGTGTCGACAATGTCGAAGTAATCAGCGAAAAGGCAAAGATCAGCACGTACGTTGCAAAAATAAAGTACGGAATCTGTATAAAGTACACACTGACGTAATACCCTGCAAATTGAAAAACGATAAACGCAATAGCCAGCATAATTAAATGCGTATAGAATTTTGAAAATATCGGAATGTTAGGTATAACGCTTAACGGAAAATTCATTTTTGCCAGCATTTTAAGTCTCGTATAAATAGACTTTGATGCCTCGATACTTGCCTGGAAGAAAAATGTCCAGACGACAAATCCTATAAACAGCCAGAAGAAGAACGGCACTTCCCTGCCGTCCATTTCTATCGGCGCGCGGGAACGGAGCGTGCCGAATACAAACCAGTATATTAGAATACTGATAACCGGCGTCAGGACTTCCCAGACTATTCCCAAATAGTTATTCTGGTTTTTACTTTTCATATCATATAAAGACAGCCGCCTCACTAAATAAAAATGGGCAATCTGTTCCTGCAATACTTTCCACATGGATTTCATAAGTTACTCACAACCTCAAATTTTCATCAATGGTGAATTATACAATTTTACTTCTTAAATAACAAATAACTTCATCAGCTACGCGCTGCGATGCTTTGCCATCTTCAAGCGCACCGAATCTGCTGCGGAATTCTTCAGTATTGTACACTTCGTTAAAGTCTTCAGTTTTTGTTTTTTCGATTGCTGCCAGAAGTTCATCCGTCGTAGTAACTAAAGGCCCCGGAGCTTTCTTCTCAAAGTCAAAGTAAAAACCTCTGAGCTTATCGCGGTAATTATCAATATCATATACGTAGAAAATCATCGGACGTTCCAGGTTCGCATAATCAAAAAATACTGATGAGTAGTCGGTAATAAGCATATCTGATATAACATACAGATCTCTGATTTCTTCGTACTTGGAATAGTCGTAAATAAATCCTTCATATTCGCTGATATTAAGATTTTCACTCACAAGGTAGTGCAGCCGCAAAATAATAATATATTCGTCAGACAATGTTTCGTACATTTTCTTCATATCAAATTCAAGATTAAATTTATATCTGCCCTTTCCATGATACGAATCATCACGCCATGTCGGTGCATATAAAATGACTTTCTTATCTGCAGGCAGGTCGAGATCCTTCTTCAGATTTTCTATTGCTTCGTCATCGCTGTTCGTAAATAAAAAGTCGTTGCGCGGATATCCTGTTTCAAGCATTTTATCTTCAAACCTGAACGCTCTTTTAAATATTTCACTTGAATACTCATTCGGGGAAATTAAGAAATCCCATTTTGCCGATTCGCGCGTAAAATTTTTCTTGTAGCGTTCTGTATCAGTTCCCGGCATATGAACCTCTTCCATATCCACCGCAAGTTTTTTCAGCGGCGTACCATGCCATGTTTGTAAATATGTCGTTCCTTTCGGTTTTGGTATCCAGAGCGGCAGTCTGCTGTTTGAAATCCATAATGTCGCTTTATTCATATAAATCATCCAGCTGAGAGAGAATCTTTTGATATACGGAATATCGTAGCGTTCAAATACATCAGCATAGCGCTTGTCGACACTCCATAAAAATCTGTATTCCGGATAATGTATCGACATATATTCATACAGTGCTCTTGGGTTATCACTGAACTGCTTACCGAGGAAACTCTCAAAAACGATCAGCGAATGGTCTTTGTTAAAAGACTTGCCGCATATCCAAAAAGCTATTTTATATAATTTTAATGCTAAATTTTTAATTTTTTTCATATCCACCACACCTGCAAAGTTTTCATAATTATCTTATGCTATAATTCATAATACTACAAAACACTATATTAATGCTTTAACGGGGGCAAATTATCATGAAAAAAGTAATTACTTACGGAACATTCGATCTCCTTCATACAGGACATATCAATATACTGAGACGTGCAAAAGCACTGGGTGACTATTTAATCGTCGCTGTATCAACAGATGAGTTCAATACTTTAAAGCACAAAGAAG
The DNA here is from genome assembly GCF_014207425.1 of Jeotgalicoccus coquinae. Taxonomy (GTDB): domain Bacteria; phylum Bacillota; class Bacilli; order Staphylococcales; family Salinicoccaceae; genus Jeotgalicoccus; species Jeotgalicoccus coquinae. The sequence continues at coordinate 384,863 of NZ_JACHFF010000001.1, read as the reverse complement.
CATATCACTCATTTGAAGAGCGCAAACAGATTCTTGAAGCTATTAAATATGTAGATGAAGTTATCGGTGAAAATGACTGGGACCAGAAAGTCCGGGATGTTAAAGAATACGCTATCGATACTTTTGTTATGGGTGATGACTGGGAAGGCGAATTCGACTTCCTTAAAGAACATTGTGATGTCGTCTATCTGCCAAGAACAAGCGGTATTTCAACGACTAAAATTAAAGATGAATTGAAACAGAAAAATGATTAAAGAAGGAGTCATATCCCTTTATCTTGCTGTTACAGGATTGGCTTTTAATATATTCCGGCTGATGCCGCTGCAGGAGAAAACAGTAATGCTGGCATCCTTCGGGGATAATATCGAGTATGTCGCTGCAGAAGTAAAGAAACAGACTTCATCCAAAATCATCATCTTAAAAGAACCGGGATGCAGAAAAACGTTCGAAAGTACAGTACCTGACCGTATTTTAGAATTTACACCGCGTAACGCTGTATCTTTTCTGAAAGGTCTCTACCACCTTGCTACTGCAAAATATTTGTTCGTCGATAACTACCACGTCGTACTGGCTGCATGCAATTTCCGGACACCGGTGAAATGCATACAGTTATGGCACGCAAACGGTGCGGTAAAATATTTCGGCTGCAGAGATAAGACGATTAAAAACCGGCCCGCCAGCGCACACAGACGTTTTAAAAAAGTATACAGCCGCTTTCATTATATAGCAGTCAGTTCTGATGAAATGGCTTATATTTTCAAGGAAGCATTTGGCGCGGGTCCTGAACGTATAATTAAATCAGGTGTGCCGAGAACAGATTTCTTTTACCATCCGGATGCTGTCGACACTGCTGCTGCAGAAATTCATGCAGCGCTGCCTGAACTTGAAAGTAAAAAAATACTGCTCTATGCACCGACTTTCAGAGATGATGAGTATGATGTGACAAAGATTCATCTCGATATCGACACTATGAAAAAACAGCTGTCGGCCGATTATCATCTGCTGTTAAAACTCCACCCGGCAGTTAAACTGACAGGTTTTGAAAACGATGAGTTCGTTACCGATGTGTCGGGCGATTTTGATATTAACCCGCTGCTTTTGGCAGCCGACATATTGATTACAGATTATTCATCAATTCCTTTTGAATTTTCAATTTTAAAGAAACCGATGATATTTTTTCCATATGACCTGAATGAATATGAAAAATCCCGGGGTCTCTGGTTCAATTACCAGTCTTATATGCCGGGGCCTGTTGCGTTCAGTACGAAAGAAATTATTAACATACTGAAAAATAATAATTTCGATATGGAGAGAATCGAAGCTTTTAATAATCAGTGGAATAAATACAGCAGCGGCAATTCGGCTGCACATCTGGTCAAAATAATATACAGCATGTAAAACAACACCGCCCGGTATTTCCGGACGGTGTTGTTTTTACTTCTCTATACTGTTAATTTTATCTTTTACGCTGGTATATATACGTTCCGAGTTATGATGATCCTGATACTTGAAAATCCCCGAAATGTCAGGATGTTCCGTTTGAAAGTTCAATTTAATCTGCTGTTCAATTAAATCCACCAGTTCATCTTCAGTACGTGCAATTTTTCCGATAAACGTCTGGAATAACGGACGGAGTTTACCCTGCCTGAAAAATTTCCCGACGTCAAAATGATAGTAAATGACCGGTTTATCCATCAATGTAAAATCAAAACTCACACTGGAGTAATCAGTTATTAAAAGCGCATGGTCGATAAGCAGTTCCTGCACTGTCTTTGTACCCAGCTGAATAAAATTAATATTGCTGCTCGGGTTCAGTATTTCATCGTTGAAATACATCTGCGCTCTGTAATGAGGATAAAAATTCAGCTGGACATCATTATCTTCCAGTATTTTAATCAGGCGTTCATTATGAATAAGTCCATTATAATTATGAAAATATTGACTGTTTAAAAACGCTTCGTCTGTATTAATCCAGTCACGCCATGTCGGCATAAGCAGAATATCTTTTGTCTTATTGCCCCGCGGGAGAGAATCAAATCTCGCAAGACCTGTAATCGAAACGTCTTCTTCATCATAGCCGAGCTTTTTCATTACCACGTCATATTTTTCAGGCTCACTGCTGACAATAAACAGGTCAAACGGAATATCATAATATTTCTTATGATATTCTACCCGTTTCCGGCCGAGTACACCATGCTGCAGAAATACTTTAAATGTATCTTCGTAGTTGAAAAAACCCCGTGCAGGTTTATACGGCAGCAGATTCTCAAGGTCATGAGTACCGAGCAGTACACCCGCTTTAAATGATATTTCAAAATGTTCAGGGGAACCGAATGCCAAAACATGCGGATCCGATTTTATTTTTTCATAATCGGGCGCAGCCGCTTCAATAGTATAATACGCATTAACATCCGTATTTTCTCTCAAATATTTATAGAAAGCATAACCGTTATCCTGTGCTGTATCGTAACGTTCCCCGACCAGCCACGTATTAAAATCCTTGCTGCTTGTTTTATCAGGTATAGTTACTTCTTCAGGAATAGAAAATGTTTCTATTTTAAGATTGTCGAACGGTGTTGTTGTAATTAAATGATAATGCACATTGCCGTCAGCATCATGTTCGGAGTGACTGCCGTAATAATTATCTTTTTTATAATCGGAAAATTTATATTTTATTTTTTCTTTTCTTATTATTTCATCATTGCTGTCCAGCATTGCGACAAACACATCGAGTATTGTTTTATCTTTGCTCTTAATGGATTTTAAATCCAGAGCAGCCAGGTCAATATTGAACTCTTCATCGATACGGATTTTAATGTATTCTTTACTGTAGCGGTCTTCAAAAATCATAAAGCTGTCACAGTCAGTAAAATTCTCCCGGCCTTTTATAAAACCGTCAAAGCCGAAACCTTCAATCCATGTTACTTGTCTTTTAATTCTCGGCTGTGTCACTTTAAAACCAAGTGCAGTATCTTTTCTTTTATAGAACCAGAGTTTAATATTTTGATTTTTGTAGCTTATAACCAAACGTTTCCCAAACCCCAGTACTTCAGCATAGTTCACATTCGGCTGCAGTGTAATCGGCTCGTCCGATTCTGTAATCAGCTTGAATTTCTTTCGGGTAAAATTATTAACCAAAGTGCCTACGGGTATCTCTGCTTTAAATTCGCCCGCTGACAGCATTTCTGCACGGAACGCTTCCTCTTCACCCGAAATAGTATCTGCAACGACGAAATAATTAATTTCCAGCTGCTCATCATAGGACATTTTAATACATACGGCATCTTCGTTCTCTGTCATTTCAGCATCAGCAGACAGCATTTCGATTTCGTGATTCTCAATAAAAGCATACAGCTCATTATCTTCGTTTAAAAACTGCAGGTTATGATCCTGAGTAGTTAAATTAACTTCCCGGATATCCAGTTTAACGGGTGTCATTTCATAGCCTTTAACTGCGTAAAGTGTCGCTCTGCCCATTGTAACAGTGCTGAAATCAGAAACTGTTACTGCAGATCCGTTACCTTCATTCGTCAGTTCTACAATTTTATTCGGATACAGCAATGCCAGATTGTAATCATCCATACTCCGGCTGCTGCCGAATAACACTGATAAATTTTCATATGACACTTCCATGCTTTCTGCATGAATATATGATGTGTTAAATGTATACTCTGCAAGCAGGTGCTCAAGAATAAGCGTCCCGTTAACGAGAATATTATAGTATCTCCCGCCTTTAAAAAATGACGTCTGACTGTCAATTCCCGCATTCGAATCGATAATCATATTTTTTCCGTCAACAGATACCTTAATAGATGAGTTGCCGGTTGTATTTTTAAATACACTGTCCGTCAGCTGAATCGACAGCTTATTTTTATCAACAGTGTACGCGAGAGTCTCAGCATATTCGCCATTTGACAGAGTAATTGTTATCTTGTCGTTAAGATTAAAATTATAAAAGTTTTTGAGTGTCAGATTAATTTCTGCATAATTCTTATGAACTGTAATATCCTGGAGTGTTACTTTTCTTATTAAACGCTCTCTCATACTGCGAGGTATTATAGTTTTTAATGTATTAATTATAGAATTCATTTTTCAAACCCCTAAGAAAGATTATATTTTATACTCAATAAATTCATTTTACATTAAATTATCTTTACTTAACATTAATAAAAGAGTTTAGCGGTATTATTACCGCCTAAACTCTTTATCGAATATAAAACTATTTAATTTTTCAATGTTTTCTTCCCATAAGAAGTGAGATTTCAGCAGCTGTCTCGCATTATTTTTCAGTTTTGCTTCCAGTTCTCTGCTGCCTTTAATTTTCAATATGGCTTCTGCAAGTTCCCCGGCAGTCGCTTTCTCTTTTGCATAACCTACATCATACTCATTTATAAGCTCGCTCGTGTATCCGCCGAGGTTGGTCACTACCGGTACACCGGAAGCAATACCGTCGATTACTTTGCCCGGAAGTACATTAAGGAATACGTCACTGTCTTTCAGGATGGACAGCTGGATATTGGACTTGCGTATTTCTATCAGACACTCTTCGCGTGTTTTCTCTTCCTCGAAAGTAACATATTCAAAATCATTGTATTCAATATATGACTGGAATAAATGAGCATTCATACCGTATCCGATAATTTTAAAATTAATTTTGTTCTCCTCAAGTTTATGCGCCATTTCCTGCAGTTTCTCATAACTCTGGGCAAAACCGATATTGCCGGTATAAATGACTCTGAAATCTTCCGGTGCCTCTTCAAAACCCGTTTCATTTTCCGTAAATGCATTAGGTAAAAATAATACGGGCTTATTTTTTATCATACGGATTATGTATTTTCTGAAGCCTTCGTTGTTGATAACTATTTTATCCGACTGTTTATACAGCATTTTTTCCATGAATTTTAAAATCGGGAAGAATAAATCAATATTCATCTTCTCGACGTCACGTACACTGTCCGGCCACAGATCCCGCACTTCCAAAATACGCTGCACGCCTTTTTCCCTCTTCTGGAAAAAAGCAGCCCACGGAAGAAAAATATTTGGTGTTGTGACGTATACAGCGTCATACAGATACTGGTACTTCTTAACATACACCCGCACTTTATAAGCAAGTTCAAAATAATATAATAAACGGAACGCCATGGATTTACTCTGCTTATCCATTCTCATTTTAAGTCGCATTATATCTTTTGAATCATTAATCTGTTCAGTGCTCCAGTATTTTTCCTCATCATACATCTTCGCATTCGGGTAGGATGGATTTGTCGTCAGCACTTCAACATCGTGCTTTTTGGACAGCTGGATATATAAGTTTTTTAATCTGTTCGCACCGGAACCAATTTCCGGATAGAAGTTTTGCGTGATTAATAATATTTTCATAAGTCACCTTAACTCACTTTATAATTGAGTATATTTTAAAATACTTACTAATTATATCAAAGTTGCCGGACCATTCAAAATTAAAGTTTCGTATATAAGCCTGTCAGAATTTCTTTTTCATTTTCCCAGTTATACTTCTGTTTTGCCAAGCTCGTGTTCTTCTTAAATTCCATTCTCAGTTCGTCATCATTAATCAGTCTGCTCAGTGCTCCCGCCAGTTCTCCGGCGTTGCCTTCCTCAACAGTCAGCCCCACTTTTTCTTCTTCGATTACTCTTTCTATTTCGGGCAGCTTCGATCCTATTACCGGTACATGCGCCATGATGTATTCGAATAATTTATTGGAGGATGCAGAATAATGATTAAAATTCGTGTTCTCTAAAAATTGAATCCCGATATCAGCAGCTTTCGTATATCTTCTCAAATCCTTATAAGGTACACGATCGATAAATATTACCTTCTTTTCAAGAGCAAGCTCTTTGTGATACTTAATCAGGTTTTGTCTTTCTTTCCCGTCACCAATCATGAATAGAACTGCACCTTCTGTTTCAGTGAATGCTTCAAGCAGTTTAAACAGCCCTCTGCCGTCCTGCATTCCTCCCTGGTACAGCACTACTTTTTTATCCTCCGGAATATCGTACTCGGCTTTTAACGGAAATGCTTCAACTTCATCAATCTCATAGAGTTCCGAATAGTTATGTACAGCAGCAGGAAGCTCTTTGTATAAATCATTATGATAATGTGCTCTTGTCTCGTTCTCTACAATTACTGCATCAGTAAAGTTCAGTAAAAACTTCTCTATCTTATAAATTTTATCAAAACTGTAATGTGTTCGGCTGGTCTGTACTTCATGGGAATCATAAATCAGTTTCTTTCTGTTCAGACGGAGTTTGGCACTGACAATCCCCTGTATTAAAGTGTTTAAATCATGTGCATGATATACATCTGTATCATACTTTCTTCCAAGCATAATCATTTTGAACATTAACAGCATATTTGGTATATGCTTAGTGATAACAGATGATTTAATACGTCCTGTAATTCTTTCAGACAACTCCAGTTTTAAAGGTCTGTTAACGAAGACACCTTCACTGATTTTTTCACTGGAAAGAAGATGCATTTCAGACAGTTCTTTTTTGGCAATTATCGTTACTTTATAACCGGTGTCTGCCAGTGCAGACGCTTCTCTCAGGACTCTTGCATCGTTCACAAAATTATTCCATACGAACATCGTTACCTTTTTCATTTGCAACCCTCTGTATTTTAATATATTGTTTTTAATTATGTCTTATTAACATTATAATAGAAGTTAGTGCATTTTAAAATCTAAACAAGAAATGGGTCTATAACATTGATGAAGAAAATAATCTGGACAATCGTAATTGTCCTCGTGCTTATTTTAATAGTCGCAGGAATATATATTTACAGTCTTTATAACACTTTTGATGAAGGAGTAAACAGTTCATACGAACCCACTGATCGGGACCGCTCCGATCTGCGTGAAGAAGATGCTACTGTTGACGACAGCTTTACTGTACTGATTCTTGGTACGGACGAAAACGAATCACGTGCAGAGAAAGAAAACCTCGGCGGTGACGATTTCCGTACGGACAGTATGATACTCGCTACTTTTGATAAAAACAGCGACGATGTAAAATTAGTTAACATCCCGAGAGATACTCTCGCGTACATTGAAACCGAAGAGTATTTCGATAAAATTAACCACGCGCACATGTACGGCGGTCCTTCAGCTTCCATGAAAGCTGTTGAATCACTGCTGAACGTGCCGGTCGACTACTACGTCCGCATTAATATGGCAGGAGTTGTAGATATTGTTGATTCTGTCGGCGGCATTGAATTTGATGTTCCTTTCGACATGAACGAACCGGATCAGCATGATACGGGCAGAATCATTCTTGAAGAAGGTGTCCAGGAACTTGACGGTGAAGAGGCACTGGCTGTTGTAAGAAGCCGTCGTGTAGACTCCGACCTTGGACGCGGGAACAGACAGATGGAACTAGTTGAAGCAGTCTTAAGCAAAGTGAAATCATCCGGCGGATTAAGTAAAATTGATGATTTAATTAAAGTCGTCGCAGATAACACAAGACACAATTTTACAGCAAAAGATATCCGCCAGCTTGCATCATATTACGCATTTAATAAAATATCGTTTGATTCAACGCAGTTACGCGGTACGGATTACTGGAGTCAGGGCAGCGGAGCATACTTCTACAGAGCCGATGACGAACATTTATTTGTCCTTTCCAATACAATCCGTTCCATTCTGGAAATTGAGCCTTCAGAGCCGTTTGATCTGCTGCAGCTCCGATTAGGCGATTACCTGGTTCCGTATGAATATATGGATGAATACATGCTGACAGATCATCAGCCTGAAATGATTCCTTATTACGCTGAAGAAGGATATGAAAGCCCGTACGGCGACGGTTTTGAAACTGAAGAGTTCAACTATGAAGAATCAGATATCGAGGGTGAAGATGATCTGGAAGACACAACGGATGAAGAATACAACCCGAATAACCAGGCTCCTGAAAACGAAAGCACTGAAGAACAGACACAGGAAGAAAACTACAACAATAACGGCACATACGACGATGGCACAAACAATCAGCAGGATGGCTACTATGATGACGGTACAGAAAACCAGGATGATTACTATGAAGGCAGTAACAGCGATTCAGTAAATAACGGTTATTATTATTAATTAAAGCGAGGTGGCTGTTTTGAGAAAATCATATGATAAAGTAACGAATATCCATGAAATGATGGATAATCTGGAAGAACTGATTAAAAACAGCAGTCAGCCCAAGATTGAGAATGAGTACTTTTATATGAATCACGAGCATAAAGAGTTATATTTGTCCCTGAGAAGCTATTTTTCAGAGTCGCAGAATAATTCTTCTGTAGATGCAGCATGTTATATTACTGCGATTCCTGAAATATACGAAGTGGTAAATATTTTTGATCATATCTTTCCTCTCGACTGGATTAAAAAAAATGGAAAGTTATCCGATGAATTTAAAATGCTGAAGCCGCACATGCAGTACATTGCACTTGCAGCGGCAGAAGGAAGCAGTATGAAATTTAATACACGTCCCGCTCTGTCACTCGGTATGGATTACTGGAATATTGAACAGCTTAAAGTATTTTGGCAGTATACGGTTATACGAAGAAAAAATGCGATGTAGGTGATAATATGGAGCTTAAAATAACAGATGATAAAAAGTACTACAATCAATGCCTGGAAATCAGAAAAGAAGTGTTTGTCGAAGAGCAGAACGTGCCGCTTGAAATGGAAGTAGATGAATACGAAAAAGAGTCCATTAACATTCTTCTTATGCTCGATGACCGTCCGCTCGGCACTGTAAGGTACCGTGATATCGGTGACGGCGTAATAAAAGTTGAACGTATGGCTGTAAGACAGATTGCGAGAGGCCTTCACCTGGGTCAGGCTCTTATGAACTTCGTTCATATTCATGCCGAAGAGAATGGCTACACACATGCTAAACTTGGTGCACAGGTTCACGCAATTAAGTTTTATGAAAAGCTCGGCTACCAGGTAGCATCCGAAGAATTTGACGATGCCGGTATTCCTCATAAATATATGCAGAAAGAACTATAAAAAAATTGAGTCCTGAAATCAGGACTCAATTTTTTTATTGTGATTAACTAATTCAAATAATGTTTCTTCGATTGCTTCGGTGTCACCGAGCTCACTGCCGAAGACGTTATTGTTATCATTCTTAACTATTTCACTGAGTACGCTGCCCTCTTCATAAAGAGACCATATTTTCGTACCCGAGGATATATAATCACTGTATTTTGAAGCAAGATAAGGGTTCTTCTTCATATACTCTTTCGTATTTGCGTCACTTAAAATCAAGCAGTCGAATTCTTTTGACGCATTAAGAAATTCGAAGTATTTCAAGTATGTATTTACCTGAACTATTTCAGAAACACCCTGTGTTATTACCTGGCTTCTTACTTTGGAAGTATCATTTGTAAATATATACAGCCTCGCTTTGATTTTATATTCCTTAATTTTTTTAGCAATATTTATAATATCTGTTGCACTTCTCGTTTCATAGAAATTTCCGAAGTAACCGATATTAAATTCATTCTGATTCAGCGATACGTAATGTTTATCTATATCATAATAGTATTCATCCAATGACGGGTGTTTTGAAATAACTGATTTCTTATACACCATATTTTTAAACTCATCGTCGAATCGTTCGAGCATTACTTCCTGCTGATTAATATTGGTAAACACTATTTCATCAGCAAAGATAAACGGCAGTACTTCGCACATATTAAACAGATTGGTATTGATATATTCCTCAAAGTTTTTAGGAACTTTTTTCTTCAGTCTTTTTACTTCTTTCACTGTAAAATAGCCTGCTTTACGCGCCTCATTTTTAATATCATATAAAATTGGATCTGAAAACTCCGCAGTCCACTTCAGACTGCTGTCATTCATTTTAAATTCAAACGCTGCCATATGTGAACCCGGCCAGAGTGCACGGCTGTATAGATGGTTATACTTTTGCATCTCTACACGTTTCTTCACTTTATCAACGAATGACTGAATATATCCTGCATTTGAGAACGATGAGGCTGTATTAATCATATACTTATCATCAATATACGGATTAGCTATGACTTCAAGTGACGGATCCATTCCTCTGACATCAGTCATATCATTAAAAACGACATCAACCGGTTTTTTACCCTGATTAATGCGTTTGGCCATTACGACACCGCTGGTATCTACAAACGGCGGAAAGCAATAACTGATGTACAAAGTTTTCGCCAGGTCCTTATTGACCTGCTGATACGGATAAAATTCATCCTGCTTGAATTTAATCAAGTCTGTTACTCTGCCGTAATCGTCCATATTTAAGACGAGGTACTTATTAATGAACAGTGCCTGCGAACGCATTCTGTCTATGATTAAATTTCTGACATCAAGGTCATCTTCGTACTTCAGAAGTTCCTGCAGTGCATCGATAACATTAATTCTGTCCAGTACATTAAACTGAAACGATACTTTGGCGCGGGATAATGTCCCCTGCCCTTTGTACCTGTAATAAACAGCCGGCTGCTGATTTATTTTTACAATCGGTTTAAATTCCGTTATTAACGCTGCGTATAAAACAACGTCTTCACCGTTATTCAGTGACTCATTGAATTGTGTATTCAGTAAAAAGCTTGTCGGCACGATTTTCGCACCATTTAATGACAGATTTTTACCTACTTCAAAATAGCTGTTTGGATACTGATTAAGTCTTAGAAGCTCTTTATTAATCACATTATTACCGTGATCATCTCTTGTTTCTACAATTTCATGCAGCTGGTTTAGCAATATAGTATATGGTTCAGCTTCTGAAAGTGAATTTTTTAAGTAATCAGCAGATAAAGTATCATCGACATCAAGAAAAGTTATATAGGAATATTGTGCATTATTAATCCCAAGGTTGCGGGCAATACCGACTCCCTGATCAGAATAGAGAATTTTGTGATTAAACGGTGTCTCCAGTTTTTCAAGGAGTGCCTCACTCTTTTCATACTCTCCGTTAAAGACGAATATTACTTCAAATAACCTGGTTTCAAGCGTCTGTTTCTTTAAAGAATCAACAAGGTCCTCTATAAACTTCTCTCCCTGATGAACAGGAATAATGACACTTATCCCGCATTCTAAATTACTGACAGGAAAAAGAGGGGTTTCCTCTTGAACTTTTTCATCCGAAAGTACTGAGTTTTTAATTTTATTTATTTCTTTTAGTCTCTCTCTAATTTTTAAATTAGACATACTCATACACTACTTTCTGACAAACTTTTTCATCTTCAAACCTACTTTGATAGGAAGAAAACTTTGATATTTTTTTATCTGTCTGTTTAATCTGTCGTTCTCATTTTTCAGAACTGATATTTGTCTGTCTATATTCTTCAGTTCATTTAAAGCACGTTCTTCTTTCTCCAAAGACTCCAACGCTATTTCTTTTAATTCTTCATAAGTTAATTTATTCATTTTATAAGCACCTTATAGATATTGAATTGCTTGTAAATAACCCATTACAACTATAATAACCGAAAAAATCATTAAAAGTATACTATTCCCTATACCAAATTTCGTATCATTTTTGTCTGCGTCAAAAGTTGTGGTTCTCTGCCCTTCAACCATCGCTTTTTTGTAGCGTTTCTGAATGTGCTTCGGCTTAATATTATAGCCTCTGACAAATCGTGCATACAGTCCCACGACCGGTATACAGTCGCCGTATTCACGCAATTCCCCAAAATGAATCCATGCTGCTTTATTACACATTTGCTGTATTTGGGGAATGGAATGACTGACAAAGAATATGGTTTTACCCTGTTCTCTGAAATCTTTCATTTTATCAATACACTTGCTGGTAAATGTATCATCCCCGACTGACAGTGCCTCATCGACAATCAGTACGTCAGGATCTGTGTGTACCGCAATGGCAAATCCGAGTCTCGACATCATTCCGCTCGAGTATGATTTAATCGGCTGATTAAGGAAATCCTCAAGCTCGCTGAACGCTACAATATCATCGTAGCGCTCTTCGATTTGTTTTTCACTTAAGCCGTGCATCAGACATTTCATGTGAATATTCTCTTCACCGGTCAATTCCATATTCAATCCTGCGGAAATCGCAATCAGAGACGGTTTTCCATCAACATATATTTCTCCTGATGACGGCACTGTAACGCCGCCGAGCAGATTGGACAATGTCGATTTCCCGGAGCCGTTTAAGCCGACGATACCAACTGAATCTCCCGGTTCTACTTCGAATGAGATATTTCTTAACGCATGATAAAATTCCTGTTCTTTATTCATAAAAGGAAATAAGATTTTCCACAGCTTTTTCTTGTTGCTTGTTGTATTGAAAACTTTTGATACATTATCAACTTTAACTTTATAAGTCATTTTTCCCACTTCCAAGTCAGTGTTAATTTAGACATTTAATATTAGCTGGATTATATACCGGTTTGCCGATATCTTTAGAAATCTGTGCAAATGCCTCACCGTACTTATAATAATCATGCTGCTGAACAGTGTAGAGGTTATCTTCCTCCGTTAAATCAAGAACACTGTTCTTTTCTGTAAATGCCCATATTTTACTCGTACTGCCTCTGTAATCGCTCAATTTGGATGGAACGTATGGATTATAAGGTTTTATACCCACAGTCTCTGCATCGAATATAAGCAGCACATCCATCAGATTGGTTAAATTAAGAAATTCGAAATAAGGGGCATACTGATTCATTTCTATATATTCTTTAAACTCGCTCTGTCTGAAAAATCTCATCGTTTTCTTATTGAGATTAGTGAAGACATGAATTTTAAAATTATTAATTTTGGCTTCATAAAGCTGTTTTGCCACCAGTTCTATTTGTCTGAATCCGCGTGTATCGTAAAAGTTTCCGAAGTATGCAACATTGATTTCATCCTGATTTACTTTATAGAATGACTTTACAATATCATACATCTCACCAGGCAGCGTCGGATGCTGGCTGATAACTGCTTTACTGCTTACCAGAGCTTTGATTTTTTCATCGAATCTCTCAATCATATAGTCCAGCTGATACTGGTTCGTGAAGATGAGTTCATCAGCGTAAAGAAACGGAATAACCTCGCATACATTGAATGAGTTATCATCGATCAGATGACTGTATTCCTCACCAGTATACTCTTTAAGCATCTGGATATAGTCATCATCTTCAATTGGAGCAAATCTGAGATTTGAAGAAACATCCGTATAGAGAGGATCCGAGAATTCAGCGATCCATTTAATATCCGGATTTTCTTTTTTTATTTCAAAAGCCGCAAAGTGAGAATGCGGAAACATTACACGTGAATATACTTCATCGTATTTATTCTCATAAAGCTTATATTTATTAGAAACACCCTGCATGTATTCTTCGATGCTCGTCCAGCTGCTGAATGCCTGAGGGCCTGTAAGTACAATTTGTGAGTCGAGCAGATGAGACATAATATTAAGCAGTTTATTATCTTTGTTGCGGATACGGCTCATATCATTCGATATCACATCGACTATGTCCCCTGCTTCGAAAATTCTTTTAGCCATCACGTTGCCGCTCGTATCATTGAACGGCGGGAAACAGTATGCCAGGACAAGTTTTTTCGCATCGCCTTTGTTTAAAGCGGAGTAATATATATTTTCAATACCGACAGATTTCATTTCTTCAACGAGACTTTCTCTGCTGATATTTCCTTTGTCGATATGATTTTTCAAATTGGCTGTAAATACTTTATTAAAGTACTGAAGAACTTCAGATACATCATCATCAAAGCGTTTTGCTATTTTGCTGTCGATATATTTTATGCACAGTACAGTATCTTTGCAGCTTTCGGGTATGCCTCTGTTCATTTCACCGTGAACACATATGCCGTCAGCCTTAACAATTTCACCGTTTAAATTAACGATTGCCATCAGATTCGACATCCAGATATTAAATCTGAATGAAAAGTTATATGAAAAGCTGTGATGGAATATAAGATCCGATGGAATAATACAGTTTGCTTCCCTGATTAATTTTTCAATTGTATGAGATTCAAAACTGTATTCATCAATATGATTATCAGCTAAAAATTTCTTATAAATTTTAGCATCCAGTGCATCGTTGTCAGCTATATCTGTAAGATATATTTTGTCATTGTCAAATTCCGGTATACTGCCGTTAAATTCAACTGTCAGACTGCCGTCAATAATCAGGACATGAGAATATTTAATATAAACTTTCGCATCCTCAACAGTACCGAATACGACTGCAGTAGCGCCAGCTGCCTGTGCTTTCAGTATTTCATATACTTCATGCTTATCAGCTGCGAGTACAGTATTCATATTCTCCATACCCACAGTTGCAGGTTTACTGAAACTTTCGGCTGATGCAGCGTCTGAAATATACTGAATGACTGTCAGGCCTGCTGGTCTTGTTTCCGACAATGAAGATATGACGTTGTTTATATATTGGGAGTTTGCATCTGCTGTATTGATTCTATTAACTACCTTCATTAATATCCTCTTTTCCTGTTCCAGTATGCAACTTGCATTTTACCAAGTTTCGAGCTTCGCAGCTGCTCCAGTCTGTCAAGAGACTGCTTATACTTTTCCATTAAATCTAAATATCTTGTTTCCAGATCATCATCGTCAGCTCTGCCGCGTGAAAACTGCAGCTGCTGTTTTTCTCTTACGAGACCGTTGATTACTTCATTGTTCTTATCCTGCTCTCTCAGCAGACTTTCAACAATTTCAAGTTCGTAAGATTTACTTTTTTGTTTAACGTTAATATTAATCATCCGGTACTTCTCAAGAATATGTGCACTTTTTGACCCGGATGTTAAATAATACAGTTCATTTTTAAAGTCTATATCCGCTATATTGTCCGTTGTGTTAAGCAGACTTTCATTAATCTGAAAATCGCTGATTATAAAAACAGCATCTATTTTATCAGCCGGAAAATCATTAATAATGTCCCAGACATTGCCTGTATCAATTTTTGTTAAATCGATAAACTTCGCCATATCATATGTACTGAGACGGGTATATAAATCCTGGATTCCTTCGTTTTTTGCGATTGTCAGTGTTACTGACAGGCCGTTATCCCTGTCGTCCAGTTCCATATAAAATTTATTCATCATTAAGCACCCGTTTAAAATTCACAGATATTTTCTCGAACACTCTTGAGTTGTCCTTTGCGCTTTCTTTTGCATAGGCAGTGACGGAGTATCTTCCATCAGGTATTTCAAAAGAAAAAGTATTGGACTTCTGATAGCCCGTTTTAATCGTTTCCATTTTTCCTTTACGATCAATGAGATCGATTGCATACTCCATTTTATCACCTGTTGCATCGATAATTACATCAAGCGTATTCGTCTTCGTTATATATACTTCATTCAGTTTTAATTTTGGGGCAGCATTGTTTACCAAATCGCTGGTTTCACGCATTATCGCTTCGATATGATCTTCCAGGTCATGATATGCTTTTTCCCAATTAACTCCAGCCATTAGTAATCACCTCAATTTCCTTGTTTATTACAACATTCAGACCGGCCTGCTTTTTAATACTTTTTGCAGCCTGGGCACTCATTTTTTTAAAATTACGAGCGTGTTTATATAAATAATCAATATGCTCCACCATTTCGCTTACGTTATCTCTCGATGCAAGCATACCTGTTTCTTTATGTGAAATGAATTCAGGAATACCGCCTATGGCATTCGTTACCGGCACCAGTCCGCTGCTCATTGCTTCTCCGAGAGACACACCCTGCGAATCATGACGGGATGGTCCAAGGTAAATCCCGTGCTGCTTATGAATTTCAGGAATATCATCCTGTTTCACAAATCCTTTATGAAGATTTACATTATCAAATTGTCTTAATGAATTAGTCAGTACATTAAACAATTTGCCGTCTCCGTATATATTGAATTCAAGCTTATTAAAGTATTTTTTTCTGCTTAACTGCTTAATAACGTCGACCGTTATATCGTTAGCATAGTTACGTGCTGTAAACGGCCTGATAGTACAGATTTTCATACGGTCATCAGCTGACTTTTTATGATATTCAAACAGCTCATCATCGATGATATTATGAATAATAGAATATTTTTCCGGTACGACGCCCACATATGGATCAACGTAAAGTTCTTTAAACCGCTGTGAAACGTAGATAAACTTAATGTTCAAATCATCACGTGTCATAATGTCCCGGATAAATTCCCGCTGCGGCTTAAATACAGTCTCTTTCCGTTCCAGTGCATTATCAAGCTGAGCCACGTTTTCCAAAAAATTATAATATCGGCGGTGCCATGCTTCTGCTTCGAAACCATGCAGCCATACTACTATATTTGGACGCCGGTCTTCTTCCAGCTGTTCAATACCGTAAAACATTTTTTTATTAATAAAGTGAAATAACACTGTAGAGTAATCATTTACTTTTAAATATGATGCGATTTGATATTCATCCATGTATTTAATGTGTACACCATCGTAATATTTATCTTTTAATACTTTTGTTGTTATAACAACAATATCGACTTCCAGCCCTTTTTGCTGATAAGCTTTCACTCTTCTGTGCAAAAAGCTGTTGGCATAAAGGTTCTGTAATGTCGGATATGCATTACATATCATTAAATACTTCATTATTTTACCGTCCTTATAGATAATCAATTAGTTTATAACGGAATTTAATGTGCAGGTAACTTCCTATGAGCAGGAATGCAATTGTTATTGCCCAGAAGTAAAAGTGCTGCTCCATCGTTCCATAAAATAATCCGTCACCGTATATCAGCGCATTACGGAAGTTCTGCACAAGATAAGCAAAAGGGTTTAAATCGGATATCATTTGCAGTAATCCGCCTCTTTCACCCGGCTGCCAGAATATCGGCGTCAGGAAAAATCCCATACGTATAACATTCTGCAGGACATTTCTAAAGTCCCGTACCAGTATAATAAGTGTGCTCATTATTAAGTTAATCGCAAAAATCAGTGCAAATGATGCGATGACAAAATATATCAGCATAAAGAAATACATCGGATTTACAAATCCGCTGAAAACTGAAATGAGCATTATAATTAATGTCATAAACGCAAGGTTTATTAAACTGTTTGTAAATGAAATTGACAGCAGTACGCTGGATGGAAATCTCATTTTAGTGACCAGACCGAGTTGTGCATAAATAGCATTCGATCCTATGTTAATCGCCTGTGAAATAAACAGCCAGGGGAATAGTCCCGAAATAAGATAAACAATAAATGGAATTTCTGAATCCGGCGCTGTTGCGCCTCTAAGACCCAGTCCGAATATCAGATAATAGATGGCGGCCTGCATCAGAGGCTGCAGAATGTTCCAGAACAAACCAAGATAATGGTTGGAGTATTCACTCTTAACATTGTAAATTGACAACTTCCATATTAAATGGAGATTTTGAAATTGCTCTTTAAATAAAGTAATTACGTGATTCATTATATTCCCTCTTATATGTTCACTTTTTAAATATAAATTTGTATCTCATTTATTATAATAGTAATTCATATCGGTGTCATTTAAAAACCCATAATTTAAAAAAGAGCAGACACAAGTCCGCTCTTTTATCTATACTGTGAAATCAGATACTTCATTTAATATTTTATAAACATCGTCAGTTATAAATGGAGTTATTGTTTTCATATAAGTATTCGTAATGTGATTTGCATCAAAGTAGATAATTACATTACCTTTAGTAGGATAGCATACTTCTTCATCACAAAAATGCTCTGTGTAATCGACATAATGAACATTATCCGGTTTTACTTCAAGACGATCCCATTTCGATGGTTCTGGAAGTATTTTTTGTCTGTCAAGCTGGCAATTACTGCTCCCTGGCCCATATTCTTCCACACATTCTGGAATATTCACTTCAAACCACGGATTATCCCGAATAGCCATAACCTCTATACCCATCTCATCCAGTTGACTATATCTTTTTAAATAACCATCTGTAACTTCAGGATATTGATTACTGCCTATATCTGCAGTCATTATAACTAAATCTGGTTTTCTTTCTGCTAATAAGTTCAGCACATTGAGGTTCCATTCATCACAGTCATCAGACATATGATCAGATGAAAAACGACATGCACTCTTAGTAATATTAACAAGTTTTATCTGCTCATTTTCTTTAGTAATTTCTTCAAACGCTCCATACCAATGAGCAGAATGAGAACCTCCAACTAATGCTACTTCATACTCTGCTTCGTCATTTCCAGCAACACAGTACTTTGCCTCTGTCCTTGTACCCATTTGATTACAGTCTTTTTCATATGTTAATGGAAGGTCGTCTTTTACAGATGCAAGATCAGGAATTAATTCTGCATTCTTATCATAGTTTGAATATTCCTGAAGGATACTCATTGCTCCCGGATGATCATTTGAGTAAATCAGACCTTCAAATTCTATTTCCGTATTTTTATATTCATAAATTAAATACGATGATGTAATTAATAAAGCTGCCAATACTGGTGCAAATCTTAAAATAAATCTCCCGTCTCTGGCTCTTACCGGTTTTTCCACAAATTCTGTAGTGATATAACTCAGTATTATTGAAACAATTAGTATTGCCGAACCATCGAGAATTCCTATTTTAATATCGTATGATGTTTTATAAAAAGTCAAGATTACCCAATGCCATAAGTAGAAAGCATACGAATAGCTCCCCAGTTTCACGAATATTTTATTTCCGAGAAATTTCTCCACACCAAATGAAGTGGAATTTTGTCCTGCCAGTAATACGAGGACTGCACATCCCACCGGCCAGAGCGCCATTGCTCCCGGGAAATTAGTGCTGACATCAAATATAATGCCGCACAGAATCAATCCTGTTAAGCCGGTCCAGCCTATTATGAATGATATAGATTTAGTTAATTTCACTCTGTCTATAAAAAGAAACAGCAATCCGCCTACGATAAATTCATACATTCTTGCTCTTGTATCAAAGTATGCCACAGGCTGATTAGCATCTGTCAGATAAATTGAGAAAATAAATGAGCTAATTAAAATAACCGAGAAAATAATAACAAGCATATTTCTCATCTGAATTTTAAAAGCTCTGGACAGGAAGATAGCTGCTGTCACTATAGTAAACAGTATTATGTAGAATTGTCCCTGTATACTCATTGCCCAGAAATGTTGTAGTGGCGATTGCGGATTGGATGAGTCCAGATAGTCTACTGAGTCAATTGCCAATCTCCAGTTTTCAAAATACAGCGCGCTCGCTATAAGTTCGCTTATAAGCTGTTTCCACTGCACACTGGGTAAAAATATAATTGTTAATATAACGACTGCTGTCAATACAAAGAATGATGCAGGCAATAAACGCTTCATCAAATTCCCTACAAATTTAAAGAGATTTACGTAGCCCTCTCTTAAATGTCTTGATACCAGGCTCGCTGTTATCAGGAATCCTGAAACTACGAAGAATACGTCGACACCACCGGACACTCTCCCAAGCCAAATATGATAAATTGCGACTAATAAAGCCGCTATAACTCTCAAACCTTCTATTTCTGGACGAAATCTTTTTTTCTCCAGTCTCACTTCTTTTTGCATTTTATCAGTACTACTTTCTAAATTTAATATTTTTACAAGATTTTAATGATAGCATATTTAAAATATCTTGTCTTACGCTTCCACTATCCGCTTCAGCTGCTCAATTTCCACAAACCCAATTGAATTTTTCTCATCCAGCTGAACGTAAGACGGCAGTTTGCCGTCTGATTCCAGTGATGTTTTGCTTACCTGGAATTTACCGATGATGACCATAATTCTATGTACGAGTGTTGTCAGTTCATCGATGATATCCTGATTCAGTTTGGATACTTCCAGATGAATAATCGGATTTTTACGTTCTTTCGAAGGGAACATTATTGTCCGTATCCATTTCAGTTCACTTGGTGTCAGTTCTTGTTTAGTTTTTAACTCCAGTATCAGGAACGGGAATCTGTCTTCGTCTTTAAATGCGTTGTCATACTGCAGTTTAAAGTGATACAGTTCAAAACCGTGTTCTTCATATCTGATTAAATACTGATGTTTTTCCTGCTGTACAAAAAATACTGTTCCGTATTCAACGTTCGAATCTCCTTCA
Organism: Jeotgalicoccus coquinae; assembly: GCF_014207425.1. Taxonomy (GTDB): domain Bacteria; phylum Bacillota; class Bacilli; order Staphylococcales; family Salinicoccaceae; genus Jeotgalicoccus; species Jeotgalicoccus coquinae. The sequence goes on along the minus strand of NZ_JACHFF010000001.1, from coordinate 364,799 downwards.
AGTTCTTTGAATTTATCCACTACGTTGACGAGCTGCGAGTAATCGAGCAGCAGCTGCCCTGCTTTATGTCCTTCTGTCGATTTTTTTTGAGTGATTGTAATTTCAACTTTATTAGAAGTCAGCACTGCTTTTTCCTTACCGTGAAACAGGCTGGATGTTTTTAATCTATGAAATTCCCCATATGTATATCCCATTGTTTTAATGTTGGGTAAGTATGAATCAAACAGCAGGTCTTCCTGCACCAGTTTTCCAAGCAGCAGATCGACTGTTGATTCAGCAGGCACATCTATTTTCGTAATTGATATCCCGCTTTCGTAATCTCTCACTTTAACTTTTAGCTTCAAGTTGCTCTCTCCTTCTCAAACTGAACAAATGATTTTAAGATGTCCACTCTCAACGCAACGAGTTCAGCGTCTTCATACATTGATTGTACTTTAACATCGCGCAGTTGAGAACTGTTTGCAGGAATTTTTTCTGTAATAAACTTCATAAATGTTATCGCATAATCTTCTTTGACATTAGTTGCTTGATACGGCACGTAAAAATCCGTCACATTATTATTATAAAATCCTTTCAGCTGAAACCTGCTCTTTTCGGAATTTTCATGCCAGTTCTCGTCATACTGCGACCAGAAACGTTCCCTGTGATTATCAATAATCGTGTCTTTTTTCGCACATGAAATATCCGTACTGTCGCATGATTCATCAAAATCCTCAATGGGAAGTGAATAGATATGTCCGAATTCATGTATCAGATTACGATACTGTGTTGCTTTATGTGTATTGTCACGCACATCCATCGCAAGCACTGTGCCTTCTCTTTGAATTGATACGTAGGCAGATGTATTTCCCTCACCGTCAGAAAACAGACGGTATTCATCAATTTCTTCTAAATAACGGTGCGGAAAGACATACTGAAACACATCCCATATTGCTGTGAACGTTTCTTCTTTACCGAACGGCAGCGGATTTTCCTGCTCGCTGGCGGCAATCTCAAATTTATTTATTTCATAATTAATGAAAGTTGTCCGTGTTCTGTTCTCAAAAAAGATATGCGGCTCGTCTTGCAAATCAACATACGTTTTCAATTCTTTCAAATATTCATCACCAAGTACTGCACATGTTTCCACTGTGTCACAGTCATTATGCTCCACTTCCTGTGCCCAGTCGATATCCGCTTCAAAAGTTGCTCTGTCGCTGCTGATATACTCCAGCAGCTTAAATCCGCCTGTAAACAGCAGTAATATTACTGCAGCAAGCAAAAGCAGCTGTATGACTGTTCTGCCGGACCGCTGTGCGCCCGTTTCAGGTATTTCCCTGTCTTTGACCTCTGTAATGCTGATAAACTCCCGTTCAACCAGTATTCTTTTAATTTCATTAATATACGCGTGGTAATTCGGAATACCGCTGTTTTCCAGTATTATGAGATTTTCTTCAGCAATATGCTGAGGAATGTATTCACCGCAAGTAAATACGAGTGTTGTCAGTTTGTTTCTCCGTGCAAAGTTTAAAATATATCTGAAGTCCCGTTCGCCGATGTCGGTCGTTATAATCACTTTATCAATTTTCTTTAAATATTTTTCTTTCTGATGAAATGTATCGTAAATGTTTGAGTTCCCTGTAAATGTTTCATCACAAATTACGCCATACGGTGCTGAGACCGATTGTCCGCTTCGGTGATTCACTCCTTTTTTCCTGAGTGACTCCTTCAATTTGGAAGTCAACGCTGTTTCTTCCGAGCTGAAATTCGTATGAATATATACTTCATCATATGTATGCTGCGCTGTAAGAGCGGATATCAAATGGCCGCCGGTCAGCACGTCTTCTTTATTTTTATATATTCCGCCGGCTGTAAGTATCGCCATTATTATCCCTCCCTGTCGCTGTAGTACTTTCTCAATGCATTTTGATGCTTTACCGTTCTGTCCAGTATAAATAAGGTCTTCTCGTACTGTTTCCTGGAAAATTGGTAATCAAAATCCGTTTCCACTTCCCGTCCGTCTATAAATATAATAATCAGTTTGCCGTCCACCAGCTTAAAATCGATCAGCTGGCGCAGATTGACAAAAAACGGATTTTTATATTTACAGCTTTCAAGCGGAAAGAATACAAATTGATATTTCTCATCGATAATAATCGGCTGCAGCTTATGTATATTATGTATCAGCTTAACGTTTTGACGCCTTACTTTAATACTGCTCGAATAAAAGTAAACCAGCGTTTCATCAATCCATCGTTCGGATGTCTTTCTACAGTATATTACACCATCAGTATGAACGGCACGGCATAAGTACTCCGGATGTACAACCGGTTCAATATAAAGTACCTGCGGAGTCAGCTCAGGGACAGTCAGCATATTCTCACCCCATCATCAAATTAATTAAGTATTCATATTATAACCTTAAGTTAACTTATTTAATATAATTTTAACTATTGTTAACAAAAATAGTGTTTAAGTTGTAATTAATGATGTATTTTACCGTTTCAGCTGTTTTATTCTGTGCTTAATCTTTCATATATTACTGTTATCCGGAAATACATGATATGAATCGATTCATTTTAAGGACTGCTTAAATGACAGCAAACGATAAAATTATATCCTACGAACCGATGATTCACAGCATTGTGCAGCAGCTGAATATTTTATATGACAAAGATGAGTACATGCAGGTTGGACGCATCGCAGTTTATGAAGCCGTGAATAAATTTGATCCTGCTAAAACATTATGCAGTGAGTCCCAGTTTGTCTATACGTTAATCCGTCAGCGTCTTATTGATGAAATACGCAGGGTATCACGTTATCAGGAAAGAAACAGTCTTGTAAAAAATGAGAGTCTGAGTAATACTTCTTCCGATGACTCATACAATCTTGAAAATACGGCTGTGAAAGTACTGAATGAACGTGAATACCGGTGGTTTACACTGACTGCATCAGGTTATTCCCTTACAGAAATTGCACCCCTGCTCAAAGTCAGCCCGTCCACAGTAAAAAATATCCGTAAAAGTGCGCGCGATAAACTCCGCGGGTCATTCACACCGTAAGCCCTGATGCTTGTATTTTTCTGTATTTATAGTATAATGTCAGACATTATCGCTATTTGTAGTGGAGGAATTTACATGGACGCAAAGAAGAAAGAAAAAGAAGAGTTAGACGTTAAAGTGGGCAACATTGTTTCATTCGACGACATGATTGGCAAAGTAGAAAAAATTAATGATAACTCGGTAATTGTCGACCTTACTATTAATGATAATTTTGACGAGCATGAAATGTTCGAAAAAACTGTAGTTAATCATAAAAGATACAAAATTATTGATGACTCCACAGACTAATATTTAAACTGGACAAATGGTATCAGCCATTTGTCTTTTTTTATACGATTAATTGACAACCGCTGTGCATTAAATATATATTTACATTAACATTGAAAAAAATTCCAAAGTGGGTTATTAAAATGAAAAAAATTCTATGGACCATCTTTATCATTTTAGGTGTCGTGCTTCTTGCAGCTGTCATCTATATTCTTTATCTGTTTAATGCTTTTAACAGCGGGGTCTCGAACTCGTATGAAGAAATTGACCGCGAACGTTCGGAGCTCCGTGTCGACGATGTCGATGCATCGAACGACAGCTTTACAGTGCTGATTCTCGGTATTGATGCCGATGCTGAAAGAACACAGGACGGCCAGATTAACGCAGATCACTTCCGTTCGGATACGATGATTTTAGCGACATTTGACCGCAATAATGACGATGTTAAAATGGTCAGCATTCCGCGTGATACACTTGCATACATCGAATCGATGAATTACTTCGACAAGATTAACCATGCTCATGCATTTAACGGACCGGTCGGTGCAATGACTGCCGTCGAGTCACTCTTAAATGTACCGGTCGACCATTTCGTCCGCGTTGATATGAACGCAGTTGTCGAAATTGTTGATGCTATCGGCGGTGTGGAATTCGACGTTCCTTACGAAATGAACGGCCTGCAGCCGGGAGTTCAGCACTTAAGCGGCGAACAGGCACTCGCAGTTATACGTAACCGCAGCATTGACTCTGACTTAGGACGCGGCGTCCGTCAGATGGATCTGATTGAAGCGGTATTCAAACAGGCGCAGTCATTCAGCACATTGTCCCAGGTTGATGATTTAATCAAAATATTTACGAGCAATACGAGCCACAACTTTGCGACAGGCGATATCCGCTCACTCGCATCATACTATCTGTTTAATGATGTAGTATTTGAATCATCACAACTGCAGGGTACAGGATTCTCTGCACAGTCAAACGGCGTATATTACGCATCACCGGACCAGGAGCATCTGTTTGCACTGTCCAATACGATTCGCGGAATACTTGGACTTGACCCGTCGGCAGCAGATGATCTGATCAGCATCAGACTTGGTGAGCAGGTTCAGCCGGTTCAGGAAGTCAGCCAGGATTTACTTGAGAACTTTACACTCGATAATCCGCCTGCCTTTACTGAAGAAGGTGCCGAAAATCAGTACGGTGACGGCTTCGGAATAGAATAGACTAACATAGAAAACCATCTGCAGCTGCAGATGGTTTTTTGTGTTCTTGATTACAAGTATCTGTACACCAGGTCCAGATATTCGATGTCTTCTGCTACTTTTGAGAATTCTTTATCTCTTACAGCCATACTGTGACCCAGATACTCAAATGTATTCACCCGTGTTTTGAATCTGATATCCAGTTCCATAATCCGGCCGTTGTGAACATGATGATACAGCGGTACTTTTTCACCGTGCACGCGCGTTGTACTGAATGGCGATGTCTGTTCGTCATAATTTTTTTCATAGTCTGAACCGATTATTACAATACCTACACCTTCAAGACTGATTTTCAGTTTTTCTATTTCTTCATCATCATTTGTAAAATCCGAAACAAAGACAATTACATAGTCCGGATTTTCCTTACTGTGCAAATAGCGGAGCCATTTTTTAAATGACGCCTGCAGATTCACTGCTGAAATCTGTTCGGTTTTCTCTTCTGCCGGTCCGCCGTATCCTCCGACAACCGCCAGCTTCATTTTATTCATATTAAAAATTCTGTATGGCTGGCCGTAGAACGGCTCATTTGTAAATTTCTGTACTATATTTGTGCTGATCCACGGGAAATACGATGTACGCATCGCTTTACTCGTGCCCGCAATATTTTTAAGATCACTTACATTAAGTGTCGCAAATTTATAGCGCAGATGATTCATACTCATAATATGCGGATTTTGAGGACCGCGCACATTTACTGAATCTCCGACCGCACCGCCGAGGTCACAAAATATCGGCCGTTCATATTCTTTCATATTCATACTGTTGACCGCACTGGAAATCTTGCCGAATGTCACGCCTTCCTTCCTGCCGAGACGTTCATTCATATGCTGCGTTATATACAGCTTGACGTTAAAAAATTCAGATACCATTTTGTTCATTCCCCCGCTGATTCTAGCCTACCATCAGGCGTTCTTCAGAATATTTATAAGTCAGTTCGCGCTGTCTTCCTGCTATTGACAGAAGGAATGACACAAACCCTATTCTGCCGATAAACATAAAGATCATTATTACTGTTTTACTTAAAGTAGACAGCTGTTCAGTAATACCCGTCGATGTACCGGTTGTACCGAACGCTGATGTTACTTCAAAAATTATCTGCGTCAGTGTAAATTGATGACCGTCCGCAATCAATACTGTGAGTACACCTGCAAAAACAAGTCCGACTGCAAGAATAAACACTGCAAATGCCCGTTCAATATCTTTTTTAGCAATTCTTCTGTGGAATACATTAATATGCTGGCGCCCTCTTGAGAACGAGATCAGGAACAGTATCAGTATTGCAAATGTTGTCGTCCGGATTCCTCCGCCTGCACTGGACGGCGAGGCACCGATAAACATCAGCACACTCATAATCAGCTGTGTCGTTTCCGTAAGCCTGTCCACCGCGACTGTCGTAATGCCCCCGCTTCTGGTACTCGCAGATAAAAACATACTCGTCATAACTGATGAAAAAATGTTTTTACCTGCAAAGTACTTAACCGACTCCAGCATAAAAATTAAGGCTGTACCGGCAAAAAGCAGTATACCGTATGTGGAAACTGTTACTTTTGTAAATAGTGAAAAACGGGATCCCGGCGAGTGCTTGCTGAAAAAATGCTTAAGCTCAATCAGTACGGGATAACCGATTGCCCCGAGAATAATCTGGCACATTACCGGCACTTCAATAAATAAATTTCCTTCAAGATGAGTCAGTGAATTGCTGTACAGATCGAGTCCTCCGTTGGTCGTTGCCGAAACAGATAAAAATGTTCCGTGCAGGAATGCATAGGCAATATTGCCGGACTGCATATAAAAATAAGTAATATAAATTACTGCACCTGCAATTTCAACAACAATAAGCAGCGTAATAATATCGAGTACAAGCTTCACTGCCCCGGACATTTTGTACTGTGCATTATCTGCGATTATCTGCCTGCGCTCCCTGACACCGATTTTCCTGCCAAGTAAAATCCACAGCAATGTCCCTACTGCCATAATCCCGATGCCGCCGAGATTCATCAGAAACATCAGCAGTATATATCCCGGTATATTGAACGTTTCCACAATTGTTACCGTACTTAATCCGGTCACGGATATCGCAGATGCCGCGACAAACAGCGTATCAATAAATGGAATACCGTCACTCTGATAAAAAATTGGAAGACTTAACAGCAATGTCGCTGCAGCCAATGCCAGAAAGTAATACAGTAATATGCCGCGCTGCGGGCTCAGATTTGTAAACCACCGGCTTAATTTTCTCAAAAAGACTATCCCCAATCCGTAAATCGCTTAATAAAAGATTATAGCCACATTATACAATAAAAACAGCTTTACTGATTAAAAAAACGGAATCCCGTTTTGGGATTCCGTTGTACTTTTTTTATTCCAGCACTACTGTAACTGACTGCTGTTCGCCATTACGGTAAAAATCAATTGTCATTTCTTCACCGGATGCTTTCGCATAATAGAGGTGCTGTCTCAGTTCAACCATATTATTTATCGGTTCACCGTCCAGATGAGTAATAACATCAAGTTCCTGCAGTTCAGCCTGTGCTGCAGGGGAGTTCTCCTGTACGCCGCTGATTATAACGCCGCCTTTAACATCTTCAGGCAGCTGCAGCTGATCGTACACAGGTGACGATGCCACTGTAAGCAGATCCTGCAGTGTAATACCGAGGAATGGTCTCGTTACTTCACCATTTTCTTCAAGCTGGGCTGCAACCTGCTCCACTTCATCGACAGGAATAGCAAAACCGATTCCTTCAACAGATGCAATACCGATTTTCATAGAGTTAATACCGATTAAACGCCCTTTAGCGTCAATTAGAGCGCCTCCGGAGTTCCCCGGGTTAATTGCTGCGTCAGTTTGAATAACGCTCGCTTCCCAGTCCGTTGAGCCGTCTCCGTCGAGATCTACAGGTACGGAACGGTCAAGTCCCGAAATAATCCCCTGGGATACCGATCCTGAGAATATTTCACCAAGCGGAGAGCCGATTGCAATTGCCGGTTCACCTACAAGCAGATTGCTGCTGTCGCCGAATTCAATCGTCGTTTCAACAACATCTGACGGAATGCTGAGAACTGCAAGGTCTGTCCAAATGTCAGTACCGACAAGTTCTGCATCTACAGAATCTCCGCTTTCAAGATTAATTTTAATCTCTTCAGCACCTTCGACAACATGATGATTGGTAATGACATATGCAGTGTCGCCTTCAGTTTTATAAATTACACCTGAACCGCTGCCCGCTTCTTCCGCTTCGTCGGATGTATTATTAATTCCCGGTATAATTGACTCGATGCGCTGCATATTAATTACGGATACGACTGCCGGCTTCGCTTTTTGAATCGCTGCTGTTGTATCGGTAATAACCTTATCAGCATTCTCTTCTTCAAGCTGTTCTTTGACTTCCGATAAATCCTTGTTTGACTCTGCTTCAGAAGCAGTTTCTTCACCAGTCTCTTCAGCTTCGTTTCCGGCACCTTCATCATTGTCACTAAACAGTATATATGCGCCGAGTACAAGGAGTGCTCCGATAATTCCTGCCAGGAGCGGAATTAAGAATGACTTAAATCCACCGCCTGAACTATTTCGGTGATCTTTTTCATCTTCAGCCGGTGAACTGTCCGTTTCTGCCGCATTATGGTGCTCATCAATATTATCACGGGTCTCATCAGCCGAATCGAATTCACGCTGTTCCTCACGTGACCTCGTAAATTCAAACTGATTCTCAGCTTCTTCCGATGATTGATTCTTATCCGTGAAATTTCGTGCTGTCCGTCTGTATTTTTCTCTGTCAATCGGATGTTTTTTTTCATCGCTCATAATAATCACTCCATCTCAATGCTCTATTAAGTAATTATAATGCCTTTTAAAAATTCTTTCCAATTATAACCGTTATGATTTCGCTTTTACCGAACCATCATCTTTTTTGCTGCCGCCGAACCAGCCGACAAGAACAATGATGATCATTACAGCCCAGAAGATTACTTTCCATGTTGTCGAATGCGGGAATTCAGCAGGAATAATACCCACTGCTTCGTGAGCAAGTGTCAGTACTGAAAGCTTGACTCCTACCCAGCCGACAATGACAAACGCTGCCACTTCAAGTGACGGGCGCTGCGCAAGCAGTTCAACAAAGTAGTTGGCAAAGAATCTCATGATAATTACACCGACAAGACCACCGATAAGCATTACAGAATACTGGCCTGCGTTGACTCCGAAGAATTCTCCGCCGACTTCAGGCAATGCAAGAGCAATTGCTGCTGCAGCTAAAATAGAATCTACTGCGAATGCGATATCCGCAAGCTCTACTTTAAATACAGTCATCCAGAAACCTGATTCTTTTTTGCCTTTTTGTTCTTCCACTAAATCATCTGCTGATTTGTCCTTATGTTTGTAAATCGCAATTAAGTGCGAAATTGATACGTAGAATAAGTACAGTGCACCAATCGCCTGAACCCACCACCACTGCACCAGCCAAACGAGCAGCAGAATTGCGATTACACGGAACACAAACGCACCGAGCAGTCCGTAAAACAGAGCTTTTCTTCTTCTTACAGGATCCAAGTGACGTACCATGACTGCGAGAACTACAGCGTTGTCCGCTGCAAGCAGTCCTTCAAGTCCGATCAGTACAATAAGGACCCATCCATATTCCAGTATTACAGCTGTATCCATCTTTATTTCCTCCTTTTTTATATCAAACACAAAAAGAGACCTAAACAGGCAGTCCGCGCTTCTTTATGCAGGACTGTCTGTTAAGGTCTCACGATACAATATTATATATTGCTCGGTGCACCGGGATTTCTCCGTAATGACGATACACCGATAGTTTCCTATTCGTTACTCCCCTTAAAAACAGGTTCGTTATATGTGTTTTTCAATTCTTATTAAATATAAGATATTAAATGTAAAAAGTAAAGTAAAATTTACTTACAGCAGACTGTATAATTTAATCTCAGGATACTTATCCGAGAACCAGCGCATCGCAAATTCATTTTCAAACAGGAAGACCTGCTGATCAAAGCGGTCATATACTAAGTTTGCACGCGGTGAGTTCATGGAATCTTTAATATCTTCCTCATTCTCAACCCAGCGGGCAATCTTCTTGCCGACCGGCTCCATAATAATATCCGTATTATACTCATTCTTCATACGGTGCTCGAATACTTCAAACTGAAGCTGACCCACTGCACCTAAAATAGGCTGATTCGTATGCATTGATTTGTAATACTGAATCGCACCTTCCTGTACGAGCTGTTCAATACCTTTGTAGAAATGTTTCTGCTTCATAACGTTCTTCGCTGAAACTTTCATAAACAGTTCCGGTGTAAATTGAGGCAGCGCAGCAAAATCAAGATGTTTCCCGCCGTATAAAGTATCACCTATCTGGTAATTACCGGTATCGTATAAACCGATAATATCTCCTGCATATGCTTCATCGATTGTTTCCTTATCATCAGCCATAAACATCGTAGCACGTGTAATCTTCGATTTCTTTTTAGTACGTGCAAGTACCGCGTCCATACCGCGTGTAAATTTACCGGATACTATTCTCATAAATGCCAGACGGTCACGGTGTTTCGGATCCATATTTGCCTGTATTTTGAAAATAAATCCTGAGAACTCTTCATTTGTCGGACTGATTTCCGTTCCATCTTTCGTTTCACGTCCTGTCGGCTGCGGTGCAAAGTCAACGTAAGTATCAAGGAATTCTTCAATACCGAAAGTTGATAATGCCGAACCGAAGAATACCGGAGTCAGATCACCTGTTGCGATTTTGTCCTTATCGAAATCGTCGCCCGCTTCTTCTACAAGCATGAACTCATCGATTGCATCTCTGTATGCAGAATCCTCTTCAATTTTATGTGGTTCAGTCAGTTGATAGTCATCATCCAGTGTCAGCTTTCCATCTTCTCTGAACGGATTAATTGTACGTTCGCGCCGGTTAATGATTCCAAAGAAACTTGGTCCCATTCCGATTGGCCACGTCATCGGGTAAGTTTCAATTTCAAGCGTCGACTCGATTTCCTCAAGCAGCTCAAAAGGTTCTTTACCGACACGGTCCAGCTTGTTAATAAACGTAAAAATAGGAATACCGCGCATCTTACAAACTTTAAACAGTTTTAATGTCTGCGGTTCAATACCTTTGGCAGCATCGATAACCATCACTGCCGAGTCAACCGCCATTAGGGTACGGTACGTATCCTCCGAGAAGTCTTCGTGTCCCGGTGTATCCAGAATATTTATTTTATAGCCGTCGAAATCAAACTGCATTACCGAACTTGTTACACTGATTCCGCGTTCCTGTTCTACTTTCATCCAGTCACTTGTTGCGAATTTCCCCGTCTTCTTACCTTTAACCGTTCCCGCTTCACGAATCGCTCCGCCGAATAACAGCAGTTTTTCCGTCAGCGTCGTTTTACCGGCATCCGGGTGGGAAATAATACCAAACGTCTTGCGTTTCTGTATTTCATCTTTAATATCCATTATTTTCTCCTTGCTCAGCTTTAATTGCTGATTGTATTGCTTCTCCCGCATCATTGCTTTCATCTTCATCGAGCAGTGTAAAGAGGTGAATAATCAGTTCATCGGTCATCTCTTCATCACTCAGATTATTATCCATCTGCATACTGAATGCCAGTTCCGGTATGCTGATAATATACGTTTCTTCATATTCTGCTATATAAACTGTACAGTCCGTACCGTTAAATTTTACTGTCTGAGTCAACATACTCATCACTCCGGTATTTTCGGTATGCAGCATCGAGTGCGATTAAGTCATCTCTGTGCGGCACTTTTACGTAGTTCTCCATAATCTGATACGGCTCGCGTCCTTTGCATGCGAGAATAATAGTATCTCCAGGTTCTGCAATATCCACAGCATGAATAATACCTTCCTCACGGTCTGTATACGATACATAATTATTATGTGCAGCGCCGTCCTCAAGCAGCTTAACCAGCATTTCCGGATCATCGTTTGACGGATTATCCGGTGTAAATACTGCATAATCTGCAAGTGTTGCAATTTTCCCCATCTCTGCACCTTTGGAGTAATCACGTTCTCCCGTCATGCCGATTAAACAGATTAATTTTCCTTTGGCAAACGGCTTCACAGTATTGATTACTTTACGGAGCGCGTCCGGTGTATGTGCAAAATCGATAATAATATCGATAGGCAGTGTCGGATCCAGTACTTCCAGTCTGCCTTCAACCGGCTTCATTTCCGGGACAGCCGACAGAATATGTTCAATTTCATAACCCTGCAGCCATTCGCTGATAATCGCACACATCAGATTTTGAATGTTATACTCTCCGACAAACGGAGAATTCACTTCAAAACTGCCTTCAGGCGTATTCAGCATAAAGTTAAACCCTTCCAGGCTTCCTTTAATATCAGTCGGATAAAAGTCGGAAGAATCGTCCATACCGTAGGAAATCGTTTCAAACGGTGTCATATCACTGTAAACTTTTGACCATTCATCATCGTTATTTAACACGACGTATTTATGCTTCTTAACATCCTGGCCGAGCTGTGAAAATAACAGTCCTTTAATGTGTCCGTATTCATCCATGCTGTTATGGAAATCCAGATGATCCTGGGTTAAATTCGTAAATATCGCAATATCAAAATCTATACCGAACGTGCGTCCGAGTTTCAGTCCATGTGACGATACTTCCATCGTAAACACTTCTGTATCATTCTCATGCGCTTCTTTAATACGCTTATGAAGACGCGTCGTTTCCGGCGTCGTATTTTGAGATACCATGTGCATCTCGTTAATCATAAAACCGTTCGTACCGAGATATGCACTCTTCTTGCCGAGCGCCATGCTCAGATTGTGAATCATCGTCGATACCGTCGTCTTGCCGTTCGTCCCTGTTACACCGATCATCGTCTGTGATTCATGCGGAAAATCATATATATACTCTGCAAACAGCGCCGCTGTTTTCGATGGATCTTTTACTACCAGCAGACCGATATCCGAAGCGAGTTCAACGTAACGGTCCGATATGATAAAGCGGCAGCCGCGTTTAATTACATCTTCTATAAATGCATGACCGTCAGTCTGATGTCCTTTTATCGCTACAAATACAGCATCCTCGTGCGTTTCCCGGGAGTCAGCTGTAATATCCTTAACAGTTTCCGGAAAATTTCCGTACGTGGTTTTTATCTTTAAAAGAGATAGAAGCATTATCGATTTCATCTCGGTTACCACCTTTCAACTTAAGTAATTATACATGAAAATACCCGCTTAAAGATAGAGATAAGTTGTTTTTCATTAAAAAACGAGCGGACATGGCAATGCTGCCGTATCCGCTCATTTAAACAATATTTTATTTACGTTCTTTTTTCTCTGCTGCAGCTTGCTCTTTAGCCGCTTTGGCTTCCGCTTTCCGTTCTTTTCTCTTAATCAGAATAATACTCAGTTCATATAAAAGAATCATCGGAATAAGCGTTACCATGTGCGTAAACACATCCGGCGGTGCGATCAGTGCTGTAATGACAAGGAGTGTAAAATACGCATATTTACGCATCGTCGTCATTACTTCCACAGTTAACAGTTCAATATGATGCAGGAATAATGCTACAACCGGAAGCTGGAAAACCAGTCCGAACGGAATTGTCGTAATCAGCAGAAATGACATGTATTCATCTGCAGTGACCAGCACGTTGAAGTTCTGTTCCCCCATTGAAATAAGGAAGAAGTAACTGAGCGGGTGCACGATAAAATAACCGAATGACAGACCGGTTACAAAAAGCAGCAGCATAATCGGCAGCGAACCTTTAAGGAACTGTGTTTCTTTGTCCACAAGACCGGGTCTCATAAACTGCCACAGGAACCAGCAGATGAACGGGATTGAAAACCCGATACTGATGGCGCCTGACGTTCTTAAGTAGAAACGGATTACTTCAAATGGTCCAAGGACAACAATATCCGCGCCTTTTGAGACGATGGGAAACCACCATCCGACAGTAGAGAAGATAATCAGGAACCAAATTGTAATTGCGACCGCAGACTTAATAAGAACTGATCTCAAGTCCTCAAGATGATCAGTAAGCGGAGCATATGGATCCTCCTTCGTCACTTTTTTACGTTTAGTAACGAGTTCAGGTTCATTATTCATATTTTTATTTTCAGGGCCTTGATTTTTAGTTTTCTTCGGCTCCATTTTATATCACCTTATTCTTCTTCTAGGCGTCCGCCATCTTCAGCATATTTAATAATACCATCTGCACAGCGGTATGCAAGTGCTCCTACTGTTGCAGTCGGGTTGTAGCCGCTGTTGTGCTGGAAGTTCCCCGCACCGACAACGAATAAATTATCGCGGTCCCAGTGCTGCAGATAGTTGTTTACCACACTTGTTTCAGGGTCAGCACCCATTGTCGTACCTCCGGTATTATGCGTTGACTGGTAGGGTACGATATTGTAATCTGTCAGCTCAGCTGAAAGATCAACGTGGGACGCGCCCATTTCTTCCAGGATTTCACCTGCACGTTCAGCAAGATATTTCTGTCTGGCTCTGTCCTGATCAGTAAAATTATAAGTCAGCTGTACCAGCGGCACATTAAAGGCATCTTTATACTCTGTATCCATGCTCAAATAGTTATCCTTGTGAGGACTTGTTGCTCCCTGACCTGAAACAGATAACACACGTGTATAGTTTTTAATAGATTCTTCTTTAAACTCTTCGCCCCATGATGCTGTTCCGCTTTTAACGGGATTACTAAGTATCGGTCTCGCACCGGTTTGAGTTATCGCCATGTTTCCGCCGTGCAGGAAGTCTAAGTCTTCGTGATCAAAATTATCCCCGTTATAATCATCCAGCGCCATACCGAGTGCACCGGCACCCATAAATGTATTGAACTGCTCCTCAAAGAATCCAGTTGCGCCGCCGAAAATCTGGTAACAGTAATTACGTCCGAGCGAACCTTTGCCGGTTTCAGGATCATACTGTTCACCAATATCCGACACAGCAAGCAGTTTATAGTTATTAAAGATGTAGCTAGTCAGAGCGACAATTTCTGCCGGCTGAATAAATTCTTCCCCCGTCAATGTATCGACAAATTTCACACCTGATACTTTCGTATCGTCGTCTTCATCTGTTATTATCTCAACAACGTTAGCATGTGTACGCAGTGTGAAATTATCGCTTTTCTGTGCCGTTTTAATTACTGTAATCTCAGGTGTTGCTTTCGCGTCATACTCACAGGCAAAACGTTCACAAAAAGCACAGTACTGACAAGCATTAATCGTTTCGCCATCAGGGTTTTCGTATTGCTGGCTAAGGTTTGCAGACGGCATCATAATAGGGTTAAGCTCCATATTATTCGCAGCTTCTTCAAACATTCTGAGCATACGTGATTTTAACATCGGCGGAGTCGGATATGACTCCGAACGTTTCCCTCCAAGAGGGTTGTCTTCACCTGAAATACCTGCGGTTTTTTCAAATGTATTAAAATAAGGCTCAAGTTCGTCGTAAGTAATGCCCCAGTCCTCAAACGTGTACCCGTCATCTTCCTGCAGTTTATCTTTACCATAGCGCTCTTCAGTCATCGATTTGATTTCAAAATCATAAGGTAAAAATCTCCACGTCTGGCCATTCCAGTGTGTTCCTGCTCCGCCGAGATTATCCCCTAAAAGGAAAGAGCCCTGCTGGCGCATCGGCAATGCTTTTTGATCTTTGTTATTTCTGAAAGTAATCGTTTCCTTTGCTATATCCTGCATTAATTCATAACGTACTGCGTATTTCAGCTCATCGTGCACATGCTGATAGTCTGCTGTACCGCGTTTTTTCCCGCGCTCAAGTCCCATCACTGTTAAGCCTGCTTTAGTTGCTTCTGCTGCGATAATACCGCCTGTCCAGCCGACCCCTACTGTTACTACATCTACTTTATCTAACGTTGTTACCATAATTTTTCCCCCTTAAAAAATTTAAATACTGGATTCTTTTAACAATCCTCTCAGTTATTCTCAGTCTGGATTTGTCATTTAATCAAATCCAGACTCCGATGAATTTCATCAGAGTCTGTGAATTATTGGCCAATATATTAGTGAGCCATGCCGAATACCGGTTCCGGCTCAATTTCATGGAACTCATCATCTTCAATGTACTGAATATATGACATTTGATGTCCAGGGAATTTTTTCATTTTCCAGCCGGCCATATCGCGGTTCCCGCGGTATACAGGGTCTGCATAAGCCCCTTCAATTGTCGCTGAACGCAGCATTGTGAAGAAGTAGCTTGCTGTTGCGGTATGCGCAGGCACACCGAAGTCTACATCTCCCGATTCAAAGTCAGTCAGAATTTCATCCATCTGACCATCTTCAAGGTCCGGGAAGTTTGCATCATGACGGTCATTTGCCTCTTCATTCAGCTTGTTAATACCAAGCATGAAGTATTCGCGTCTGTTTAAGTTCGACTGGTAGCCCTGTGTCGGTAACGGTTCGCGGAAAGGTCCCTGCATGTACTCTTTAGAGTTAAAGCCGTACTGTCCTGTAAGCTGACCATCTAAATAATATGCACAGCCTAATCCCACAGCACCCGGGCCTGTTTCAGTTTCCGGGAAAATTCTTTCCATAGCTGCTTCAACTGTGTTGAAATCCAGGTCATTCGAGAAAAATACACGTGAATTATCTGTTAGTCCGCCTGTATTGCTTCCTGATGATGTTTCTTCTGAAGCTGTCTCTTCAGATGTTGAAGTTTCTTCCTCACTGGATGAGCTGTCGAGATTAAAACCGACCAGCCCGCCAAGTAAAGATCCACCGATGATTCCACCTGTTGCCACACCGGTAGTTTTCAGAAAGTCGCGTCTTGAAAACTCTTTTTCTTTTGGTGTTTTCGTCATTTTATACTCCCCCTATTTTAATATATATTTATTATAAACCTGTTTTCACAGATTGTTACCAGTTTTTAAAAAACATGATTCTTATGATTCAAGTCTTTTTGGTGATTTAGAATATTCAATAATACCTTCTGCACAGCGGTAAGCTAATGCACCTACAGTAAGAGTTGCGTTGTATCCGCTCATGTGAGCGTAGCTTCCAGCACCCAACTGTGACTACATCTACTTTGTCTAATGTTGTTACCAATTTAAAGCTGCCTCCAATAAATTCAAAACAAATATTTTGTTTTTATATAATAGTATTTGTGTAAAAAAAAATGACATACCAATACAGCACTAATGGTATAATCAGGAAGAACTGTCTTGCTGATATATTCATTATATTACAAGTGAAGTCAACTTGCTGTCCACCTGTCTGAGTATGACAATATATTCTTCGGGTCTGCTGTCAGCCGTATTGACCACCTTCCTAAAATATAATATGATTAGATTATATACTAAATTTGACAATTTTAACATAGGTGGTGGAAATTAAATGTCATTCTTCAATTTACTTACTTGGAATAACAGCCATATGGATTTACGTTTTAGAGAAGATGATTTACACGGCAAAGTAAATATTACTAATGTTTATAATGACGACCGTTACGTAAATATGGACAAAGTGAATGAGAAATATGATTCAAGACTAGAGGATGCACAGCGCAGTATCAGCTCAAACAGAATTATGATGCTTGTTCTTTTTACACTTGCAGTATTCCTTCCGGCTTTACTTTTAAGCGTTATTCAAAGTAACCTGCTCTTAATCGGCGGTATTATTGTATACGCGATTATTGCTTATTTCTTAATGGAAGCAGTAAACCAGGTTGAAATCAACAAGGTGCTTCACGAAATTACCAACGATAAAGAAATCCATACGCAGCCCTAATCAGGTGCGCATGGATTTTTTAATTTTCTATTCCTTTCCCCCGCTGGTATTAAGCTTCTCAACGTCTCCGTACAGTTCTGTTTCAGTAAATACTTTCCCCTGAACCTTTTTCCCGCACGCGATAAACACGGTTCGTCCGTTATGCAGACATCTGATCCACCAGTAGCCGTCATTATCATACAGTTTGTCGAAATATAATTTCATATTATTACCTGTAAAACCGACTCGCTGTCCCGCCAGAGATGGAAAATCCCTGATATTTATAATTTTTTTGGCAATAAATAAGCCGCTCCACATCCAGGCAGCATGATATCGCCGTTTATCA
Source organism: Jeotgalicoccus coquinae (assembly GCF_014207425.1). GTDB lineage: Bacteria > Bacillota > Bacilli > Staphylococcales > Salinicoccaceae > Jeotgalicoccus > Jeotgalicoccus coquinae. The sequence goes on along the minus strand of NZ_JACHFF010000001.1, from coordinate 347,148 downwards.
ACATTTATCGTCAGCGGGTTAATGCCGGTGCAGACAAAATCCCGCTCGTTGTTAATATAACCGTACTTTTGGAACTGAATATGAAGATGACTGTCCATCCGGACATTCTGGTAATTTGTATTGCTCTGGTAACCGATAATTTCTCCCTGTTTTACATGCTGGCCCGGCCTGACATTGAGCGCTCTCGCAAGATGTCCGTATATAACCTGAACGCCAAGATTTTTATTCGCAATCACTGCGGTGCCGCCGAAATTACCGTAACTTTTTGTACCCGCAGAAACAATACCGTCAAACACTGCAGGCACCGGTGCCCGGTCGTACTTTACAAGATCGTAGGCCCGGTGATATCCGCCGCAGTAATTATCATAGTTATACCCGTTAACTGTATAATTCCTGAGTCCCCATATACCGCTTTTGTATTTTCCCGGATCTGATGTGACTTTGTATCCCTGACTGATTAAATATGAGATTGGATCCATTTGATTCCCCCTTTACCTTCTGACTTTTATATCGTCAGTACTCATTAAAAAGGACAATCAAAAATTAAGACCCCGTCCGTATCCCGGACGGGGTCAAGGTATTATCTGCTGGGTTTCCTCATATCTGTCAGCATTGTATTTTTCAGATTTTTACGGTATTTCCAGATGTTCTGGATAATCGTCTTAATTACCGCATACGTTGGAATTGCGACAAGAATACCGATGAATCCGGCGATGTTTCCTGCTGCAAGCACAATCGTAATGACCGTAAGCGGGTGCAGTGCAAGTGACTGTCCCATTACGTTCGGCGTAATCAGGTTACTTTCAATCTGCTGGGCAATCAGCGTAATAAGAGATACCCAGATAAACATAATTGGATCCTGAATCAGTGCGAGCAGGCCGGCAGGGATAAACGCCACCCACGGACCTACGAACGGTACGATGTTCATGAACAGTGCAAATATTGCAAGAAGCAGTGCATAGTCCAGTCCGATAATCGTATAACCGATAAATAAAATAATACACAGTATAAATGATACGAGCATCTGTCCCTGAATAAATGAGCGGAGTGTCCGGTCGATATCGTGCAGCAGCTCCACCAGGAACTCTTTAAACGTTCCGCCAAACGGAGATGTCATTGCCGGAATAAACTTATTGTGGTCCTTCAGCATAAAGAAGAAGAAGAATGGCCCAAGTACTAATGTTAACAGCACACTCACTGTGCTTGTCACTATCGTAATTGCATTCGATACAAAGCCGCTCAGCATGTTTGTTCCCATATCAAGAGCATCCTGGGTTACCGATTGAAGATCAATATCAAATGGCAGACGTTCACGCTGGCTTAACAGGTAATTTGTTATATTCTGCACTTCGCTTTGGAGTATAGGCAGTCTAGAAACTAAATTCTGCACCTGTTCTGTAACCATTGGTGCTACTGTCAGTGCAATAATCGCAATGACTATTAAGATAATTATAAATATTGCCAGAATACTGACGAGTCTGTGCGCATTGCGTTTCTCGAGAAAACGCTGAATCGGTTCGGTTATGTAGTATAGCAGGCCGCCTATTATTACCGGAAAAAATATTGTCATTATTATCGTGATAAACGGTTCAAAAATAATTTGAACCTGCATCACCAGAAGAATTAAAACAAAGGTAATAATAAGTGCTATACCGCTTTGAAACCAAAGTTTATTAGTCATAAAGTGGCACCTCTGAAGTCTGTTAGTTTGTTCATATTGTATCATTACTGATGCTAATTTCATACTATATAGACGCTTAATCATAAATACATGTTATCTCTTACGCCAAATTGGTAATATACAATATAAGGAGGCGTTAATATGGATAAAACACCAGGAAAAGTACATAACACATCCCTCAGCTCGGAGGTTTGCGGGGAAACATTCGAATTACAGTATTACCTGCCAAAATCATATTCAGATCTTTATAAATATAATGTTATTATTACTTTTGATTCGCAGGATTTCTTTAAATACGGGCAAATTGAACGATTGATAGAAAAAATGGAAACGGACGGCGAACTGGAACGCACAATTATTGTCGGCATTCCATATCCGTCAGTAGAATGGCGCAATCACTACTTCAGTCCAAACGGTAAGCACCATGAAAAATTTGTTACCTTTGTCGGCCGCGAACTCAATACTTTTATCGACAGCAATTTTAAAACTTTAAAGATGGCCAACAGCCGTCTCTTAATGGGTGAAAGTCTCGCCGGCAGTTTTGCACTGTCTGTGGCGCTGACATATCCGAACACGTTCAGTCAGGCACTTGCGTTCAGTCCATTCGTTGATGATGCATTTATCCAGCGTTTTAAAAACAGCATGAGTCTGATTAATTTAAATCTTTACCACACAATTGGACTGGAAGAAGATGATTTTAAAACAATCATGGGCAAACAGGCGGATTTCCTGACACCGAACCGCAAACTGAATGAAGTACTTGAAGATGAACCGCTGGAATATACGTACCGTGAATTGGAAGGCGGACATATTTGGAAAACATGGAAGCCGGAACTGAAAAATGTTCTCACTCATTTTTTCGGATAGAAAACGTATACATTTTTTTTCGTAAAATGATATACTTGTAACAAATCGTTTAAGGAGGCATTTTAAATGAAATTTGGAATAGCATTATTTCCATCTAAAAAACTTCAGGATACTGTGAACCAATATCGTAAGCGTTATGATGCTAGATACTCATATATCGCACCGCATATTACAGTTAAAGAAGCTTTTGAAGCAGATGAGCACGAGAAACCACAGATTGAGGAATTTATTAGAAGCGTAGCAGCAAAACATCAGCCTACTGAAATTGAAATCAAAAAAGTCTCAAGCTTTGCTCCAAAAAAACAGGTTGTTTACTTTAAAGTTGAACCTAACGAAACACTGAGTTCCATCCATGATGCATTTAATGAAGGCGGATTCTACGGTGAAGCTTCACATCCGTTCGTACCTCATTTTACACTTGCACAGGAAGAGACAGCTCAAAAATTTGAAGATACGTTAAGTCACCTTCAAATGATTGGAATTGAACATTCTGAAACACTAAATAAAATCAGCCTGTGCGTGCAGCTGGAAAACGGCATCTGGCACGTTACAGAAACATTTAAATTAGGCCAGCAATAACCCAGGACAATAAAAAAAACTCCCTTTCGGGAGTTTTTTTATGCCATGATGTGGTAACCGCTGTCCACGTGAAGCACTTCGCCTGTAATACCGCTTGACAGGTCGCTTAACAGGAATGCAACAGTGTTTCCTACTTCAAGCTGATCAACGTTTCGTTTTAATGGTGCACGCTCTGCAATTTCTTTAAGAATTGACTTGAATTCACCAACAGCTGATGAACTTAACGTACGAATCGGACCAGCCGATACCGCATTTACACGGATGCCCTGTTCGCCAAGGTCGTAAGCAAGGTAGCGCACACTTGCGTCAAGTGCTGCTTTTGCTACACCCATAACGTTGTAGTTAGGCATTGCGCGTTCGCCGCCAAGGTACGTCATCGTTACGATGCTGCCGTTTTCGTTCATGATTTCTTTAGCGTATTTAGAAACAATCGTTAACGAGTAAGCACTGATATCAAGTGCCATCTTGAACCCGTCACGTGAAGTTTCGCTGTATCCGCCAGTCAGTTCATTTTTATCTGCGAATGCAATCGCGTGAAGAACACCGTCGATACCGTTAGTTTTTTCACCGATTTCTTTAAACGCTTTCGATACATCTTCGTCGCTTGTAACATCACATTCAACAATAATATCGTGGTTACCTTCAAGTTCTACAAGAAGCTTATCAAGCTCTTTGCGGAAACGTTCACTTAAAATAGTGAACACCAGTTTTGCACCCATCTTGTCCAGAGCGCGTGCTGCACCCCAGGCAATACTTCTTTTATTAGCTACACCCATAATTACGTATGTTTTACCTGATAAATCCATTCAGAAATCCTCCTAATTCATCCCTAGTATTAGTACCTACTACTAATCTACATTTTATCAGTCCGTATTGCAAGAAATATCATTATAATAAGCTCGACATAAATACATTTGCGAGTGCAAAATAAATCAGCAGGCTGATAATATCATTTGCCGTAGTTATAAACGGACCGCTTGCAACTGCCGGGTCAATGCCCATTTTATTCATTAACAGCGGCACAACAGTACCGATAATCGTAGCCACTGACATCGACGCAATCAGGCTTCCGCTGACAATAATTCCAAGGACAGGCTCGCGGTACATAACAATAATAATAATAAAAATAACAATACCGCAGACAATTCCTGTAATAAATCCGGAACCAAGCTCACGCCCGGCCAGTTTTACTTTGCTCGATTCTTTAATCTCACCGGTGGAAATACCGCGGATTGCTACAGCCAGCGACTGTGTACCCGTGTTACCGGCCATTCCGCTTATTACAGGGATAAAAGCACTGAGCAGTACGACGCGTGCCAGTGTATCTTCAAAAAACGACAGCATCCATGCTGTAATCATTCCCATAAATGTCAGCCCGATCAGCCACGGCAGACGTTTCTTCGCCGTTTCCATCGCAGTATCGGATGTACTTTCATTATCACTCATACCGGCAAGTCTTGAGTAGTCTTCCCCGGCCTCTTCATGAATAACGTCCATAATATCATCGGCTGTAATAATACCGACTAAGTGATCCTGAAAATCAACAACCGGCACTGCAAGGAAATCGTAGTCACGTACAATCTGTGCGACTTCTTCCTGGTCATCCGATACCCTCACCGATACGACGCGTTCAGTCATTACATCCCCGATATATTCATCGTCATCGGCAACAATCAGTTCTCTCAGGGAAATAATCCCTGCAAGGTGATTGGCCGAATCTGTAACGAACAGATAGTAAATCATTTCAGACTCAGGTGCGACTTCTTTTAAGTAACGCATTGCTTCGCGTACCGTCATCTCACTGTTAATACTCACAATTTCCGTCGTCATAATACCGCCGGCAGTGTCTTCCTCATAGTTCATCAGACTGCGTATTTCCGCTGCATCTTCTTTATTCATCAGCGGAAGATACGTCGTCATTTTTTCACGCGATATTTCATTTAAAATATCAACGGCGTTATCGTACTGCATCGCGCCGATAATATGCGCCGCGTAACGTGCATCAATTTTATCCAGCAGTTCTTCGTATTCATCTGCCTCAAGTTCAAGCAGGTCGAAGAAATCCGACACTTCCTGGGGACTTAAAAAGTGATATAAAGTATTTCGCTGTTCATCTGTTATCGTCTGATAAATTTCACCCTGCTCGTAATTGTGCAGATCCATAAAGACTTCTCTGAAACCGTCGAGATTTCCTTCTTCGAGATAATTTACCAGGGTCTGTCTGACTGCTTCGAAATCTATTTCTCTGTCATCTCTTGACATATTCATACCCACTCTCAACAAAAACTTTTATGAAATGAATGAATCGTGCACTCTTTGCCAGAACGGGAATGGTCTGAAGCGTGCAAAACGTATTTTCTCTTCAGCTACAGAGAACTGAATTGATTTAACTCCTTTATGCACCAGGTTTACATGATCAATAGTCATCTGGTACTCTTCACTGTTTACCGGTCTGACGTTAACAAAATGATGTTTCGGCAGAACCAGCGGTGATCCTACCGTTCGGAATACACGATTATTTATAGAGGCGATTTCAGTCATCTGAACCGCTTCGATAGACGGATGAATAATCGCTCCGCCAAGTGCTTTGTTATAAGCCGTTGAGCCTGACGGCGTTGAAATACACAAGCCGTCTCCTCTGAAACGTTCAAAGTGGCGGTTTCTAATATCGACATCCATTACCAGTGTCGAACCGTTAGTCATTCTTAGTGTCGCTTCATTTAGTGCGAGATATTTCGTTTCCATGCCGACTTTGTCGTAATGAATCATTACTTCGACAAGCGGATATTCCACGACTTCAAAATCGTCATTTTTCAGCGCCATTATAAGACGTTCAACCTCATCCTGGCCCCAGTCTGCATAGAACCCGAGGTGCCCTGTGTGCACACCGACAAATGATACTTCGCCGACGATATGCTGATAGCGGTGAAATGCCTGAAGCAGTGTACCGTCACCGCCGACAGAAACGACGATTTCCGGTGATTTTTCATCAAGTACCATATCCATGCCGAGCATATAGTTCATCATCTTATCAGTCAGTGCATTTGATTTTGTGTCCCCTTTTGAAACTATAGCAAATCTCATATCATCACCTGATTTCATTTAAATATTACGCTTCTTGGAAAAGTATTTCTGCGCTTCCTGAACTTCTTCCCTGATCTCCGACATTTCCTTATCCAGTAAATATGCCGCTTCGGCTGCATTTTGCAGGCGGTCTTTAATTTCCGGCGGGTATTCTCCTGAATATTTATAATTCAGAGTGTGCTCAATCGTCGCCCAGAAGTTCATTGCGAGTGTACGGATCTGGATTTCAGCCAGAATATTAATTTTCCCGTTCACACTTTCAACCGGATATTCGATAATAATATGATATGACCGGTAGCCGCTTTCTTTTGTATTTTCGATATAATCGCGTTCTTCAATCACTTTCATATCGTCACGTGACCTGATGTGGTCTGTGATTACATTAATATCATCAACAAACTGGCACATGATGCGGATTCCCGCTATATCGTACATCTGTGCACGCAGATTATCGTAAGGAATGTTCCTCGTACTCGCCTTCTCTATTATACTCTGCACGGGTTTGACTCTCGATGTGACAAACTCGACGGGCGAGGACTGGCTCGTGATCTGATAATCTTTACGGATCCCTTTAAGCTTAATTTTAAGTTCTTCCACCGCCTGTCTGTACGGTGCTAAAAACATACTCCATTCTTCCAATTAACTTCATCCCCCAGACTCCACTGTAAAGGCCGATATTTTTTACATCTGACGTAGTTTATTCTACCATATCCGGTGAATTCTTATATACAGAATCTGTTTGCTTTACAGGTTTAAAATATTTAAGGATAATAACTGTGAGGAGTGGGTATGATGTTCGAAAAAGAAATAGAGTTTAAAAACTTACTGACGGAAAGTGAATACGGTAAAATTCAGAACGATCATTTCCCCGGCAAAAAACCGATGCATTTAACTAACTACTACATAGATAATGATGAACTCCAGCTCATCGGCAATTTATTAATGCTGAGAATACGTGTACAGGACGGCAAACAGCTGATGACGGTAAAAATACCGGATGAGCGCCATGTCGTCTTCGAATATTCAGGTGTTACTGATATAGAACTCACTGAAGGTATACTGATTGATAAACACAGCATTCCGGGAAATATACGCGAACAATTAACAAAACGCGGAATTACCGTAAATAATCTGTCCATTCAGGGCTCACTTATTACCGAACGCCTGGAAAAATCTTCACACAGCGGACTGCTCGTGCTCGACAGAAGCACCTACCTCGGCACCACTGATTACGAGCTTGAATTTGAAGCTCCCGATATCGGTACCGGTAAGGCAGAATTCACGCAAATACTGAATAAATATGGTATCGTACGACGAGAAGAAATTGTTAAGAGCGCACGCTTTTACAATATGCTGAAACAGCAGAAGGGGGTAAACTGATGCCTTTAGCTTATAATGATATCGGTGAGGAAAAACTTTATAAGATGATAGATATCTTTTATGATTATGTAAAGGACGACGACAGAATCAATCATCTGTTCCCCGAAGATTTTACAGAAACTGCCTACAAACAGAAATTGTTTCAGACACAGTTTCTCGGCGGACCGAATTTATATAATGAAAAGTATGGCCATCCGATGCTCCGGGCAAGGCATATGCCTTTTACCATTACTCCGGAAGCAGGCGAAGCATGGCTTGAGAATATGAATCAGGCAATACTTGACGTCGGTATCGAAGACGAATTGCGTGAGTATTTGATGGCACGCTATACACTCACTGCTAATCACATGGTGAACAGTGATAACTGACAGACGTCGACAAAAATACAGAGGTGAAATACGTGAGCAAAAATAATAGTGAAGACATGCTGTTATTGGAGCAGTCGGATCGTACAGTCGAAATATTTTATTTCTTTGATCCATTTTCAAATGACTGTATTGCTATGGAGCCCATAATAAATAAATTGCTGATTGAATACCGCGGACATATTACTATTAAAAAAATACTGGCACCGTCGCTGTCAGTTCTGACCAAATGCCAGGCACAGTCCACTTCTAGCGATGATAATGTGGCACTTGCATACAAGGCGGCAGAAATTCAGGGCCAGTCAAAAGCCCGTTCCTTTATCAGATACATTTTTAACCGGATTAATCCGTCGAATACAATCTGCACGAAAGAAATGATAGATGAGAGTGCAAAACTTGCCGGTATAGACCTGCAGTCGTTTCACGAAGATCTGCAGTCTCCGACACTTGATGCAATGCTGAAATATGATCTGTCAGTGTTCAGGGAAATGGACATAGAAAGCCTGCCGGCAATGGTGTTCTTCTCGGGAGATGTAAAATCGGAAGGTGTTAAAGTTGAAGAATGCTATCCGTATCATATATACACTTACATTATTAACGAGCTGATCGGCATCGAAAAACGACAGCTGCCGAGCATATTAGACTATATCAGAGCGCACGAACTGGTCAGCTTTGATGAATTGAAAACTATCTTCGAGTGGCGCGCAGGATTACTGTTAAACGAGCTTAAGAAACTGCGCCTGCAGCGTTTAATCGATGAAGTTGATTTAAATAACCAGTCTTTCTATCAGCTGAAACAGTCAAATATTCCTATACAGACTAAAATATAAACTTGAAAACGTCCCGTACAGCTGAATCAGCGTATACGGGACGTTTTTTTATTATACTGAAAGTTCAGGACATACATCACAGACGGCACTTATTATTTAAATTAATCATTTAAAAATGGACATAAAAAAAGTAGCACATCTTCTATAATGTGCTACTCAAACAAAGGGGATGGGAGAAATTTCTCACTGTTAACAAAGGGGTATGTTTCAGTGATAAAATTTTCATGAGTTAAATATAGCACGGCATCAAGCATCTATCAACACTTTGAACAGTTTTTCACATTATTGTCATAATGTAAACGAATTCACAAACTTTATTTTATAAATCTGCGAGTAATTCTTCGAATTTCGTTAATTGAGCTTCAAAAACTTCCAGTGCATTTTCGACAGGTTCGCTCGTTGTCATGTCAACTCCTGCATTTTTCAGTATTTCAATCGGATAGTCTGATGATCCTTTTTTCAGGAATTCATCGATATAACGCTGTGCTGTCTGTTCGCCTTCTTCAAGTACCTGTTTCGACAGACTCGCCGCAGCTGCATAACCTGTTGCATACTGATAAACGTAATAGTTCATGTAGAAGTGAGGGATTCTTGCCCACTCCACATTAATAGCATCGTCATAATTTACCGCCTCACCGAAATATTTCTTATTCAGTTCGCCGTATACCTCGCTCAGTCTTCCGGCAGTCAGCGGCTCACCTGATTCTTTCATCACGTGAATTGCATGTTCAAATTCTGCAAACATCGTCTGACGGAACACAGTGCCTCTGAATCCTTCAAGCTGTTCGTTCAGCAGGTAGAGCTGCTGCTTTTTATCTTCAAGTTTATTGAACATATAATCAGCAAGCAGCGCCTCGTTAAACGTACTTGCAACTTCTGCGACGAAAATAGAATAGCCGCTCGTATTTGCTGGCTGATTTTTGCGTGAATAATAGCTGTGAACTGAATGGCCGAATTCGTGTGCAAGCGTAAACAGATTGTTCACATTATCCTGCCAGTTCATAAGAATAAAAGGATTTGTACCGTAAGTACCGGATGAATATGCACCTGTACGTTTGCCTTTGTTCTCATAAACGTCCACCCAGCGGTTCTCCAGTCCTTCTTTTACGATGTTTATATACTCTTCACCAAGCGGCTGAAGAGCATTTACAAGCCATTCTTTAGCGTTATCGTATGTCATATCAAAGTCGGTATCTTCGATTAGCGGCACGTACATATCATACATTTTCAGTTCATCGACACCAAGGAACTTCTTGCGCAGTTCCGTATAGCGGTGCAGAAGGTGCAGGTTATCGTTTACTGTATTTACAAGATTGTCGTATACAGATTCCGGGATATGGTTATTTGATAAAGCCTGATGACGGCTTGAATCGTAACCTCTCACATCTGCACTGAATGCATGTGTACTTACTACACCTGCCAGCGTCTGGCTGAGTGTATTTTTAAATTTATTGTATTCTCCGTATAAATTATTATAAGCAGACTCGCGTAAAGTTCTGTCTGATGATTTAAGCATCTCAACATAGTTCCCCTGAGTCAGTTCATGCTCTTTGCCGTCTTTGTCCACTGCTGGCTTAAAGTCGACATCCGCATTGTTGAACATACCGTACACTTGTGTCGGTGTGTGCATTACTTCCCCTGCCTGTGCAAGAATCTGTTCCTCTTTGTCGCTTAAAATGTGCGGACGCTGTTTGTTCAGTTTCTCAAGATCAAATTTGAATTCACTGAGCCGCTCATGTTCAGCGTATGCTTTTAATGTCTCTTCAGGAACTGCCATAATTGCCGGTACAAGGAAGCTCCATGCTGTTGAATATTTAACTGCAAGTGATCTTGCACGGCTTTCAAGTGCACTGTATGTGTCATTTGAAGTATCCTGGTCGTGTTTTAAATGAGCGTAAACAAAAAGCTGTCCAAGCTCTGTATCGAGTGACCTTTCAAGTTCAAGTGCATCAGCAAGTTTTTCTGCAGAATCAAAACCGTTTTTGAACTGATCATTGTCATCAATCTTACTTTCCAGCGATTTATATGCCGCTTCGAAATCATCGTCTGATTTAAAGATTGTCGTTAAGTCCCATGTATTTTCCAGCTGCTGTTCTTCTCTAGTAATCAATTTCCCCATGTATAAAAACCTCCGTTTATTGGTATCACAATTTTCTCAATAAATTAATCTTTATTCAAGTAATATCTTTCGAAATCCGAAAAACTTTTAAGTAGAACATCAGCAGGGATTGAACGACTGATTTTTTGTCCGGAATATTTGAGATATTTCTCAGTTTGATAAAGTCCGAAAACTTTTCAAGTTCAAAAATATCATTCGATAAATGGTAATAAATATATAACTTCCACTCGACTGGAGAGTTAAGAATATACCTTTCATCAAAACTGGTAATATAAAGAAATTCAGGAAATGTATCCACTGTCATTTCGAGCTGATACATATAAGTCAGAGTAGGATTCAGCACTGATTTTTTTGCTTTTTCACGCTGGATCAGATGCTTCATAACGGACTTGGCCAGCGTGTATGTTTCCTCCCACTCCACTGTACTTTTATACGTTAATATCTCATTCAGATCGACCTGCTCTTTTTTATACGTAAAACGGTTGAGACCGGCTGTATGTCCGATATGCCATGCAGTGACTGCAAGTGTCTCTGTATTTACTGTATAGATATTATCGTTCGTCATCGTTGACAGCTGAAAGTGGTTTAAATATATATACTGTCCTTCCGTCTTAATTTCTTTCTGATCAAGCAGCCACATTACCCGCATACCAAGCTTATAATAGCCTTCTGTACGCGAGAGAATTAATTCGGGACTTATTCTTGATAACTGTATTTCAAGAGCGAGATCACGCTCTATAAGCAAATCTGGTATCTGCTCGATACTTTCAAGATAATATTCCATTGCTGTCGCGTAATACCGGTTCAGCTCCAGGTATAAATCGTGCTTCAGTTTTAAATGCAGCAGCGATTCTCTTTTGTACAAATACCTGCTGCACTGCAAAATATGATGATGTGAAAAGTGCGGAACCTTTATACTTCCTGCTTTTAAGACGACCGGAGTCTCACAGACAGGACAAAAATACCTGCCGCTTTTTACTGCATTATGCGCTAATATCTGAACACCGTGCTCATCATTTGCTATATACATAAAAAAACCTCCTTTACCTATATATAGGCAAAAAGGAGGTTTTATTTTTTTTTCGTACAAGTTATTTAATTTTCCTGAAAGTATCGTCTGACCTGTGATCGAACGTTGTTACTCATAATAATTTTTCCATATTCATCCAGCAGAGCGCTGGCAATTGATGTCGGCTCACTGTATTCCAGCAGCTTTGATTCAATACCTTCCATTCTGTCGAAATGAGTTCTGTAGTCGAAGAACACCTGATAGTAGTATTTACCGTCAATAACGTACAGTAAATCTTCATACAGTGTTTCATCAACCTCAACTTCATGAGAATATTTTATAAGATTTTCAAAATCACTAAAGTGAACCATCAGAGGCTCACTAATGACTGGAACATCAAATTTATTATTGTTATCGGCTTTACGTTCATCGATGGCTTTATCGATAAATGATTCGATATCACGGTTTTCAATATTCATGGCATACGGCTCCATGCCATACGGATCATGTTCATTCTGGGACTTAGACACAACGACTTCTATACCTTTGTCAAACGCATGCACCTGAATCCATAATGGACCATCCATAGCAAAATCTTCTGTTTGCTCGTTGTTTACTTCGTCCATGATTGTCCAGAAAAATTCTTCGCCGCGCTGACGGTTCATCCATAAATCTTCTTTGTTAAAACCGCGGCTTTCAATATCGCTGTAGGTTAAGAAAAATTTAATGGTTGAGTCGTTCACTCTCTCAATTCTCATCCTGCTCACTCCCTTACCATCATTTCTGCCTATTATACTAAGGATTACAATATAATACCAAATTTTAGATTTGTCTTTTTATTATATGTTAAAACGCCCGCAGATAGCAAATCATCTGCAGGCGTCCTGAACTTTATACATATATCAATTAATCATCGTACAAATATTTAATTATAGTTCTGCCAGGCGTTTAGCTTCGATTAGATGTAATGTTCTAATGCTGCGTGGTAAAAAGCGTCTAATTTCATCTTCGTTGTAGCCCACTTGTAAACGTTTCTCATCCATAATAATAGGACGTCTCAGTAACCCGGGGTTCTCCATAATTAAAGTATACAGCTCATTCATAGGAAGGCTTTCAATATCAACATTTAATTTTTGGAAAGTTTTAGAGCGAGTCGAGATAATTTCTTCAGTCCCGTACTCTGTCATTCTTAAAATAGATTTAACTTCGTCTAAAGTTAACGGTTCAGAAAAAACATTGCGTTCCGTGTATGGAATATCGTTTTCCTGCAACCATGCTTTTGCCTTACGACATGACGTACAACTTGGAGAAGTAAATAGTACTACCATGTAACTCACACTCCAATTTTTTATTTCTAACAAGAGTCTATACCCGTTTAGAGCAATCTCTAAACATCTCACCAGTATGTAGTTCTGCCTCTTGTTGACAATTCTTATTATAGGTAACAAACATTAAAATAAAATGAGAATATTGTAATAATCTTAAAAATTATTAATTAATCTGAAATTAAATATAATATCTGCTTCGTATCTCTATTATAACATCAAATATGGTCAAAGTATATAAGACCTGAGGATGAATACGGTCTTACAGCATTTTATTTCCTATATATTGCTGTTAATTCCCCCACTTGATTGCACAACGGCAAAAAGAGTATTAATATTAAGGGACTAACTAAAACTATGTAGGTGACATTAATGAAAACATTATTCTCAGGCGTTCAGCCAAGCGGTATTCCGACTATCGGAAACTACATTGGCGCTTATAAACAATTCGTTGAATTACAGGACGAATACGATTCATACTTCTGTATTGTGGATCAGCATGCAATCACTGTTCCCCAGGACCGTCTTAAGCTCCGTGAAAACTCACGTGCGCTTGCAGCAATCTATCTTGCGAGCGGTTTAAATCCGGAAAAGATTTCACTGTTTATTCAAAGTGAAGTTTCAGCACACTCAAAAGCAGCATGGATGCTTCAGTGTACATCTTACATCGGTGAACTCGAGCGCATGACTCAATTTAAAGATAAAGCACGAAAACAAAATCAGCGCGATGGCATCTCAGTCGGCCTGCTGACATACCCTGCTTTAATGGCGGGCGACATTCTTCTTTACAACGCTGACGTTGTACCGGTCGGTGACGACCAGACTCAGCACATTGAATTTACACGTAATATCGCGGAACGTTTCAACGCTAAATACAACGACATCTTCACACTGCCTGAAATTAAAACTCCTGCAGTCGGCGGACGTATTATGAGCCTGAACGAACCTGTCAAAAAAATGAGTAAGAGTGACGATAACCAGAAATCATTTATTACCCTGCTCGATGATCCAAACCAGGCAGCGAAAAAAATCCGCTCAGCCATTACGGACTCTGATACAGAAATTAAATTCGATAAAGAGAACAAACCGGGTATTTCAAACCTCCTTACTATCTACAGTTCATTAACTGATAAAACAATCGATCAGCTGACTGAAGAATATAAAGACTCCAGCTACGGGGACTTCAAGAAAGACCTTGGCGAAGTAGTTAAAGAATTCCTGATCGGTTTCCAGGAAAAGTACAACTATTACCTGAACAGCGAAGAACTGGATGACATTCTTGATGCGGGCCGTGACAAAGCAGCACGAAAAGCAGACAGAATGATTGAAAAAATGGAACGCGCAATGGGTTTAGGCCGCAAACGCAAAAAATAATATACAAAAGCTGAATCCTGCAATCCGGACTGATAATCCGGACTGCAGGTTTTTTTGTTATCCCCGGATTAATAACGCAGTTTCACTGCCCGGTAAACGCTCAATGAGAAGACAAAAAAGCGCATTCCGTCAAAGACGAAATGCGCTGCTGTATATAAATTAATCTTCGTATTTTTTAAATACAAGTGATGCGTTGTGCCCGCCGAATCCCAGGCTGTTTGATACAGCATATTTAAGGTCTGCTTCTTCTGCACCGTTCGGCACGTAGTTAAGATCACATTCCGGTGCCTGATTCGTTAAGTTGATAGTCGGGTGAACTTTACCTTCACGCAGACTGTAAGCAGTAATGATTGCCTCCATACCGCCTGCGCCGCCAAGCATGTGCCCCGTCATCGATTTAGTCGAGTTAATCAGCAGGTTATCCGCATGTTCTTTAAATACTGAACGGATTGCGAGTGTTTCGAATTCATCGTTGTACGGTGTACTTGTACCGTGCGCGTTAATGTACTGAACGTCTTCAGGTTTAATGCCTGCATCTTTCAGTGCTTCAGCCATTGCGCGCGCGCCGCCTTCTCCGTTTGGAGCCGGTGCTGTAATATGATGTGCGTCTCCTGTTGAGCCGTATCCTACAATCTCAGCGTAAATTTGTGCACCGCGTGCTTTAGCGTGCTCAAGTTCTTCAATAACAATAACTCCTGCACCTTCAGCCATAACGAATCCGTCCCGGTCCGCAGAGAATGGACGTGATGCATATTCAGGATCGTTTGAACTTGATAAAGCTCTGTTCGCCTGGAATCCTGCAACACCCATATTTGTAATCGGTGCTTCAGTTCCGCCTGTAATCATTGCATCAGCCTGGCCGCGTTCGATAATCTTAAATGCGTCACCGATTGAGTTTGTACCGGTAGCACATGCAGTTACCGTCGCTCCGTTAGGTCCTTTAGCACCTTCACGGATTGATACCTGACCGCTTGCCATGTCCGGAATCATCATCGGAACGAAGAAAGGACTTACACGTCTCGGTCCTTTAGTTGTTAACGCGATAAAACCTTCTTCAAGTGACTGGATTCCGCCGATACCGGAACCGATCCATACACCTACACGCTCAGCATTGCTGTCGTTAATTTCAAGACCTGAATCCTTTACCGCTTCATCAGCTGCAATAACGGCAAACTGTGTGAATTTATCCATTCTGCGCGCTTCTTTTCTGTCGATAAAATCTTCTATATTTAAGTTTTTAACTTCTCCGCCGATATGAACGTTAAACTGTTCCGTATCGATGTTAGTAATTTCTGCAATTCCATTTTTACCCGCTAATGCATTCTGCCATGTTTCCTTTGCTGTATTACCAATCGGTGTTACTGCCCCTGCACCGGTAATTACAACTCGCCTTCTAGTCATTAAGAGTCCTCCTTCTTAGTACCCCAGGTTAAACAAACTGCGCCCCATGTTAGTCCGCCGCCAAATCCGACGAGAACAATATTGTCTCCCGGCTTAATGCGGTTTCTTTCCACTTCATAAGCCATACTCAGTGGAATCGATGCTGCTGAAGTGTTTCCGTATTTATTTACTGTTACACTCATTTTATCATATGGAAGCCCCATGCGTTCTCTTGCTGCATTCATAATTCTAATATTTGCCTGATGGGGAATCAGCATATCTATGTCTTCTTTTGTAAGTCCTGCTTTTTCCGTAACTGCAACGCTGGATTCACCCATTTGTCTGACTGCAAATTTAAATACTTCGCGTCCGTTCATACGGATGTAGCCTTTTTCTTTGTCGCCGTATAAATATTTACCGCCGGAACCTTTGCTTCCGAGTTCGAAAGATTTAATACCGAATCCTTCTTCAACTTCACCTACAACAACAGCACCGGCACCGTCGCCGAATAATACTGCAGTTGAACGGTCTTCAAAGTCTGTTATCTTTGTCAGTTTATCGACGCCGACCACTAAGATATTTTTGTATTTCCCGGATTGAACAAACATTTCCGCCGTCGACAGTCCATATATAAATCCTGAACATGCTGCCAGCTGATCCATGGACGGAATATTTTCCAGTCCGAGACGATCCTGAATCATAGTCGCAACGGTTGGAAATTTATAATCCCCGGTAGAAGTGGCAACGATTACAAAATCGATATCTTCTTTCGCTACACCTGAATTTTCTATAGCTTCTTCAGCTGCGTAAAAAGCCATGTCGCTGGTTTCCATATCTTCAGCAAAACGGCGTTCCTCTATACCTGTCATTTCTCTAATCCATTCATCAGAAGTATCCAGAATTTTTTCAAAGTCAAAATTCGAGAACACTTTTTCTGGTGCATATGAACCAATGCCGAGAATCCCTACATTTGTCATGCTTATCACACCTTATAGTCTCATTATATTACTAGGTACTAATTTATCATAATTTGCAGGCTTTTTCAATTAAAAACAAACCTGTATATGCTGACAAACAAAAAAAGAACCGGAGACAAATTGTCTCCGGTTCTTTCCGGTAAAGACTATTATTCTGCGTCTTCAACACCAACGCGGTACCATAACAGATCTTCATTCCACTCGTAATCTTCAGAGTAGTTGATTACTCTTTCGTTTACAGGTGTAACGAATGCACGGTATAGAGTTGGGATTACAGGGATTTCTTCAACCATAAGTTCAGACCACTGGTTGTAAATATCTTTTCTGTATTCAACATCCAGTGCCTCTTGTGAGTTACCTTTAGTTAATAAGTCAGTGCTTTCTTCCGACTCGTAACGAGTGTAGTTAAATGGAGCATCCGGACCGTAAAGACCTGAAGGGTCTACGTCAGAACCTACGCCCCACGCACCCTGGTAAATATCGATTTCCGGATCGTCGTTTTCAACCATATCGTAGAAAGAGTTAAACTCGATCAGACGACCATTAGTTAATTCAACGTTTAAGCCGATATCTCTCCAAGACTGGATGTAGTAGTTTGCCAATGGTTCAGCGATGTCGCCACCTGACATAGATGCGAAGTTAATTGATAACGGTTCGCCTTCTTTGTCTTCTCTCATGCCGTCGCCGTCAACGTCTTCGTATCCTGCAGCGTCAAGAATTGCGTTTGCTTCTTCAGGATCATAAGCTGGAACTTCTACTTCTTCATGCCAGTTAGCATGGTAAGGAGTAATTAATGAAGTTGCTTTCCAGCGAAGTCCGTTGTAGAAACGCTCTCCGATTGCATCGTTGTCAATTGCGTGCCACATAGCACGGCGTAATTCAACGTCACCCATCTTCATTTCTTCCGGCTTGTAGTCTACTTTTCCTTCTTCAGCGTTCCACGAACCAAGTTTGAATCCGATGTAAGTATATGCACCGTCAATGTTAGCTAACCATTCAACACCTTCCATATCCGCAACATCCGGATACTGGTCAGTCGGGAAGCTCTTGGCAATATCGATATCTCCTGATTCAACTGCACTTGCAATTGAAGATGGAGCGATTACACGTACTGTAACTTCAGAAAGTCCAGGTTCACCGCGCCAGTAGTCTTCGAATTTAGAAAGTGAAATTGATTCACCTGCTACGATTGAATCGACTTTGTATGGCCCGATACCGATTGGGTTTTCGCGAGTTTCAGGAGCCGCAGCCATTTCTGAAATTTCCATTCCGTCATAGTGGTGAGTCGGGAATGCGTATGCCCAGAACCCGCCCGCTGTTAATGATGGAGCAAGTTCAGAGTAAGTAAATACAGCTGTTTGTTCGTCGACGATTTTGATACCTGAAATAGAGTCAGCATCGCCGCTTCTATATTCTTCGTAACCTTCGATTAATGTAAAGCCGTCTGTTGAACCACGTACACCGTCATAGTCCGGGTGTCCGATGATTTCATATGAAGAAACGTAATCCTGGATAGTTAATGGTTCACCATCATGCCATTTAACTCCGTCGCGTACAGTGAACGTTACAGTGTTGTCGTCTTCGTTCATTTCATACTGTACAGCACCTTCATTTGTGTACTGGAAATCTGCATCCATTGCAAGTACTGCCTCATCGAAATGAGCCATCATATCTGCATCTGGAGCCCCTTGATAGAATGCCCAGTTAAGTGTGCCTTCAAATGGAGTATCTGATGAATAACCAATGTTTAAAGTTCCTTCACCTGATGGATCTCCTGTTTTAGATACTGTTTTTTCGAAGTCTTCATAGTTGTAAACATCGCCTTCTGCAGCATCTCCTTCTTCACCTGACTCTTCTGATGAAGCTTCATCCGAAGATGTATCTTCTTCTTCTGAAGAATCTCCTCCCCCACATGCAGCCAGCGCTAATACCAGTGCCAGCGTCATAAGGAACAAAAACCTCGACCAAGAAATTTTAGTCATTTTATTTCCTCCTTTGTTTTTTACTGCTTGATATATATACAAAGTTCAGCGGACCGAACCTTAGTACCAAAATTCAATTTCTTCCAAAATATGTTTGTAAAGTTTTCTTAATATTCATATTAGCATAGTCATGCATTATTACAATAAATTTTTAGAAAATTGTGTTATCTGATTTATGCGTTGCGCTGACGAGCATCCCCGGCACGTCTGAACGCTTCACCGATGTTTCTTACACACAGCATTAAGATCAGAATAAGGATTGCAGCAGGTGCCCAGATCCACCATCTGTTTTGCAGTGTCTGAGTCTGAATTGCATATGCCATCAGCGTACCGAGTGACGGTGTACTTTCAGGGAAACCGAAGCCGATAAAAGACAGACCCGATTCAATTCCGATGTTTGCTGCTAATGACAGTGTTGCGTTAACGATAATCAGACCAACCAGGTTAGGCATAAGCTGGGTAAAGATGATTTTAATATTTGAACTTCCAAGTGTTCTGGATGCATTAATATAATCGAGTTCCTTCTCCTGCATTGCCACTGAACGTATCAGCCGTGCAGTTCCTGTCCACAGGAACGCTGCCATTATTAATGAGAACGTCCAGATATTGTACGATGGAACGATTGTTACAAATACAACAACGATCATAAGGAATGGCAGAACCATGAAGAAGTCAACGACACGCATCATTGCGTTATCAATATGTCCTCCAAAATAACCTGACACTACTCCGTATACGATACCGAAGCCGACACTTATAGCTGTTACAAGGAACCCGATAGCAAGTGAGTTTCTCGTTCCAATAATAAGCTGACCGAAGATATCCCTTCCGCCGTAGTCAGTACCAAGTCTGAACTCATCGTTTGGCGGCTGGTTTATTGAAAATAAATCTACTTTAACGATTGATGCCTGATTCAGGAACATTGTGAGCCCGAATACATAAGATGTAATAATTATTAAAATAATAAGTGAGAACAGTGCGAGCTTATCGCTGATCAGTTCTTCAAAAATAATTTTCCAGCCGGGCTTCGAGCGCGGCAGATTTTTCATGTCCAGTGCACCGTGGCCCACTGCACCGTGCGGTAAATCCGCTTTGACACTCATGTCAAGCTCTCTGCTCTCACTGCTGTCTTTATCATTCAGTGAAAATGCATCCCCCTTTTCAGGCGGGGTGTGTTCTTTGTTTTCTGAAGCTTCATTGAATTTGTACGTATCTCTTTCACTATCTGACAATCTGTTCTTATCTTCTCTTTCGTTAGCCAATTAACACCCCTCCTTACTTAATGCGGATACGCGGATCCACTATACTTAAAATAATATCTGACAGTAATGTACCGATAATCGCAAGCATTCCGTACATTAGAATAAGCACGTTCGCTACAGAGAAATCACGGATTGAAATTGATTCAAGGAACAGACGTCCCATCCCCGGATAACCGTAAATCGTTTCGATAAACAGTGAACCGCCTAATAATGCAGTGATTTCATAACCGAAGAATGCAGCAATCGGTAAAATTGAGTTTCTGAAAATGTGTTTCGTATAAACTTTGCCTTCTGATACACCTTTGGCACGTGCTAAAGTGATGAAGTCTTTTTGTTTTGTTTCGATAATTCCGCTCCGTAGATACTGTACCGTACCAACCAGCCCGATTAAGGCGATTGCGAAACTCGGCAGCACAAGGTGCTGTATTTTACTTATTACATATTCGAATGTGCCCGGAGTAATACCTGCCCCTACGGAACCGCCTGTCGGGAACCATCCAAGTGTGTATCCGAAAAGTAAAAGTACTACTAAACCGAAAATGAATGTCGGTGTTGCGAAACCTAAGTATGTGTAACCTGTGATCAGACTGTCTAATGGCGAGTCATTCCAGCGTCCTGAGATCAGACCAAGCGGAATACCGATTAAGTAAATTAATACCGCCGAGAATAATGAGAGCCATACTGTGTTAAGCATTCTGTCACCAATAACGTCAAGCACCGGCTGCTGTTTAAAGAATGAGTGGCCGAAGTCGCCCTGCAGCATTGCCACAATCCAGTCTCTGTACTGTATGTACCATGGATTGTTTAAGCCCATCTGTTCGCGTAAACGTTCAATCTGTTCAATTGGAACTGTCGGGTCAATCAGTCCGCTGAGTGCATCCCCCGGCATTAAAGAACCCAGGAAGAATACTAAAATACTCAGTAAAATAATTTGCGGGAATGATATGATTAACCGTCTAATAGTAAATTTTAACATTCAGCCTTTCACCCCTTTGCCGGCAGTGCCGCTTTATGCGTCGCTGATATATCAATCAGCGGCAGCGCTCTGCCGTCTTCATCTAAATATTCGTGAAAATGCTGATCGTATTCTTCTTTAACCGATTGGCGAATATGCAGATTTTCATCAATTTTATCAACATTAGTATCCGGAATAGCTGCGATGAGACGTTTCGTGTACAGATGCTGCGGGTTATTGAAAATCTCTTCCGCTGTACCCTCTTCAACCAGTCGTCCCTGATACATAATTCCGATATGCTGACACATATGGCGTACAACTCCTAAGTCATGCGCGATAAACAGCATCGTTAAATCAAGTTCTTCCTGAATATCCTGCATAAAGTTCAGTACCTGTGCCTGAACCGATACGTCCAGTGCCGATACCGGCTCATCTGCGATAATCAGTTTCGGGTTTAATGCAATTGCACGTGCTACACCGATTCTTTGTCTCTGTCCACCCGAGAATTCATGCGGATACTTATAAATAGCATCGGGCGGGAGACCAACTTTTTGAAGCAGCTCAAGTACTTCGGCAATCAGTTCATCTTTTGTACGTTTGTGATAGTTTCTGATCGGTTCGCTGACGATATCGAATACACGTTTACGCACGTTTAACGATGAGTACGGATCCTGAAATATCATCTGAATTTCTTTACTGTTTTCTACAGATTTCCCGCTGCCGCTGATCGGCTTGCCGTCAAACAGAATTTCTCCTTCAGTTATATGGTTTAAACCGATAACTGCTTTCCCCGTCGTCGTTTTTCCTGAACCGGACTCTCCAACAAGTCCGTATGTAGTTCCCTGGGGTATGTGAAGCGAGACACCGTCAACTGCTCTGACATGGTCTTTTACTGTGTTGAAGAAACCGCCTTTAATCGGGTAATATACTTTCAAATCTTTTATTTCTAATAAGTTGCTCATTCTTTCGTCACCTCTTCTGCATCAGCCGCCATCTGCTGCTGTTCTACCTGCAGCCCGATACTTGGGTCTGATTTTAAATAGAAGTCTTTGTAGCACGTACAGCGAACGTGATGACCCGGGCTTATTTCGCGCAGCTCCGGATTATGTTCGTGTGCTTCTGCCGGTATCCATGGAATACGCTGTGCGAATCTGCAAGAATCTCTTTCCATTTTATTCAATGCCGGCACTACCCCTTCAATTACATGAAGCTTGCTGCCCATCTGATCTTCGTGCGGCAGTGAATTTAACAGCGAACGTGTATAAGGGTGTTTCGGGTCTTTAAATAATTCTCTGACCGGTGCAATTTCCACAATCTGTCCTGCGTACATTACTGCGACACGGTCTGCCATTTCAGCAACCACCCCAAGGTCATGCGTAATCAGCAGCACTCCTGAGCCGAGGTCTCCCTGAAGCTCTCTGATTAAATCGAGAATCTGCGCCTGGATTGTTACATCCAGTGCTGTTGTCGGCTCATCTGCAATTAAAAGACGCGGTCTGTTCGCAATCGCTATTGCGATAACAACACGCTGACGCATACCCCCCGACAGTTCGTGCGGGAATGCTTCGCCGACACGCTCAGGATTTGGAATCCCTACTCTCGACAGCAGTTCGATTGCATAGCTTTCTCTTTCACTTTTAGTTTTCGTCTTATGTATTTTCAGCGTTTCCATAATCTGAAGTTTTATTTTCATAAGCGGGTTCAGCGCAGTCATCGGATCCTGGAAAATCATGGCCATTTCTCCGCCGCGAATATTATTCATCTTTTTCTCACTAAACTTCAGGAGGTCTTTCCCTTCAAATTCCACCTGTCCTTCAATACGTGCATTACGATGCAGTTTCATCAGCGAAAATGCTGTTGCACTCTTTCCTGAACCTGACTCCCCTACGAGTGCCACCACTTCGTTCGGCATAATATCGAGCGATACACCGTCAACCGCGGGATAATACGTCCCGTCTATTTTAAAGGATGTCGTCAAATTCTTAACGCTCAGTAGCTCTTCTCCCACTTAGATCACCTTAACTTTCCCTTTGTAAAAACTTTTTCTTTTTTTAAAATTATGTGAATTCTTATGTTTGTTTTTTCTATTGTATAGAGATGCTGCAAAAAAGGCAATATGAATTGTCTAAAAATTGCAAACTTTTTAGTATACAATTTATTAATATGCAGTAATGCATAATCACTTGCACCCTTATTTTATGAGACCGCTTTCAATAATGCAAGCGTTTTCATAAAATATTTTTTTCGTACTATACTTTGTACTGTTTTTAATGTAAAATGAAGATATAAAAATACGTAAATCGGAGGCTTCTCACTCATGAGATATCTCGTTACATTTCTTTGGGCATTCATGCTCACTCAAATGGTAAACTTCATATTAAACAGTCTTGCAGGCGGCGGTCTTTTAAACTTCTGGATCGGTGTTGTTTTAGCGGCAGCTATTACACTGGCAGTATTCATCCTTGATGGATTGACAAAGATGTCAGCTGATAACACACATGCAGACGGCGGACAATAAACTGGATTTCATTATGAAATCCGGTTTTTTTTATTTATTTTAACTTATCGTAAAACGGGTATAGTCATTTAATATTCTATTCATCTTTGGGGAGGTTATACAATATGAAGAAATATGTCATGTCCATCGACCAGGGCACGACGAGTACACGTGCTGTACTCGTCGATCAGGAAGGCCGTATTGCTGCTTCCAACCAGCGGGAATTTACACAGTACTTCCCCCGCTCCGGCTGGGTGGAACATAATGCAAATGAAATTTGGAGTTCAGTTCTCTCTGTTGTTGCCGGTGTAATGATAGAAAATAATATTACGCCTGCAGAAATAGATTCTATCGGTATAACAAATCAGCGTGAAACAACCGTTGTCTGGGATAAAAATACCGGACTGCCGATTTATAATGCGATTGTCTGGCAGTCTAGACAGACTGCGGATATTTGTTCATCTTTAAAGGAACAGGGTCATGAATCATTATTCAGAGAAAAAACCGGACTGCTTATCGACCCTTATTTTTCAGGTACAAAAATTAATTGGATTTTGGATCATGTCGACGGTGCCAGGGTAAAGGCGGAGAACGGAGATTTATTATTCGGCACGATTGACAGCTGGATTATATGGAAGTTCACTGAAGGGGAAGTACATGTAACCGATTATACTAACGCGAGCCGGACACTTTTATACAATATACACGAGCTTAAATGGGATGACGAACTTTTATCTATTCTGAATGTCCCTCACCAAATGCTTCCGGAAGTTAAATCTTCGAGCGAAGTTTACGCTCACACGACAAAGCCGCATTTTTTCGGCTACAACGTACCGATTGCCGGTATTGCTGGTGATCAGCAGGCTGCTCTCTTCGGCCAGACCTGTTTTAAAGAAGGCGATGCTAAAAATACTTACGGCACCGGCTGTTTCCTGCTGCTTAATACAGGTGAAGAACCGACTTCCAGCAGCAACGGTCTGTTAACAACGATTGCCATCGGTATTGACGGCAAGGTCAATTATGCACTGGAAGGTTCTATATTTGTTGCAGGCAGTGCTATTCAGTGGCTCCGCGACAGTCTCGAATTTTTCAGTGACTCGAAAGTCAGCGAACAGTATGCACTGGAAGTTAATTCTACTGAAGGTGTTTATGTCGTTCCGGCATTTACCGGTCTCGGTGCACCCTACTGGGATTCAGAAGCCCGCGGAGCAATGTTCGGACTGAGCCGCGGCGCTACAAAAGCGCACATCAGCCGTGCCACTCTTGAAGCTGTTGCATACCAGACGAAAGATGTACTCGATGCAATGCAGCTGGATGCCGATATTAAAATCGACAGGCTTCGTGTTGACGGCGGTGCATCAGCGAACAATTTCCTGATGCAGTTCCAGTCGGATATTCTGCAGACGAAAGTTGAACGTCCCGAGATACTGGAATCAACCGCTCTCGGTGCGGCTTACCTTGCCGGACTTGCTACTGGATTCTTTGAATCCCAGGAAGCTCTTTTGAAACTCAGTAAAACAGATTCAACGTTCACTCCGCTGATGGATGAGGAAAAACGGCAGTCACTATACAGCGGGTGGCAGAGTGCAGTCCGTGCAACCCAGATGTTTAAAACAGATAATTAATCATGCTTATATACAGGAGGAGAATTATGTTAAACGCTCTTACAAGAAAACACCAGCTCGATCATATGTCTAAATTTGAATACGACCTGCTTATAATCGGCGGCGGTATTACAGGCGCAGGCATTGCATTGGACGCGTCGATGCGCGGGCTCAATGTTGCGCTCGTTGAAATGCAGGACTTTTCACAGGGTACGAGCAGCCGCAGTACGAAATTAATTCACGGCGGACTCCGCTACTTAAAACAGATGCAGGTAAACGTCGTCCGTGAAACAGGACGTGAACGTGCCATTGTCTATGAAAACGGACCGCATGTCACGACACCTGAATGGATGCTGCTGCCGTTTCATAAAGGCGGGACATTCGGTGAATTCACGACGAGTCTCGGCTTAAAAGTTTACGATTCTCTTGCACAGGTTGATAAAAATGAGCGCCGCAACATGCTTTCTAAAAAAGAAGTTATCGAGCGTGTGCCGAATATTAAAACTGACGGTCTCCGCGGCGGCGGTCATTATGTGGAATACAAAACTGATGATGCGAGACTGACTGTCGAGGTTATGAAGAAAGCTGCTTCATACGGCGCAGATGCAGTCAATTACGTTAAAGCAGAAGGTTTCTTATACGATAACGGCACTGTGACCGGCATTAAGGCGAAAGACGTCCTCAGAGATGAAACATATGAAATTAAAAGTAAAGCGGTCGTCAACGCAACCGGCCCCTGGGTCGATGAAGTGCGTGCCAGCGATCAGCCCGGGAAACAGACGAAGAAACATCTCGTCCATACTAAAGGTGTCCACATCGTCTTTAAACAGGAAGATTTCCCATTAACGCAGGCCGTTTACTTCGACACTGAAGAAGACGGCCGCATGATATTCGCTATTCCCCGTACTGGTAAAACATACGTTGGCACAACGGATACATTTTACGGTGAAAATAAAGCGAATCCGACAGCAGATGCAAATGATAAAGAGTATCTGATCAATGCAATAAACTTTATGTTCCCGGCACTGAATGCAGATATTTCAATGATAGAATCATCATGGGCAGGCATTCGCCCGCTCATACAGTCAGGCAGTAAAGATGCATCCGACATATCCCGCAAGGATGAAATCTGGCACAGCACCAGCGGACTGATTACCATCGCAGGCGGCAAACTGACCGGCTACCGTCATATGGCTGAGGAAATTACGGATGAAGTTGCAGAATATCTTAAAAAGCATCATAAGATGCATGTTAAAAAAGTATCAACTAAGAATGAACCGGTTTCAGGCGGTAATGTCGGCGGCAGTGTCGGCTATCAGAACTACGTTGAAAATATCAGCCGTAAAGCACCGAGCTACGGTCTGACACTCGATGAAGGTCATATGCTCGCTATGAAATACGGCAGCAACGTTGAAGATGTTTATCAGTATGCAGGCATTACGGATCATAACTACGAAAAATACGGTCTGCCAAAACCGCTTTATGCAGAAGTAATATATGGTATTCTGCATGAAATGGTAATTAAACCGACAGACTTCTTCGTCCGCCGCTCGGGCAAGCTGTACTTCGAAATCGATGATGTGCTGATGTACCGCGAGGGTGTTGAAAAACTGCTGCAGGACATACTTGGATACGACAATGATATTAAAAAGGAATTCTCGAAAGAACTCGATGGAGCAATAGAAGATACAAGAAGACAGTAAAAAAATGACATCTGAAATTAAAATTTCAGATGTCATTTTTTTATTTAATAACAAACACCAGTTCATCATTTACATAATCCGCTTTAATATGCAGACCTTCTGTCATATCGGCTGCAATAAGTTTTCTCGCAAGTGGTGTTTCTATATGTTTCTGGATAAAACGTTTCAGCGGACGTGCACCGAATTGCGGCTCATAAGCACTTTCCGCCACCCAGTTTTTAACGCTGTCTGTCACTTCAAGCGTCATATGCTGCGCTTCGAGACGTCTGTTTAAATCGACCAGCAGTCGGTCGACAATTGCTCCCATATTTTTCTGAGTTAACGGGCTGAACATAACAATGTCATCCATACGATTAATAATTTCCGGCTTGAAGTACTGGTGTACTTCGCCCATCACGATATCTTTCGTTTCATCGCTCAGCTCACCGTCCACGACTACTGTGTCGAGCAGGTGCTGTGATCCGATGTTTGATGTCATAATAATTATTGTGTTTTTAAAGTTGACACTGCGGCCTTTCGAATCTGTCAGGCGTCCTTCATCCAGCAGTTGAAGCAGAATATTGAACACATCGGGATGGGCCTTCTCCACTTCGTCCATCAGAATTACGGAATACGGCTGACGGCGTATTGCTTCTGTCAGCTGTCCGCCCTCTTCATGGCCGACGTATCCCGGCGGTGCACCTATCAGTCTTGAGACAGAATGTTTCTCCATATACTCACTCATATCGATGCGGATCATATGTTTCTCCGAATCGAACATCGTTGCGGCAAGTGCTTTGGCAAGTTCTGTTTTACCGACACCGGTCGGTCCTAAGAACAGGAAGCTTCCGATTGGTCTGTCCGGATCTTTAATACCTGCCCGCGCTCTGATTACTGCATCGGCAACGAGGTCTACTGCTTCATCCTGTCCGACAACACGTTCGTGAAGTATATCGGAAAGTTTAAGCAGTTTATCTTTTTCAGTTTCTACGAGTTTCGTTACAGGAATACCCGTCCACTGGCTGACGATAAAGCCGATTTCCTCTTCGGTAACAACTTCTCTTATAATACGTCCTTCATCAGCTGCAGCTGTTTCCATTTCGGCTTCGAACGCTGCAAGCTCTTTTTCAAGCTGAGGCAGTTTGCCGTGACGGAGTTCAGCTGCGCGTTCAAGTTCGTAATTATTTTCAGCGTCTTCAAGTTCCTGGCGTACCTTATCAACTTCGGCACGCTTGTCGTTAACCTGCTTAATCTGCTCTTTTTCTTTCTCCACTTTATTCTGCAGTGTTTTCTGCTCTTCTTTAATGTCGCTGAGCTCTGTCTGCAGTTCAGTCAGACGGTTCGCCGACACTGAATCTTTTTCGCCTTTTAATGCCTGTTCTTCAATCTCAAGCTGCATGACACGGCGGTTAATCTGATCAAGTTCAGTAGGATTCGAGCCCATTTCAGTTCGGATTGTCGCACTTGCCTGGTCCATTAAGTCGATTGCTTTATCCGGCAGGAAACGGTCTGTAATATAACGGTCGGATAACTCTGCCGCTGCTACAAGTGCACGGTCGGTAATTCTTACGCCGTGGTGCACTTCATAACGTTCTTTAAGCCCTCGTAAAATTGAAATTGTATCTTCCACGTCAGGTTCCGGCACCTGAACCTTCTGGAAACGTCTTTCGAGTGCCGAGTCTTTTTCAATATACTCGCGGTACTCATTCGTCGTTGTTGCACCGATACAGTGTAACTCGCCTCTGGCAAGCATCGGTTTCAGCATATTGCCGGCATCCATAGCCCCATCTGTCTTACCTGCACCGACAAGCATATGAATTTCATCGATAAAGAGAATAATTCTGCCGTCTGATTCTTTGACTTCTTTTAATACTGCTTTTAATCTTTCTTCGAATTCTCCGCGGTATTTTGCACCTGCTACAAGTGATGTTAAGTCGAGTTCAAACACTGTTTTGTCAAGCAGGCTGTCAGGTACGTCTTTACGTACAATACGCTGTGCAAGACCTTCAACTATTGCTGTTTTACCGACACCCGGCTCCCCGATTAAGACCGGGTTGTTTTTACGTTTACGGCTCAGTATACGGATAGTATCGCGTATTTCCTCATCGCGTCCGATAACCGGATCCACATTGCCGTTTCTTACTTCTTCGACCAGATCACGGCCGTATTTTTCCAGGACTTCATACTGGTTTTCAGGATTTTGTGTTGTCACATGGTTTCCCCCTCTTATTTTTTTTATAATTTCTTTAATAATATCCGCTTTATTGCCGACTGCTTCTTTTAATATATTGTCTTCTTCAATCGCTGCAAGAAGCAAGTGCTCCTGTGAGATAAATGTATCTTCCATCTCAGTCATTTTCTTTTCAGCATTGTTATACAACTTCGAAAAACCGCTTGACATATACACGCCGTATTCAACGCTGTCTCCGGTTACCGAATTGTATTTCTTTAATTTTTCATCGTAAGCTTCAATAATATTTTCGGTTTTAATATTTGCACGGTCCAGTATGTCAGTACTCATGCTTTCATCTGCGGTCAGCATTGCCTTCAGCACTGCTTCAGGCTCAATGGACTGCAGTTTAAGCTCCTGTGAATACTGCTGTGCCCGTTCAATAATATTCTGTACTTTTAATGTCATCTTGTTAATATCCAATTTACTTCACCTCAGTTAAGTAAAATTAAAGCCAAAATATGTTTGACCTTTTTTGACCTTAACTTAATTATACGCTTTCCCATGTTAAAATCAAGTAATTAATAGCAATATCCCGCAATTTATCATATATTTATTGATGGACATTTAAGGAGGAATTTAAAAGTTGGATATCATTACTATTATTAAATATGTATTTTTGGGATTACTTCAAGGTGTTACTGAGCCAATTCCAGTTTCATCCAGCGGTCACTTGGTCATTGCGCGTGAACTTTTCGGCATTGAAGCTTCGGGACTGTCGTTTGAAATATTTTTGAATACAGCTTCACTGATTGCAATTTTGTTTGTTTACAGAAAAGATATAATCAGTATCATTCAGAACTTATGGAGATTTGTGTTTCACGGTGCCAGAGATAACGATGCAGTAACCGATTTTAAGTATACAATCTGTCTTATTATCGCTACTATTCCAGCCGGTGTTGCAGGTTTGTTATTAAAAGATGTTATCGGAGAAAACATTTCAGTTGGATTCGTTGGTTTAATGCTGCTTGTAACAGGGCTTGCTCTTTTATTCATTAAAAATAAACGCGGCGCTAAACGTGACGGTGACCTTACAATCAAAGATTCAATCATCGTCGGCATTTCACAGTGTATGGCATTGACGCCAGGTATCAGTCGAAGCGGCGCTTCAATTGTAGGTGCGATTGCCGTTGGTCTGAGTCAGAAAAATGCACTGCGTTTTGCATTTCTGTTATACATTCCGGTATCTGTCGGTACTGCAATGATTTCAGTTGGAGACATTGTCAATGATCCGAACATGAACACATTATGGCTTGCATATCTGCTTGCATTTATCGTGACAATAATCGCAACTTATTTTGCAGTTAAATGGCTGCAGAATGTAATGGAACGCGGAAATTTAATTATATTTGTTTATTACTGTTTTGCACTTGGTGCATTTTCAATACTTTACCAGTTTATATGGGCATAGAAAAAAGCCGCGAAGAATATTCTTCGCGGCTTTTCTCTGCGTTAAACTAACTGACGCCGAGTGCGATTTTCGCATAACGTGTCATCTTGTCTTTATCCCATGGCGGGTTCCAGACAATTGCGATTTGTACATCTTTAACTTCAGGCAGTTCTAACAGGCAGTGTTCCACCTGTCCCATAATCTGAGGTCCCATAGGACAACCCATCGAAGTTAATGTCATTTCTACACCTGCGTTACCTTCGTCGTCAAGGTTCACTCCGTAAACTAAACCAAGGTTAACTATATCTATGCCAAGTTCGGGGTCAATAACGTTCTCTAACGCACCGTACATGCTTTCTTCCATTGCTTTATCCAAACTAATCACTCCTAACTGTAGTGTATATATCATAACTATACCAAAAATTATACATTCAATAAATATAAATGCTATTATTAAGTAGAAACATTTTAATTAACCACAGATAAAAGGGAGATTTATATGGACAAGCATTTAATTTGTTTAGATTTAGACGGCACTCTGCTGACGGATGAAAAGACTATTACTCCGTATACTAAAAAAGTGCTCACAACACTTAAACAACAAGGGCACGAACTGATGATCTCTACCGGGCGTCCCTACCGGGCAAGTGTTCCATACTATAAAGAATTAAAAATGACGACACCTGTCGTAAACTTTAACGGTGCATTTGTCCATCATCCGACAGATTTCAATTTTAAGATGAAACACGAAACACTGGATCTTGAAGTGACTAAGGAAATTGCTAAAAAAGTACCTGAACTTAATATTAAAAATATTGTTGCCGAGATTAAAGATAATATATATATACACTATCATGACAGCATACTCTTCGATGCATTTAAAATGGGCGACCCTAAAATAAGCGTCGGTAATTTATATGACACCGTGACTGAAGATGTGACGAGTATTCTCGTACAGGCTGAAGAATCTGAAATGCCGCATATCCGTCAGACACTGGACGATTTGTTTGCCGAAGTTATCGAACAGCGCCGCTGGGGAGCACCGTATCCGGTTCTTGAAATCATTAAAAAAGGCATCAACAAAGCAGTCGGTGTTGACTATGCGAGAGAGTATTTAAATATACCGCAAAGCCGCACTATCGCATTTGGTGATGAAGATAATGATACTGAAATGCTTCAGTACGTTGAACACGGGGTAGCAATGAAAAATGGGATTGACGATATTAAAAGTATTTCAAATTACGTGACAGAAACAAATAATAATAATGACGGCATTGGTCATTTCTTAAATGACTTTTTTGACCTTCGTCTGAAACCATAAGGAGGACATTATAATGAAACTTATAATCGACAGCTGTGCTGATATTTCACAGGAGAGAGCGCGTGAACTGAATGCTGATATGCAGCCTTTAACTATTCAGATTGACGATAAAAGCTACATTGACCAATTTGAAATTACGAGCGAAGAAGTTATTCAGTCTATTAAAGATGGCAGACGTCCTATGACAAGCCAGCCAAACCCTGAGAGCTTTGCAGGTATTTTTAAAAAGTATGCCGAACAAAATGAAAGTATTATTTATCTGGGGTTATCAAGTGCATTATCAGGAACGTATCAGAGTGCAGTAATAGCACGCGATACCCTGCTGGAAGAATATCCGGATGCGGATATTACATTGATTGACACCTCTGCCGTCAGCTACGGTCTCGGTCTGATCGTTGAACGTGCTGCTGGATACATAGCACAGGGTGACAGCAAGGAGACTGTTATTTCAAAAGTGGAACAGGATATATCAAAAATCAGACATCTGTTTACAGTGAACGATTTAAATTATTTAGCCGAAGGCGGGCGTTTATCGAAAGGCTCTGCGTTTCTCGGCGGACTTTTAAATATTAAACCGCTGCTGCATGTTGAAGACGGAAAATTAGTCCCGCTCGAAAAACACCGCGGCCTGAAAAAAGTATTTAAGCGTATGAATGAACTGGCTATAGCTGAAGGTGCATCAGGTACAGGACATATCGTTCATGCAGATGCTGAGAAACTGGCTGCTGATCTTAAAGACCAGCTTCTTAAAAACACTGATCTTGAGACAATTAATATTACCGGCATCGGACCGACAATCAGTTCGCATACAGGCGATGGTACTATCGCACTGTTCTATTTTAAAGACGGCGAATAATAATGAAAAAAGTTATATTAGTTGGAGGCGTTGCAGGCGGTGCCACTGCTGCGTCCCAGCTGCGACGTTTAAACCCGGATATCGAAATTGTTATTTACGAGCGCTATGAAGATATCAGCTACGGTTCCTGCGGAATGCCGTATTACATCGGCGGTGAAGTTGAAGAACGCGACAGCCTGGTGAACATGACGCCCGGGAAATTCAGAGACAAAAATATCTTTGTCAAAACCGGACATGAAGTGACTTCAGTTAATACAGACGAAAATACTGTCACTGTACTCGATAAGGCAAACAACAGAGAAATTACCGATTCATATGACTATCTGGTTTTATCGCCCGGGGGTTCACCGAAAAAACTGCCGTCTGTGAAAGATGGTGAACAGGTATTTTCACTTCATAGACTCGCAGATCTTGACTATATAATGTCATACATTGAAGACAACAATGTTAAAGAAGCGGTACTGATCGGTTCCGGCTACATCGGACTTGAAGTAACGGAAAACTTAACTGCAAAAGGCATTCATGTTACGATACTTCAGCACGATGAACGTATTTATAAAAACATCGAAGCGGATATGAACGGTGTACTTTATGAAGCCATGACCGAACACGGTATCACACTGAAACTGAACACGGAAATTGATTATGTTGACGGCAGTCAGGCTGTATTATCAAACGGTGAAAAGATTGATGCCGAACTGATTATTACCGGTGTCGGAATTTCACCGAATACCGGATTTTTAAATAATTCCGGTGTATCGTTAAAAAATGGCCTGATTCCTATAAATAAGAACGGCCAGACGAATGTTAAAAATATATATGCACTTGGCGATGCGGCAGTGACGCACTATCAGCATATCCCGGAGATAACGATGCAGGCAGCACTCGCATGGCCCGCTCACAGGCTCGCACATATTATTGCTAATCAGATTTCCGGCGACAGTTCCGTTACACACGAAGGATTTCTCGGTACGAATATCGTTAAGTTTTTTGACTATCATATTGCGACATTCGGTTTATCTGAAAAAGAAGTCGCAGATGTCCCTCATTTCGTTATCGATCAGAAACAGAAAAATAAATCCGGCTATATGAAAGGTGCCGCACCGATACACGTGCGGGTATACGTCTCAACAGAAACCGGCATTATATTAAGAGCAGCTGTCGTCGGCACAGAAGGTGTTGATAAACGCATCGATATTTTATCAGCACACACACGGCTCGGCGGCACTGTATACGATTTGATAAACATTGAAATCGGCTACTCACCGCCCTTCTCCAGTCCGAAAGACATCATCAATATGGTTGGATATAAAGCGAGAGAAAAAGCAGAAAATTTATAAATCGGGAGCCGGATTCATTTTTGATGAATCCGGCTTTTTTGGTGTATTCCGGACGGTTCACGAGTCGTTCTTCAACAAAAAAACCGCACACCCTTTAAGGGAGCACGGTCCATTGTTAAATCTTATTTACTATTTCTCTCTTGTTCTCTCTGCTTCTTAAATTTTCTGCTGCGGCTCGCTGCCACCCAGATAAATATCGCAAACAAACCAAAGATTAATGCCGCTGCGTATAGATAACCATTGTTAAAGCCGGCTTCTTCAATAATTGAATACAGCTCTGTTTCTTCTCTGTCGAGGACTGCAATATATTCTCTGTCATGCGGTCTGATCATATCCCCGATAAGCATTCCGCTTAATACTTTACCTTCTTCTTCAGCTGTCTGATCAAGTGTGACAGATTCTGTTTCCGTCGTATTGTTAATATTAAGCAGATAATCAACATCGTCCGTATAGTATTTAACTAAATACTGCCCGTCTTCGTTTAATATCGTTTCAATTTCTGATTCGGGCGCCTGCATGATTGCATGATTGCGGTAGATAATAGAAATATTCTCAAGATACTCGATTACTTCTTTATCACTTCTGAAGTCCATCTGCGGATGTATTTCCGGATAATCCAGTCCGTTAAACGCAACTTCTGTTCCGTAAGTCATTGCACTTGGTCCGCGGTATGCGTATAAGTAGTTCGCAAGCTGCTGTATTCTGGTACCCGGGAACATATTCTGCTCTGCAGCGTGGTGTGTGAATCTCTCTGAGAACCAGTGGTCCGCCATAATCAGCTGCTCATCTTCAGGGAATTCAGGAATCTGCTGATCAATGCCGCCGTACTTCTGTACGAGTTCTGCTCTGAATTCTTCTGTTGCCGTTGTATCGAATCCTTCAGCGTTCAGTTCTTCAGTCGATAAAATCCCGTAAGTTTCAATATCTTCAGGTAAAAACTCTTCAGCATTCAGTCCGTCCTGGTTTACGAACATGCTGATACCGTCAACATTATAAGTATCGATAAAGTTCTGAACCATTGCACGGTATGTGTCCTGGTTGTCTCTATCGTTCAGGTCGATAATCTCTCTGTCGATGTCTTCGTAGTAATCTGACTGAACGTCGTTAAATACCGGTGTATCAAGTGCTGTGTAATCGTCTGTAGCCACTGCAGGCATATCCACGATAACTTTCAGCTCAAGTTCATGTGCCTCGTCTATCAGGTTCTGGAAATCTTCCGGGCTTCCGTAGGCTTTTGAGATTGCGTCGTAATCTGTTACGTCATAGCCGAGATAGTCATCTTCAGCACGTTCTGTTACCGGTGACAGCATAACAGTGTTAAAGCCCATATCCTTAATGTATTCAAAATATGGTGTAATACCATCAAAGTCCCCGCCGAACGAATGGAATGGATCCCCGTCCTTTGTCACACCGATGTCATTGGAAGTATTATTATTTAAAAATCGGTCGACAGTAATCATATAAATTCTGTCATATGTATTTTCTTCAGCTGATACAGGACTGCTGCTCATAAACAGCACTGCAAGAATCATGCTGACAAATGCTAACATTCTCTTCATAATTTTATCCTACCTTTTATTTCGTATAATAATAGTATACTAAACTTCGCTTCATTAGTTCTTCGTTTCACTAATTGTTCATAAATTTTATTTTAACACGAAATATAAAAAACCGGTCTGTTAAAATGTAACAGACCGGTTTTCCACTCAGTATACAGTTTAGAAGCTGAGCATGCCAAGCGGCAGCATAGCACCCATAATAACTGTAGCAATGATTGCAATAACACAAACAACCATAAGGACATTTGCTGTTGCAGAGTTTTTCTTAAGTCTTACAATCGCCATTTCCATAAATCCAATTGAAAGAATACCAAGCAGTGCTTTAATACCATACTGCATGTGTGATCCGGCGTTGCTGATTCCTTCCATATTGCCGACGTAAACCATAATTCCGCTGAACAGTACAAGCAGATAAAACACTCTTAACACCATATGCATAATAAATGCCGGTTTGTTTTCAGCAGTGTTGTTCTTTTTGTACATGCCGTATACAGCGATAAACAAAATGACTGCAACAATAATAGCCGTTAAGTGTAAATGTAACATAATATGATTCCCCCTCTACATAATGATTCCTGTAGTATTATATCATGTTATCTTTACTCAATGTGTGTCGTTAATGTTCCAATTCCGTCAATTGAAATACGGACTGTGTCGCCCGATTTCAGGAATCCTGTCGGATCCATTCCGGCACCCACACCTGCAGGTGTACCTGTTGCGATAACGTCACCCGGCTCTAAAGTAATGTACTTAGACAGTTCTGCCACCATTTCATCAATTTTTCTGACCATTAATGATGTGCTTCCGTCCTGGCGGATTTCATCGTTAACTTTAGTCACAATTGTTGTATTCTGAGGGTTTGGAATCTCATCTTTAGTAACGATGTAAGGTCCCATAGGTGTTGCAAGACTCTTTGATAAGAATGCCTGTTTGTGTGATTTCTGCAATTCTCTCGCTGATATATCGTTCACGATTGTGTAACCGTAAATGTAGTCAAATGCCATTGAGCTGTCTATGTTTTTTGCTTCTTTCCCGATAACAATACCGAGTTCCCCTTCATAGTCCAGCTGCTCAGTCAGTTCGCTGAAATCAGAAATTGTATCTTCATCACCGACAAGACTCGAGTTCGCCTTAGTGAATACATACATTTCAACTTCGCTGTTCATCTCTTCAGTATGAGCTTTAAAGTTACGGCCGAAACCGATAGTATTATTTGGCGGTTTAACCGGTGCTAATATATTAATTTCTTCAAATGGTGCTTTGTACTTATCAGCATCGTCAGATGCTTCAGCACTTTCAACAAGTTTTCTGACCAGCTCCTGAAAATCCAATGTGTGGTATTCAGTAATACCTTCAAGTAATGTTCTCGGATAATCCTTAACATCACTGAAATCCTGGAATAAAAGCGGAATAATCCAGGCACTGTCTTCACGTTTTACTTTGACACCATAGTGTTTCTTATCTTGATACTCAAAAGTTAAAAATTTCATTGGACAATCTCCTTTGTTTTCTTTCATTCAGTATAACAAACATTATTTAATTATTCCCGTTTCATTTTCTTATTTGTCTGAAAAATCTGTTCCAATGACGAAACATTATATCGTGCCAGCAGATTTGCGAGAATAATAAGCAATATATAAAGAGCCCCAACAATCAGAATAAGCATCTGTATGGATATTTGTCCGTACAATGCCAGACCGAAACCATAGAAGATAAACATCATAAAAATATTGAATATAATATATGAAGTTAATCCGTATCTCCCCAAATTGTAAAATACATTAAACACCGGTTTTGGAATACTGTCTGCAATGTATGCCAGCAGCATAAAGTAGCCGATTGCCGTTACGGGACCGCCGAATCCTTCTCCAAGCGTTTCTCCGGCAGTTGTACCGAGCGACAGCACCTGCAGCAGTTTCACCGCAATCCCGCCACCAAGCAGCATCATAATAATTCCTGCACTGATAAAAGGACTGTCTTTAATAAATCCTGTAAAATTCAACTCTTTTAGTGCGATACCGAGCAGTATTGACGGCAGAATAATAAATACCACATTGTACAGTGAATCCACTCCTGAACCTGTCAGTATATCAACGTTCATATTCACCATAGACAGATAATCAGTACTTCTGAACGTACTGGTAAATTCATTCACACGCTGAATTCCCGAGTACATATGCTGAATGTTCGAATTCAGCCCTGTAATAATTTCGAGCACTACATTAAACATTAAATGCAGAGCGAACAATGTCAGCGATGCCGCCAGTGTAATAATCCAGTGGCGCCCGACAAAGAACAAGCCGGCAAATGCAGTCAGAATAACGTAAGGCATCATATCAAAGCCGTAAATAAGCACTGTGTTTAAAGTCAGTATCACAAGTACGGTGACAAGCACTTTAGCTAAATGCTTTCTGCCTTTAAAGCCGTACTGGCTGAGCAGCCAGCCCGTAATAATACTGATGAGCGGCAGCACGGATCCGCCCGTTATAATATCAACGATATTATATACATTCAGGTCGCGTCCGAAGAAATATTCGAACGGATTAATTTCGTTCAGCGGCATCATAAAATACAGCCCGCTGTATATAAATAGTAAACTCAGCGCTATTCCGCCGATAAAATAAATTTGTCTGTTTGAATCATTCAACTGGAATCGCCCCATAATCAAAAAAGTAAAGCACGGCCGTTACTGGTTTTCCAAGTGAAACCTCCGCAGATTTCGTATAGATATCCATCTGCGTGCTGTAGCGTTCAGCCAGGTTTTCAATTGTTAAATTCGTACCTTTTACACGGTCCGTCTTGTAGTCAATAATAATATAACGGTCTTCATATTCTAAGAGACAGTCGATAATTCCCTGCACAATCTGTTCAGGATGCTCTGCATAGCCGATTGCTTCCTGGCTCATTATAAACGGCAGCTCTGTATGAATACCCTGCTGAGTATTCAACAATTCATTCATCGTCTGATCATTGAAGAAGCGTACTGCATTCTCTTTCATTTTCTTAATGTGAGTGCTGCTCAGCAGCTCATGGTTCTCACTGTAGTTATCAATTAACGTGTCGATATAAGCTGCTCTCGCGGTATCATCCATCACGCTGAGCGTCTGCCACTGGTGCATAATATGCATCATCATTTCGTGCATAATTGTCCCGAATAACGGTGCTTCAAGCGAGTCTCCGAGAAAGTTCGGTTCACGCAGGTTCACTTCGCTCGTATGACTGACATACAAGGCGCCGTCCGGAATCGTTTCATTGCGCCGTTTTATGGATGTCACAGATTCTTTCGTTGTGACTTCAGAATCATCCATGTTCGGATAAGTGTAAAATAATCGTTCACGGACTTCGGGAATAATATCAGCATTCAGTGCATCGATATCCGTAAGAGACGCGTACCCGGTCCGTTCAGTTTCTTCCCCGTCAGATACTTTTGTTTCTTTAACTTCAATATACGGCACATTTGACTGCATCAGTACAGGTGCCAGGAAGTCCATTGCAGATCTCAGCTCGGCACGCGTTTCAAATGACGGTTTTTCCATACGGCTGAAATCATATTTATATTCTTCTTCGCCTTTAAACATAAGCGGCAGGTACAATTTCTCTTCTGCACGTGTCAGTGCAACGTATATCAGGCGCAGTTCCTCGCTCAGCTGCTCGATATTCAGAAAATTATTGGCAGTAATGCCGTGAATACTGTCGTAATGATAATTCAATTCATCATTAAAGGTATTGAACACAATACCGAGTTTCGGATGGACGTATACACGCGAAACTTTCGTCAGCGTGAAGTTCTGTTTCAGATCAGCATAAATCACATGTTTAAACTCCAGTCCTTTGGAGCTGTGAATCGTCATAACCCGTACTGCATCGTCAGTGTTTTCAAGCGAACCTTCCTCACCGAAATCCTTTCCTTCTGCAATCAGGAAATCAATATAGCTGATGAACTGATACAGACTTGTATTATTCATCGACTGGAATTCAAGCGCTCTGTCGATAAGCCCGTTCAGGTTTGCACGTCTTGCTGAACCGCCCGGCAGTCCGCTGAAGAACTCCAGTATGTTCAGTTCGAAAAATATTTCTGCTATTAATTCAGGCACACTTAAATATTTAGCATGCAGCTTCAGTTCTTTAAATGTTCCGGTGAACTCTTCTATTTTTCTTAATATCTGTTCGTCACCGCTGTATTCAATCAGTGCTTCATATAAATATTTCTCTTCCGATGAAATTCTGATCTGCGCGATTTCCTCTTCACTGAAACCGAACATCGGCAGTCTCATAACACCTGCCAGATGATCATCCTGCAGCGGATTGTCTATCAGCGATAAAATACTGCGCATCGTTAAAATTTCAAACGTTTCAAAATAACCTTTGTTCACATCGATACTGATTGGAATGTCTGCTTTCTGGAATTCATGACGCATGACGTCCGGTGCAAATCTGTTGCGGTTTAAAATCACAATATCCTGATACGCTGCACCTTTTTTATACAGTTCCTGCACCAGTTTAACAATCTGTTTAATTTCAAGTTCATCTGCTTCAAGAGATTTCAGGCTTTTATCGTAAATTACCGGCAGTACTTCTACCGGTGATTCAGGTTCTGCCGCTTCAACGCCTTTAATTAATTTTTCTTTATCGGTGTATTCAATTTCACCGAGATTTTTATCCATTATATTTTCAAAGATTAAGTTCGTTGCATCGAGAATTTCAGCACGTGAACGGAAGTTCCTGTTCAGCTGAATCAACTTGCCGCTGTCCGGGCTGTTGAAGCGTTCGCTTTTATCGATAAATAAATCGGGAGCCGCCTGTCTGAACCGGTAAATGGACTGTTTTACATCCCCTACCATAAACAGATTGCCGTCGTCTTCTTCACCTGATTTCAACAGCTGGATAATCGCTTCCTGCACGCGGTTAATATCCTGGTACTCATCAATCATAATTTCTTTGAACTGTTCTTTATAACGCTCTGCGATTTCTGAATCGTTGGCTGTCAGAATATCAAGTGCATAATGCTCGTAGTCGTTGAAGTCCATCTCGTTTGCAGACTGCTTATCTTTTCTGTACTCTGCGATCACTTCTTTTGCGATGCTGATCAGCTGATTGTTCATGCCGTTCAGCGGTGCAAGTTCATTTTTTACATCTTCAAGCGTGTACTGCCTTACTTTGCTGAGCTCCTGGAACAGTGCGTTTGCCGGCTTATTGTAGCGGTCGTTTAAATCATTGCCGTACGCTGCTGCCCCTTTTATAAATGCATTGGCACCTGTAACCAGTTTTGCCGCCGGCAGTTTAAAGCTGCCTTCGGTACTGAATGATTCGAGCGCCTGCACTACATATTTGTGCATGACCGACAGTTTTTCATATGCATCATCGATTGCTTTCTCTTTTAATTCCTCATCGCGTTCAGCATTGTCGTATTCCGTTTTAAGAATATACAGATCCCGGTCGAGCTTTTTCAGCTTTCGTCCGATCACTGCCCGGTAACTTTCCAGTATCTCTTCGAGCTTTTCTTCGGTAACATACTGATCCACCATGCTGTTTAAAAACTCCAGCGGTTCCTTTGTCGCAATTGCCACATGATACAGCTGCGTCACCAGTTTATGAAGCTCACTGTTATCTTTGTTGCTCGTGACAAACTGATCGAGCTTTAAGAAGTCCTCATCCGCTTCGATGTAAAAGTCTTCAAGTATGTTCGTAATATTTTTCTGCAGACGGATTTCTGTTTCCACCTGACCAAGCGTCCGCATGTCAGGCGGCAGACCGATTGCATTGTAATGCGTCTGGATTAAATATAAACAGAAACTGTGCAGCGTTGATATATGTGCGTCGTTCAGTTTAATAATTTCCTCATTCAGACGCGGATTGGGTGTCTCATTGTAAGTCTGACGTAGTGCACGTTCGATTTTATCCTTCATATCTTTGGCACTTTTGTTCGTAAACGTCGAAACAAATACCTCATCGATAGAGTAATTCCCGTCAATTATATTCTGTTTAATACGCTCAACGAGTACCGCTGTTTTACCCGATCCGGCTGCTGCGGACACTAAAATATCCGAGCCTTTCGTATTGATTGCCATACTCTGTGCTTCAGTAAATTTCACCATCGTGCACCTCGCTTTCAAAAGCCTCTATATCTTCATCGGAAATTCTGTTCGTCCGGTAGTCTTCTGCATTTATTAATTTATCGATATGACAGGCTGCTTTAAAATCACAAAACCGGCACGGCAGTCCGCCGTTAGTATCGATTGGATTGGCAAGTGTGTTGCCGTCATATATTTCATCTGTTGCAGTTTTAAATTTCTCCATTACATATGCTGAATAATGAGCAAACATTTCTTCCGACAGTACACGTTTCTTCGAATGATTATCAAACGTGCCGTCTTTTTTCTCTTTCAGCGGGAAATATTCATTGATATTTTCTGTTTCCTTAATTAAATTCTCGAGTCCTCTGTTACCGTCAATATTAGACGTCGTCCCGTCCGCTACAAACAGTCCTTTCGGCTTCAATGCATTCTGACGTTCTTTATACGCTGTCTCTGCATCCTCCGCTTTAACTTTCGGTTCGTTAACGTGATAGAACAGCATCGAGTTCGGAATGATTTCACCGTCCAGCAACGTTTCTGCTTTGTTCATCAGCACGTACATATACGTAATAATCTGCAGCTCCACACCGTTCAGCACATCCGACTTTCTTAAATCCCTCGCACTCGATTTGTAGTCGATAATATTAACGTAAACTTTATCGTCTTTTTTATAGGTATCTACCCTGTCTATTTTACCGCGCAGAATAATTTTCTTGCCGTTCGGGCTTTCAAGTGTCAGTTCTCCGAGTTCATCAGATTTCCTGCCGAAGACCGCTTCAATCAGCGTCATCTTATAGTTGCCGAGCATTTCAATATCTTTCATAAAGAGCAGTGTCGTCGTAATTGCCTGTACTGCTTTTTCTTTCAGTGACAGATAATACTCCGAGCGCTCAAAGATACCGTAGCTGATCGTTCTCAGTACGGTTTCGACTGCATTCTTCACAGCATTTTTAATAATTTCTGCATCGTGATTCAATGTCATGCTGAGATCCGCTGCCACTTTCTCCAGTGCATTATGGTACAGATTACCGATTTCAAGCGATCTTACCGTGTAGTTCTGTCTGACATTCAGTTTTAAGCCGTAATTTGAAAAGTGCTGGAAATTACAGTTAAAGTACGACTGAAACCTCGACACACTGGCTTTCATTTCCGGACCGTACAGTTTTTCTGCTGTCGCATTGCTGACTTTACGCGCTTTGTTGTCGTATGTCAGATTTCGTGTCAGGCGTTTCATAACCGCCTGCCTGTCACCTGTTTTTAACAGCTGATAGACCGCTATAAAGTGCCTGTACTGCGGCACAGTGCTTAAGTCTTCAAGATACGCCCTGTCAGTCGACATCAGCTGACGCAGTTTAAAATGTTCGAGAGCTTCCATACTGCGGATGCTTGAAATCAGGCGTATCGAATTATTCACTTCATAATGTGCTGTTTTACGGTACGTATAATTCAGCACGTTTTCACCTTCATCCGGCAGGAATTCCGCAACAAAAGGACTGATTTTAGTCGCTTCTTTGTTTTGTAATGTCGATGACCAGCTGATAAACAACTCATCCGTCGGACGTGTTACACCGAGATAAAATACAAATCGCTCATCCTGTGCAAGCGTCCGTGCACTTGGCGACAGTGTAATGCCTCTTGTACCGAGAACGAGTTTTTCTTCGTCTGTCACTATCGTTGTGCTGCGTGATTCCTGCGGCATCACGTTATAGTTCATTCCTACAATGAATATATACTTTTTATTTTCCACTTTAGCCAGGTCCAGCAGACCGATAATCACCTGGTCAATCGTTGCCGGTCTCGTATTGAATGTTGCTGATTTCAACCCGTCTGTAAATGTCTCATAAAAGAGTGAGAAATCCGTCTCTTTATCTTTAAATACTGTATAGCTGTCGTCTAAAAGACGTATAAATAAATTGTATGACTGCTCTGTCTCATTGCAGAGACGGACGTCTGTTTCTTCCAATTCGTGAATTTCATCTTCAAGTTTAATTAAGATTCCGTTATCCACGATAAAATTATAAATTGCTGTAACGTAATCTTTCACTGTTTTGCCTGCATTCAGCGCGTTAAAGAATGATTTCAACTGTCCGAGCTTATCGTTTTTATAATCGATCATTTTACGCAGTGATTCTGTATTATCAATACGGTCGATCATACCTTCAGCGTCCAGACGATATTCAATCGCAAAACGCTCATCATCGAACAGTTCATTACCCGTCAGGCCGCGTTCAATAATAATATTCTCAAGATGAGCGAGCAGCTGATCGTCATTTCCGCTGTTTAAATATCCTGTTTTCAGCACGTTCAAAAATGACGAACTCTGAAATCTGCTCTTATAGCATTCAAGCAGCGCGATAATCAGCTGCGTAAACGGGTTGCAGTGCATAAAATGTTCTGCATCCATATGGTAGGAAATATTAAATCGTTTAAACGTCGTTTTTATATGTTCCTCGTAACTCGAATCACGGTATAAAATACCGATATCAGAATACCTGGCCCCTTTTTCA
This sequence comes from Jeotgalicoccus coquinae, assembly GCF_014207425.1. Lineage (GTDB taxonomy): Bacteria > Bacillota > Bacilli > Staphylococcales > Salinicoccaceae > Jeotgalicoccus > Jeotgalicoccus coquinae. The sequence continues at coordinate 302,919 of NZ_JACHFF010000001.1, read as the reverse complement.
CGGACGAGTGTCTCAATATTCCGTGCTGCTTCAATGACTTCTTCCTGTACCGAAGGTGCCTCCGTAATAGTAATTCCGTCGTAGTTCGTCATTTTTTTACCTGTCGTGATATATTTCTCAAGCTGCGTCAGTCCGGTGCGTTTTGCACGCAGAAACTCATCATCGAAATGACGGAATTCCACATAATGTTCGCCGAACAATTCCTGCAGGCGCGTCACTACCGCTTCAGTTTTTCTGAACAGCATAATGTCCCGCCCTGCCTGCCCACTGTCATCCGACTTACTGTGAGTCAACAGCAGATTAATCTGCGCCACTTTGCTCTCAAGTGCATGGATTAAATCAAATTCACTTTCGGTAAAGTTATGGAATCCGTCGATATATATTGTTGCATTCTGCAGCGTTCGGATATTTTCCGCACGGTTAATATCATCGATAAAGTTATGAATCATATTTAAATCTTCTATATTATATTCGGCAATCTGTTCGCTCCACATGGAGTAAATTTTATTTAAATCTTCGTATTTCTCAGTCGTTCTGCCGCGTTCAAACTGGAGATTATTTAAATGTTCGGGCTTAACGCTGTATGCTCTGAACTCGGTAATCTGTTCCAGAACTTTCTCGGAAAATTTTATGTATCCACCGCTCGTATGATAATAGTTCAGCACTTCCTTCATATCGTTCATCAGATTATGCATAAACATGACATGTCCCGCTTCAGACAGCGATTCTTTTTCAGGCTGTCCAAGCTCGTTGTAGACATGCCACATCAGACGTGTGAAACTGAATACACTCGTACGCATACTGCCGCCTGCTTCGCCGTTTTCAGGCTGGGTGATAAGCTGCTCATAACTCAGCGTATTCTGCATCGGTGTAACGATATATATATTCGAACCGAGCGGTGAATCCTTTGTCAGTTCTTCTATTTCGTTAAACATTCTGCTCGTCTTTCCGGTACCGCTCGTACCGGTCCATATAGTAATTCCCATAACTTTTGCCTCCCCACTTGAATAAAGGAGATATTAGATTTCCTAATATCTCCTTTTAGTAATATTTATAATTAAAAATCAATTGCGATTTCATTCAGCGGCCAGAATCTGAGCTGTACTTCGCCGATAATTGAATCCTCGGTAATTAAACCGAAATCCCTTGAGTCACGGCTGATTGGGCGATTGTCTCCAAGAACAAGATATTGTCCTTGTGGAATTACATCGCCTTCAACACCGAGATCGCTTAATGTGAAGTTATCCATATACGATTCCTCCTGATGAACAACGTAGTCTTCCTGCAGCGGTTCGCCGTTCAGGTAAACAGTTTTATCGACCATTTCCACTGTATCCCCCGGTACGCCGATAACACGTTTAACGTACGCTGAATCCTGGTTCGATTCAAAGACAATGACATCATCCTGTTCCACTTCCCCAAGATCATATATAAATTTGTTTACGACTACTCTGTCGCCGTCTTCCAGTGTCGGATCCATACTGAGCCCGTCGACTGAAAATGAAACGAAGAGAAACATTCTGATTACGGCAATTACAACGATTGCAATCAATATCGCAACTGCCCATTCTCGGATTTCTTTTGCCAATTATGACACCTCTTATTTATTCATTTTTCTTTCCAGATACTTTTGATACCATTTGGAAAGCAAGTATAATACTGCTAAAAACACCAATGAGATGATAAGTTTTACCGGTGAGTCAAAAAATGAAGTTATGTCATAACCGACGAGTGTCATCGATAATATCATAATAAATTTTGACGCTAATAATATATATAAGTATACATCTCTTCTTATATTAGATAAAGCTGTGATGACGTTGACGACCGATGATGGTGTAAACGGCAGCGACAACAGTATAAACAAAAATGTAAAGCCGCGTTTATCGATAAACTGCAGCATGCTCCGAAGCTTTTCATGTTTGTCTATGTACTTCTGGGCCGGGACCCTGAATATATTCCTGACTGTCAGAAACACAAGATAGCTCCCTGCAACGCCGGCAACATAACTTACCAGAAATCCAACAATAATTCCGTATGAGTTAATATTTAAAATAACAATGACTACAAGCGGTAAAAAAGGCAGAAATGCCTCGAGCAGCACGAGCAGAAATCCTACGATAAAACCTAAATCCTCAAATTTTTGAAAGAGCGCTTCTATTCCCTGTTCGGTCGTCAGTAATTCGATAAATTCGTTCACGTGTTTCCCCTCATTATAAAATACTAAAAGACTATATTTTTAATATAGTCTTTTAGTATAGAATATCAAATTATTTTTATTTATTATAACATGAGTAGGGACGATTTATCGTTATTTAACACGTTCGCCATGCTTTTTAGGAATCAGATTTTTAATATCTTTTTCCTCTTTCTGATGAAACATTTCAACAATCTGCGAACCGACGATTACACCGTCGCAATGTTCTCCGAGCGTTTCCGCCGCTTCAGCTGAAGTTATACCGAATCCTGCACATACCGGTACATTACTCTGCTCTTTAATACGTGCGAGATTTTCGTAAACTTCTTCACTGTATCCTGTCCGCTTCCCTGTAACGCCGTTGACCGTCACTGCGTAGATAAACCCTTCTGCTCCGTCGACAAGATTCGCGAGACGCTCGTCTGTCGTCGTCAATGTTGCCAGACGGATAATCGCAAGACCGGTACCGGCAAGTGCATTTTTTAGTTCCGGTTCCTCTTCAAGCGGAACATCAGGCACAATTAATCCGCTGACATTGGCAGCCGCTGCATCTTCGGCGAATGTTTCAAGTCCGTAATGAAATACAGGATTATAATATGTCATCAGTACATACGGTACATTGATATCACTTTTAATTTCAGTCAGCTTTTTAAGAATTGCACGCAGACTCACATGCTCATTCAGTGCGCGTATACCCGCGCGCTGAATGACAGGCCCGTCTGCAGCAGGATCACTGAACGGAATCCCAATTTCAATCAGATCCACTCCAGCTTCTTCGAGCGTTTTGATCTGATACGGCAGTTTATCCAGTCCGCCGTCGCCGGCCATCATATACGCGATAAATGCTTTGTCGTCCGTCTCTTTCAGTTTATTAAACATTTCACTTATACGGGTCTTAGTCATTTTCTCGCCTCCAGTTCTGCTTTCACCATTTCAACATCCTTGTCGCCTCTTCCTGACAGTGACACAATAATGATTTCATCTTTTGGAAGTTCCGGTGCAATTTTCATAACGTGTGCAATCGCATGAGAGCTTTCGAGTGCGGGTATAATTCCTTCTGTTCTCGACAGTTCCTGGAATGCATTCAGTGCTTCTTCGTCTGTTGCATATTCGTAACTTGCACGTTTCGTCTTGAACAGGAAGCTGTGTTCCGGTCCGATTCCCGGGTAATCCAGCCCCGCAGAGATAGAGTGCGTGCCCTGCAGCTGGCCGCTTTCGTCCTGCAGCATATGCATTTTAGCGCCGTGTGCAATACCAACAGAACCCCGGTTGATCGCAGCTGCTACTTTGCCGCTGTCGATACCGCTTCCTGCTGCTTCAACACCGATCAGCTCAACATCTTTATCTTCAATAAAGTTATAGAACATACCCATAGCATTACTTCCTCCGCCGATGCATGCAACCACTTTATCCGGCAGACGCCCTTCTTTTTTTAGAATCTGTGCTTTTGCCTCTTTAGAAATAATGCTCTGGAAGTCCCGCACGATTTGCGGGAACGGATGCGGTCCTAAAACTGAACCGAGCACGTAATGCGTATCTTCCATATGCTGGACCCAGTACCTCATCGTTTCATTTACTGCATCTTTCAGCGTTGCAGTTCCCTGCTCGACTTTAACAACTTCTGCACCGAGCAGCTCCATACGAAAAACATTCAATTCCTGACGGGCAGCATCTTTTGCACCCATAAAAATTTTACATTCAAGCCCGAGAAGTGCTGCGATTGTTGCTGTTGCTACTCCGTGCTGGCCGGCACCTGTTTCAGCAATTATCTTCGTTTTCCCCATGTATTTAGTTAACAGACCCTGACCGACAGCATTGTTAATTTTATGAGCACCGGTATGGTTTAAATCTTCACGTTTTAAATATATTTTTGCACCGCCAAGTTTTTCAGTTAAACGCTGTGCATAAAATAACGGATTTTCCCGTCCGACATACTCTCTCATTAAATAATCAAATTCTTTTTGGAACCCGGGATCCTGCTGTGCCTCTTTGTATGACACTTTTAATTCTTCAAGCGTATTAATTAATGATTCAGCAACGTAAGTGCCGCCGAATTCACCGAACTTGCCTTCTGCACTCGGATATTTATATGTTTCAGTCATTGTGTCCACCTCTGATATTTTTTATAAATGCTGCGATCTTTTCCGGATCTTTTTCTCCGTCAGTTTCAACACCGCTGGATACATCGATTAATGCCGGCGCTACTGTTTCTGCCGCTCTGCCTACATTGTCAGGATTCAATCCCCCGGCGAGCGCAAGTCTTGATTTATCAATTGTCTCCAGGGGGAGTTCCGACCAGTTGAACGTTACGCCGCTGCCGCCGTAATATTTTTCTCTCGGGCTGTCGATCAGTATATAATCGGCACCGAAATCAAAACGTTCCTCATATGACAGTTCCGAATTCGACGGGAATGCTTTAATAGCGCGCTCCCGGTATTGTTCAACAAAATCTTTATCTTCATCCCCGTGAAACTGTATATAATCGAGCCCCGCTTCATTTAGTCCGGCATCCACCTCTGCTTTCGTCGGATTAACGTATACACCGACTACTTTAATGCCTGTCCCTTTAAGGCTGCCGGTAATCTCTTTAACCGTTTCAAGACTGATCTGACGTTTGCTTGGTGCAAGTACTACACCGATAAAATCCGGCTGCGCTTTTGCTGCGAGCTGCGCTTCTTCACATGTTTTAATACCGCAGATTTTAACTTTCATACACTTTACCTGCTTTCAGCTCCTGAATCTTTTCTTCGATGCTGTCAGCTCTCATTAATGATTCTCCCACAAGCATGCCCGACGCGCCCGCGAGCTTCATGCGCTGTGCGTCTTCTCCGTTATGAATGCCGCTTTCGGCGATGAATTGAATATCATCCGTGCCGTATTTTTCAAGCAGGCGTTCTGTGTTGCCGATATCGACAGTGAACGTTTTTAAGTTCCTGTTGTTAATGCCGATAATTTCGGGTGAAATTTTTAAAGCACGTTTTAATTCAACTTCGTCGTGAACTTCAACGATAATATTTAAATCAAGTGACGAGGCGTAATCATATAAGTCCCCGAGTGATTCATCATCGAGTATCGTAACGATTAGTAAAACAATATCTGCGCCGTGGTTATATGCTCTGTTAATCTGGCGTCTATCTATTATAAAATCTTTGTTCAGCACCGGGACATCGACTGCCGCGGACACACGTTCCAAATCATCAAAGCTGCCTTTAAAGAACTGTTTATCCGTCAATACACTGATGGCATCTGCTCCGCCTCTTACGTATGACTTTGCCTGTTCGAGGGGGTCCATGACTGCATTGATGTCGCCCTGAGACGGTGAGGCGCGTTTTACTTCACTAATCAGAGCGATGCCGTTTTCACGTTTAAGGCTGCCCGTAAAGTCCAGCGGTTTTTCTCTTGTAATTAATTCGATTTTTTCCGGGTATTCCAGCAGTTCCTGTTTTTTAACTTCAACGATATCATCCAGTATTGTCATTTTTCTGCCTCCTCATTATTGCGGATTACTTCCTGCAGCTTGGCATAAGCTTTACCTGATTCGACTGCTTCTCTTGCTGCCTGAATGCCTGCGCTGATTGATTTTGCTTTGTCTGCCACAAACAGCCCGATGCCTGCGTTCAGCAGTACTGTTTCAAGCTGCGCTCTTGTTGCCGTGCCTTTCAGCACCGCTTCAAGTATTGCTTTGTTTTCCTCGCCGTCGCCGCCTGCGATATCGCTTTTGTCACACAGCGTTAAGCCGTAGTCTGTCGGGTCGATAACCACTTCTTCAATTTCTCCGCCGCGTAAAAATACCAGATGATTGTCTCCAAGGAGTGTTGCTTCATCCATATGTCCTGCACCGTTCATTACTACCGCGTTCTCACGTCCCAGACGTTTCAGCACCTGTGTGATTGTCAGGAGTTTTCTGCGATCATATATACCAAGGAACTGATAATCAAGGTTCAGCGGGCTGATGCACGGTCCGATATAATTGAATACCGTCGGATGTTTCAGTGTCTGTCTCACTCTCATGATCTGTCCCATTTTAGGGTGTACATGCGGTGCGCTTAAAAATGTAATGTTTGATTCGTTCAGTTCGTGTGCCACTCTGTCAGCCTCAAAATTTAAGTTCACTCCAAGCGCCTGCAGTACATCCGAGCTGCCCGTCCTGCTCGTCACACTCTTGTTGCCGTGCTTTGCAACTGTTACACCGCAGCTTGCAAGTACGAATGCTGATGTTGTTGAGATATTAAAGCTCTGTGAACGATCTCCGCCTGTTCCGCAGTTGTCCATTACTTTATCGTTTACGTTCGGAATATCTTTTGCATATGACTTCAGCACTTCGGCAATTGCTGTAATTTCATCGACTGTTTCACCTTTATCACTTAAAGCAACTATGAAATCCCGCAGTTCGTCATCCGTCACTTTACCGTTTAATACTTCCTTAAAGAATTCGTACATTTCTTTATAAGATAAATCAGTGCCTTCTTTTACTTTTATCATTACCGTTTCAGTTACTGTTGTGATATTTAATGTCATAATATATTCCTCCTTAAAATTAAAAATCCTCCATGACAAAATTGTCATGGAGGACGATGTTTACCGCGGTACCACCTCTGTCGAATACTAAGCTTCACTCAAATGCGTAACGGCATTACCCGAGCAATAATAAAAACCGGAACCCAATTCACTGCAGAACACGCTGCCGGCTCCCACCAAATCCGGCTCTCTGTGAAACGTAAAACTGCTGCTACTCAATCCAATTGCTGTTATTAAATTAATGAAATAAAAAACTCCCCATGCTTAATATAAAAATATATTAAGGACGGAGAGCCGCGGTGCCACCTATATTGACCGGGTAAAGCCGGTCCACTCATTAAAAGTTATATTAATTAAATTGTTTAATAAAGAAGTCCATTCGCATATATGAAGTACCGGTTCACACCCCCACCGGCTCGCTTTGAAATCGATATATGTTACTACTCTTCTTTCGAATTGATTTTAATACTAACAACTTAAAAATATAAATGCAAGGACTAAATTTTATTTGTCTGAAAATTAAGTCTAAATTTGAGTCCGGATATACTGATATGACAAGGTTTAATCTGTGTGATAAACTTTTGTGTTTTTTTATTTTAGGAGTGATTATGACTGATATTATGACTTTTTGTGGAGGATTTATATCTAAGTAACAATGAGGCTTGCTCATTGTTACGCTGGATGTTCATCGTTACTATGAACTGCTCTCATTGTTACGCAAGATGTCCTTCGTTACTATGAACCGTTCTCATTGTGACGCTGGATGTTCATCGTTACTATGAACCGTTCTCATTGTTACGCTGGATGTTCATCGTTACTATGAACCGTTCTCATTGTTACGCTGGATGTTCATCGTTACTATGAACCGCTCTCATTGTGACGCTGGATGTTCATCGTTACTATGAAACGCTCTCATTGTGACGCTGGATGTTCATCGTTACTATGAAACGCTCTCATTGTTACGCAAGATTTCCATCATAACTATGAACCGCTCTCATTGTGACTGAATCAATACACCAAAACAAAAAAAGACAAAACCCCGTAAGGTTTTGTCTTTAAAATTATAAATTTATGCCCAACCGCGGTAGCGTGAACCTTCTGCAGTTCGTTTAAGACCTACGATAAATGCTGCAAGTCTCATATCGATTTGACGGTTCTGATGAAGGTCATAAATTTCTTTAAATGCCGCAACGAGTTTTTCTTCCATCTTCTCGTTAACTTCTTCTTCACTCCAGTAATAACCCTGGTTGTTTTGTACCCATTCGAAGTAAGATACTGTTACTCCGCCTGCTGATGCAAGTACGTCCGGAACGATCAGAACGCCTCTTTCAGTCAGGATGCGTGTAGCTTCAGTTGTAGTCGGGCCGTTTGCTGCTTCACATAAAATTTGTGCTTTAATGTTAGGCGCATTGGCTTCTGTAATTTGGTTTTCGATTGCTGCCGGAATAATAACGTCACAATCTAATGAGAATAACTCATCGTTTGAAAGAACATCGTCAAACAGGTTCGTTACCATACCAAAGCTGTCGCGTCGTTCAAGCAGATAATCAATGTCAAGTCCTTCCGGATCATGAAGTGCACCATTGGCGTCCGAGATACCGACGATTTTTGCACCTTTGTCATAGAGGAATTTAGACAGGAAGCTTCCTGCGTTACCGAATCCCTGTATAACGATACGGATGTCTTCCATCTTCATATCGCGTTTCTTAAGTGCTTCTTCAAGACAGATTACAACACCAAGTGCTGTCGCTCTGTCACGGCCTTCAGAACCACCGAGTACTAATGGCTTACCTGTAATGAATCCAGGTGAGTTGTACTGGTCAATCGCGCTGTACTCATCCATCATCCAAGCCATAATCTGAGAGTTCGTGAATACGTCCGGTGCAGGAATATCTTTAGTCGGTCCAACGATTTGAGATATTGCACGTACGTAACCGCGTGAAAGTCTTTCAACTTCATCCATGCTCATTTCGCGGGGATCACAAATGATTCCGCCTTTACCTCCACCGTAAGGCAGGTTAACAATACCTGCTTTAAGTGTCATCCACATAGATAATGCAACAACTTCATCTTCCGAAACGCTCGGGTGGAAACGTACTCCGCCCTTAGTAGGACCCACTGCATCGTTGTGCTGTGCACGGAATCCCGTAAATACTTTGACAGAACCATCATCCATCTTCACCGGTATACGCACTTTTAGTGAGCGTAAAGGTTCTTTGATTAATTGGTACATATCGTCGTTATAACCAAGCTTATCGAGCGCTTCTTTAATGATGCGCTGTGTAGATTCAACTAAACTAATTTCTTCTGACATTTTATCCGCCTCTTTTTGTAACTGTTTTCATCTAATATTGTATCATAAAGATTTTTTTTAGAAAGTACCTTTGTTAAAAACTTTTTTAACTTTTTCGAGGGCCCAGTCAAGCTCTTCTTTAGTTACTACAAGCGGTGGTGCAAATCTCACGACAGTACCGTGTGTTTCTTTGCAGAGCACCCCTTCATCTTTAAGCTGTTCACAGAATACGCGTGCACTCTTGTTAAGTTCCAGTCCGATAAAGAGTCCTTTACCGCGAATATCTACAATTGATTCATGTGTAATTTTCTTCAGTTCGCCAAGCAGGTATTCTCCGAGTTCCAGTGAACGGTCTGCCAGCTTTTCGTCGATCAGCACATTAAGTGCCGCTTCGGACACTCTCGCTGCCAGCGGGTTTCCGCCGAATGTCGAACCGTGAGATCCTTCATTAAGTACACCAAGTACTTCGTCGTCACCAAGAACAACTGATACCGGGAATACTCCGCCGCCAAGTGCTTTTCCTAAAATGTACATATCAGGTACTACTTCGTCCCAGTCCGTTGCAAACATTTTTCCTGCACGGCCAAGTCCCGCCTGAATTTCATCTGAAATAAACAGTACATTATTGCGGTCGCAAATTTCTCTTACCTGTTTCAGGTAGCCTGCCGGCGGAATGTTTACGCCCGCTTCACCCTGAATCGGTTCTAAGATTACTGCTGCTGTGTTGTCGTTAATTGCATCTTCAAGTGCTTCCGGATCACCGTAGTTCACAATTTGGAATCCGTCCCCAAGCGGTCCAAATCCTCTGCGGTATTCAGGTTCGGATGACATTGACATCGGTATCATTGTTCTCCCGTGGAAGTTGTTCTTCATTGCAATTACTTCCGCCTGATTATCAGGTACGCCTTTAACTTCATAAGCCCAGCGTCTCGCTGCTTTAATTGCAGATTCAACCGCTTCAGCGCCTGTGTTCATCGGCAGTACTCTGTTCTTGCCTGATATTTCACTGAGCTTTTCAAACCAGTCACCGAGACAGTCTACATGGAACGATCGTGACGTCAGCGTTACTTTATCCGCCTGATCTTTTAACGCCTGGATAATTTTCGGATGACGATGCCCCTGATTCACCGCAGAATATGCACTCAGCATATCCATATATTTATTGCCTTCCGGATCTTTTACCCAGACACCTTCCGCTTCTGAAATTACAATCGGCAGCGGCTTATAAATGTCCGTATCGTGCCGCTCTGTCTGTTTAATAATTTCTTCAGTTCTCATAAATTTCTCCCCCTTATTTATGTTTAAAAACTCATTTAAATATACATTTTTAATTATGTATTCATATCCATCATGACTGTATTTACCTTTATTTTCAAGAGTTTTGTCAACACGCATGATAAAGCGGTTTGCGAACTTTGAAAACGTATACACTAAATCGGTGTTTTATACTTTTTAAGTCTATAAAATCAACGTATTTATGTATTTACGATGAATATATATTCATCGAGAAAAAATTAAAAAACCTGTGAATTCACAGGTTTTGCTACTGGCATTATTCTTTCATACGTTCTTTTGCCTCTTCTATCCAGAGCGGCATTCTTTCTGCCAGAGTCTGGAAGCCGTGTTTCTCGGTATCTTTGATCTTTTCCAATACTGAACGCTTGTCCCGCTTTTTCTCTTCGTTCTTAAAGTATTCGTTTTCCTTCAGAGATAAACTGATTTTGCCGTTTTCATCAATGCTGACAATTTTAGCCTTTACTATTTGGCCTTTTGATAAATATTGATTCACATCGTGTACGTAATCGTTCATCACTTCAGATATATGGATCAGACCATCACGATTATCAGGAGTTTTGACAAAAGCACCGTACGACTGAATACCAGTAATTTTCACTTTAACGAACTGGCCGATCCGGTATTTTTTTGCCATGTTATCCCTACTTATTTTGCTTCTTTATTAAATCCATCACCATTTTAACACAGTTGGCTGAAGTAACCAAAATAATCACACAGCAAAACACATATACCGGTCCGGCATATGTGCGCGTAAATTTCATATAAGTTATGTAAGTCTGCAGTACTCTAAGGTCGCACACAGAAATAACAAATCAGTTTTATTTATTAAATCATTATTTCCGTGTTGGATCGTCCTTATGTTCATGTTCGAGTCTCTCGAGAACTTTTTCTTCGAAATCTCTCATCTTCTCTTCTTCATTGCGCGAATATTTTTTAATAAGTTTATACACGATAAACGCAAGTAAAATAAAAAGAAGTAACATGATAATAGCTGGAATGTATTCCGTTTTATCTTCCGGGAAATAAAGGAATGGCATCATTTTTAAATCACTCACCTTTACACAACCAAGTATATCAGAGTGTTTTGCGCTATAAATATTATAATAATGACTAATTTGTGATACTTTCCGTTAATTTTTAGAAATAATTCCCATTAATATGTATATCTGGGAGCTCTTATAAAATAATACACAGCCTGTTTTTAAGCAGACTGTGTATTATATATTGGTTCTTATTTTTCAGTTACTTCAATTGTTTCGATGATCACATCTTCAACAGGCTTATCCTGTCTGCCTGTTTTAACATCAGCAATCTTTTCAATAATATCCATACCTTCGATCACCTGGCCGAATACAGTATGTCTCTGGTCCAACCATGGCGTACCGCCGTTTTGCTTGTAGCTTTCGATAATTTCAGCCGGGTAGCCCGCGCCTTCAAGCTGTGACACCATATCTGCCGGCACATCTTTAAGCTGCACGATAAAGAACTGTGAACCGTTAGTGTTTGGCCCTGCGTTTGCCATTGACAGTGCACCGTAAAGGTTGAATGCATCTGTTGAGAACTCATCTTCAAAAGCCTCTCCCCAGATACTTTCTCCGCCCATACCAGTTCCCGTCGGATCTCCACCCTGAATCATGAAGTCTTTAATAACTCTGTGGAAAATTAAACCGTCGTAGTATTTATTTTTTGCGTGTGTAACGAAGTTTTCTACAGTTTTAGGAGCAACATTGTTTAACAGTTTAAATGTTACGTCTCCCATGTTTGTTTTGATTACTGCTTTTGTTTCGCCTTCCAAAAGCTCTGTTGTTAATTGTGAATATGCCATGAATTTGGCCTCCTGAAAAATTTTATTAATTTCATTTTAGCAAAAGTAATAATGAAATTTAAAATTATAAAATCCTAAATTTAATACCACTTACTACCATATATACATTATACGAGAATAGTCTAAAATTTCAAACCGTAAGCGTTTATTTACATTTAATATTAATGTATAATGGATAAATATAATAACGTTAGAGGAGGATACACTTTGACATTGATACATTTCGCAATATTTTTACCTGTTATTGCTGCGATCGCAATCGCAATAATATACCGGTATGTTAAAGATGTACATCTCGGTTGGTTTGTTTTACCTATTCCGGCTGTGATAGCTGCATACTTATTTAGCTTAATACCTTCTATTGCAGATAATCAAGTTTTCCATCATACATTAAATTTAATGCCCCGCATCGGGCTGAATTTTGACGTCTACATAGATGGTCTCGGATTACTATTCGCAATACTGATTTCAGGTATCGGCGCACTGGTAGTATTATATTCTATCGGTTACTTATCAAAAGATGAGAGACTCGGTAACTTTTACGTTTACCTCCTTATCTTCATGACAGCAATGCTCGGAGTGGTACTGAGCGATAACGTGCTCATGCTTTACTTCTTCTGGGAACTGACTTCAATTTCAAGTTTCCTGCTGATTGCATTCTGGTTCACTAAAGATAAATCAGTTTACGGTGCACAGAAATCCATGCTGATTACTTTTTTCGGCGGATTCATGATGCTCGGAGGATTTATTATCCTGTCTATTATTACAGGAACATTCAGCATCAGAGAAATGATTGCTGATGTTGATTTAATTACAGCAAGTCCACTTGCTCCGCTGGCAGTAGTGTTAGTACTGCTTGGTGCATTTACTAAATCAGCACAGTTCCCGTTCTACATCTGGCTGCCGGATGCTATGGAAGCACCGACACCTGTCAGTGCATACCTGCACTCAGCTACGATGGTTAAAGCAGGTCTTTATTTAGTCGCAAGATTCACACCGGTATTCGCATTCAGCGAACTGTGGGTCTGGCTGATTTTAGTTACAGGACTCGTTACTCTGTTCTGGGGCTCGTTCAACGCTGTTAAGAAAGACGATTTAAAAGCAGTACTTGCATTCTCGACTGTTTCCCAGCTGGGGATGATTATGAGTCTTCTTGGTGTTGGTGCACTTGCTGTTGCAAGCGGTGCCAATGAGCAGATATTTACAGTAGCCGTTGTCGCTGCAGTATTCCACATCATTAACCATGCAACTTTTAAAGGTGCACTGTTCATGGTGGCGGGTATTCTCGACCACGAAACAGGCACACGCAGCATTAGAAAGCTCGGCGGTCTGATGACGCTGATGCCGATCACATTTACAATGACAATGATTACATCATTATCAATGGCAGGTATTCCTCCATTTAACGGATTCCTGTCTAAAGAATTATTCCTTGAGGCAATGTTTGAAATCAGCAATGCAAACTTCAGCGCACTGTCTGACTGGAGCGTACTGTTCCCGATTCTTGCAATCGCCGGCAGTATTTTTACATTCGTTTACTCAATTAAATTAATTCACGGCGTTTTCTTCGGAGAACGCACACACGATACACCGAAAGAACCACATGAAGCACCAAAATTATTACTTGCTTCACCGATTATTTTATCTTCTTTAATAATTATTTTCGGGCTGTTCCCCAACCTGCTGTCAGGCAGCATTATCGATCCTGCCGCGATGGGTATCCTTGGGACAGATACAGCATTAAACACTGAAATCTCACACTGGCACGGTTTTAACAACCCCGCACTGTGGGCAACAGTTGCTGTAGTCGTTATCGGTTCTGCACTGTACATATTCAGAAACAGCTGGATGTTCATATACGATTATCATAAAGAACAATTCACGCTGAACCACCTGTATGATCAGGGTCTGATTTACAGTGAACTTGGTTCTGCCAAAACTACCGACGGTATTATGAGCGGTTTCCTGAGAGATTACATGGTTTACATTTTCGGATTCTTCGTAGTTTTCGGGATTATTACTACGTTCTATACAGGACTGCCTATTACATTCGATAATTTTGCAGATGTCGGTCTTCAGGACATGGCACTTGTACTGATTATTTTAGTATCACTGGCTATTATCATGATGACACGCTCACGCATGGTATCGATTATAATGCTTGGTGCAATCGGATTTTCAATGGCACTGTTCTTCGCGTTCTTCAGAGCGCCGGACCTTGCACTGACTCAACTGGCAATTGAAACAGTTACTACGACACTATTCCTCGTATGTTTCTATCACCTGCCTAAACGCTCGAAGCACGAAGAAAGTATTCAATTCAAATTCACGAACTTTATCGTTTCAGTCGGTGTCGGAGCAATCGTTATTCTTTTCGGACTGGCAGCATACTCAAACCGTCTGTTTGACTCAATCAGTCAGTACCATATTGAAAACGTATACGACCTCGCAGCCGGCGGAAACATGGTTAACGTAATACTCGTTGACTTCCGTGGTTACGATACATTATTCGAAACACTGGTATTCGGTATTGCCGGAATTGGAATTTACGCATTAATGAAAGCAAAAGTATCAAGAAAGGATGATGACAATGAAGAGCACGCTTAAGAGAGCCGGCTACAGTAAAGTACAGCGTCAGATGAATGATGTGTTTATTCAGTTCACTTCAAAAGTGATATTTCTCATCATCCTGCTGTTCTCGATAAACTTATTTATGGCAGGACACTACACACCGGGCGGCGGTTTCGTCGGCGGTCTGCTTGCTGCATCTGCCATCATACTTTTACTTATGGCTTACGATTATGAAACTGTGAAGAAAATGATTCCGGTCAACTTTCATTTAATGATAAGCTCCGGACTGGCACTGGCAATAGTAGTGCCGACGGTATTATTTTTCTTCGGTGTTCCGTTCTTCACCCATCAGCACACATATGTTAACGTTCCTGTGTTCGGAGAAATCGCTCTCCACACAGCAGTAGTTTTTGATATCGGTGTTTTCCTTACAGTCGCCGGTACTTCACTGCTGATTGTTACATTGGTTGGGGGGACAGAAGACTAATGGAACTGGTCACGATAATTTTAGCAGGCATATTGATTGCCTCTGCAACATATTTAATTCTGTCAAAAAGTGTTTTACGTATCATCATCGGCGTTTCAGTACTGTCGCACGGCGTGCATTTAATGATCCTTACCATGGGTGAATTAAAACGCGGTAACGTGCCGGTACTCGATGATGCGGTCAGCACATACACCGATCCGCTGCCTCAGGCACTGATTCTGACTGCAATTGTTATTTCATTTGCATTGACTGCATTCAGTCTTGTACTGCTGCTCAGAAACTACAAAGAGCTTGGCACGGATAACACTGAAGATATGAAAGGAGTTCCACATGACGACTAACATATTACCTATGCTCCCAATCATTCTTCCGTTTTTAGCCGGTGTTATCATGCTGTTTATCGGCAAGCGTCCGATGCCGCATCGTATGGTCTCGGCTGTTACCGGACTCCTTATGGTTGGTGCTGCTGCATTCAGCGTCTATTACGTCTATGTCAACGGCACGATGGTAACATTTATCAGTAACTGGTCTGCACCGTTTGGTATCAGCGTAGTTTACGATATGGTTGCCGCACTGCTCGTCTTAACAACGTCAATCGTAATGTTTTTCATCGTTATATACTCATTCCAGTCAATCGGCTATGAGAGAGAGAAATATTATTACTATCCAATGGTAATGTTTATGATTACCGGAATTAACGGAGCATTTACCACAGGGGATATATTCAATATGTTCGTATTCTTTGAAGTATTCCTGCTCGCATCATATGTATTAATTACATTAGGCAGCCGTAAAATACAGCTGCAGGAAGGGTTCAAGTACCTCGTAGTTAACGTTGTATCTTCGAACTTCTTCCTGATCGGCCTCGCGTATCTGTACTCTGTTACAGGTTCGCTGAACATGGCGGATATTCATATTAAATTATCGAACTATGACGGAAACCTGGCAATCATGACAATTATCGCAGTAGTATTTATATTCGTCTTTGCGACGAAAGCCGGATTATTCCCGCTGTACTTCTGGATGCCGGGTTCATACGCCGCACCGCCTATGCCGATTATCGCTCTGTTTGGTGCACTGCTGACTAAAGTCGGTGTGTACGCAATCGCAAGAACATTCTCTCTGTTCTTTACGAACGATGCCGGTTATACGCATCAGGTTCTTCTGCTGCTGGCACTGTTAACTATCGTTGCCGGCTGTATTGGAGCACTTGCATACACTGATATGAAAAAGATTATTATTTATAACATTATGATTGCAATCGGGGTCATCATCGTTGGATTTTCAATGATGGACTATGCCGGAACTATCGGTGCAATGTACTATCTGATTCACGATATGATTATTAAAACAGCACTGTTCCTGCTGATTGGCTTCATTATTTACCGCACAGGTAAAAACGATGCTGCTGATCTCGGCGGACTCATTAAACAGCACCCTGTTGTCGGCTGGACATTCTTTGTTGCAGCTATGTCACTTGCAGGTGTGCCTCCGTTCCCGGGCTTCTTCGGTAAATTATTTATCGTAGAATCTGCTTTCGATAACGGTCATTCAATCGCTGCGATTATCGTACTGCTGTCGAGCTTAATCGTGTTATACAGCATTATGAAAATATTCATTAAAGTATTCTGGGGTGAACCGGCACAGCCGATTGAACTTAAAAACATTAAATCGGATAAACTGCTTTTCGCAGCTGTCGGTATGGTCATTGTTTCGACTGTATTCGGGCTTTCAGCCGACTTCTTATTCCCGGTGTTTGAAATGGCGGCAGAATCATTCTACGACCCGTCATCATATTCTAACTATTTGATGGGGGTGGAATAATTGTCATTTCAACTCTTAATTAATATCATATTAGCTTTCCTGTGGGTATTTATGAACGGTGACTTTACAGTCGGTACATTCATTACCGGATATATCATCGGACTGGTTGCAGTGTACATTCTCCGCAACTTCCTGCCGGGACGCTTTTACATTAAACGTCTGTACTGGATGATTAAGCTGTTCTTTATTTTTATAATCGAACTGATTAAAGCCAATATCGATGTAGTGCGTATCGTAATGGCACCAAAAATCGATATTCATCCGGGTTTCTATGCATATCCGAATGACCTTGAAGAAGAATGGGAAGTCGCACTGCTGTCTACTCTGATTACTTTAACACCAGGTACAGTAGTGGTTGCCATTTCAGAAGACTATTCGATTATTTATATCCACGGACTGGATATGGATGATGCGGATGCTGAAATTGCCTCTATCAAGACTGCCTTTGAAGATGTCATAAAAGAGGTGGCTAAACCATGACAAACTTTATTAATATACTCGTAATTATTTGTATCATCGCTTTCGCATTTTCTATGCTCGGCATGATTTACAGAGTGCTGAAAGGACCGACACTGCACGACAGAGTCATAACACTCGATGCATTCGGCGTAACACTGATGGGGATGATCGGTCTCGTATCGATGGTACTTGATACATCATACCTGCTCGTTGTTATTATGCTCATCGGTATGATCGGCTTTATCGCAACTATCGGTTTTGCGAAATTCCTCGAGAAAGGTGTGATTATTGAAAATGATAGAGATAATAATAGTTAGTCTGATCACATTTTTCTTAATCGGCGGTGCCTTTTTTACAATAGTCGCAGCAATCGGTGTTATCCGTCTCCCGGATACTTACACGAGGCTGCACGCAGCATCCAAAAGTTCAACACTTGGTGTGGCAATGACCCTGCTCGGAGTATTTGTTTACTTTGGATACTATCACGCAGAGATTGATACGCAGTTACTGTTAGCTGTGGCATTCATTTTCATCTCTGCACCGGTTGCAGCACACCTTATCGCAAGAAGTGCCTTCCACTCGGATGTAGAACCTTACAGACTGACAATTCTTAACGAATTGAAACGTGATGAAACAGGATCTGAAGTGGAAACTGAAGAAACTGCGAGACTGAAAATTGAACGCAGCAAGAATAAAGAACTTGATGATTAATTAATCCTGAATGTCCCTCCGGAAATACGGAGGGACATTTTTTTGTTTGAATATGTGTAACACGGCATTATTCCCGTGTATGCTTCTCTGCTCAACAAAAAAACAGGAACCCGTTTTCGGATTCCTGTTAAATAAAAATTTATCTTTTCTTTCTGATTGCCACTGTACATCTGCTTAATGCCACCAGCTTATCTTCTTCGTCTGTCACTTCGATTTCCCATACCTGTGATGTTGAACCGCTGTGCTTTAATAGTGCTGTAGCTGTCAGTACGCCTTCCGTTTTTGCTCTCAAATGATTGGCGTTGATTTCCATGCCGAAGGCAATTTCATCATCCGAAATCATTTTGTATGCACCCATGCTTGCTGCTGTTTCTGCGAGCAGAACATTGACGCCGCCATGAACGTAACCGAATGGCTGAAGTACTTTTTCGGTAATCGGCATTTCCACTGCACATTTACCAATCTCGTCGACTGTGATTGTAATACCCAGTGTCTTCAGTACGCCCTTATTCATACAGAGTACCTGATTCGATTAAATCAAGAATCGTACGGATCATAACACCTGTCGATCCTTTTTTCGAAAATGGAGTTGAAGATGATGTATTGCTCGTTCCCGCGATATCAAAGTGTACCCACGGTGTTTCTTCAGTAAACTGATTAATAAATGCTGCGGCAAATGATGCACCGCCCGGTTTAAAGTCAGCGTTCAGAAGGTCTGCAATATCAGATTGCTTCACTCTTTCGTCTTCCAGTTCAGA
This sequence comes from Jeotgalicoccus coquinae, assembly GCF_014207425.1. Lineage (GTDB taxonomy): Bacteria > Bacillota > Bacilli > Staphylococcales > Salinicoccaceae > Jeotgalicoccus > Jeotgalicoccus coquinae. The sequence goes on along the minus strand of NZ_JACHFF010000001.1, from coordinate 283,980 downwards.
CATCGGCAGATGCCAGATATCTTCCCCTGTGACTTTGCTGCTGATTAACAGATTGTTAATGAACTTTCTGCCCTGGTTCGTAAATACGCCGGTACGGTCTTCTCCGATCGCCTGTATTACTGCACCAGTGAGCGTTGCGAAGTCCATCATTACTTTCGGGCTGTACTTAGTCGATGCATAGTAAACCGCATCTGCAAGTACAAGACGTCCCTCAGCATCTGTGTTTGATACTTCAACAGTTTTACCTGACAGTGACTTGTACACATCATCAGGACGCATACCGTTGCCGTCCACCATGTTCTCCGCCAGTGCAAGCACTGCAACAACATGAACAGGCAGTTCGAGTTTCGTAATCGCATCCATCATACCCACAACGTTTGCCGCACCGCTCATGTCATATTTCATCGAGCGCATGCCCGTGCGTGTTTTAAGCGAGTAACCGCCCGAGTCATAAGTAATACCTTTACCGACTAATGCAATCGGCGCATCGTCCGCTGCATCAGGGTGTTTGTACTCAATCGTTACCAGTCTCGGCTTTCTGACAGAAGCTTTACCAACTGCTGCAAGTAAACCGAAGCCTTCCTGAATCAGCGTATCGAAGTCTTTTACTTCGCCTTTAACGTATGGACGGTCTTTAAAGTGGACTGCCAGATGATCTGCAAAACTTTCCGGATACAGCATGTTCGGCGGCATTGTTGCAAAGTCTCTTGCAAGAGTAATACTTCCGCCGAGTGCTGCACCGTGTTCATAGCCTGCTTTTACGTCAGCTTTAGTTACGAGTGTAATGTCCAGTTCATCGTGGAACTGTTTTTTATCAGATGAATTGTAACCTGTCAGTCCGTGGCTGCTCACCGCAGACATCATACCGACAGCATCAGCCACCTCTTCAGGCTCAAATGCAAATGTATCTGCAATCAGCTGTGCTTTTGTATCTTTTTCAGAAGCCATAAACTGGAACAGTTTACCGACTGCTTTTTGTACTTTAAGTGCAGTCAGTTCGCTGCTGTCCCCAAGACCGACAGCAATTACTTTAATGTACCGGCGCTGAATTGTCACACCTGTTGTCGTCACTTTTCCGTACTCATCAGACAGTACGTTTGCCGAAATAATTTCTTCAGTTAAACCGTTTAATAATGTATCAAGTTCGTCAAAATTTTTCAGTTCTTTAATATTTTCAGGTAAGCCGATCACAATTGCCGAATCGTCAGCAATGTATTTCTCTTCAAATTTAATATTCAAAATGCGTTCCCCCTAAAACATTTGGTAGCCTGCTTTTCTTAAGTAGCGTATTGTCATCCCCGCTAAAATAATTCCGATAAATCCGCCGCCTAATATAATGACATCAAACATTGATATTCCGATGATATTCTCCCATAAAATTCCGAAAGATTCACCTGGACTTGCTATGTAGTCAAATAACGATACTCTGCCGATTATCCATAATACTATTACCGGATAAACGAACGCCATAATCCATGTCATTTTTAAAATCATGTTCAGAATAAAACTGATTCCATAAAACAAGACAAAATACAGCAGTAAAGAAATAAACAGCTGGACGATATTCATTGCCATAATTGTTTCCTCCAAAAAATAAAAGCATGGGCATTATATATATACCCATGCATAATGCTGAATTTTTAAATTACAGGAATTTACCTTTTGTTGCGCCTAATACAACGCCGCCGATTTTCAGAACTGCACGTGTATCGATGACTTTCTTCATGAATGCTGCTGATTTACCTTTGATTTCACGGCCTAAAACTACACCGATTCCGTCATTGGCACCAAGTGAACATACTGTCCCTTTGTCATCGTAAGCAAACGCTTCAGTTTTCTCACCGTTTAACTGAAGTTTAATATTTTTAGCTGTATGCTCGCCTAACTGCATTGCGATTTGAGCTGTTGTCGGGTATGGACGGGCGTTTTCGCCAGTACCGTTCATTACAGCTGCAACGTCTCCAATAGCGAAGATGTCAGGGTAACCTTCGACAGTTAAATCTTCTTTAACTACGATACGTCCGCGTTTAACGCCTTCGAAAGATTCTTCCATCAGACGTGAACCGCGTACACCGGCTGTCCAGACTACGCTTGAAGCTTCAAGCCGCTGCTCTTCGTCGTTAACTTTAACAACGAAACCATTTTCGTTCGCTGCAGTAATTGCAGTACCAAGCATGAATTCAACACCGCGTGATTCTAAGAAATCAACCGCATATTTAGTTAATTCATCAGAGAACATCGGAAGCATTGAAGGCATTGCTTCTACACATGTAATTTTAACGTCGTTGTAATCAATACCATGTGCTTTGCAAAGTACAGGTAATGTTTCAACAAGCTCACCAAGGAATTCAACACCTGTGAAACCTGCTCCGCCGACAAGGATAGAAAGATCTTTAGGATCTTTTGAAGTTTTGTAATTGATAAAGTTCTTTTCAATTGCTTCACGAGTTGCAACAGCAGTTTGAGGGCTGACGATTGTCGTAGCAAATTCGTCCATGCCTTTAATGCCGAATGACTCACTTTCAAATCCAAGCGCTACGATAAGCGTATCGAATTCGAACACACCCTGAGTTGTTTCAACAGTCTGCTCGTCACGGTTAATCTTAGTAACTTCAGCAGGGATAAAACGTGTTTTCATGTTATCGACTACTTTAGCAATCGGATAAACGCCGTCTTCCCAGTTCATTGAACCCGCTGCAGTTTCATGCAGCCATGTCGCTTCGTAGTGGTACTCATTCTTGTTGATTAAAGTAATGTCCGCTTCCTGTACTCCGATAGTTTTCTGCAGTTTCGCAACTGTAGACAGACCTGCATAACCGGCACCTAGTACCAGGATTTTTTTTCTTTCATAGCTCATAATTTATTTCCCTTCCTGCGAATAAGTTTTATATGTTGATAAACTGTTATTTCAGTTTCTATACCAAGTATTATATTAGCACTAAATGGTATTATTTCAAGCGTTTTCACTAATTTTAACAGTCTCCCGGAGCACCTGCATTTGCTTTGGTTCTAAATGACGAACCGCAGCCGCATGAAAGGCTTGCATTCGGGTTTTCTATCGTGAAACCGCCGCCGATCAGCGACTGTTTAAAATCAATTACAGTACCGTCTACAACAGGCAGATCCATCTTATCCACAAGCATTTTAACACCGTGATATTCAAAGACTTCATCACGTTCAGCCGCTTCACTTTCTGCAGCCATACCGTAAGTTAATCCCGTACAGCCTCCGCCCTGAACTTTAAAACGCAGGAAACCATCCGCCATGTCATTTGATTCCAGCATATCTTTAACTTCGTACGCTGCACTTTCTGTCAGTGTTACTGATGACATAAAAATCACTCCTGTTCTTAATACTTTGTTACATAATTCTCAATATCCTAATTATACTACACGTAAAACGTTAGCACCAACGATGAGTTCACTCATCTAATGCCTGATTATTTTTGTTTATCCGCTTATAAGTTTTCTCAAGCAGCTGCTCACTGTTTTTCGCCGCTACGATTTCCCCGTCTACGAGAACAAAATAACTTTTACTGCACAAACCGCAATTATTTGTGCATTCATAATCGACGACATCGATTCCCGGATTTTCATCCAGCTGAGCATACACATCGTGAGTTCCTTTTTGCATATTCGCGTTACAAAACTCTACAATTGTATACATTGGTCATTCTCCTCACTATATAAATAAAAAAACTAGAGACGGCTCGTCTCTAGTTGCGATTTAAAACACTTGTTCGATCTCTACAAAACCTGGTACTTCTTCAAGAAGTGCACGTTCGATACCGGCTTTAAGTGTAATTGTTGAACTCGGGCATGTTCCGCATGCTCCGAGAAGTCTGAGCTTCACAATACCGTCTTCAACATCAACGAGTTCAACGTCTCCGCCGTCACGCAGAAGGAATGGACGTAATTTATCTAATACTTCCTCAACTTGTTCGTACATTGTATCCTGACTTACTGCCATGTTAGTTCACTCCAATCAATTTATGAGCATTACTTTGTATACAGTACATTATAATTGAAATACACTAAAAAATCCATCATTTGAAAGTCCTATTTTTATGCCAGCATAAGCCCTCTCGCTGTTAATGTTCTTGCAAACATTACCGTCAGCACCGCAAGTATAATATCTTTAATCAAAAACGGTACGACAGCAGCCATTAATATTTCAACGAATGACATCGGTGTGCCGATAACTGTATTCATTATAAAGGAGAAGTACGTTACACCGCATATAAATATGACACACATGCCGAGCAGCGTAAAAGTAATCATACGCATCGGCTGCGCGTTTCCCCCTATCGCTGTCACGACCACTCCGGGTATGAATCCGAGCACAAAACCGAATGATGGAGAGATCAGGGAACCAAGTCCTCCCGAACCTGCAAATACAGGAACGCCGATCAGGCCGATACATATGTAAGCTGTCACAGAAATCAGACCGAGCTTTCTGCCGAGAAGGAGTCCTGCAAGCAGTACCATCGGCACCTGCAGTGTAAAAGGTATCGGCCCGAGCGGGACTCTGATTTGTGCACCGACTGCAATCAGCGCTGTGAATAATGCTGCAAAAACAAGGTGTTTAGTTTTCATATTGTTACTCCAGTCTTTTTGATTAGCTATATCATAACAGAAAAAACCTCTCATGTTAACCATTTAAAAAAATGGTTAACATGAGAGGTTCTAATTATAACTGCCAGTCAAAAAGAGTGGTTACTGCATGGACAGGAGGCTCTTCCCTGTTCATGACCTCGTCCTTTGAATGTACACCTGTACCGACGTGAATCGTATCAAGACCGCCGCTGATACCCGTCATAATGTCCGTGTCGTAATTATCACCGACCATTGCAACATCAGCCGGAAGCATATTTAAACGTTCCAGTGCGCCTTTTAATATATACTTGTTTGGTTTACCTGTAATCAGCGGTTCAACACCTGTTACTTCACTGACCAGTTTAACAAATGAGCCATTGCCGGGAGAAAAACCAAAGTCTGTTTTAATCTTTATATCCGGATTGGTCGCAAGGAAACGTGCACCTTCCTGAATCAGTCTGCATGCGGTCACAATCCTATCGAATGTAATCGACGTATCAAGTCCCATAACGACAGCATCAGGTGATGTATCGCTCAGCTTGACCGAGCCGTCTTCTGTCAGTGTCTCCCGGAAACTGTCCGTACCGATTAAATAAACTGAAGGCACGTTAAACTCACTTGTGAGATAGACTTTCATCGCTGCCGCTGACGTGTATATATGGTCTTCAGTTGTTGTGAATCCCATACCTTCAAATTTCTTCAGTATTTCCGACGGCCGCCGCGTTGCGTTGTTCGTTAAAAATAAATAAGGAATCCCTCTCGTGTTCAGACGGTCAATAAAATCGACGGCACCGTCGATAACAGCGTCGCCGTTAAACATCGTGCCGTCTAGATCTATTAAATATCCTTTATACATCGGAGTCTCCGCTGAATGCCGTGACGGCCTGCGGGTCATTTTTATAAAAATGTTCGATGCTTGCTTTAAAGTTTTTGTACGCATCAATGTTCTTTTTAAAATCTGCACGCATTGCATCGTGATCAATCGACTGATAATTTCTTGTCAGTTCTTTTCTCCAGACAAGCGTGTTTTTAAATTTTTCCGCATCTTCCGGTCCGATTACTTTTTCCTGTGCCAGTATATCCAGGACATCCTGATAATTCCCCGGGTCTCTTAAAATAAATGCATCGATAATCATATTGCCGACATCAACAGTTGCTTCAATAAGCATATGGCATGCCCGCTCAAGTGCCAGGCCATTGTCGGTATCAATCGTTTCCGCCAGTCCCTCAATGTAGCTGAGACGCGTGTTTAAAAGGTTTTTATCTACAAAATACATTTTTACACCCCATCATTATTATTCTCTCTTATCATATCATAAACGAAAAAAGGCCGTGTCCTAAGACCCGGCCTCTTCCTTAACTTCTTCAGTTTTTTCTTCATCAGACGCTTCAGCCTGTTCTTTTAATTCATGTTTTGAAATTTTTCTTAAGATAAAGTAAGCACAGCCGAAGTTGCAGTATTCGTTTAAATACTCTTCGATGGCATTGACCCGTTTGTCCGGTTCAACTTTACGTTTTGAGTTTCTATAAAATCCGGCGAGTCTCAGTTTTTCGTAACCGACATCACCGACAATATAATCGTACTTATTCAGCAGTTCGCTGTATTTTTCAATAAAAACTTCCTCATCAAAAGCATCGCGGTAGTTCTCCACGAGTTCAAAGTTCATATGATCAATTGTAATCACAGACGCACACCCTTTAATCAAACTGATACATTCATGATATCACATTTTTTACCATTATGCGTTCTGTTTAGCCACCGGGCGATACATAAATTTAACGACCGCAAACACTGCGAGAAGTCCCGCGAGAACTCCGAGAAGGCCCCAGACAACACTTGTTGTCAGACCGAGAATAACAAAACCGACAAGTCCGATTAACGCTGAAATAATCGCGTAAGGCAGCTGTGTCATTACGTGAACGATATGATCACTGCCAGACCCCGTAGATGACAGAATCGTCGAGTCGGAAATCGGTGAACAGTGGTCTCCGAATACCGCTCCTGCAAGTACTGCTGCAACACTCGGCAGTAACAGATCCGTTTCACCAAGTGAAATAATAATTTCACCTGCAACCGGAATCAGAATACCGAATGAACCCCAGCTTGTACCTGTCGCAAGGGCCATAATACAAGCAACAATAAAGATTACTGCCGGAAGCAGTGCAACCGGAAGGTTTGAACTTTCAACCATTGCACCAAGCAGTTCCCCGGTACCCAGTTCACTGATTAATGCACCGATCATCCATGCGAAAGTTAATACCAGCATTGCCGGGAACATCGCAAGGAATCCAGTTTTGATCCCAAGAAGAATATGTCTGCCGCTGAAATCATCGTCATTTTTCGTCTGTTTGAAATAGTAGAACAATGTCAGCGCCAGACCGACAATACCGCCGATTAGAAGTGCATGTGTAATCAGCGTGTTTTCCATTACAGTGAAGATGCTCCAGTCTCCGCCTTCCATTGCACCTGTAATATACATTGCAACAATAACTGTCAGAGCAAGACCGGCAATCGGCACGATTAAAGCACTCGCACTTGATCCTTCATGTACAGGCAGGTCTTCATCCTGCTCTGCAAATTCAGGCACTTTGTCGCGCAGAATCCCTTCATTAATCGCTAAGTCTTCCTGTTTTCTCATCGGTCCGATATCGAATTTAAAGATAATAACAATAAACATCATAATCAGTGCCGCAATGACATAGAAATTCATCGGCACCATATACATGAAACTCTGGAAAGGTGAAATATGCGTCATGCCTGCACCGATTAACAACGGTGCTGTCAGACCCATAATTCCGGCACCCCAGCTTGAAACAGGCGCCATTACCGCAACCGGTGATGCTGTCGTATCGACAAAATAAGCAAGTTTTGCTCTTGAAATATTATACTTATCAGTAATCGGTTTCGCGACCTGACCGACGATTAATGCACTGAAGTAATCATCGATAAAGACGATAATCCCAAGGACACCTGTCATTAATCCTGCACCGCGGCGGGATTTAACTTTAGTCAATGCCCAGTTTGTAAATGCACGCGCACCGCCTGACATATTCATAAATGCCGTCATAATTCCGAGCAGTGTTAAGAAAATCAATATGTATGCATTCCACGTGTTTAATCCGCCGTCCTCAATAAAAATTGCGAGGAATGAGTCAAGAAGCAGCGTGAAAAATTCACCCATCTGACCGTTTGCAATAACGAATGCCGATGTAATAATCCCTGCACCTAAGCTAATTCCGACTTTTCTCGTTACGACAACGAGTAAAAGTGTAAGCAACGGCGGAATTAAAGGCATGTATTCCCAATTTAAAAATGATTCCATCTTTCTTCCTCCTAATTTTTTCAATAAAAAAATCACAAATACGTTAACAGTGCACGCATTTATGATTTATTTATTAAATGTAGCGCATCATGTAACTGACAGTGCCCAGCCTGTTAAACTGAACCCCAGAATTAATACCTGCCGGCATCATTCTTCGGCACTATTCCCTTTTAAGTATCTTTTAAACGCATGCCTGCTAAAATACTTTACTGTTGAAAAGTGCAACCTCTACTTTTTATTTATTCAATTAATTTTCATTATAGCATATCCATAAGAGAAAAGACTACAGCTCATTGAGATAATTTTTAACGATATCGCGGAGCAGGTCCGGCATAATGTATTCTTTCTTCGAATATCTGAACTGCGGGAAAATTCTGCCGAACGTATACATATCAAGTGTTCCAAGCTTATATTTCCGCTGGTCTCCAATCAGTTCACCGTCGATATAATACTCTCGTTCCGACTGGATATACTGTATGTTATGAGTCACAAAACAGCCGAAAATATCCCCCCGGAAGCCCAGTCCCCGCACAATTTCATCTTTGTATTCATGACGGGCTGCCTGAGTGAATATCTCTTTCATCTCGCGTCCGGTCAATTCTATCTGCACCGCATTTATGGCATGGGGAAGCACTTTATGGAGTGAATACTCCGTCAGTTCACCGCCGTCAAACGGACTTGCTATAAGACCTGTATGAATGAGTCCCGCATCACTGTCAGTAAAATCTTTCAGAATGTATGCAAGAAACGAACTGAAACGCCCCGCCGAATATAATCTGCGGTCGATCGGCAACGCATCTTCTTTAATGATTGTATTTTTTAATATCGCCTTGCCTTTATTATAATAATCGTTTTCAACTTGTGATAATATGTCCGACTCTATAAGCGCCGCTTTTTTACGGATGAGTTTCCGGCCTTCAAATTCGAGCGTTACTTCACCGATATATTCACCGTACCGGCCGGCCGCTGCAAGCAGTACGCCATTAACACGCTCACCATAATCAAAATGGTGATGCGTATGCGAGGATAATATTAAATCGATTTCAGGAAATTTATTGGCAAGCGTCTCGTCATCATACATCCCGAGGTGACTCATCATAACAATCACATCGGCCTTTGATTTAAGTTCATGCAAATATTTCTCTATCCAGTCAAAGGCATCTGCAACTTCCCAATCCAGTGCAAGATAGAATGGTGTAAATTCAACTGTCGCTGCGATAAAACCGATTTTTATACCGTTTATTTCTTTAATAGTGTAAGGTTCAAAATACGGTTTTTTGCTCCCTACTTCACGCAGGTTTGCACAGATAACATCGAAATCCGCTCCATCATATAAATGTTTCAGCTGCTCTTTGGTCAGCGTAATGCCTTCATTATTACCAAGCGTTGCCACATCGCATGTTGCATCATTCAACAATTCAATATTGCCTTTTCCGAGTGTCGCTTCAGTGTATGGATGCGAACGGTCAACATGATCGCCGATATCTACATAGAACATATTGTCTCTGTACTGGCGTCTTTTATTTTTAATGAAGCTCGTAAACTTCATATAGTTATGTAATGCACTGTGTATATCATTCGTGTGATAAATTTTCACTTCCATACGAGCACTCCTTAAAGAATTGTTTGTAAAATCAAGTACACACCCAGTATAAACAAAACGGTACGGAGCAGTACAACTAATCCATCCGAGCTGAAACGCTGATTAATCTTTACGCCGATTGTTGCACCAACTACAGCTGCCGGAACCAGCATCAGTATATAGAGATAGACAACGTTATTCTGGAGTACGTGACCGAAGGCCGACGATACCCCTGAGAAAAATACCATCATCATACTCGTACCGATCGCAATGGTCGGCGGCATGCGGAACACCATCAGCATTAACGGCGTCATCAATACACCCCCGCCGATGCCGAACAGTCCTGTAATAAATCCGACAACGAACGTTATCGTTATGGCAACGTAAGGCGGAAATCCGTAATGGTAAACATTACCGAGATTATCGCGGTGGGGTTTTAAATATTTAGGGTTTTGAAATACTTTCATCGGCTTAATTTTATTTCTTACTACCAGCAGAATACTGATAAAGATTAAAAACATACCGAAATACAGATTAAAACTGTCTACTGTAAAGAGGCTGCTGGCATATGAACCGGCGAATGCGCCCGGCATCAGACCGATTAGGAATAATATGCCGTTTTCCTTGTCCACCTGTTTATTCCGGGCATAGGAAATCATCGCGCTCATGCCGGTGAAAATAAGCAGCATACTCGACGTCCCGACTGCTGTCTGCGGCGTAATCGCCGGCAGAAGACCCAGTGTCAGCCCGAAAAACATCAATGCGGGAACGACAATAACACCCCCGCCGATACCGACGAGCGAGCCCAGTACAGAAGATAGTAAACCAATCAGTATAAGCACGATAAATTCCATGAACCCCAGCCCCTTAGAAAAGTTTCAGCTGCTTCGGTGCAAGTCCGCTGTATTCTATATCAAGCATGCTGATTAACTGTTTTGCATTGCCAGCCGCGTGTCCCCCTGAGTTATTGTTAAATACAATATAAATATCTTTCGTTTTATGCTGCAAAATGCTGATTTGTTTTTCTAACCACTCTAATTCCTGTCTGTTATAATCATATAAATAACGTACGTCACGCCATTCTTCAGACGTTCTGTTCTGCTGAGTCCAGCCGTGAACATTGCGGCCGTGCAGACGGATAAATGCAGTGTCATCAGTGACACGGTTTACAAACGGTACAGAACCGATTCCTGCCTGCGGCTCATCACAAATACTGTGAATGACTTCGCTGTCATGCAGAAACCCGAGCGTATCTTCTTTGTATTCGTCACTGAACCATGTCTGATTGCGGAATTCCACTGCGACTTTAAACGGCTTTAACAGCTCAGTTGCAAATTTCACATAGCGTATGTTTTTACTGTTGCAGTCAAACCACGGTGGAAACTGCAGAAGCACAAATGCAAGTTTATTTCTTTGATACATAGGTACAAGCATTTCTTTATATGCTTCGAAGACATCCCTGATGGAATCATAGTGTTCTCTGTAGTCGCTGTGCCCGGTCATAAACTGATGGGCCTTTACTGCGAACTTGAACGTATCGGGTGTCTGGTCGCACCATTTTTCCACTGTTGACCGGCGCTGTACTGCATAGTATGTTGAATCGAGCTCAACGATTGGAAAATGTGAAGCATATGTAATTAATTTATCTTTTTTATTTGATAGTTCGGTGTAGAGCGAATCATGGTCGCCCCACCCTGTCAGTCCTATATAAATCATTAAATCACCTGACTTCATTTTAGCACATTTACATTGGAGGATATTAATCATGGAGATTATTGAATTTGAAAATGTCAGCCACCGGGAAATTCTCCATAATATTTCAGGATATTTCCGTGAAAATAAAATTACGACTTTTATCGGACCGAGCGGTGCAGGAAAAACAACGTGCCTGAAGCACATCAACGGTCTTCTGTCTCCCGATTCCGGCAATGTTTTTTACCGCGGTGAAAATATCGAATCCACAAATATTACCGCTCTCAGAAAGAAAGCCGGAATGGCGTTTCAGAGCGCACCGATGTTTGCCGGCACCGTATATGATAATTTAAATCTGCCCCTTAAAATATTTAATGAAAATCTCAGCCGTGAACGTGCGCTTGAACTTCTTAATATGGTGGAGCTTGATGAAAGTTTTCTCGGGCGTAAAATTAATACATTATCGGGCGGTGAGAAAAGCCGCATTTCCCTTGCCCGTACGTTTGTCTCAAAGCCTGAAGTGCTGCTGCTCGATGAAATTACTTCGAGTCTCGACTATACGCTGGTAAGAGAAATCGAGCGCCTCGTCAAAAAACTGCAGCAGGATTATCATCTGACTGTCATCTGGATTACACATGACCTGGCACAGGCTGAACGCGTCAGCGATGATATCTGGTTCCTGAATCAGGGTGAGCTGCTCCTTCAGGGCCCGGTCGATACACTCTACAGTTCGGATAATAATATTATACAGCACTTTTTAAGGGGTGAACGCTGATGGGTTTTCAGGAACTGCTGCTCTCCGGTATCTTTGTTATTATTCCTCTTGTTATTGCAGTTCTACTGAAACTCGGACTGACGAGAGATATCGTAATTGCTTCAGTCCGCTCAATAGTACAGCTGCTCATCGTCGGTATGATACTGACGTTTGTCTTCGACAGTGACAGCAGTATTTATATGATATTAATGATTATCGTCATGATCGGTGCTGCCAGTCAGAATGTCATTAAAAAGGGCACGCGTATTCCGGGTATCAAATGGATTATTATTTTAACGCTGACAGCAGTTGAAGTGATCTCCATGGCAATTATGCTGCTGTTTGGCATTCTCGACTTTGAGCCTGAACAGATTATCCCGATCAGCGGCATGATTATCGGGAACTGTATGGTGCTGTCACTCCTGTTCGTCAGCAAATTTACCGATGAACTGGAAAACAGTGAAGAAATGATTGAACTGATTTTATCATTCGGCGGCGAACCGAAAGATGCCGTATCCCGCAGTTTAAAATCAGCAATTCAGACGAGCATGATTCCGACGATTGAATCGCAGAAGACGATCGGTCTCGTACAGCTACCCGGCATGATGAGCGGACTCATTATCGGCGGTGCCGCTCCGATGGAAGCTGTCATGTATCAGCTGCTCATCTTATTTCTGATACTCACCAACGCAACAGTCGCTTCAGTAATGGTCGGGTATTTATCGTATCCTAAACTGTTTAACAGCCGTCTGCAGTATACGGGATTAAAAAATGAATAAAGGCGGGAATGCTGTGAAAAATTCAACTCATATTAAAGGTTTAATCTTTGTTATTATCGGCGCTTCGCTGTGGGGTATCGGCGGTACCGCGTCCGACTATATATTTACAGCGACACCTGTCGATGTAAACTGGTACGTCACAGCAAGGCTGACAATCAGCGGTATTATCTTATTATCTATATACACTTTATTTTTCCGCCGGAAACATCGGACTGTGTGGAACAAACATACCATTTTAATGTTTGCCGTCTATTCCATCTTCGGCATGACGATGGTCCAGTATACGTTTATGGCTGCAATCGGCTTCGGAAACGCTGCAGTTGCTACTGTGCTGCAGTGTACCGGTCCGATTTATATTATTCTGTACGCAGTATTAAAAAAGTACAGACCGTGGACGAAAGCAGAAGCATTTATTATTGCGGCAATGATTACCGGTGTTATTCTGATTGCAACAAATGGAAATCTGACAAATCTCGCTGTTTCCCCTGCTGCACTGATGTTCGGACTTGCGTCCGGTGTAGCGCTTGCTTATTACACGCTGCATGCTCCGGTGCTGCTGCAGGTCATTCATCCGCTGCAGCTCGTCGGCGGTTCAATGCTGACAGGCGGTATTCTGATGAACTTCATTCATCCGATCTGGGTATTTGATTTTTCATTTGACTGGACCGCAATGCAGATTATCATTCTTGCCCTGTCCATACTGCTCGGTACAACACTCGCATTCTACCTGTATATCACAAGCATGAAATATATCAGCTCAACAGAGGCCGGTATACTCGGTCTTTTAGAGCCGGTATCCGCAGTACTGACTTCAATCGTACTGCTGAATGTCGGTCTTGGTCTGTATCAGGCTGCAGGTATTATTCTGATTCTCGCAGTCGGGGTATTCATCAGTACAAGAAAAGCTGAAGCAGCATAGTCACATTTAAAAAAGCCGCTCCCAAAAGGGAACGGCTTTTCTTAATGTGATTATTTAGTTTCAAGTGCAGCTTCTTCAGCAAGTTCATCAGATGAAACTTCTTTTTTTGTCCAAAGTTTTTCAAGTTCTTCAAGTGTTTTACCTTTAGTTTCAGGAAGGAACTTCCATACAAACAGTCCTGAAAGAACACACATAAGACCGTAGAAACCGTATGTCATCGCTCCGCTGACTTCCATCATGTACGGATAGAATGACGTGATGGTAAAGTTTGCAAGCCACTGTACCGCAACTGCAATCGCCATAGCCCCGCCTCTGATTCTGTTAGGGAATATTTCTGATAATACAACCCACGTAATTGGTCCCCAGCTCATCATAAATGAAGCTGTGAAAATTACGATAAAGATCAGCGTTGAAATACCGATTACGTTGAAGCCTGCAAGCATGCTCACACCGCCCATACCGATTGCCATACCAATGGAACCGACAATCAGAAGCGGTTTCCTTCCAATTTTATCAACATATTTAATAGCAATAAGTGTAAATACTACGTTTACAAGACCCATCACTACAGTCTGTACCATCGATGCATCTGCACCTGCTCCAAGATCTTCAAAGATTCTCGGTGCATAGTAAAGTGCGACGTTGATACCGATAAACTGCTGGAAGAATGACACCATAATACCGACAATAATTACTGTTTTACCAAATGCAAACAGTGGAGTTTTCTTAATGTTCTGCTCAAGGTTGCGTGTTTTAACAATGTCTGCCAGCACTTTTCTCGAATGATCTGCAGAATGATAAATTCTATTAAGAACAGCCATTGCTTTGTCATCCTGTTTGTTAAGTGCAAGATATCTCGGTGTTTCCGGTACTGCGAACAGCAGCACGAAAAACAGAATTGCAGGTATTGCCTCTGTTAAGAACATGTATCTCCAGCCAATAGTTTCAATCCATGTTACACTTTCCCCAAAAGCAATACCGTAGTTAACGAAGTAAACTACAAGCATACCGAAGATGATTGCAAACTGATTCCATGATACAAGTCTTCCTCTGATTCCGGATGGCGCCATTTCACCGATAAACATCGGTGTGACAGCTGATGCCAGACCAACACCGATACCGCCAAGAATACGATAAATGTTAAACATGATCAGGAGTCCGAGACTCGCTTCTCCGACTTCAAAGAACAGAAGTTCAGGATACGCTGAAAGTACTGCTGAAACAGCAAGTAAAACAGCAGCAAGCTGAAGTGATTTCTTTCTGCCGAGTTTTCCTGCGATTTTACCTGACAGAATTCCCCCGATAACACACCCGATTAATGCACTCGATACTGTTACCCCGTGTATGAATGAATTATAATCTGCAGTTATGTACTTTTGGAGGGATTGTTCTGCTCCGGATATAACAGCTGTGTCATAACCGAACAACAATCCTCCAAGTGTTGCTATTAACGTCATAGTGATTAAAAATTTCACATTATAATGTTGTCCCATCACATGACACCCCCAAAGTTTTATTTAAATTCCAATAGTTTTTCTGTAAGCCCCTGCGTCTTCTCATAAACTTCTCTGTATAATTCAAATAATTTCCTGTATTGCTCTTTGTTTTCAGTTACGGGACTGAATGTTTCTTTGTAATCAATCCATTTATCGGTAATGACTGAAAAATCTTCAAACCATTGCTCGCCGACCGCTGCAATCATTGCTGCACCGTATGCAGGTCCCTGTTCTTCAGTGCGCGTCATAATTTCTGCATCGAAAATATCAGCCTGCATCTGAAGCCACTGACGGTTCCCTGCACCGCCTCCGATAGATACAATTTTGCTGATTTCCTTACCGTTTTTACGCATAATTTCAATACTCTCATTAAGTGAGAATGTAATACCTTCGATTACTGCTCTCTTAATATCTGCAGCATTCGTATTGGCATCAAGGCCGATAAGACTGCCTCTGATTTCTGCATCGTTGTAAGGCGTTCTTTCACCAAGAAGGAATGGAGTGTATAACAATCCTTTCGCTCCAAGCGGTGATGTTTCCGCTTCTTCCATAAATTCGCCGAATGTCTGATCATCACCAAGTATTCTCTTCAGCCATGCAAGGCTGTATCCTGCTGATAATGTCACACCCATTACATAGTTCTGACCGCTGACACAGTGGTTGAAGTAATGTACTGAACCGTCATTTATGTACTCGTCATCTTCCTCTGAAGAAAGTACAACACCTGACGTACCGATACTTACCAGCTGTCTCGATGAGTCGGTAATACCCGCACCAAGTGCACCGCAGGCATTGTCCGCTCCACCCTGGTAAAGAGTAATTTCCTGTTCTGAATCAAACAGTTCTTTGTTAAGTACACCCGATTTACCATGTGAAGGAATCACTTCAGGACAGATACTTCTATCTATCCCAAGCTGTTCCAGAAGCGTTGTTGACCATTCACCTTTTTTAACATCGAACATTACTGTTCCTGCTGCGTCAGAAGGCTCTGCGTAAACATTGCCTGTCAGACGGTAGATGACATAGTCTTTCGGCATCATAAACTTATCAATCTTCGCATAGTTTTCCGGTTCGTTCTTTTTAACCCACATTAATTTAGACAAAGTAAATCCTTCCAGAACTGTGTTCTGCACCTGGCCAAGCAGGTTATCGAGACCGATGTCAGCGATAATTTCCTTACACTCTTCTGATGTTCTCGTATCATTCCACAGAATTGCAGGTCTGATTACTTCGCCGTCTTTATCGACGATAACCAGGCCGTGCATCTGTCCGGAAAAACTGATTCCTGTAACTTTGCTGCCGTATTCAGTCTTAAGCAGACGCCCGAGACTTCCTGCTGCCGCTTCGTACCAGTCTTCGGGATTCATTTCACTGTATCCCGTTTTTTCGTGAACGGTATCATATTTTACTTTGTCACTTTTGACGACTTCTCCGTCACTGCCGACTATAATACTTTTCAGTCCGCTCGTTCCGATATCAATGCCAATTACGTATTCCAATGTTAGACACCTCTGTTGATATTAAGAATGTACTGGTTGATTTGTGATTTAACAAGTTCAAGATGATCTGACTTGTTAGTGATCTCGCTGTTATCCAGTGCGTAAGCTTCAAGTTCTTCAAGGCTTGTTTCGCCTTCTATAATCTTACGGCCGATGCCTTCAGTGTAAGATTTATATTTTTCGTCAACGATGTTTTCAAAGAAGTTATCTTCGATCATTTTGTGTGCTACGCGCAGTCCAAGTGCAAATGCATCCATACCTGCTACGTGAGTGTGAATAAGATCTTCCTGTTCGAATGAAGTACGTCTCGGCTTGGCATCGAAGTTCAGACCGCCTTTTTCAAGTCCGCCGTTTTTAAGAATTTCATACATTGCCATAGTTGTTTCGTACACATCTGTAGGGAACTCATCTGTATCCCATCCCAGCAACGGATGACCCTGGTTAGCATCGACTGAACCAAGCATGTCGTTGTCTCTTGCATATCTGAGTTCGTGCTGGAACGAGTGTCCTGCAAGTGTTGCATGATTAGCTTCGATATTGAATTTGAACACATCTTCCAGACCGTGTTTCTGAAGAAATGCATGACCGCTTGCCACATCAAAGTCGTACTGGTGAGATGTCGGCTCTTTTGGTTTAGGTTCAATCAGGAACTGGCCATCGTAGCCAATCTTATCTGCATAAGCTTTAGCAAGTTTGAAGAAACGGGCAAGGTTATCTGTTTCAAGTTTCATATCTGTATTAAGCAGGCTTTCGTACCCTTCACGTCCGCCCCAGAATACGTAGCTGCTTGCACCGAGTTCTTTAGCGATATCCAGCTGTTTTTTTACTTTAGCTGCTGCATATGCAAATACATCTGCATTTGAAGATGAAGCGGCACCCAGTACGAAACGCTCGTGTGAGAAGTTGTTCGCTGTATTCCAAAGAAGTTTCTTGCCGGTTTCAGCCATTTTCTGTTTGATAAGCGCAACGATTTCATCAAGGTTTTCGTTTGTTTCTTTAAGATCTTTTCCTTCAGGTGCAATATCTGCATCGTGGAAACAGAAATAGTCAACGTTAAGAATTTCTAGAAGTTCGAACATCGCCTCTACTCTTGCTTTAGCTTTTTCCATGCCTTCAAGATGATCCCAGTTACGTTTGGCAGTACCGCCGCCGAACGGGTCAGACAGGTCTTCTGTAAATGTATGCCAGTAAGCGACACTGAATTTCATGTGCTCAGCCATAGTCTTGCCGCCGATTACTTCTTCCGGGTTATAATATTTAAAACTTAAAGGATTATTTGAGTATGGTCCCTCATAGTTAATTTGTTCCTGATTAAAATAAGTCATTATTGTTCCTCCTGAAAATACTTTGTTTATTGGTTAAACAAAGAATACATGTATTTGAAATCGGTGTCAAACTAAATTTGAAAATTGTGCTATACTTTGAAGAAATCCCGTACAAACAAACATAGGAGAGCGCTATGAACCAAAGTATAGTTAATCAGCAATCAATCAAACAATTTAATACGAATAAAATTCTGAAACTGCTCACTTCAACTGAGATGATTTCACGGGCACAGCTGGCCAAAGAGACCGGACTGAACAAAGCGACAGTATCTAAAATTACAGACGAACTGCTCAATGAAAATCTGATTGTAGATCTCGGGTACGGAATGTCGAGCGGCGGCAGAAAACCAAAGCTTCTTAAATTCAATCCTGATGCAAAATATATTGCCGGAATAAAAATCGGCGGCAGTGATATTTACTTTACAGTA
Organism: Jeotgalicoccus coquinae; assembly: GCF_014207425.1. Lineage (GTDB taxonomy): Bacteria > Bacillota > Bacilli > Staphylococcales > Salinicoccaceae > Jeotgalicoccus > Jeotgalicoccus coquinae. The sequence goes on along the minus strand of NZ_JACHFF010000001.1, from coordinate 265,588 downwards.
ATGAATTTAATGCTCGAAGACGTATTCACTCAAAGAATTGAGATCGATAATAATGACACGGTAATAATAGCAGAACTGCTAAAAGAGTCATTTGACCGCGCCATCGGAACACTTAATATTGATATTAAAGATATTATCGAAGTTGCCGTAGCTGTACCGGCGACAGTCGATATTAAAGGCATGATTATTCATGCCCCTAACATCGGCTGGAAAAATATTGATCTGTCTGAAGAATTCAAAGATGTCTTTAAGGGCATTCCTATCAAAACATTTAACGAAGCAAATGCCGGTGCTCTCGGTGCTCTGCATCATGTAGAAAGTCCGGAGCATACAAACCTTGTCTACGTCAGTGCCGGCATCGGTATCGGTACAGGTATTATTATTTCCGGTAATCTCTACAGAGGAAAGATGGGTCTCGCCGGAGAGTTCGGACACAACGTCATTGTAGAAAACGGCAGACAGTGCCACTGCGGAAGAAAAGGATGCTGGGAAACATATGCTTCCGAACAGGCTTTTTACGATTCTCTCGAGAGAAAAGGTCTGAAGATGGAAAAAGGTATAGACAACGTTCTTAAAGAACTGGAGAATAACAACCCCGTAGCACTTGAAGCGATGAAGGAATTATCGTCACATATGAATACCGGACTGGAAAACGTTGCACGTGCGATGAGTCCGGATTACATAATCATCGGGAACAAGATGAGACATTTTAAAGGCTATCTGGATATTGACGATGAAATACAAGGCTCCAAAGTTTTATTCGTGGATAAGGAAAGCCATACTACTATCGAAGGCATGGGCTTTGTTATCGCGAGAAAATATCTTTACCGCGACCGGTATGATATTAATATTTAACTAAAAAAAGTGTCTGCTCAAAATTGAGCAGACACTTTTTTTAGTTTTATGATTCAGTACTGAAACTGAATACTGTTTCTTTCTTATAAGGTACGCCTGCTTCAATTCTGACTTTCTGGTTTAAAGGAAGCTTTAATGCTGCAGGCGTACATTGTGTTTCCACGCAGAATCCCGCATATTTCTGTGCTTTTCTGTCCTGCAGTCTGATTGTCTCATCCAGGTTGTTCCCTGTATAAAGAATCATTCCGGGAAAAGTCGTCGATACTTTCATTGTGCGGCCGCTGTTGTCATCAGTAATTACAGCTGATTTATCATACTCATCAAAAATGAAGTAGTGATCGAAGCCGCCGTTGGCGATTTTAATCTGCTCATTATCACTCGAAAATATATCGCTGAACACCCGTCCCTCTTTCAAATCAAACAGCCCTTCAGCATGCTCAATGCTTTCCGGAATCAATTCCTCATTCATCTTCAGCCAGCTTTCGGTATTACTTTTAATCTCATGGTTTGCTGTATTTTCATCCGCTTCACTGCCGAGGTTAAAATATGTATGGCTCGTCGGGACTGCGACACTTTCCGACTCAGCGGTCACTTCATATTCGAGCTTCAGTTCGTTTGCCTCAGTCAGACTGTAAACCACTTTAAACAACGGGCTACCGGGGAATCCATTTTCCATCTGAAACTTGAAAGTGATTTTATTATCCTCTGCAGAACTGTCCCAGATTTTGTTGTACGGATTTAATCCGCCGCTGTGAAGCAGGTTCTTTCCTTCATTGGCTGTAAATGAATATGCTTCATCATTAATCGTAAATGATGCATTCTCCACTCTTCCGGCAACCGGTGCAATAACAGCGCCGAGGAAATGATCATTGCTGAAATACTCTTCAAGCGAGTCATATCTCAGGACGACATTGCTGTATCTGCCTTTGTTATCCGGTATAAGTATTTCAGTAATACTGCAGCCGATATTTATGACTTTTACAGTCATACCGTTATTATTCGTCAGTATATATTCTATGATTCCTTTATCATGCTCTTTATATGTCACACTCACAAAAACATCCCCTGTCGTAAATCTATTCATAATGATTTACAGTTTAGCACAGAATTTTTTAAACGGAAAAAGGTTTTTCACAGCTCAAAATGAAATATCCTCCAAAGCATGAGGCTTCAGAGGAGATTCTATAAATTATTTTACTGATAAAGTTTGCTTTAAATCTGTCTCAACAGCATCCCAAAGTTCAGGTGAAGTCATGAATTTTTCTTTCATTTCTTTCTTAACTGCTGTAAATGCCGCATCGTATTCTGCTGTACCTTTTTCCGGCATATCTTTCATAATATCCTTTTGAATAATTGCTGTCATCGGTGCACGGGGTCCCCAGACAGCTGCTTCTTTTTCTTCTTTATCGATTGCGATAACTTTTGGAATTACTTTATTGCCGTTTGTTAAATAAGCGTTCATTAACGCTTCGTTATCATCTCTCAGTGAAACTTTAACGTTGATATCTGCTGCTTCAGCAAGTTTGAAAAGAATTGCCAGGTTCAGCATACAGTGTGAACACCATGGCTCTGCGATTACGAGCAGATTCATGTTACTGTTCTTAAAATTTTCAAAATCACTATCTTTCGTTATTGTGTGTTCATTATAAATTTTATCGAACCCGTCTTTTAATTCTGTAAGTTTTTCACGATACTCATCCGGCGTTAAAGCGATGTCATAAAATACCTGTATGTTATCCATTTATCTCCCTGCCTTTTTTAAGTGGTTATCCCTATTATAAGTCCTCGGAGTTACATGATACAAATATTATATACCGCGCTTATACTTTACAACATCGTCATCTTTTAAATTCATGAAGAGATTCACACCGAAAAGAATAATAGCAAGAAGGAACATCGGACCGCCGATAAATGTGAAAATATGTGCAACACCGGGATTAACCTGAACGAAAAAAGTACTGAAGAGGAATAAAGGAACACCGATATGGTACAGCCAGAACGTTGCTGTACCAAGTGCGTTTTCAGCAAGATGAGGGTAAATTGATAAAACTGCGCCAATACCTAACGTTGAAAGCCAGCCTACCACGTTGACGTGAGCATGTCCGGCAGCCCAGTTAAGCTGTAGCGTTATTGACATAAACAACCCGACTGAAATACCGATAACGAGATAAAGTACCGACAATTTTAACCATGTATGACCCATTTAATACGCCTCCATTCTCTGTATATACTTACATATTATCACCGAATAACTTTTAGTCAATTTATTATCAGAATAATCAGTCATTAGTTGCATTAAAAAATGAGCAGCGGGAGCTGCCCATCAAAATTGTTTACTGTAAGTTAATCAGTGTTGCGACTACTAATGCAACCGCTGCAATGATTAACCAGATAATAATTAATTTCCAAACGAATTTCACCCATTTAATATACGGGATACCTGCTACAGCGAGTACACCCATTAATGATGCAGATGTCGGAATAATACTGTTTGTAATCGCATCACCATACTGGAATGCAAGTACCGCCACCTGTCTCGGAATGTCCTGCAGATCCGAGATTGGAATCATAACAGGCATCGTCGTCATCGCCTGGCCGGAACCTGATGGAATGAAGAAGTTAATTATAACCTGCACAACAAGCATTCCAAGCGCTGTCAGTGCATTAGGAATATAATCCAGTGCCGCACTCATGCTGTAAATAATCGTATCGATAATAAAGCCCGATTCAAGTACTACAAGTATAGCTCTTGCGAAACCGACAATAATTGCACCGTAGACGACAATTTTCATACCGTCGATAAATGCGTCAAATATTGCATTCAGCTTCAGTCCGCCGACGAATCCGATAATAATCCCGATAGCGAAGAAGTTTGCAGCAAGTTCTGTCAGGAACCAGCCATGTGCGAAAATACCATAGACGTTAAACGCAATTGTCGCTGCAAATAAAACAACAATAACAATATGACGTTTTGTTAATTTTGTAACTTCCATTTCGCCTTCAGTAAAATTAAGCTGTCCAGCCTGGTTTTCTTCATAAACAAGACTGCGTTCCGGATCTTTCTTAACTTTCTTGGCATAATTCATTACAAACAGAATACCTGAGATTAACACTGCAAGATACACTACTATTCTGAAACCCCATCCTGAGAAAATCGGCAGTTCCGCAATACCGTGTGCGATACCAACTGTGAACGGATTAAACATACCGCCGGTGAATCCGGCAGCTGCACCAAGCGTTACCATTGCTGTACCGACCATTGCATCATACCCTAATGCAACTGCCAGCATAATACCGATTGGCACAAAAATAATTGTTTCCTCAGCCATTCCGGTTGTAAATCCAAGTATTGAAAATACTGTCATAATAACCGGAATTAACAGCATTTCATTCTTTTTAACATTATCCATTACTTTTTGAATGATTGCTTCAATTGCACCGGTCGCACGGATGACTCCGAACGCTCCGCCAATTAAGAATATGTAGAAAATAATATCCGCAGCTTCATTCAATCCCGTTGGAATTGCCATAATTAAATCCATAAATGATACCGGATTTTGTTCAACACCATGGAAGCTGCCGCTGACTACTTCCACTCTGTCATCAACTTCCTGACGGTCATATTCCCCGGCAGGTATTATGTAGCTTAGTGCTGCTCCCAGGATAACAATAATCAGCAGTATCGCATATGTATGCGGAAACTTCTGACTGATGTCTTTTGAACTTTTACCTTTTACGTTAGTACTTTCTCCCAATATAATCACCCCTGAAATTATACTTATTCAATTACCCTATAAAAACATTACTACACCTTTTATTTGAATTTTTTTAATAATACATCAATACCCGGAAAAACACAAAAAACCGCCACATATAAATGTGGCGGTTCTACATATATAATTCTATTAACCGATTGATCCTTCCATTTCGAAGCTGATTAAACGGTTCATTTCTACTGCATATTCCATCGGCAGTTCTTTTGTGAATGGTTCGATGAAGCCCATAACGATCATTTCTGTCGCTTCTTCTTCACCAAGTCCACGGCTCATTAAATAGAATAACTGTTCTTCTGATACTTTCGAAACTTTCGCTTCGTGCTCAAGAGAGATGTTATCATTTAATATTTCGTTGTATGGAATCGTATCCGAAGTAGATTCGTTATCCATAATCAGAGTATCACATTCGATATTGGAACGTGCACCGTGTGCTTTTCTTCCGAAGTGAACCTGTCCGCGGTAAGATACTTTACCGCCGCCTTTAGCGATTGATTTAGAAACAATTGTAGAAGATGTGTTTGGCGCTAAGTGAATCATTTTCGCACCAGCATCCTGCAACTGTCCTTTACCAGCTAAAGCGATTGATAATGTCATACCGCGTGAACCTTCACCTTTAAGGAAGATAGACGGATATTTCATTGTAATCTTGGAGCCGATGTTCCCGTCAACCCATTCCATAGTTCCGTTTTCATCAACGAAAGTACGTTTAGTTACCAGGTTGTATACGTTGTTTGCCCAGTTCTGGATTGTTGTGTAACGGCAGTATGCATCGCGCTTAACGATAATTTCAACTACTGCAGAGTGCAGTGAGTTCGTCGTGTAAGTCGGTGCTGTACAACCCTCAACATAGTGTACGCTTGAGCCTTCATCACAGATAATTAAAGTACGCTCAAACTGACCCATGTTTTCAGAGTTGATACGGAAGTATGCTTGTAATGGTGTATCAAGCTTAACTCCCGGCGGGCAGTAAATGAATGATCCGCCCGACCATACAGCCGAGTTTAATGCAGAGAACTTGTTATCAGTATAAGGTACTACTTTACCGAAGTATTCTTTGAACAGTTCTTCGTTTTCTCTAAGTGCAGAGTCAGTATCTTTAAAGATAACACCTCTATCTTCAAGATCTTTCTCCATGTTGTGATAAACAACTTCAGACTCATACTGAGCAGAAACTCCTGCTAAGTACTTCTGTTCAGCTTCAGGAATACCTAATTTGTCAAACGTACGTTTGATTTCTTCAGGTACTTCATCCCATGAACGTTCAGTCTGTTCAGACGGTTTTACGTAGTACGTAATCTCATCGAAATCAAGTTCCGATAAGTCTCCGCCCCATAAAGGCATTGGTCTGTCATAGAAGTGCTGCAGAGATTTAAGACGGTAGTCCAGCATCCACTGCGGCTCTTCTTTCATATTAGAAATTTCACGGACGATTTCTTCAGTTAATCCTCTGTCAGAACGGAAAATCGAAACGTCCTTATCGTGGAAACCATATTTGTAATCGCCAATTTCCGGTGCTTGCTTAACCATATATGATCGCTCCTCAATACTATATTTTTAAGAATTTTTAAATCCCTTTTCCAGTGCTTTCCAAGTGAGTGTTGCACATTTAATACGTGCCGGGAATTGACTGACTCCCTGCAGCGCTTCAATGTCGCCCATTTCTTCAGTAATATGGTATTCCTCACCAAGCATCATATTCGAAAACTCAGCAGCCATTTCTAACGCTCTGTCTGCAGGCTGATTCATGATAGCTTCTGTCATCATAGATGCGCTGGACATGGAAATTGAGCAGCCTTCTCCTTGAAACTTAACATCTTTAATGATGCCCGCTTCAACGTTCAATGTGAGTTGAATCTCATCACCGCAAGTCGGGTTATTCATTTCAACTGTCATCGAACCATCTTCAATAACACCTTTGTTACGGGGATTTTTGTAGTGGTCCATTATCACTGAGCGATACAGCTGATTCAGGTTGTTAAAATTCATACGAGAAAAACTCCTTCGTTTTTTCCAGACTTTCAATAAATTGGTCGATCTCTTCGATCGTGTTGTATATATAGAAACTTGCTCTTGCTGTTGACGATGCCTCGCACCATTTCATCAGCGGCTGTGCACAGTGATGTCCGGCACGGACGGCAATACCTTCTGAGTCCAGCGCAGTGGCCAGATCGTGAGGGTGAACGCCTTTAAGGTTGAAAGTAATCAGGCCGGCACGTTGATCTTTGCCGGGACCGTAAATTTCAATTCCCTCAATTGCAGACATTTTATCGTAAGCATATGCAACAAGTTCTTTCTCATGCTGATAAATATTGTCGATACCGAGTTCATTAATATAATCGATTGCTGCATTCAAACCGACTGCTTCGGCAATCATCGGAGTACCTGCTTCAAATTTCACAGGTAAATCCGTCCACGTCGATTCGGTTTTATAAACATAATCAATCATATCTCCACCGTATTCAATCGGCTCCATTTTATCAAGCAACTCAGCTTTACCGTATAAAATACCGATGCCTGTCGGTCCGAGCATTTTATGTCCGCTGAATGCGTAGAAGTCGACATCAAGATCCTGAACATCAACTGCCATATGAGGTACAGCCTGTGCCCCATCGACAGAAATATACGCATCATGTGCGTGCGCAATTTCGGCAATTGACTTGATATCGTTAATAGTCCCAAGCACGTTGGATACGTGAGTAATCGCAACGATTTTAGTCTTGTCGCTCATCGCATTCTTCACGCTGTCGAGTGCAATTGTCCCGTCTTCTTCTAATGGAATGAAAACAAGTGTTGCCCCTTTGCGTTTGGCAAGCTGCTGCCAGGGTACGATGTTTGCATGGTGTTCCATCTCATTCACGACGATTTCGTCGCCACTTTCAATAACCAGGTCACCGAAACTGCGGGCAACCAGATTGATTGCCGCTGTCGTTCCGCGTGTATAAACGATTTCTTCAAAGCGTTTCGCATTGATAAAACTGCGTACTTTCATACGTGCTTTTTCATACGCATCTGTCGCTTTCGTTCCGAGTGTATGCACACCGCGGTGAACGTTCGAGTTATACTCTCTGTAATAATCGTTCATTGCCTCGATTACTTTTAATGGTGTCTGACTCGTTGCTGATGTATCTAAATATATGAGGTCTTTTCCGTTTACCTGTTCACCAAGTATCGGGAAATCCTGACGGACTTTATTTATATCCATGCGTCAGAGCCCTCCCTTCCTTAAGATAATACCTTAAGCTCGATAATCTCTTTGAGTTGATTTCTTACAGATTCAATCGGTAATGCTTTAACTACCGGATCCAGGAAACCGTGAATAACTAAACGTTCCGCTTCTCTTTTCGAGATTCCGCGGCTCATCAGATAGAAGAGCTGCAGGTCATCGACACGGCCGACTGAAGCTGCGTGTCCTGCTGTAACATCATCTTCATCAATAAGAAGAATCGGGTTAGCATCACCGCGCGCTTTTTCACTCAGCATAAGAATACGTGATTCCTGCTGTGCGTCAGCTCTTGTAGCACCGTGCTTAATGTAGCCGATACCGTTAAAGATGCTTGTAGCGCTGTCTTTCATAACACCGTGTTTTAAAATGTGAGCGTTTGAATCTTTACCGTAGTGAATAATCTGCGTAGTGAAGTTAGCTTTCGTTTCACCGCGTCCTACAGTTACGATTTTAAGATCTGATTCAGAACGGTCACCGTTCAGATAAGTTGTGTTGTCATAAATGATGTTTGAATCGTTCATCAGGCCAAGTGCCCAGTCGATGTTGGCATCATCTGAAGCGACACCGCGTCGGTTAACATATCCAGTCATTTCTTTCGGCAGGAAATCTACAGAACCGTAAGTAATCTTAGAGTTGTTTAACGCAATAACTTCTGAAACAATGTTAATTTTTTCAGTTGATGATTCAAGGTTAGTGAAGTAGTTCTCTACGTAAGTCACTTCAGATCCTTCGTCTGCTACTAACAGTACGTGGTTGAATAATGAAGCATCTTTATCGTCGTGAAGTACAACCATCTGAATCGGGTCTTCGATGTGCACGTCTTTAGGCACATAGATGAAGATTCCGCCGTTTAATAACGCAGCGTGGTACGCCGTCAGCTTGTTCTCATCAATTTTAACGCCTTCAGTCATAAAGTACTTCTCAAGAAGTTCAGGATGATTGTCTGCTGCGTCAATGATATTTTCAGCAATTACACCTTTTGCTTTAAGATCTTCGTCAAGACGAAGGTATGCAGGTGTGTTGTTATGCTGTACATATATATTTTTACTGTTATCCAGGTCAATTAATTCTTTAACAGCTTCAGGCAGTTCTTCAAGAGAGTTATAAGTGCTGCTCTCAACAACCGGTGAAGTTACGTTAAAGAAATCCCATTTGTCTACCTTAGTCTTGTCAGGTTTAATCATGTCAAGACTATCAAATTTATCTACTGCTTCTTTTCTTTTACCGATAAGAAATTCTGACTCGCCTCTTGTATTTGCATTGGCAATAATCTCTTCCTTATTCAGTTCGAATGCATTTAATTCAGTAGCCATAGTGATCCTCCCGTCTTATTTGTCTTCTGAGCTGACAGTTTCGTCGTCGATGCCAAGTTCTTCTTTAATCCAGTCGTAACCTTCAGACTCAAGGCGTTCAGCAAGTTCTTTACCGCCTGATTTAACTACTTTACCTTTCATCATTACGTGAACAACGTCAGGTGTGATGTAGTTAAGTAAACGCTGGTAGTGAGTGATAATTAAAGAACCGAATTCCTGGCCGCGCAGTTTGTTGATACCTTCAGATACAACTCTTAAAGCATCAATATCAAGACCGGAGTCAATCTCGTCTAAAATACCGAATTTAGGCTCGAGCATCATTAACTGAAGAATTTCGTTACGTTTTTTCTCTCCGCCTGAGAATCCTTCGTTTAAATAGCGTGTAGCCATGTCCGGATCCATTTCAAGGTATTCCATGTTTTTATCTAATTTCTTAATGAACTGCATTAAGTTAATTTCGTCGCCTTCTTCACGCTGTGCATTAATAGCAGAACGCAGGAAGTCAGAGTTAGTTACACCAGAAATTTCTGATGGATATTGCATACCAAGGAATAAACCAGCCTGAGCGCGCTCGTCTACTTCCATTTCAAGAATGTTTTCGCCGTCAAGAAGTACTTCACCTTCTGTAACTTCATAACTCGGGTGGCCCATAATAGCCTGTGCAAGTGTAGATTTACCAGTACCGTTTGGTCCCATTACAGCGTGGATTTCACCCTGTTTAATTGTTAAATCAACACCCTTTAATATTTCTTTACCGTCTATTTCAACGTGTAGATTCTTAATTTCTAAAACAGATGCCATGTCTAATCCTCCAATTGAAATTTAAGATTTTCTAATACTTCTATAGTTTATAATAATTCTAATCTATAGTCAAAGTACCAGACTCTTTACAACACCTATACATTATACCCCAAAAGGCATGCAGTTTAAAGGCTTCAGCCTGTTAAAACGGTTAAAAAGAGTAAAAATACAAAAACACCTCTAAATGATTTCCCTATCATTTAGAGGTGTAATTTTACTTTTAAATTATTTGAAAATATCGATTGTAAACGGCGGTTTGTAAACCTCTCCGTTAACAGCTTTGACGATACCGATAATAGCAAATACGTAGAATGCAATCGTTACAATCGGTCCAATTACGAGGCCGATTAAAATAACCGATGTCAGCCATGCTGCAAATATATAAATCGTGTACGATAAACCGAAGTTTGCAACGTGACGAAGCGCATCCGCAGTCAGCGGATCATCATCTTTTTTAATTGCCCAGATTAGCAGTGGACCTACTACTGCAGTAAAAAGTGAGACAATGTAGGAAACTAAGACCAGTGTACTGTCAAAACCTGTTTTTGGTTCATTATTATTGAATTCATTCATGTTAGTTCCTCCCGTCCATATCAGAGTAAATTTCTACTTTAATTATACCATTGCTTATATTTCAGAACAAATCATTAAATAATTTTAAGAGCAGTTTCAAAATGTCTATGGGCCTGTAGTTAACCATTAAAAAAACCAGACAGCTTTTGCTGCCTGGCAAAGGGGTTTTACTTTATAAAATCAATCGTAAACGGTGCTTTGTAAATCTCACCGTCCGATGATTTAACAATACCTATGATGATAAATATATAGAATGCGATACCGATCAGCGGCGACAGTATATAACCGATCAGAATTATCGTCGTTAAACCTGCAATGATTAAATAAATCGTGTACGAAATACCGAAGTTTACTAAATTGCGTAAAGCAGCTTCCGTTGCCGGATCATCATCTTTTTTAATTACCCAGACAATTAACGGTCCGACTACAGCTGTGAAAAACATTAATACGTACGTAATAATGACGAGTGTTTTATCAAAACCCTTATAAACTATATTGTTGTAGGAATGTTCATTGTTCTCCATTAAAGCTCTCCTCCTCCGGTTAATTGTATTTATACCCTGTATTTTATTGACAGAAACATTTTAGTTCACATAATTTATCTATTCCTGCATTTCACGAATAAGTCAGTACTGGTATAATGTACTATAAACGATTACAACATTTGCGAGGGAATTTTTTTGAATACAAATAATGTTTCAACTGACAATTCGTCAAAATTAATAAAACTATTAACCGATATAAAGTACCTATTAAAAGGTAAAGTGCTCGTTGCGAATGTGCTTCCTGTATTTACAGCATACTGGCTGGCACTTTACTTTAACGGCGAGAACTTTAACGACCACTGGCTGCTGTTCATTTTAACGATGACGGGCAGCACGCTGGTTATATCCGGTGCACTGATGTTCAACAACTGGTTTGAATACGATCTCGATAAAAAGATGGATCGCACACAGCGCCGACCGACCGTAACCGGGTCTTTCTCATTAAAAGGTGTACTCATTGCCGCAATTGTTACGACAACTATCGGTATGGCAATCATGATGACAACAACAATTGAAGCAGCAATTTATTCATTCCTGGGCTGGTTCTTCTACGTTGTTTTATATACCTTTTGGTCTAAAAGAAGATATACAGTCAACACAATTGTCGGCAGCATATCCGGTGCATTTACACCGTTGATCGGCTGGGCGGTAATTGCCCCGGCCACTCATGTCGTGCCTATTGCATTATTCTACATATTAATTATATGGCAGATACCGCATACGCTGGCTATCGCAATTAAACGTCTTGCAGATTACACGAGAGCCGGCGTGCCGATGCTCCCTGTAGTTATCGGAGTCGATGCCACAATCAGGCAGAACCTGTATTATGTTATCGCACTGCTTCCAGTACCGTTTTTATTACTCGGAACATTCGGCTGGATATTCTTTACCGTATCGATGGTATTAACACTGGGCTGGATTGTTCTTTCAGTTAAAGGCTACAAAGCAGATGATAAACAACTCTGGGCAAATGTGAATTTAAAATACTCATTAGTATATCTGATTACACTGTTTGTACTGATGATTGTGCTTACTATATAGATTGGATTGAGGAACGGCCTGGTAAAGGTCGTTCTTTTTTTATGATTACAAAGTGTATTAGAGTCTCTGATTTTAAGATTCAGTTATTGAAGTATGACACCTCTTTGCCGTCGTACTTTAACTGCCTCTCGAATACGACACCTCTTTGCCGTCGTACTTTAACTGCCCTTCGAATACGACACCGGTTCGCTGTCGTACTTTAACTGCCTCTCGAATACGACACCGGTTCGCTGTCGTACTTTAACTGCCCTTCGAATACGACACCGGTTCGACGTCGTACTTTAACTGCCTCTCGAATATGACACCTCTTTGCCGTTGTACTTTAACTGACCTTCGAATACGACACCTCTTTGCCGTCGTACTTTAACTGCCTCTCGAATACGACACCGGTTCGACGTCGTACTTTAAATGCCCTTCGAATACGACACCGGTTCGACGTCGTACTTTAAGTATCCTTTTATCATCGCTAAATAAAAAAAGGCACCCCATGCAGGATGCCTTCAAATAATATTATTGTGCCGGTATAATCGTACCGCCGAATTCTTCTTCAATGAATGTTGTCATTTCTTCCGACTGTAATACTTCAATCAGTCTTTGCAGTTCCGGACGTTCCTCGTCGCCAGTTCTTACAGCAATTAAGTTAGCGTATGGCGAGTCGCCTTCTTCCACAACGATTGAGTCGTCAACCGGGTTTAATCCTGCATCAATTGCGAAGTTGGCATTAATAATTACTGCCGGTGCTTCGTTGTTTTCATACATGTTTACAAGAAGCTCTGGTGCAGTGTTGTTATCGAATTCAAAGTTGTGCGGGTTTTCTGTAATGTCATCGAATGTTGCATCCTGAATTTCGATACCTTCTTCGATTTCAACTAATCCTGCATTAACGAAGAATGACAGGAAACGTCCTTCTTCAGCCGGGTTGTTCGATACTAAAATCGTTGATCCGTCAGGAATATCTTCCAATGAATCATAGTCGTTTGAGTAAACTGCCATTGGCTCTATATGTACATTTCCGATGCTTGCCAGGTCATAGCCGTGTGATTCAACTTCCCCGTCTAAGTAAGGTGTGTGCTGGAAAAAGTTAGCGTCCACTTCTTCGTCAGCCAGCAGTCTGTTCGGTGTTGTGTAGTCGTTAACGATTTCCACGTTCACTGTAATATCTTCTTCCGCTAAAATTTCTGCTGCTTTTTCAAGAATTTCCGCGTGCGGTGCAGGTGACGCCGCAACTGAAATTTCAGCCGGCTCGCCTTCAGCGCTTTCGTCCGTTCCTTCTTCCGATTCTGAACCGTTACCGCATGCTGCTAAAACTAATACGAGTGCAAACAGAGTGACAATACTAAAAATCTTCTTCATGTGTAATAGCCTCTTTTCATTATAGTTTTTATTTGTAGATCAGCGTTTATCGACTGCTTTTGAAACAGTATCCCCAATTATCTGGATGATAAAAACGATGACCAGAATTACTACTGTTGCTACGAGTGTGACATCCGGCTGATTTCTTGTGAAGCCGACCATGTATGCGAGGTTACCAAGTCCGCCTGCACCGATAACACCGGCTATTGCAGTTGAACCTACGAGCATAATCGATGTCACTGTAATTCCTGAAATTAATGCCGGCAGTGATTCTGGAATCAGCACTTTCCAAATGAGCGTCCATGTATTCGCACCCATCGATTCAGCCGCTTCAATGACACCTTTATCGATTTCCTTCAGACCAATTTCAACGAGACGTGCAAAGAAGGGTGCTGCACCGATAATCAGTGCAGGCAGCGCACCGTTTGACCCCATTACCGTTCCCATAATTGCTTTCGTGAACGGCATAATTAAAATGATTAAAATGATAAACGGAATCGCTCTGAACAGGTTAACGATAAATGACGTTGCCCCGTACACTGGTTTTGATATTCCCTTGTCATTCTTTTTCGATAAGAAGAGAATGATTCCGAGTATTAAACCGATAATAAACGCAAGTGCTGTTGCAATCACCGTCATATATATTGTTTCGTAAGTTGCTTCAAGGACTGCATCCCACTTCACGTTTTCGAAGGCGAACATTTCTTTAAATGCTGTCAGAAATTCATTCATTTGCTCTCAACCTCCAGCGTGACATCGTGCTTTTTAAACTCTGCAGTAATTTTGTCCAATGTTTCCTGGTTAATATCCAGTGCTATGTACAGATGACCGTATGACTCCTGATTCGTCTGCTTAATGTTCCCGGAAAGTATATTCACATCGAGACCGTAATCTTTTATGACCTGTGACACGATTGGCGACTTCGTCCGCGTACCGACAAATGTCAGTTTCACGATAGTCGACGTCGGGAATGCTGCTTTAATTTCTTCCATTGCCACTGCGTGGTCGTCATCCGAAATGTCGTCTCTGACGAAACGTTTCGTTACGCTCGACTGCGGATTTTGGAATAACTCAATAACCGGACCGACTTCAACAACTTTACCGTTTTCCATTACAGCTGCACGGTCGCATATTTTTCTGATGACATGCATTTCATGTGTAATTAAAACAATCGTTAAGTTCATCTTTTTCGTAATATCAACGAGCAGGTCGAGCACCTCATCCGTCGTTTCCGGATCCAGTGCACTCGTTGCTTCATCACATAACAGCACCTGCGGTTCGTTCGATAATGCTCTCGCAATGCCCACACGCTGTTTCTGACCGCCGGACAGTTCGCTCGGATAGTTATTCTCTCGGCCTTCAAGACCAACGAGTCTGATTAATTCCGCAACACGTGACTGACGTTCTTTTTTCGGTACACCTGCGATTTCCAGCGGGAAGCTGATATTTTCAGCAACTGTCCGTGACCAGAGCAGATTAAAGTGCTGGAATATCATCGATACCTTCTGACGCTTTTTGCGAAGTTCCTTTACGGACATGCCGCTGATTTCATCACCGGTTACAGTAACAGTCCCTTCAGTCGGCTGCTCCAGTCCATTTAAAAGACGGATCAGCGTAGATTTACCTGCACCCGAATAACCGATTACACCGAAGATTTCACCTTTCTTCACGTGCAGACCGACGTTGTCCACTGCGGTTATATTTTGATTTTTAGTTTTAAATATTTTAGTAACATTACTGATATCTATCATGACAATTTCCTTTCTCCTTCACCGGTCTATTTAAAAAAGCCTACTCAGAAAGTGAGTAGGCTTTTTAACGTTCATTTATGCCTCTCATCTATGGACGTTAATCCGGTGATTTGGCACCTTGTCGCAATGACGGTTGCCGTGGCTTCAAAGGGCACATCCCTCCACCACTCTTGATAAGAGTAAATATTTAATTAAATCTATATTATCAGACAATTTAGTGTTCGTCAATCTGAAAATCAGCCAGTACTTCGTTTAAATACGTCACCGACTGAAATGCGTAGACTTCTTTCACCAGTTCGCCTTTTTTAAACAGCAGCAGTGCCGGAGCTGAGCGAATCTCATAATCTTCGATTAATGTCTTATAAAAATTTAAGTTGATACGTTCATAGCTCATCTGTCTGGTACTGGCAGCAACACTCAGCATTGTTTCCGCGATATCACACGTTTTGCACATCGTTGCATAGCCGAATATAATGTACCGCTCCTTATCCCGTATGTTCTTTAATATATCTTCCGTCGAAATTATTTCCATCACGATATAACTTACCTTTCATTATTAAGCTTGTATCTACATAAAAACCATGTCTGAGCAGGAGGTTTGCGAGATAGTCATGCGGACAGCGTCCAACTTCACCGAATTTGGGATCTATATAGATATGTGTACTTTCACTTATATATTTTTTAAACCATTTACGAATTTTTCTTCCTTCTTTATCTGCATCAGATAATATGAAAATTTGAGAATCACCAAGCTGCTCGATAATTTCGTCCAATTTTGAAATACCCATCGTACCGAATGTGCAAATAATCTGTACCGGTTCCACCAGCACTTCTTCCAATCTGCGCTTGTCCGTTTTACCTTCAACAATGAGTACTTTATCAGAAAGATTCATTCGTATCACCCTTAGTTAAATTTTTAATATAAATTCACTTTAAGCAATAAATACAGGTTTTAAAAAAACTCCGGACAAACGCCCGGAGTTTAAGTATTATTTCTCGATTACTGCCTGGTAACCAGCAGCGTCAAGAAGGTTATCTAATTCGCTTTCATCTGAAAGTTCAACTTTCAGCATCCAGGCACCTTCATATGGACTTTCGTTTACAAGTTCAGGACTGTCTTCAAGTTCTTCGTTCACAGCAACTACTGAACCAGAAACTGGTGCATATAGTTCAGAAACAGTTTTCACTGATTCTACGCTCCCGAATGAATCACCTGTAGAGATGTCGTCGCCTTCTTCTGGAAGTTCAACAAAAACGATATCTCCAAGTTCAGACTGTGCAAAATCAGTAATACCGATTATTGCAGTATTTCCTTCAACTTTAATCCACTCATGATCTTCACTGTACTTTAATTCTTGTGGTAATGACACGCTAAAACCTCCCTTTTAACTTATCATACTCATTGTTACATATTTAACACACTTTAAGCAAGCGGAATTATTTCAATAATGCATTTTTATAAGTTTCCTCTTTGAAACCTAATAATACATCATCATCAAGTACCACCATTGGGCGCTTAATCAGCATTCCGTCACTTGCAAGAAGCTCCAGTTTTTCTTCTTCACTGAGGTCAGTCATACGTTCTTTCAGGCCCAGCTCTTTAAATTTAGTACCGCGCTTGTTAAAGAAATCATCAATTGAATGGGATGATTTGTCCAGGATACCTTTTAATGTATCTTTCGCAGGTACATGCTTAACCATATCGATCACAGTGAACTCCAGATTATTATCAGTTAAAAACTTTTTACCTTTACGGCAAGTTGTGCACTTAGGGTATTCATAAAATGTAATCATAATTTTCCTCCCGAATAAGAAATTATTCTTACCCTTATAATACCCCAGATAAATTAATTTAGACACACGTAAAAAATAAAAAAAGTCCGAAACCTCAGGGGAAGGTTTCGGACACAGGGGCCGGGGAGAAGAGTTCTCTTTTTGATATCTTCTGGTTCCTACACTACCACCTGTTTATTGTCTTAGCGTTAATCCAATGTAAAGATTGCTTAATGTTTTATTTTGTAAAAATTTTGCGCAGTTCTGTGACGTGAATCTGACCGGGCGCTGCATCTCTTGCTACAAAGCCGTATGTAAGTACAGATGACGCTTCTCCCACTGCAGTACGCGTACGTTTACCGAGCGCTCCCATGGAGATTCCGACAACCTTATCACCGTACTCGGCCTTCGCTGTTTTAACCGCTTCAGTCACGTAGATCACATCTTTTTCATCTTTCGGGAAATAGGCTACTTTATAAATGTCTCCGCCAAGTTTGTCCATCTTATTAATAACCGATAAGATCCCTTCAGTGTCCGGCGTGCGTTTAAAATCGTGATTGCTCATCAGACACTTCACATTATTTTCGCGTGCTGTCTCAACTACAGAGGCAGTTATTTTATCGCCTGACTGTACTTCAATGTCTATGTAGTCGATGTCCATTGATTTGCAGACAGCCTTTAACAGCGCCTCATACTCAACAGTTGTTTTAGAACCGCTGCCGCCCTCACGCGCTGTACGGTATGTATAAATAATTTCTTTATTTAACGGTTTAAATGAATCGATTATAAATCGGACCTTTTTGCCGTGATCTTCGCGATTTAATGCATCAAACACATCCCCGCGTATTTCCACGATGTCAAAATCATCTATGCTGTCTTTTGCTTTATTAATCTCTGCTTTAATTTCATCGTCATTATGACCTGAAAGTGTGACGACAATCTTCGTTGTATTCATAAGTTTTCCCCTTTATGCGTACTGAATGCGATTGATAGATATTTCAATCTAATGGTATCATAAAACCATTATAGTATCCCGGGGGTTAAAGTAAATGAAAAAATTAATTTTGCTGGCAGTGCTGGCTTTCGCTGCACTGATGCTTGCCGCATGCAGTGATAATGCTGAACAAGATAATACCGGTATTGAAGAACCCGCAGAAAGTACTTCTGCCGGAGAAGAAGATGACGATAATGGACTTGAAATCGATGAAACTGATGAGGAAGCGGTTGAATCAGCTGAAACAGACAGCGGTAACTATCAGCTCGGTGACTCTGGAGAAATCGACGGCATTACTGTAACAATCAGCGATGCCTTTATGACAGACGAACGCAATGACACAAGCATTATCGATGTCAGCGGTGTACTCGTCCTCGAAGTTACATATGAAAACCGCACTGAAGAAATCTTCCCTGCCGGACGCGATATTACTATGGAAGCAAGCGGTGAACATGCACGGACTTATGATCTGGAAAGCGCCCTGCCTGCCGATGTCGGTCCAGGTGAATCAATTACCGGACAAATGGCATACGGATTAGTCAGCAAACCTGAGAACATGATTGCCGTGTTCGAACCCCTAATGAATACGGATGGTGCAAAGGCGATATTTGATATCGAGGTGGAATAGGACGCAGGAATTTTATATCTCTTTGACTGAACGGACAGCCTTCCTCAACAAAAAAAGAGCCCTCGCGGGCTCTGATTTTTTATCTTCTGTAAATTATTCTACTACTTCTACTGATAAGTCCACGTCGATGTTGCCGCGTGTTGCTTTAGAGTACGGGCAGAAGTCGTGTGCCTGTTCTAAATATTTTTCAGCATCTTCCTGAGACATATTTTTAACTTTGGCTTTAATGTCCACGCCTAGTTTAACGCCTTCGCCGTCTTCTTCAAGACGTACTGTTAAATCAACTTCCGGCTCTGCGTTACGCACGCCGCCTTTTTTAATCATTAAGTCGAATGCGCCATTGAAACATGATGCATAGCCTGCAGCAAATAACTGTTCCGGGTTAACGCCTTCGCCGCTTTGATCCGGCGGAATTACCGGTGAATCGATTGCTTTGTCTCCTGTTGTAACATGACCTTTACGGCCGCCTGTGTTTACTGCATTGATTTCATATTTAACTGCCATTATAACTGCCTCCTAATATTTTAGTAACAATTCCATCTTACTCTGAAATATAATTTATATCCAAATATAACTTGTAACCACAAAAATGAAGCCGTATTAAATACAGCCCCATTTTTGATAAATATTATTTTTTAAACTTGTCAGTAAGATTATCGATAGATTCGTTAGCTTTGTCGCTGCCTTTTTCTACATATTCTTTCGCTTTACCGGCAGCTTTTTCATGCTTACCTTCTTTTTCAGTCTTTTTGTCTCCAGTAGCATTGCCGATTGTTTCTTTAGCATTACCTTTTAACTGTTCAAGTTTGCTGTCTTTTTCTGCCATTTAAAAACACTCCTTAATTAATTAAATCGTATTTTTTGTACAGTTAGTATATTCCCATTCATAAAGTCCTTAAACATAAATATAAAAATTATACTAATGACAGTCCGATATGCTGCCAGTAAATATAGTACGTTATTATCATCAGCACCACATATACCGGCATGAGAAGTATTCCAATCTTCATCAGATCACGTGTTTCAAACGGACGGTTTTCACTCTCATAAAATATCAGCAGTGCTTTCGAGCTGACCGGCAGCATAACACAGAAATTAATTCCAAGAAGCGCGATAAACACCGCCGCTTCCGTGTTTAAATTAAATGATTCTGCCAGGATGATAAACACCGGTATCAGTACAACTGCTCTCGTCGTATGGCTCGTAATTAAAAGATGCGACAGTACACTGATTAATATAATGATAATTAAAATCGGCAGCTCGGAATTAAAATTCATTCCGCTGAATACAGACATTAAGATATGCTGGAAGTAATCAGTTACACCGTAATCCACGAGCAGCTTTCCAAGTGCCGCTGCGCCTGCTACGAAAAAGATTAAACTCCATGACACGCCCGCCAGTCCTTCTTTCCAGCTGATTAGCTTCAGTCCCGGCAGCATCATAATTAAACTCATCATTATTGTGACGAATGCGATATCCAGACCGTGCAGCGGTTCTGTCAGCCACAGCAGTATTGTAATGCCGGCCAGCACCAGTGCGTATTTTTCTCTCGTGGAAAAAGGTATTTTATCGTGTTCCGCCGCAGCTTCAAAGTCATAATTGAAATCTTTAAAGTACATTACTCTTAGTATAAGAAGTGTCAGCAGTCCGATAATGAGTCCGAACGGCAGCGCATAAATCAGAAATTCCACATACGAAATCGATTCACCTGTCTGGGCGCTCAGTATACCGATACCGATAATATGACTCCCTGCACCCAGCAGCGTCGTATTTGCACCCATCAGAATAAGAACCGGAATTCCCATACCGAAAAACTTCTTATGATTATGAAATCTCTCACTTAGAATATTGTAGACAGGCAGCATTGCCGATGCTCTTCCCGACGTCGACGGTACAGCAACTGACAGCACCTGAATCAGCAGAAATGTAAAAAATGTTACCCGTCCTTTCGTATAACAGTTCATTTCAATCCACCGTGTCAGCCTGTCGAGCAGCCCGCTTTTAACCAGTACTTCAGCAATAATAAACGCACCGATCATCAGCCAGACAATATCGATATTAAATGATTCAAATATAATCTTTTCAGGCAGTCCGAGCAGCACCCCGGCACACAGCGTGAGCCAGGCAATCAGTCCTGCCGGAAGCGTTGAAAATATAAACATGCCGAGTGCAAAGATAAAAATAATAAAACTTAAGGAACCCAGGTAATCCAACTCCGGGGACAGACTGATCAGCACAGTAATAATTAAAAATACAATGCACAGTATTTTATGCGTCCGTGTCATTTAACAGACTGCTCCAATGATTTTTTAAGATTCTGTGCAACCTGTGTTCCGATCATAATTTTTCTGATTGTATTTTCTGTGCATTTTTCAAGCCATTTCGCCGCATCTGTCATGGATTTTTCAAGCGTTGCCGGTTTCGGAATAATACTTGCATATGCATCGATGCCGCTGTCGTAGTTCAGACTCGCTTTTTTACCGATTGTTCCGGCAAAAGCGACAACAGGTTTATTATACTGTTTAGCGATACGTGCCACTTCCGACGGTATTTTATCGTTTGGTGTCTGATAATCAATACAGCCTTCGGCAGTAATCACAATATCCGCATGCTCAATCGCATCGGAAATCTCGATATACCTGCGGATAATATCAAATCTCGGGTGAAGCTCTGCTCCCGTGAATCCAACAAGCCCGGCACCGAGCCCGCCTGATGCACCGCCGCCGTTAACATATGACAGGTCATCACCCGTCAGCTCCTGAATCAGCTTCGCCAGATGGTCGAAGTTATCCGACAGCAGCTGTACATCTTCTTTTGAAGCACCTTTTTGCGGCCCGAATACTTTCGCCACACCGCGCTCACCGCAGAGGACGTTTTTCCAGTTCACTGCAACATCTATATTTACATTCAGCACACGCGGATCAATGTCCGACAGATCCACACGGTGGATTTTACCGATATCCACACCGCCTGTAATATTTAACAGCTCATTATTATTATCGTAAAACTTAACACCGACAGCCTGCGCCATACCCGTCCCGCCGTCTGAAGTCCCCGAATCCCCGCAGCCGATTAAAATTCTTTCCGCGTTATTATTTACCGCTTCAATAATTGTTTCCCCGACACCGTACGTCGTCGTATATAAAGGATTCCTCTGATTATGAGGCACATGTCGAAGCCCCGCAATCGCAGCCATTTCAATAACAGCTGTTCTGACCCCGTTCTCATGGAACATACCGAAAAACGAATCTATCTTCTCACCAACCGGTCCCGTTACATGCGTATTAATAATTTTACCCTCTTTTAATTTAACAATCGTTTCAACAAAGCCCTCGCCGCCGTCAGCCATCGGAATCACCGTTACTTCGTGCTCCGCACCCACGCGGTTAATCCCCTTCTCAATCGAACGACCGACCTCTTCTGAACTTAAACATTCCTTAAACCCTGACGGGATAACTACCATTTTCATAATGAATCTCCCTTTCTCTGATGTGTTAATATACAAATTACACTTGAAAAGTTATGAATCAGT
The DNA here is from genome assembly GCF_014207425.1 of Jeotgalicoccus coquinae. GTDB lineage: Bacteria > Bacillota > Bacilli > Staphylococcales > Salinicoccaceae > Jeotgalicoccus > Jeotgalicoccus coquinae. Next base: position 243,430 of record NZ_JACHFF010000001.1, on the reverse strand, counting down.
AGACGAATGATTAAAGGTTAATTAAATTACCCGGATAAAATTCTAATTTAACGTAAAAAAAAGACTCAATCCCGATAAAGGATTGAGTCTTTAATATGGAGACGGCGGGAGTTGAACCCGCGTCCAGAGACCTCGCAACATTTCTTTCTACGTGTGTAGTCCATTATTGAGTTTCACATGGATGATGGTAATGAACAAACCTCATTCCATGCTAGTCCGGTTAATCTCTTCCTTTTAGTCTTCCGACCGCAGACCAAAGGGCGTATCCTATTATAGTTGAATCATCGTCACGGGCCATAGGCAAGCTCATGGGATGATGCAGAGCGCTCTTAGGCAGCTACTGCGAAATTGTTTTGTTTGCCAGTTATTAAACTGAGTATCGTTGATAACGAAGCCGAAACCTCCGACACGCTTAAAATGCCCGAATAGCCCCTGTCGAATCCGGAACGTCCCCGGATTATTTAAATACCGACGTATTTCGTCGAGCACTTCATATTATAACACGATAAAAACCCATTGCCAAATTAACGGTACTGCTCCTTCAATGCACGGTCAATCTCACGTTTCATTTGTTTTTTCTTCAGATCTTCGCGTTTATCGTATTTTTTCTTACCTGTCGCAATGCCTAACAGCATTTTACAGACGCCGTTTTTAATATACAGTTTCAGCGGAATAATCGCGTTCCCGGGCTCCTGCATATGACCGCGAAGCTTATCAATCTCCTTGCGGTGAAGCAGCAGCTTGCGCGTACGGAGCGGTTCGTGGTTAAAACGGTTCCCCTCTTCGTACGGCGCAATGTGCATGTTGTAGACATACATTTCATTCTGGTAAACACGCGCATACGAGTCTTTTAAATTCGCAGACCCGCGGCGTATGGATTTGATTTCTGTACCGCGGAGCACAAGACCCGCTTCAATCGTGCCATCAATTGAATAATCGTGACCCGCTTTACGGTTTTGTGCAAGCGGCTTAGTTTTCTCGTTGCCTTTACTCATAAGCCTCTACTTCTTTCCTTTGCCTTTTTTCGCCACTGATTTATAGAAAGGTTTTTTCTTGCCGCCTTTATTGTAGCTGCCTTTCTTTTCACGTGACCGTGTCTTTTCCTTTTTGTTATCTCTCGCATCGCCTTTAATTGTTACAGGCGCCTGCTTTCTCTCCGGACGTTTTCTGTCAGGCATGCCGACAACTTTGAAGTCGATTAAACGCTCTTCAAGGTTAACACCCATCACTTCGATTTCCACTTTGTCTCCAATGCGGAATACCGTGCCTGTGCGTTCGCCAATCATTGCCATTGCACGTTCATTAAAGTTGTAATGGTCATCCGTCATATTGGTAACGTGAACCAGACCTTCAATCGTATTCGGCAATTCAACAAACATACCGAAGTTCATTACGCCTGCCACTACACCTTCGAAAGTTTCGCCCACATGTTTCATCATGAACTCCGCTTTTTTCAGATCATCAGTGTCGCGCTCTGCATCCTGGGCGCGTCGTTCTCTTTCCGACGTATGTTTCGCAATTTCAGGCAGTTCGCTCTTATTGCGGCGGATTGTCTTCGCATCAGTTTTCCCGTTAAACAGGTACTCGCGGATCAGACGGTGAACGATTAAGTCAGGATAACGGCGGATCGGTGACGTAAAGTGAGTATAGAACTCCGTCGACAGTCCGAAGTGACCCAGTGATTCCGGAGAATATTTTGCCTGCTGCATCGAGCGCAGCATCAGCGTTGAAATAACCATCTCTTCCGGACGGCCTTTCACTTCTTCAATGATTTCCTGCAGTGCATGCGGGTGAATTTGATTACCTTTACCTTTAACAACCACACCGAAACCTGTAAGGAAATCGAAAAACTTGCTCAGTTTTTCTTCCTTCGGTTCTTCGTGAATACGGTACATAAACGGCACTTCCATCCAGTGGAAGTGTTCCGCGACCGCTTCGTTTGCTGCAAGCATAAATTCTTCAATCATTTTCTCGCCGGTTCCGCGGTTGCGGAGAACGATATCTTCAGGCGTACCGTCGTCGCCGACAACTACTGCCGCTTCGTCGAAATCAAAGTCAATTGCACCGCGTTTTTCGCGTTTGGCACGCAGAATCGCAGCCAGTTCTTCAGCTGCAAGCAGCGGCTCGTACACTTCTTTGAACTCATCAATAACACTCTGGTCTTTATCAGTAAGCATTAAGTTAACATTGCCGTAAGTCATGCGGTAATCCGATTTGATAACACTTTCGAAAATTTCGTGGTCGACTGCCTTGCCGCCCGGAGTGAACTCCATGCGGCAGCTCAGTGTCAGACGATCGACATGCGGGTTTAACGAACAGATTCCATTCGATAAACGGTGCGGAATCATCGGAATTACACGGTCTACTAAATAGACACTCGTTCCGCGGTGATACGCTTCTTCGTCCATCGGCGAGTTCTTCGTAATATAATGGCTGACGTCTGCAATGCTGACTGTCAGTTCGTAGTTGCCGTTGCCGAGCTTCTTAACGCTGACAGCATCATCCAGGTCTTTCGCGTCTGCACCGTCAATCGTAATTGTAAAATCGTCGCGGAGATCGACTCTGCCTTTTGTGTCATCCTGATTAATTTCGTCAGGGATGCCTTCAGCCTGTTCGAGCACTTCATCCGGAAAATCAATATCAATACCGTGCTGGTAAATAATCGAAAGAATATCGACACCCGGGTCATTTTTATGGCCTAAAATCTGAATGACATGTCCTTCAGGGTTGCCCTGATCCTGGCTGTCCGGGAATTTCGTAATTTCCACAAGCACTTTGTGCCCGTCAATTGCACCGAGGTTATTATTTCTCGGTATGAATACATCTGTTTTAAAAGTTTTCGAATCAGGCACTACGAAACCGTAGTTGACGTTGGCACTGTACTCGCCGACAAATTTCGTGACGCCGCGTTCTAAAATACTGACGACGTGTCCTTCAGTCTTGTCGCCGCGCGTGCTTGTTTCCACTTCAACAAGGACAGTGTCCCCGTCAAATGCACCATTTACCGCGTTCGGCGGAATGAATACATCTTCGATTTCCTCTTCTTCGGGACGCAGGAAACCAAAACCGCGCTTATGCATTGATAAAGTCCCTTTTACTTTGTTGGAGTCCGGTGACTTCATATATTTGTCTTTCTTCGTGCGGACTAATTTACCGGATTCTTCAAGAGAGACTAAAGTTTTCACCATATCTTTGAATTCTTCCGAATCATCCGCTCCAAAAGATTCTTTAAACTCATCTGTTGTCATCGGTTTGTAGTCATCGCTATTTACAATGGCTAATATTTCTTCTTTAAAGTCTCTCATTGTAATCCTCCATATCTGTTATTAATACTGTAAGTCGTGCTGTTCAATAAAATTGTATATATCTTCAAATAATTCTTCCTTGCTCTCATCTATAGTCAGTACGTGACCGCCTTTATCGTACCATTTAATTTCTTTTTCTTCAGACCCGGCACCATTATAAATAACGTTGGCGCTGTCCGGATCGATCACTTTGTCATGAACCGCCTGGGCGGTAAACAGCGGAACGTTAACATCTTCCAAATTCCCTCTTACGGAATTTATAAACGTGCTGATGTCATCAAAAACTGCTGTCATTTCAAGTTTTCCGGTCTCTTTTTTAATTTCGTCAGGCGTTTTCTGTTCAAACATCTTTAAATACTTTTCCGCGTACACGATAAACTGCTCATACAGCTGTCCGGATTCCTTCATGTACATCGGGCTGCAGATTGTACTGATACCTGTTACATCGCGTTCAGCCGCAAGCTTCAGCGCAATAACACCGCCGAGCGACACGCCCGCAACAAAAATATTGCTGTAGCCTTCATCTCTCAGAAAGTCGTACGCTTCTACCGCCTGTTTATACCAGACGAACGGCGAAGACTCCGTGATCTTTTCAGGATGCTCGGCATGACCTTCGTAGTTTATCGAATAAGACGTCATGCGTTTCTTTTGCAGATAGCGGCCAAGCTGTCTCACATCGGACGTATTCCCCGTAAATCCGTGGAGCAGCAGGACGGCATTATCACCGCTGTTTTCTTTAAAGTAAAATTTTTCGGGCAGTTTTATATTCATGGGGTCACCTCAAAATAGTGTTACTTTTATTGTACGCTAAATTTCGAAGATACTAAAGAATCATCGTTCCAAACATAAAAAAAGAGCCTGAATCCGGGATTAATCGGATTCGGGCCCACCTTTTAACGTATTAACCTAAGTATGTCAGTAACAGCATTATCATAAAGAACAGAACTGATAAAATTACAGTTGCTCTATGTAAAACCAAGTCCATACCGCGCGCTTTTTGCTTACCGAACATCTGCTCAGCACCGCCGCCGATTGCTCCTGACAGGCCGGCACTTTTCCCGGATTGTAGTAACACTACAGCGATAAGCGATATACACACGATGATTAACAGAACGATGAGTAGTGTCTGCATGAAGATACCCCTCCGATTTATATTAACAGTATAAATAGTACCAAAAATTTACTGTATGTGCAATGTAAACGGGTAATTTGTAATGCAGTTGTCATATTGGAGTTTGAGCGGAGGTGGATGTATGAAGTTTTTTTAACTTACACGGTGCTGCAGATTTCTGAAGACTGTCTGTTTTCATCCGCAGTTTTTAAATTGCTGTCATTTGGAGATAATTTACTTGTCACTTATGTTATTGCTATGCGCAAACTTCCATTAAAACTCAAACAACTGCAAATCCTGTCGCGACGCACATTGCCAGGCGAGACCGAAGAAAAAGAAAGAGAGAAATTAACCCGTGGATATCAGGGCGAGCTTGAATTCGATAAACTGCTCGACGAAGCTGTGCGGGACATGGACGTATATCACTTGAAAGACTTCCGCTTTAAAATCGATGCAGGTGCCGAAACAATGAAAGTAGCCAGCGGATTCAGCGAAGTTCAGATCGATAACCTTCTTGTCGCCGGTGACCGCATCTACACTTTCGAAGTGAAGAACTTCGGCTTCGACTTAGTTTACGGAAAAAAATCCTGGTTTTTCATCAGCGGACAGGAATACAAGGACTTAAGTGTGCAGGTCAACCGCCAGCGCACTACACTCGACTTCCTGATTCGTGACGGCGGATTTAAAAGTGATATCACGCCCCATCTCGTATTCGTGAATCCAAAGCAGACAATCTACAACATGCCCGCCATAGAAAATTTGATGGTTCCCAGTAACACACACCGGCGGCTTTCAAGCATATGCATTTCCAATCGTTATGATCACAGTTCACTCGTTGATTATCTCAACAGCCGCCGGCTCGTAAAATCGATGTATGACCTGCCGGCGAACGTAAACTTCGAAGAGCTTCGCTCCGGCGTGTTTTGTTACCTGTGCGATTCGGTTGCGGAGCTTGAGAAAGTAAGTCCTTATATGTATAGATGTTCATCATGCAAGTCTACATACAAAACTTTAAAAATTGTAGAAATATTGATTGATGAGATTAGGACATTAAATCCTGCCTGGGAGATCTCTCCTGTAAGAATTTCTATATTGAGCGGAGGAGCAATCAGTAGTTCTTGTGTACGTAAATACAAAAGAAATGGATTAATTATCTTTTAAACGAACATTGTAAGGTTTAAATCACCTTCTAATTAATATCCTTAGTGATTATGAGACAGTTTCGCTTTTCAAACATCATCTGTCTCATTTTACCCCCGCTTATGAGACAGTTTCGCTTTTCAAACACCTTCCATCTCATTTTCACCATGATTATGAGACAGTTTGGCTTTTCAAACATCATCTGTCTCATTTCACTCCCAATTATGAGACAGTTTGGCTTTTCAAACATCATCTGTCGCATTTCACCCCCGCTTATGAGACAGTTTGGCTTTTCAAACATCATCTGTCGCATTTCACCCCCGCTTATGAGACAGTTTGGCTTTTCAAACACCTTCCGTCTCATTTCACCCCCCATTATGAGATAGTTTGGCTTTTCAAACACCATCTGTCTCATCCTTATCCAAACTTCGAAATCCCCGCATAATTCTCCCCACAAACAACAAAAAACCCCTCTCACGAGGGGTTTCCAATAATTATTTATTCAAGTTATAGAATGAAGCTAAGCCTTTGTATGTGCCTGTTTCATATAATTCGTCTTCGATACGTAATAATTGGTTGTACTTGGCTACGCGGTCTGTGCGTGATGGTGCACCTGTCTTGATTTGACCTGCGTTTGTTGCTACTGCGATGTCAGCGATTGTTGTATCTTCTGTTTCACCTGAGCGGTGTGAGATTACTGCTGTGTATCCAGCGCGCTGAGCAACTTCGATTGCTTCGAATGTTTCAGTTAATGTACCAATCTGGTTAACTTTAACTAAAATCGAGTTACCTACGCCCTGCTCGATACCCTGAACTAATTTTTCAGTGTTTGTTACGAACAGATCGTCTCCGACAAGCTGGACTTTATCGCCAATTTTGTCAGTAAGAAGTTTCGTGCCTGCCCAGTCGTTTTCGTCCAGGCCGTCTTCGATAGAAATAATCGGGTATTTCGTAACCATTTCGCCGTACCAGTCAACAAGCTCTTCCGACGAGTAAGTTTTACCTTCACCTTTAAGCTCGTAGTTGCCTGTTGTTTTGTTGAAGAATTCGCTTGATGCAGCGTCCATCGCAAGAACGATGTCAGTGCCAAGATCGTAACCGGCTGCTGCTACTGCTTCGCCAATTACTTCAAGTGCTTCTTCGTTTGATTTCAGGTTAGGTGCGAATCCGCCTTCGTCGCCGACAGCAGTGCTGTAGCCTTTAGCTGATAAAACTTTCGCAAGATGGTGGAAAATTTCCGTACCCATGCGAAGCGCTTCTTTAAATGAAGGTGCGCCGACAGGCATGATCATAAATTCCTGAATGTCGATGCTGTTGTCAGCGTGCTCGCCGCCGTTAATAATGTTCATCATCGGCACAGGCAGCTGCACTGCATTGAATCCGCCTAAATATTTATAAAGCGGCTGTCCGAGAATATCGGCTGCTGCTTTCGCTACGGCGATTGATACACCAAGAATAGCGTTAGCGCCTAATTTTTCTTTGTTTTTTGTTCCGTCTAACTGAATAAGCATTTTATCGATTGAAACCTGCTCTAATACAGAGAATTCTCCATCGATTAATTCCGGTGCAATAATGGAGTTCACATTTTCTACTGCCTGTTCCACACCTTTGCCTAAGAAGCGTGATGAATCACCATCACGGAGTTCTACCGCTTCATGTTCTCCTGTAGAAGCGCCTGAAGGAACCAGTGCCCGGCCGAAAGCGCCGCTTTCTGTTAACACTTCAACCTCAACCGTCGGGTTTCCTCTAGAGTCTAAAACTTCACGTGCATATACATCTGTAATTAATGGCATGTCATCCTACTCCTTTATTAGTTAAGTTCGAATTTATTATAACGTATTTTTAATTAAAAGGCTCTTACCTGTCATGTCTTCAGGCTGATTAATGTTCATTATATCCAGCATTGTCGGTGCAAGGTCCGCAAGGCGGCCGCCTTCACGAAGCATTACCTCTTTATCCGTAACGATAACGGGGACCGGGTTAACGGTGTGCGCCGTCATCGGTTCACCTGCAATTGTGACAACTTCGTCGGCGTTGCCGTGGTCTGCTGTAATAATTGCCGTTCCGTTAAGACCGAGAATTTTATCGACTACTCTACCGAGACTTTCGTCCACTGCTTCAAGTGCTTTGACCGTCGGTTCAAGCATTCCGCTGTGGCCGACCATATCGGGGTTCGCAAAGTTTAAAATAACCATGTCGAGTTCCCCGCCGTCAAGTGCACCTAAAAGCTGATCCGTCACTTCATGAATACTCATCTCCGGCTGCAGATCGTACGTTGCAACTTTCGGCGAGTTCACCAGGATACGGGATTCACCGTCAAACTCATGGTGACGGCCGCCGTTCATAAAGTAAGTGACGTGCGGATACTTTTCAGTTTCCGCTATACGGAGCTGAGTCCTGCCGGTGTTCGATACGACTTCACCAAGTGTATTAACGAGGTCTACTTTATCAAACACAACATCCGCAACAACTGCATCGCTGTATTTTGTAAATGTAACGTAGTTCAGATTCCCAATCTTACCGCCGCGGTCAAAGCTGTCAAATCCGGGCGCAGTAAACGCTTCTGACAGCTGGGCGGCACGGTCCGGTCTGAAGTTAATAAAAATAACTGCGTCGTTATCATCGATTGTCTTCGCTTCATTAACGATAAACGGCTCAACGAATTCATCGAACACTTCATTAACGTAACTCGCTTCGACGCCTTCAGAAGCACTTGGGAACACAGTACCTTCACCGTGAACCATTGCGTCGTATGCAAGCTGCACGCGCTCCCAGCGTTTGTCGCGGTCCATCGCATAGTAGCGCCCGCTGATTGTTGAAAACTGTCCGACACCGATATCCGAAAACTGTCGTTCCGCTTCCTCTATGTATGTCAGTGCCGACGATTTAGATACGTCGCGTCCGTCTAAGAAACCGTGAACGAGAACATCTTCCAAACCGTTAATTTTTGCCATCTTAAGCACTTCAAACAGGTGGCTGTAGTGCGAGTGTACGCCGCCGTCGCTTAACAGTCCCATAATGTGCAGTTTACTGTTATGAGTTTTCGCATGTTGCAGCGCCGTCAAAAGCACTTTATTTTCGTGAAACTCACCGTCTTCAATCGATTTGTTTATACGCGTTAAGCTCTGATACACAACACGGCCGGCACCAATATTTAAATGCCCGACTTCGGAGTTGCCCATCTGCCCTTCAGGCAGACCAACATCAAGTCCCGACGCACTTAAACTTGCGTGCGGAAACTCATCCTTATATTTTTTAAAGTTCGGCATATCTGCATGTGCAATCGCGTTGCCGAACGTTTCCTCACGCTCGGCAAAACCGTCCAGAATAATTAAAGCAGCAGGCTTTTTCATCGTGCTGCTCCGGAAACTAATGCTGTGTAGTCATCAGTCTTCAGTGATGCACCGCCGACTAATGCGCCGTCTACATCGCTTTTAGACATAAGATCTTCAATCGTTGCAGGTTTCACCGAACCGCCGTATAAAATACGCACGCTGTCAGCGATACCTTTGTCGTAGAGTTTTTCGACTTCAGTTCTGATTGAAGTGCACATTGCATTCGCATCGTCGCTCGTTGCGCTCTTGCCTGTACCAATCGCCCAGATCGGTTCGTAAGCAATTACAAGTTCACCGGCTGCTTCGGCTGCAATACCTTCAAGCGCTGCTTTAACCTGGCCGGCAACTTTTGCTGTATGCCGGCCACTGTCACGTTCTTCTTCAGTTTCACCGACACAGATAATCGGTACCATGCCCGCTTCAATGACAGCATGCGCTTTTTTGTTAACGTCGCTGTCTGACTCGCCGAATAATTCGCGTCGTTCAGAATGTCCTGCAATCACGTAATGTGCCCCAAGATCTTTCAGCATCGGCGCTGAGATTTCTCCCGTAAATGCACCGCTCTGTTCGTAATACACATTTTGTGCACCGATTTTAATATTCGTCTCTTTCAGCTTCTCAATAAGAACAGGCAGGTCGATAAACGGCGCGCAAATCGCCGCTTCGACACTTTCATTTAATGTATTCTTTAACAGTTCATCAGCAAATGCTCCCGCTTCTGAAACTGTCATATTCATTTTCCAGTTACCCGCAATTAATGGTGTGCGCATATGACTTACTCCTCCTCAGCGTTATCGATTGCCTTCAGACCCGGCAATTCCTTACCTTCTAAATACTCTAACGACGCGCCGCCGCCAGTTGAGATATGGCTGAATTTATCGGCAAAACCCAGCACCTGTGCTGCACTTGCAGAGTCGCCGCCGCCGATAATCGTCACCGCATCTTCAAGATTCGCGATTGCCTGGCAGACACCTGATGTCCCCTGTGCGTAATTCGACATTTCGAACACACCCATCGGTCCGTTCCAGACTACCGTCTTCGCCCCTTTAAGTGTTTCCTCATATAACTTCACTGTTTCAGTTCCGATATCAAGTGCCATCATGTCATCCGGAATTTCGTCGACTGCAACGATACGGTGATCCGCATCATTTGAAAATTCAGCTGCAGCAACTACGTCCACAGGAAGCACTAATTTACCGTCCGCTTTTTCCAGCAGGTCTTCGGCAATTTTAATGTTGTCTTCTTCGATTAATGATGTACCGATCGAATGTCCCTGTGCTTTTAAGAATGTGTTTGCCATTCCGCCGCCGATAAGAATTTTATCAGCTTTATTTAACAGGTTATCGATTACGTTAATTTTGTCGGATACTTTCGCTCCGCCAAGAATCGCAACGAATGGTGATTTCGGATTGTCGACAGCTCCGCCGATAAACTCGATTTCTTTCTTCATTAAGAAACCTGATACTGCCGGCAGGTGTTCGCTGATGCCGACGTTCGATGCATGTTCACGGTGTGCTGTACCGAACGCGTCGTTAACAAAAATATCACCGAGCGATGCCCAGTATTTTCCGAGAACAGGATCGTTTTTACTTTCCTTGGAATTGTGCAGATCTTCATAGCGTGTATTTTGAACAAGAAGAACTTCTCCGTTCTTCATTTCCGCGATACCTTCTTCAAGATCCTTGCCGCGTGTTTTATCGCTGAAAAGCACTTCTTTCCCCATAATGTCGCTTAAACGGTCGGCGACCGGAGCGAGAGAGTATTCACGCTTGTCCTCTTTAGTTTTAATACGCCCGAGGTGTGAAAACAGAATAACTTTTCCACCTTTGGCTAAAACATAAGAAATTGTTTTTACAGCAGCTTTAATACGTGTATCATCCGTAATCTGTCCGTTTTTCATCGGCACGTTAAAATCTGCCCGTATTAATACCTTTTTGCCTTTTAACTCAACATCTTCAAGAGTCTTCTTCATGAATGCGCCTCCAAATTTATATTCATTCTAATTATACATATGTCAGCCGGTTATTAAAACTATAAAAGTAATTTTGCCGGCTGCAAAAAAATCGGCAGACATAATATGTCTGCCGTTACACCGTTTTTATTTCCTGTAATTATCTTTTACGTAATCATATATAGTTACAAAGTCGAGAATGCCTTCCTGAATCACGTTGCCGCCGTCACTGAGAACGGGTATCCGCACCATGTATTCTTCCTGCAGTTCATCGTCGTTATCAATATTCACTTCTGTCAGTTTCACTACGTTATCTCTCAGTTCAGACAGTGCCAGTCTGATTTGGAGTTTTCCTTCATTACACAGCTGACAGTTGTCGCGTGTGTAATAAGTAAGATTAAGCATTGGTTAAGCCTCTTTCTTCCGCATATTTTTAAGTTCGCGTTTCAGCGTCTGCAACAGTGAATCTATCATTTCAGTTGAGATAATTCCCATGGCAATGGCCATCGACACAAGCGCCACCTGAAAGCCATAGGCAAGTGCCATATCGTAATTCTGCAGCACTACGCTGCGCATTGCGTTATATGCCATACCGCCGGGTACAAGGGGAATAATTCCACATGTAATAAATATAATAACCGGTGCTCTTAAGTGACGTGCGCTCATAATCGACAGCATCGTCAGCATAATTGCTCCAAAAAAAGTGGCAATAACTGCCTGAATATCAAACTGGGTCGCGATAAAGTACACGAGCCAGCCGAATGCACCGCTGAGTCCGCCTGCTAATATCGTTCTCCTCGGTGCATTAAACAGTATTCCGAATCCCGCGGAGGCAAAGAAACTAAGTATAAACTGAACTGCATATAACATTGTTTCCCTCCTATATCGCCATGAATACAAGTCCGACTCCGGCTCCGATTGCAATCGCGGTCAGAGACGCTTCCGCGCCTTTCATCGTGCCTGCCATCAGATGTCCGCGAATCATTTCACGTATCGCATTTGTAATCAGCACACCGGGAACGAGCGGCATCACCGCTGCAATAATAATCGTTTCGAGTTCCAGTCCCGGTCCGAATTCCACATATAATACTGAGATTACAGCGATAAAGAATGCTGCAAAGAATTCGTTGAAAAATTTAATTTTAGTATAGCGCTGAATACTTTCCGTAATCAGTACCCCCACCATACCGCCTGCTGCTGCGACCGGAATATCTCCCGGCACACCGTTAAACAGAAGGAGAAACATAATAGAAACCATTCCGCCGGTAAAAACAATCAGCCAGAATGGATACATTTTTGTTTCATGAATATCTTCTATCGTATTAATTGCCTCACGAATCGGCAGTCCTTTCGTGATGCTTCTTGATAAGTCGTTTATGTTAACGACCTTTTGCAAATTATTTGCACGTTCATCGATTCGAACCGTTTGAGAGAGCGCGTAGTCATTCATCGACAGAATGATTACTGTTGTTGTGACGAAGACCTGCACATTATCGATACCGTAATTATTCGCCATACGGATCATCGTATCTTCGATACGATACGTTTCCGCACCGCTTTCCAGTAATATTTTCCCGCTGTTTAAACAGACATAGAAAACATTCCGGACAAAGGCATCGTCTAAACTGTCATCGGGTTTATCGACTGTTTCTAGTTCTTCGACTGACAACTGCCCCACCTCTTTGTTAGCACCCCCGAGAAGAATTGAACTCCCATCTTAAGAACCGGAATCTTACGTGTTATCCATTACACCACGGGGGTAGATTTAAATATTTAAAGCACATTTCATTATAGCAAGGAAGCTGAAACTTATAAAGACTAATTATTGACGAAATGCGTAATATAATATTATGATAAACTGATTAATAGATGAAGTTCTTTCTTTTGACCTTATTTGACTAATGTGTTATAAATGTATTATCAAATAAATTTAGTTAACCAAAACAGGAGGCAATATTATGAATTTAATACCTACGGTTATTGAACAGACAAATCGTGGCGAACGTGCTTACGATATTTATTCAAGACTCTTAAAAGATAGAATCATTATGATCGGGAGTGCAATCGACGATAACGTTGCGAACTCGGTAGTCAGCCAGCTGTTATTCCTGCAGGCTCAGGACTCTGAAAAAGATATTTATCTTTATATTAACTCACCGGGCGGAAGTGTTACTGCCGGCATGGCAATCTACGACACAATCCAGCACATTAAACCGGATGTACAGACAATCAGCCTTGGACTTGCAGCATCAATGGGATCATTCCTGTTAACTGCAGGTGCTAAAGGGAAACGCTACGCGCTTCCAAACGCTGAAATTATGATTCACCAGCCGCTTGGCGGCGCTCAGGGTCAGGCAACTGAAATTGAGATCGCAGCGAAGCACATTTTAAAAACACGCGAGAAGCTGAACCAGATTTTAGCAGAACGCACTGGTCAGCCACTTGAGAAAATCGAGAAAGATACTGACCGCGATAATTTCATGACAGCAGAACAAGCTAAAGAATACGGCTTAATCGACCACGTCATGGAACCGGAAAAATAAAGCATAAGTTAAGAGAGCTCAGGTCACATACGTGACTTGAGCTCTTTTTTCAATTAAAATAAAGATAATCATATGTATTGGGAGGTCACAGATTTGAATATTCTCATCACCGGCGGCACGGGTTTTATCGGCACGAAACTGACAAATGCACTCCGAAAAGACCGTCATCATGTTTACATTTTAACGCGGCAGGAACAGACGAGCGAACATCCTTATATACATTATATTAAGTACGATGACAGCAACTTTAATAATATCGACTGGGCTGAAAATCTGCCTGAGGACTTCGATTTGATTTACAACTTCGCAGGCGCTTCGCTGAATGAAAAATGGACTGAAGAATACAAAGAACTGATACTTTCAAGCAGACTCGGCATGACTAACATGCTCCATCGCTGGCTGGAAATATCCGGTATTAAGCCGCTTGCATTTGTTAACGCCAGTGCGGTCGGTTACTATCCGACCAGTGAAATTGTCGAGTTCGATGAACACGATCAATTATCATCGACGAACTTTTTATCAGACGTCGTGAACCGCTGGGAAGCTGCGGCAGCTAAAATTGGGGATTTAGGTATCCGCGTTGTATTCTCACGCTTCGGACTGGTGCTTGATAAAAACAATGGTGCTCTGCCTGTAATGGAAAAACTGTACAAGGCAAACGTCGGCGGTGAAATTGCAAACGGCAGGCAATGGTACTCATGGGTGCATATCGATGACGTCGTCAACGCACTGCTTTTTGTAGGTGTCAATCAGGAAATCAGCGGACCGGTAAACATTACCGCACCCGTGCAGGTCAGACAGCATGAATTCTCTAAAGTGCTGAGCGCTGTACTCGGTAAACCGAACTTTTTTAAAACACCGGGCTTTTTAATCGATAAAGCACTTGGCGAACGCGCTTTACTCGTTACGGAAGGACAGAAAGTTCATCCGTCAGTGTTATTGAACAATGATTTTAAATATTTATATCCGACGCTCGAGCAGGCGATGGAGAATATATACAGCGAGTAGATGTTTGTGAGGTTGGATTTACAGCACAAAGCGCATCCGAATTTGATTCGGATGCGCTTCTCTATATTAAAATACGATTTCTTCTCCGCCGCGCAGTTTATCAGCGATTTCGTCGAGTTTTCTCAAACGGTGATTGATTCCTGATTTGGAAATCGTACCGGTCGAGACGGCTTCCCCGATTTCTTTTAATGTCATGTCCTGATGTTCAACGCGGATACGCGCAACTTCTCTTAAGCGCTCAGGCAGTTCATCGATACCAATCTCCGCATCGATAAATTTAATGTTTTCCACCTGACGCATCGCTGCGTTGATTGTTTTGTTTAAATTGGCTGTTTCACAGTTTACTAACCGGTTGACCGAGTTGCGCATATCTCTGACGATACGGATATCTTCAAATTTTAACAGCGCCTGGTAACCGCCGATCAGGCTCAGGAACTCGGCAATTTTCTCTGCTTCTTTTAAGTAAATAATATAACCGCGTTTACGGTCAATATATTTAGCATTCAGCTCATAGCTGTTCATCAGATTCGTAATTGCCTGTGCGTGTTCTTCGTACAGCGAACCGATTTCCAGATGATATGCCGATGTTTCGGGGTTGTTCACTGAACCGCCCGCAAGGAATGCACCTCTTAAATAACTTCTTCTGCAGCATTCTTTATCGTTTATTTCATCGGTAATCGTGTTCGTCAGTACACCGCCTGAAAAGATTTTTAAATCTTCCAGTACATCTTTTGATTCTTTTTTAATGCGGCAAATATAAACGTTGTTCTTTTTCAGTTTCATCTTTTTTCTCACGAGAAGATCGATTTCTATTCTATATACATTTTTTATTAACGAAAAAATACGGCGTGCAATCGCAGCGTTTTCTGTCTGGACGTTAATGACCCACTGTCCGTCAAAGAAGCTGACCGCACCGTTCATTTTAATCAATGCAGACAGTTCGCTCTTCATGCAGCACTCATCCACTTCAATTCTCGTTAATTCATTTTTCATTTCAGAAGCAAATGACATGCTACCACGTTCCTTTCAAAATCCTGCCTAATACTTCAATGTCTCAGATTCACTGATTACAATGTCGTATATAATTTCAGCGAGCTTCTCATTATTATGGCGCACAACCCGTTCTTCATCGACGATAATCAGTTCGT
The DNA here is from genome assembly GCF_014207425.1 of Jeotgalicoccus coquinae. Taxonomy (GTDB): domain Bacteria; phylum Bacillota; class Bacilli; order Staphylococcales; family Salinicoccaceae; genus Jeotgalicoccus; species Jeotgalicoccus coquinae. The sequence goes on along the minus strand of NZ_JACHFF010000001.1, from coordinate 227,889 downwards.
CGTCGGTAATTACCTTAACACCGTGCGCTTCTATTTTATCCCGCTCGCTTTTAATAATCTGGACACCTCTGTTTTTATAAGTATCCGCCATTTCTTCATAGACGTCGCGTTCGTTTAATATGACGTAATCAATGACACGTGCTTTTAAATGCTTCTCTATCGCATAGAGGTGATCAAAAGCGGACATACCCATCGTTTCTCCCGGCTGTTCCAGCAAGTTCGACACATAGACTTTGATGCCCTGTGACTCTGTCACAGCTTCTGCGATGCCTTTAGGCAGCAGATTTGGAATAATACTCGTATACAGTGAACCCGGTCCGAGGACGATAATATCCGCTTCAAGTATCGCCTCTACTGCGGCCGGTGTCGCATCGATGTTTGTCGGGATTAAATACATTTCCTTTATTTCTTTTTTCACTTTCGGAATATAGCTTTCACCAATAATAATCGAGTCATCCGCCATTCTCGCTGCGAGTTTCGGACTGACATTTGTCGAAGGTATTACTGTCCCCTTAACGTTCAGTATTTTTGACAGTTCACTGACTGCGGTCGCAAAGTCGCCGCTGATATCATACATCGCAGCCAGCATTAAATTGCCGAGCGAGTGTCCTGATATTTCGTCTTTTTTAAAGCGGTAGGTAAACAGATGTTCGAGCTTGCTTTCCACTTCGCTTAATGCCGACATTACATTACGGATATCCCCGGGTGCAGGCATATCAATCTGGTCGCGGATAATTCCTGTTGACCCACCATCATCCGCAACTGATACAATTGCAGAAATATCGACAGGATAATTTTTTAATCCGCGAGATAAAACAGCAAGGCCGGTACCGCCGCCGATAATCGCAATTTTAATCTTTTTCATTTACAGTGCCTTCAATTCTCGCATCACGGTGGGTCGTGTTAACCGAGAATGTGAATTTCTCACCCAGATCTTTCGCAAGCCGGCGGGACAGTGCCACAGAACGATGCTGACCGCCTGTACAGCCTATCGCAATCGTCAGCTGGGATTTGCCTTCTTTAATATATTGAGGAATTAAATATTTAATCATATCGTACAGTTTGTCGTAAAATGTATCAGTATCCTGCCATTTCATTACGTAGTCGTACACTTCCTGATTCAACCCGGTTAACGGACGGTACTCCGGAATATAAAACGGATTCGGCAGAAAGCGGACATCGAACATCAAATCTGCATCGATTGGAACACCGTGTTTAAAACCGAAGCTCAGTACGTTGACAGCAAAGAACTGTTCACGTCCGCCGCTGTATAAAGTGAATATGCGGTCTCTCAGTTCTTTCGGTGACAGTTCTGTTGTATCGATAATAACAGATGCCCGTCCTTTTAGGTCATCGAGTATTTCACGTTCTTTTTTAATTGCTTCAAGTACAGAAACTCCTTCATTTAACGGATGGGAACGGCGCGTTTCTTTGTAACGGGCGACCAGTCTTTCATCATCCGTATCGAGGAAAACAATGCGGAGTATTATATCTTCGTTAATCAGCACAGTTTCCAGTTTCTGAATTAATACATCAAAAAATTCTTTGCCGCGAAGGTCAATGCCCAGTGCAACTTTGTTCATTTTACCGTCAGTTGATTCCATTAATTCTACGACTTTCGGAATAAGAATCGGGGGCAGATTGTCGATGCAGAAATAACCTGTATCTTCAATTGCTTCCAGTGCAACAGATTTACCTGAACCGCTCATACCTGTAATTATGATTAAATTTTTCATAAAGCACACCCTCAAATTTACTTATTTTCTAACAATTCCATTCACCCATATTATAACTGATAGCGTTACGAAAAAACCCCCTTGCGGGGGATTAATTCGATTAATTATTCGTTGTCTTCCAGCTGCTCTAAATAATGCTGCGCATTTTGCGCTGCAAGACTGCCGTCACCTGTCGCTGTAACAATCTGACGAAGTGATTTCTCTCTGACATCACCAGCGGCAAAGATGCCCGGTATTTCAGTTTCCATTTCTTCGTTCGTGACGATATAGCCGTTTTCATTTAAAATCCCTAAATCCTGAAACGGTGCTGTCAGCGGGAGCATACCGATGTAGATGAATACACCATCTGCATTGTAGTCATAAGTTTCACCTGTATTTTTGTTTTTCAGCGTGACTGACTCTACACGGTTTTCACCGTTGATTGTCTGCAGTTCCGTATCCCAGATAAAGTCAATTTTATCATTTTTAAATGCACGGTCCTGTAAAATTTTCTGAGCACGGAGCTCATCGCGGCGGTGAACAATTGTCACTTTACTCGCGTATTTCGTCAGGAATACACCCTCTTCAACGGCTGAATCCCCACCGCCGATAACGACAAGTTCACGTTCTTTAAAGAATGCGCCGTCACATACCGCACAGTAGCTTACACCACGTCCGCGAAGCAGATCTTCACCTGGTACGCCGATTGTTTTATACTCTGCACCTGTCGCAACGATTACACTCTTCGTATAAATGTCTTCAGACGATGTTTTCAGTATTTTGATGTCGCCATCCAGTTCAATACTTTTAATGTCGCCGTATTTGTACTCTGCACCGAATTTCTGAGAGTGCTCAAACATCTTGGAAGATAATTCCGGTCCTGTAATCATGCTGAAACCCGGGAAGTTTTCAACTTCTTCAGTGTTTGCCATCTGTCCGCCGGGCACACCGCGTTCAAGCATTACAGTTTTCAGTTCTGCACGGGATGCATAGACGGCAGCTGTCATGCCTGCAGGTCCCGCACCGATTATTACTACGTCATATATTGTTTTCTCTTTCATAATCGTTCTCCTTTTAAAAATTACTACATACAATTATATAGGCTTTCGATTTGTAATTCATTATATCTGCTTTATTCTGTCAATCGCTTTGTTCAATCTGTAAACCGTCGTATTAAACATCTCTGCAACACTTTTTTTCGTCAGCCTGCGGCCGCCGGGATACAAATATAATGCAGCTGCTGTATGACTCTCCACATCTTCAAACTCTTTATGCTTTTCATACAGTTCGTGAAACACGTTAATCCACATCAGCAGTGTTTCCTCATCCCTGATCGACTGATCGTACAGCAGTTCAAGTCCGATGTGCATACGTCCGAGACGCACGAGTTTCAAACCCTGGAATAGAAATGTCACGTACAGCTTTTCATAATCATCGAGCGTTTCAATATGATCCCATATCGATAAACCGATAATCGCTTCACGCGGTTCTATTTTACTGATTAAGTACAGTGCCAGGAGACGTTTGTGCTGGTCGTCATCGTGGAGGTACATGCTTTCCAGTTTAAGTATCTCTTCAGCCGCTTCCTCTTTCTTCCAGGGACTGAATTGCTCATCGATCGGATGAAAGTTCTGCATGCGCGTCCAGTAAATTTCAGACTCTTCATGTTTCCCTAAATGATAACTTGAAAAACTGAGTGCATGAAGCAGCTGGAAGTTTACTATCTTCTGCTTTTTATAAAGCGGGAACAGGAGCTTATATGAATGCTCATATTTCTGCAGGAAGTTCAGTACCAGTCCGACTTTAAATCGTGCATCATCATCCAGCGGTTCAACAACTTCAAGCTTTTTTAAATATGCTTCGTACTCGTCAAACCGTTCCGTATGGTAATGCAGCAGTGTCATATGGCTGAGTGCATGCATATCTGTCTGGTCATCTTCAAGCAGCTGTTCCAGCAGTATTTCTGCATCTTCAAACTTATTTAAAAATAAATATGCCATCGCTTTTAAGTTTCTGAACTCCGGTTCCTCCTGAATTTCCATCGGAAGTGAATCCAGATATTCAAGTGATTCCGAGACTTTCGCATTCATAAATAAATGCTGAAAAATCTGCTGGCCGATAAAACGCTCGGCTTCTTTTTCAAGTTCGTTCTCATCTTCGATTTCAACATCGAACATTTCTTCAAGCGTGTCGCCGTAATTTGATTCGGGATTATAATTCGAATATTGAACACCGTATAAAAATGCTTTGTTCGCATCGTGTTTTATAATATTAATCTGACTCAGCATATAAAAGTACTCCGGGTCGTAATTATCTCCGACAAAAGCTTCGATAATTAAATGTTCCGCTTCATTGCTGAAGCCGTTCTCGGCCATAACGTAAACATACTCGGACAGGTAATCCATATTGTCCGGGTTTTTATCGTGTGCTTTTTTAAGGAGACGGAGTGCTTCTTTTTTAAGATTCTGCTGTCGTTTTTTAATACCCTGCCTGTAGTAATGCTCTCCGTTTTGATCGAGAGAGATTACTTTGTTGTTATTCATTACGCTCTCTCCCTTATTATCATCGGATTGCCGTAGACGAGTGCATTATCGGGAACATCTTTTGAGATGACTGTGCCTGCGCCGACTTTAACATTGCTGCCTATTGTCACTCCCGGCAGTATTGTTGCATTCGCGCCGATCATCGTATTCTTTCCGATTTCAACTTTGCCGATTCTGTATTCATCTGTCAAATATTCATGTGTCAGTATCGTCGCATTATAGCCGATAATCGAGTTTTCACCGATTGTAATTAATTCGGGAAACATTAAATCCGGCATTGCTTTATAAGCAAATGACACGTGCGGTCCGATATTCATCTTAAGACCTGCACCGTATAATTTATGTTTTATTTTAGTCGATGGCATAAAACGCCCCGCTTCGATGACGATAAAGTTTTTAACCACTTTAACGAGAGAAACGGTGCGGTACAGATGCCACAGCGGATTAATTTTAAAGCCCGTATGCCGGGTTAATTTCCTCATACTACTTCTTCCTTTTTTTCTTCTTATTGACCACCGATGACTTTTTAATATATTTTGGCTCGTCTTTAGCTGCATAGTTGCCGTATACATCACCGTATTTCGGCAGGTCGTATTTCTGCTGGCGGTAAATCATAATAACCAGTGCGCCGATAATCGTAATTACCGAAATAACCTGTGCTGTTCTCAGCATATCGCCGATCATTAAGCTGTCAGTACGCATGCCTTCGATAAAGAACCTGCCGGCTGAATAGTATATCAGATAAACGAGTACTGTGTGGCCGAGCGGTAATTTTGATCGTATTAATAATAGTATAATAACGCCGATAATACTCCATATTGATTCATATAAAAATGTCGGATGGTAGTATGTACCGTCGATGTTCATATGATTAATAATAAATTCCGGAATCATTAAGTTCTCAAGGAATTCTCTTGCAACAGGCCCGCCGTGGGCTTCCTGGTTAATAAAATTGCCCCAGCGTCCGATGGCCTGGCCAAGCAGAATGCTCGGTGCGGCGATATCAGCAACCTGGAAAAAGCTGTAGCCTTTAGTTCTCGTATAGATAAGACCGGCAAGGAATCCGCCGATAAGTCCGCCGTGAATCGCCATGCCGCCTTCCCACACTTTAATAATATCAAGCGGGTTAAAGAAATAATAATCAAGATTAAAGAAGACATAATACAGACGTGCACCGATAAGCGAGAAGATAATAATATACATCATTAAATCCATAAATAAATCTTCAGGCAGTCCTTTTTTTATCGTTTCTTTATTGGCTAAATAATAGCCGAGTATCATTCCGGTTAAAATGATAATGCCGTACCAGTGAATGGACAGCGGTCCAAGTGATATTGCCACCGGATCGATGGCGGCGTTTAAAATCATCATTAGCTGCCTCCGTTGCTTTTAATCTTTGCATTTAAGCGGTCGTTAAATTCATGGGCTGCATTATGCCCCATCTGATTAAGACGGTGGTTCATCGCAGCGACTTCGATAATGCCTGCAAGACTTCGTCCCGGACGAATCGGAATTACTTTTTTTGTCACTTCCGAGTTCAGAATTTTAATCTTTTCATCTTCAAGACCAAGACGGTCGTATGTATTATTGTCCGTCCAGTTCTCAAGATGGACGTTCAGCATAATACGTTTCTCGGACAGAATACACCCTGCGCCGAACAGTGTCATTACATTAATAATGCCGAGTCCGCGTATTTCAAGAAGATGCTGAATCAGTTCGGGTGCCGAGCCCATCAGCACATTCTTGTTTACTTCTTTAATTTCAACGTTATCATCCGCAACAAGGCGGTGACCATTTTTAACAAGTTCAAGTGCGGTCTCACTTTTACCGATGCCGCTTTCCCCCGTAATCATTACACCGATACCGTACACGTCAACAAGCACACCGTGCATGTTTGTTTCCGGCGCCAGTTCCTTCTCCAGATACGTCGTAATACGGCTCGTAAAGTTCGTCGTATTATCTTCTGTAATCAGCAGTACCGTATTTGTCTGGTTGCATGCTTCGATTAATTCAAGCGGCGGCTGCTGGCTTCTTGTAACGATAATACACGGCGTTTCTTTTCTGCATAAACGCTTCGCACGGTCTTCACGTTCACGGTCCGACAGAACACGTTCGAAGAACGAAATTTCCTTCATCCCGAGAACCTGCACCCGGTCGGAGGAATAGTGGGAGAAATATCCTGCTATTTCAAGTCCCGGCCTCGACAGATCAAAGCTTGGAATTTCGTTCTCAAGCCCAGGATTTCCACCCCATATTTTCAAGTTAAATTCCTCGACTAAATCTTTTACCAATAACATCGCTGCACCTCCGTCCGTTCTTCAACGAATAAGTTTACTGTTTAGTTATATTATAGCAAAAAATGGGCTGGCAATCGCCAGCCCGTACTTATTAATATTTTTTAACTGCGGTGCAATGTCACACTGCCGACTTTAGTGCCGACTTCGAGGAACATTCCCGGCTCGTCTGTGTTGTTTACTAGCATCAGCTCTTTAAAGCCGATATCCTGCTGTTTCATATAGCGTGCATCGAGTTCAGGCGGATAGTTAATCTGTCCAAGTACTGTGGACAGACGGCCTTCAAGCTCTCTGCCATTAGGTACACTGATATTAATGCTGCCCATGTTCGAGTTGATTGTCGCTTCTTCAGTTTCTTTCTTAAGCGCAATATTCACTGAACCGTTCGATGAAATATCAATGGTTTTTGCATCCAGGTTATCCGTTAAAATCGTACCGAGCATAGAGACAATCTCGATACCTTTATACTGTCCTTCAGACACTTTAATGCTGCCCCGGGACGTACGGAGAAATGCATTCTTCGCTTCGACCTGATTCAGTTCGATATCACCGTTTAACAGATCCACCGTCAGGTCGGTAAATGACTTATCAGCGATTTTCACATTGCCGTTTGATGTTGATAAAATGATGCGTCTGAGTGTTTCTGCAGTCACTTCAATTACTACGTTCACACGTGCAGACTTAATGTCCGACACGATAACAAGTTCATCGTTTTTAACATCGCAGATAATGTCCTGGAAGTAGTTTTTCTTCGCATCGAGTTTACGGTAAAACGGCGTCACTTCAAATTTAACAACGTCGCCGCGCTCGGCAGGTTTTAATTCAACGCTGCCGTTTGCGATATCGACAGAAATACTGCTGAACGGCTGATCAATCGTTTCGATTAAACGGTTTTTCGGTCCCTGTGAAAATACAGAGTCGAATGAAGAACCGACTGAGTCAAATGCTTTCTCCAGTCCGTCAAACATCTGCTTCGCCTGACGGCCGCCTGTAAATTTACCTTTAACGTTCGTATACGTATCGTTCACTTTATCTTTATTTACATACTTATTAAACTCATCGACAAACTGTCCGACATAATCACCGAACAGACCGCCTGGTTCTCCGCTGTCTGACTCCTCGCGCCCGGTTTTTCTGCCGTGTTCTTTCTGTTCCGGCTCTGATTTCGTATTAAGTGCCGACATCAGTTCAATTGCTTCTTCGGAAGTTATTTTGCCTTCTTCGAGCATTTTTAAAATGCGTTCTTTACTATCCACTGATATTACCTCCTAATGGTTTCTGTTTAACCACTTCTTAAGATGATGTCCCGTATAGCTGTTTTCATTCGCAATTACATCTTCTACTGTACCACTTACGACGATGTTTCCGCCACCTTCCCCGCCTTCAGGGCCGAGGTCAATAATGTGATCCGCCACTTTAATGACATCGAGGTTATGCTCGATAATAACAACTGTATCTCCCTGGTCAACGAGACGCTGAATGACGCCGATTAAGTTTTTAATATCTTCGGAATGCAGGCCGGTTGTCGGTTCATCCAGAATGTATAGCGTCTTGCCGTTTGAACGTTTGTGCAGTTCACTTGCGAGTTTTACACGCTGTGCCTCTCCGCCCGACAATGTTGTTGCGGGCTGACCTAGACGCACATAGCCGAGTCCGACATCGACAAGCGTCTTAATCTTACGTTTAATTTTAGGCAGGTTTTCAAAGAAATAATACGCTTCTTCTACTGTCATTTTTAACACATCTGCTATGCTTTTGTCTTTATATTTCACTTCAAGTGTTTCCCTGTTGTAGCGTTTGCCGTGACACACTTCACACGGCACGAAAACATCCGGTAAAAAGTGCATTTCTATACGGAGTATTCCGTCGCCCCGGCATGCTTCACAGCGTCCGCCTTTAACGTTAAAGCTGAAGCGTCCTTTTTTATAACCGCGGACTTTCGCTTCGTTCGTCTGAGCGAAAACATCTCTGATATCATCGAAGACCCCTGTATATGTTGCCGGGTTACTACGCGGTGTACGGCCAATCGGCGACTGGTCGATATCGATAATTTTATCTATATAATCTATGCCTTCGACTTTATCGTGGTCACCGGGCACTTCTTTTGTTTTATACAGCTGCGTGTGCAGGCTCTTATATAAAATTTCATTGATCAAGGTACTCTTGCCGGAACCCGATACCCCTGTAACGAGATTCAGCACACCGAGCGGAATAAAAACATCGATATTTTTAAGATTGTTTTCACGTGCACCTTTAATTTTAAATACTTTTTTCTTATCCGGTTTGCGGTAGTTTTCCGGCAGCGCGATTTCACGCTTTCCGCTTAAGTACTGGCCGGTTAATGAATTCTCATCTGCCATAACTTCTTTCGGCGTACCGTAAGATACCACTTCCCCGCCGTGTTCACCGGCACCCGGACCGATATCTATTAAATAATCACTTGCGAGCATCGTGTCTTCATCATGTTCAACGACGATTAATGTATTGCCAAGTTCTCTCATATCTTTCAGCGTGTTGATTAAACGTTCGTTATCACGCTGATGCAGTCCGATTGACGGTTCATCCAGAATATAGAGCACGCCGCTGAGACGTGAACCGATCTGTGTTGCCAGACGGATACGCTGCGCTTCACCGCCCGATAATGTCCCGCTCTTACGGTTCAGCGTTAAATAGTCGAGTCCAACGTTGCGGAGAAATGACAGTCTGCTGTCTATTTCTTTTAATATCGGCTCGGCAATTTCTTCGTTTTGAGCCGATAAGGAAATATTGTCGAAGAAGTCGATACCGTCTCTTACAGAACGCTCAACCACCTGACCGATATGTGTACCGTTTACTTTAACTGCCAGTGCTTCTTCGTTTAAACGGTAGCCGTCACAGCGGTTGCACTCACTTTCACGCATATACTGTGCCATAACATTTCTCGTATATTCTGAAGGACTTTCGTTATAACGTCTTTCAATGTTATTGAGCACGCCTTCAAACACCATTTTGCGTTCACGCACTACACCGTTGTCCTGGGCGAATTTAAATTTTATTTCATCATCGCCGCCTTTAAATATAATGTCCTGTTCTTTTTTACTCAAATCTTTAAACGGAACAGTCATATCGATACCGTAATAGTCAGCCGCCTGCGTTAACAGCTGCGTATAGTACGTCGAGCTGATCGGCTGCCATGTAATAATTGCACCGTCTTCCAGAGATACTTCCTGATCGGGTACGACGAGCGCTTTATCGACTGACATCTTCATGCCGAGACCGTCACATTCAATACATGCTCCATACGGTGCGTTGAATGAAAACAGGCGCGGTTCAAGTTCAGAAATCGTGAATCCGCACTCCGGACATGAAAAGTTTTCTGAGAAATGCAGGTCTTCTCCGTCTATAACATTTATCGTCACGTTGCCTTCTGTTTTCTCAAGTGCAACCTGCAAAGAGTCCGCGAGACGGGATTCGATGCCTTCCCTTACAGCAAGTCTGTCGATAACAACATCAATGTCGTGTTTTTTATTTTTGCTGAGTTCCGGCACTTCTTCAATGTCGAACATTTCACCGTTGACAACGACACGTGCGTAACCCTCTTTGCTCAGGTCGGTAATCAGTTTTTTATGCTGTCCTTTTTTACCGCGGATTAACGGCGCAAATACTTGAATACGTGTACGTTCAGGCAGCTGCATTATAATATCCGTCATTTCTTCAACGGTCTGAGATGAAATCTCAATGTCGTGAATCGGACAGAACGGCGTACCTGCACGTGCATATAACAGGCGGAGATAGTCGTATATTTCCGTAATTGTCGATACTGTTGAGCGCGGATTGTTACTTGTCGTTTTCTGGTCAATCGAAATTGCCGGCGATAGTCCTTCAATCGTATCCACATCGGGTTTCGACATCTGCCCTAAAAACTGGCGTGCGTATGAACTGAGCGACTCGACGTAACGGCGCTGCCCTTCGGCATAAATAGTATCGAACGCAAGCGACGATTTACCCGAACCGGATAAGCCTGTCATAACGACAAGCTGATCTCTCGGGATGTCCAGATTGACACCTTTTAAATTATTTTCTCTCGCACCTCTGATACTGATGAATGGATTCTTCATGTAACTCACCCTTCTGCCTGAATCTCAAATATTGCATCTCTTAATTCTGAAGCTGTTTCGAAGTCGAGTTCTTTCGCAGCTTCTTTCATTTCCTGCTCAAGCTTCTCAAGCAGTTTTTCTCGTTCTGACTTCGTCAGTTTCTTCGTTGCGGATTTTTTCTTGACCTTGTTATCTTCTTTAATATCTATATGCGCACTGATGACATCGCGTATGGCTTTATCAATCGTCGTCGGAGTAATATTATGTTTTTCGTTAAATGCAATTTGTGTTTCACGGCGTCTTGCCGTCTCATCGAGTGCATACTGCATCGAATCGGTAATTTTATCGGCGTACATAATTACGTGGCCGTTGCTGTTTCTTGCCGCTCTTCCGATAGTCTGAACGAGTGCACGGTTCGAACGGAGGAATCCTTCTTTATCCGCGTCGAGTATTGTTACGAGCGATACTTCAGGAATATCGAGACCTTCACGCAGAAGGTTAATTCCGACGAGAACATCGTACGTGCCGACACGAAGTTCGCGCAGTATTTCTATACGCTCAAGTGTCTTAATTTCAGAATGCAGATATTGTACTTTGATTCCTGCTTCTTTTAAATACGTCGTTAAGTCTTCCGACATTTTCTTCGTCAGTGTTGTAACCAATACCCGTTCGTTCTTCTCGATTCTCGCATGAATTTCTTCCATTAAATCATCAATCTGATGTTCCGACGGTCTGACGTCAATCGTCGGATCAAGCAGTCCTGTCGGACGGATAATCTGTTCGACCATCTTCTCTGTATGTTCAATTTCATACGGCCCCGGCGTTGCCGAAACATAAAGCAGCTGTTCCGCTTTTTCTTCGAACTCCGAAAACATCAGCGGTCTGTTATCGAGTGCACTCGGCAGCCTGAAACCGTGATCGACAAGCACCTGTTTACGCGCTTTGTCTCCGTTATACATTCCCCTGATTTGCGGAACAGTAACATGGGATTCATCAATCATTATAAGAAAATCTTTAAAGTAATCGATCAGCGTGTACGGTGTGGAACCGGGGTCGCGTAATGTTAAATGCACAGAATAGTTCTCGATACCCGAACAGAATCCCATTTCGCGCATCATTTCCAGATCGTAGTTCGTCCGCTGCTCCAGACGCTGTGCTTCCAGCAGTTTGTCTTCGGCACGGAATTTCTTCAGCTGTTCTTCCAGCTCTTTTTCAATACGTTCAATCGCGACTTTCAATTTTTCTTCGCGCGTTACGAAGTGGGATGCCGGGAAAATAGCAAAATGTTCTCGTTCTGCATACACTTCACCTGTTAAATAATCGATTTCACGGATCCGGTCAATCTCATCGCCGAAAAATTCCACGCGGATACACTGCTCGTCACGTGATGCCGGGAATACTTCCACAATATCGCCGCGTACTCTGAATGTCCCGCGTTTAAAATCGATATCGTTACGGGAATACTGAATGTCTACAAGCTTGCGCAGGAACTGATTGCGGTCGAGTTCCATTCCTGTACGGATGCTGACAACGAGATCACGGTATTCTTCCGGGTTACCCAGACCGTAAATACAGCTGACCGATGCAATAACGATAACGTCATCGCCTTCGAACAGCGAACTCGTTGCGGAGTGGCGCAGTTTATCGATTTCATCGTTGATGGATGCATCTTTTTCGATAAACGTATCCGTGCTCGGAACATATGCTTCCGGCTGGAAATAGTCATAATAGCTGACGAAGTATTCCACGCGGTTATTCGGGAAAAACTCTTTAAATTCGCTGTATAATTGTCCTGCCAGTGTTTTGTTATGGGCAATAATCAGAGTCGGTTTGCCGATTCTCTGAATTACCTGGCTCATCGTGTATGTTTTACCGGTACCTGTTGCACCCAGAAGTGTCTGGTGCCTCTGTCCGGAACTGATTTGTTCTACTAATTCTTCAATTGCTTGAGGCTGGTCACCAGCCGGCTCAAATTTAGAAACTAACTCGAAATCTGCCATTGTTTCGCCTCCACTTATTAATCTATACTATTTTAACAAAAATAGAGCAGAAATAACAAACATTTGTTCGGTCATCTCTACTCTTCATCTTCACTATTAAAATTATCAAGCTCAAAAATCTCTACTATAATATAGCCGACAAAAATTGATGCCGAATCTATGTATATTACCCACTCGCTGGGGTAAAATCCTCTGTAAATCGATGCTCCGAATAAGATAAACGTCAACATTACTGCAACGTACTTATGACGCGTCAGCCGCGTAAATACTACAACAGTCGTTGCAGGAACGACCATCGCCATCATGTACCAGTACAAATCCATAGCGCTACTCCCGGTTCAGAATGGAGTTTGTTATTTCAAACAGTTCATCTTTCGGAATGAAATGTTCCGACAGCATTTCTGTCAAAATGTTCTCAAGGAAGTCCTGTACACACACTAAATGTTCGAAGCGTTTAATCGTTGCGAGCGATTCTTCGTAGATTTCAAAAAACAGAGGTTCGGGGTTTCGCTTCTGTATTTCGCCGAACGATTCGTACAGCAGATCAATTTTATCGGCAACAGACAGAATCTGTCCTTCAAGTGTGCTGTCCTTGCCCTCTTTCAGACGTTCCTTATAGATCTGCTGATATTCGGGCGGAAATTCCGTTTCGATAAACTTTGTCGTCATTGTTTCTTCAACTTCCATAAACAGTGTGTTGAGTTCCAATGATGCATACTTAACCGGTGTTTTAATATCACCTGTAAATATTTCCGGATAGTCGTGGTTTAATGCTTTCTCATATAAAGACCGCCAGTTGATTTCATTCCCATTGTGCTCCTCAACCGTACCCAGATACTGGGCAATCTTTGTCACTTTAAATGAATGCGCTGCAACGTTGTGCTCCTGATACTTAAATTTTCCGGGACATCTGATAAGTTTTTCCAGATCATTTAAACTTTTAAAATACTGATGTACTCCCATTTATTGACGCTCCTTTACATAGTTAATGTAATTCGTAATCAATTCCGGTCCTATTTCTCCAATATACGCACGGACAACTTTACCGTTGGAATCAACGAAAAATGTAGTCGGCATCAAGCTGATTTTAAACTCATCCGTCATGCCTTTCTCATCTGTTAATTCAAACACCGGGTACTGTACGCCGTATGTGTCGAGAAACTCATCGCGGTTTTTAGCACTGTCATCGATATTAATGCCGACAACCTGAACTTCGCTCCCCGCCGTTTCCAATGCATACTCATTTAACTCCGGCGTTTCACGTTTACACGGTTCACACCATGATGCAAAAAAGTTAACGACAGTCACTTCATTATTCTGTATTATTTCATTCAGCTGTTCATCGCTGTTAATTACAGTCTCCGATTCTGTATCCAGTAAATTCAGACCGACAGCATAATGATTGTCACGCCCTTCAGAATCCTGCAGTGTCTTCAGGCTCCGTTCTTTCATCTCATCATCGGACATATTAATCACCGCACCGATGCTGACACCTATGAGCAGGAAGAATGCGATAAAAATAACCGCAATAATAAGCTTTTTACCCGTCATCCAATCCACTTTCCCTCTAATATCATTTTAATCATTTTAACATACCGGACTGATAAAGTACCGTTCCCGGACGTTAAGAAAATGTGAAAAATAACAGGTAAATCTGCACCTATAATTTATGATTATCACTCTGCCGGTCCTTCTTCCACTGCTCATGCATTTCTGTCACTTTATCGTCGAGTTTTTTAATCTGCCTGAACGTAATCAGATTAAGGAAAGCTAAAATAATTAAAGAAGTCAGTGCAACCGCCGTGTTGTGATCCTGTGAAATAATTTTCATCATATGATACTCCTTTCTTACATCTTCAAATACTGATTTAAATTTTTTTCTTCTATATAATACTCATAACCTATTATCAAATTTATATTCAGGTATATAAAAACAGCGGGAAACAAATCTATATAAAATAGACATGATTCCCGCTGGTTATATTAATGTATATATTAGTGAATGAAGTTATGGCTCGCAACTTGTGAAGCACTGATTGTTCTAGTGTTCTTGTCGCCTAATCCGCCGCCGAACTGCATTTCTGATACTAAGATTGATCCGTCTCCGTTAACACGTTCAACTACTGCAACGTGACCCTGACCATAAGCACCGTTAGTGTGAGCCGGAGCCTGCATCACTGCACCTACTGAAGGTGAGTTGGTTACTGAGTAACCTGCTGACTGTGCATTAGATGCCCAGCTCTTAGCGTCGCCCCAGTTATTTCCAACACTCATGCCCATTGATGAACGTTTTTCAAATACGTACCATGCACATGTACCCCATGAGTAGTGGTTTTTGCCGTTACTTGCACTTGAAACTGGAGTTGCTGCGTCAGGCTGTGACTCTTCTTCAGCCTTTTCAGCTGCTGCTTGTTCTGCTGCTCTTTCAGCTGCTGCCGCTTCAGCTTCTTCTGCTGCAATTCTGTCTGCCTCAGCTTGTTCAGCTGCTGCCTGTTCTTCAGCCTTTTCAGCTGCTGCTTGTTCAGCTGCTGCCGCTTCAGCTTCTTCTGCTGCAATTCTGTCTGCTTCTGCTTGTTCAGCTGCTGCCTGTTCTTCAGCTTCTTTTTGTGCTGCTGCTTCTTCAGCCGCCGCTTTCTCTGCTGCTTTCTTTTCTGCTGCAATTTTATCTGCTTCAGCCTGTTCTGCTGCTGCCTGTTTTTCAGCTTCTTTTTGTGCCGCTTCTTCTTCAGCTGCTGCTAATTCTGCTGCCGCTTCTTCTGCTGCAATTTTATCTGCTTCAGCCTGTTCCGCTGCTGCTTTCTCTTCAGCTTCCTGAGCTGCTTCTTCAGCCGCCGCTAATTCTGCTGCCGCTTCTTCTGCTGCAATTTTGTCCGCTTCTGCCTGTTCAGCTGCTGCTTTCTCTTCAGCTTCCTGAGCTGCTTCTTCAGCCGCTGCTAATTCTGCTGCCGCTTCTTCTGCAGCAATTTTGTCCGCTTCTGCCTGTTCAGCTGCTGCTTGTTCTTCAGCTGTTGGCTCAGTTACTTCAACTTCTTCCACTGCAGGCTCTTCTTCAACAACCTCTGCAACTGGTTCAGTTTCCTGAACTTCTTCTACTGCAGGTTCTTCTTCAACAACCTCTGCAGCTGGTTCAGTTTCCTGAACTTCTTCTACTGCAGGTTCTTCTTCAACAACTTCTACCACTGGTGCAGCTTCCTGAACTTCTTCTACTGCTGGTTCTTCTTCTGCTTCAACTGCTGGTGCAGCTTCCTGAACTTCTTCAACTGCCGGTTCAACTTCCTGAACTTCTTCTACAGCAGGTGCTTCTTCAACTTCTGCTGCTGGTTCAGCAGCTGCTGATCCGTCAATTGAAAGTTCCTGACCAACAAAAATAAGATCTGAAGATAAGCTGTTCCATTTCATGATTTCATTGTAATCTAATGAGAATTCCGCTCCAATTTGCCAAAGCGTATCTCCTGGTTTAACTATGTATGTTGATTCATTACTAGCAGGAGCAGGTGCTTTTTCAGCTTCCTCAGCTTCCTCTGGATTAACTGTCAGTACATCTCCCGGGAAAATAATATCACTTGAAAGTTCGTTATCAGCTTTTAACTCTGCAACTGATGTACCGACTTCATTAGCTATTCCCCATAAAGTGTCTCCACTTGATATCGTGTACTCGTCTGCTGAAACTGCTGTCGCCGCTACACCTGTAATTGCTGTCAATGTTGCTACTGAAACTACTGTCTTTTTCATAAAGTGAATTTCCTCCTGCTAGATAATTTAGTTTTATGTTATATGTTTTGAATAAGTATGTTTGCTTTGTCTGTTTTTTACCGTTCGTATATCTATTACGACACGAATCAAACTATAGCATAAGAAAACAGGAAATAGTGCATTGTAATATACTTGTAATATAAAAGAAATTTATTAGAAATGTAGGGAAAATATCTTTACAATTATAATATTTTTTAATCCTCTCCTCTCTTATATAAGCCGTCACTATCAATAGTAATTTTATTTACTCATATTTTGTATATTGTTATGTATAAATATTATTTCAGTTTTACTTCGAAATATAAATGATTATTTCACAAGCTTTATTATTCTTTACACAAAAAAACACGGACCCAATATACGCCCGTGTTTCACCTAATATTTAAATCATTTCTGGTCTGACAGCCACTCAACCAGTGCATCCAGATCTTCCGGATCTTCAACCATGCCGCCCGGCATAACATCTGTTCCTTCAACGATTACTGTACGAATCTGGTCCGCATCGAGTCTCGAGCCGACTTCCTGGAGATTTGGTCCTGATGCACCTTCCAGGTCAGCACCGTGACAGCTGAAGCATGATGTTGCACGGTATACTCTTTCCCCGTCTTCCACCGTTGCCTGGCCGTCACCTGTTACAGCAGCTTCTTCAGTATCTTCTTCATTTCCGCCGCATGCTCCGAGTAAAAGTACAAAACTAAAGCCTGCAGTCAGCAGCATTTTTTTCATTTAATACAGACCTCCAAATTTGTTACATGCTCCAGCGCAGATACGCATGTATAAACGGTGATAAATGGCCATCCATCACTTTATCAGTATTTCCTGATTCGTAATTTGTTCTATGATCTTTAACCATAGAGTACGGATGGAAGACATAACTTCTGATCTGGCTTCCCCATCCTATTTCTTTCTGTTCGCCTTTAATATTGTCAATTTCAGCGCGCTGTTCTTCGAGCTTGCGCTGATACAGTTTTGCTTTCAGCATCTGCATCGCCTGTTCGCGGTTTTTAATTTGTGAACGTTCATTCTGACACGTTACAACAACACCTGTCGGCAGGTGTGTAATACGTACGGCCGAGTCTGTCGTATTGACGTGCTGTCCACCCGCTCCGCTTGAGCGGTACGTATCGATTTTAATGTCATCATTGTTGATTTCAATTTCAATATCCGTATTTTTAAACTGAGGTGTTACTTCGCATGATGCGAATGACGTATGACGGCGCCCCGATGAGTCAAACGGTGATATTCTCACCAGTCTGTGCACACCTTTTTCAGCTTTTAACAAACCGTATGCATTCGGCCCTTTAATCGATAAAGACACGCTCTTCACACCGGCTTCATCACCGCCCTGATAGTCCATCGTTTCCACTTTGAATCCTTCAGATTCGCTGTAGCGCTGGTACATACGGAGCAGCATTTCCGCCCAGTCCTGTGATTCAGTTCCGCCGGCACCTGAATGCAGTTCAAGAATTGCATCCAGTGAATCGTGTTCGCCGCTTAACAGCAGGTTGAGTTCATACTCTTCGATTGCTGCCGAAGTTTCTTTAACCGACTCTTCCAGTAGTTCCGCCAGTTCCTCATCGTATTCTTCACGCAGCAGTTCATGTGATGTTTCAATATCATCTAGTGAATCACGCAGCGTATTAAAGCCGTCGACGATTTTTTTCAGATGGTTATTTGCTGCAATCACGTCTGATGCTTTGTCGCTGTCGTTCCAGAAATCCGGATCCAGCATCAGTTCTTCATTTTCCTGTATTTGAGTCTCTTTTTCTTCTAAGTCAAAGAGACCCCCTAAAGTCATTTAATTTATCTCTGCCGATTTGTAAAAAGTTTTTTACTTCGCTTAATTCCATATAATTTCCCCTAACTTATTGTCCGTGACAGTTTTTATATTTTTCGCCAGAGCCGCAAGGACACGGATCATTTCTGCCGACTTTCACCTGACGTTTAACCGGCTGCTTTTTAGCTTTTTGTTTGCCGTCGCCTGCATGCATCTGTTTCTTATCGACAACCTGCTCACGTTTCATTTCTTCATCTGTGCGCACTGTTGTTTTCAGCACGAACTTCGCAGTGTCGTCCTCAATGCTGACAAGCATGTTTTCAAACATTGTGATACCTTCGTTCTGGTATTCACGGAGCGGGTTGATCTGACCGTAGGAACGGAGGTGAATCCCCGTTCTCAGCTGGTCCATGCTGTCGATATGTTCAATCCACTTCTGGTCCATCGTTCGGAGCATCATCATACGTTCAAATAAACGCATCTTTTCTGTGCCGAGCGTTTCTTCTTTTTCTGCAAGATGCGCCTTGATTTTATCCATCAGAATCGTATAGATTTCTTCCGGACCGCGCCCGCGGATCTCATCGACGCTTATTTCATCTTCAGACAGATACATATCAATCAGTGTTTTAACATACTGATCGTAATCGATATTTTCCTCGTTATCCAGATCATAAAAATCGACTGTACGCTGCACAGAACGTTCAATCATATCGTTTAACAGTTCAGAGACATCGTCGTGATCGATAATTTCATCGCGCTCACCGTAAATAATCTCACGCTGTTTGCGGAGTACTTCATCATATTCAAGCAGTCGTTTACGCGCATCGAAGTTATTACCCTCAACGCGTTTCTGAGATGATTCCACACCGCGTGAAATCATTTTACTCGTCAGTTCTTCCTCACTCATACCCATGCGTTCCATCATGCTCTGAATTCTTTCAGAACCGAATCGTCGCATTAAGTCATCTTCAAGAGACAGGTAGAAAGTGCTTTCCCCAACGTCACCCTGACGTCCTGAACGTCCGCGGAGCTGATCATCAATACGGCGTGATTCATGACGTTCCGTACCGATTACAGCAAGTCCGCCTAAATCTTTAACACCTTCGCCGAGTTTAATATCCGTACCGCGTCCGGCCATGTTCGTCGCGATTGTTACCGCACCTTTTTTACCGGCTTCTTTAATGATTTCCGCTTCACGGCCGTGGTTTTTCGCATTTAATACGTTATGGCGTATGCCGTGTTTTCTAAGCAGATTCGAAATCAGCTCACTCGTTTCAACCGCAACAGTACCGATTAAAATCGGCTGTCCTGCACGGTGGCGTTCGATAACATCTTCAACAACCGCACGCAGCTTAATTTCTTCCGCCGCGTAAATTTTATCCGTGTTGTCGATTCTCTGAACCGGTTTGTTTGTCGGAATCTGAGTTACACGCATATTATATATATTCATGAACTCTTCTTCTTCGGTTTTCGCCGTCCCTGTCATACCCGACAGTTTATGGAACAGACGGAAAAAGTTCTGGAACGTAATCGATGCCATCGTGCGTGATTCGTTTTGAATATCCACGCCTTCTTTTGCTTCGATCGCCTGGTGAAGACCGTCTGAGAATCTGCGCCCTTTCATCGTACGTCCGGTAAACTGGTCGACGATTAAAATGCCTTCATCTTCAACAACGTAGTCCACGTCACGTTCCATTGAGAAGTTTGCTTTTAATGCCTGGTTAATATGGTGCAGCAGGCTGACATGCTTAACATCATAAAGATTGTCGATTTTAAACCATTTCTCCGCTTTTTCCATACCCGACTCATTCAGCTGAATGTTTCTCGTTTTAATGTCGTACGTATAGTCCTCTTCTTCTTTGAGCATTTTAGAGAACTGGTGCGCCTGCATATAGTACGTTTCGCGATCTTTTGCTTTGCCTGAAATAATTAACGGTGTACGCGCCTCATCAATTAAAATCGAGTCGACCTCATCAATTACGGTAAAGTTTAAACCGCGGAGCACACGGTCCTGTTTATACGTCACCATATTATCTCTTAAATAATCGAAGCCAAGTTCGTTATTTGTCGTGTACGTAATATCAGCTGCGAACGCTTCGCGTTTCTCTGTGCTGTTTTTCGCATTCAGGTTTAAACCGACAGTCAGTCCAAGGAAGTTATATAACACTTCAAGTTCAGCCATCTGAATTTCAGATAAGTATTCGTTGACTGTAATCACGTGAACGCCGCGTCCTGTCAGTGCATTTAAATACACAGGCATAGTCGCTGTCAGCGTTTTACCTTCCCCGGTTTTCATCTCTGCGATGTCACCTTTATGAAGTGCGATACCGCCCATGACTTGTACTTCGAACGGCTCCATGCCGAGCGTACGTTTAGATGCTTCACGGACTACAGCAAAGGCCTCCGCAAGCATATCGTCAAGCATCTTCTCTTCTTTCTTTCTGTCTCCTTCGGCAGTCTTCAACTGCTCCTGGAATGATACAGTTTTATTTTTAATTTCGTCATCACTTAATTTTTCTATTTCCGGTGCCAGTTCAAGCACTTTTTGCGCCTGTTTTCGCAATGCTTTTAATTCTCTTTTGTTGCCGTCGAACAATTTATCCAAAACACCCATGGATTTTCTCTCCCTCGTGAAAAATTACCTGTTTATACATCATTACATTTTACCATCATTATATAGGAAAATAAAATATGTGACATTAAAAAACCCCGAAGGCGGATAAACCGCCGTCAGGGCTTCATGAATTTTCATTAATTAGTTTGTTTCAATTAGACCGTATTTACCGTCTTTACGTCGGTAAACAATACTTGTACCGTCAGTTTCTCTATCATTAAATACAAAGAAGTCGTGGCCGAGCATGTTCATTTGCAATACCGCTTCTTCTGAATCCATCGGTTTTAACGTGAATTCCTTAGAACGGAAAATTGCAATATCGTCATTGCTATCATTTTCTTCCTGTGCACCATTTTCAAAAGCTGATGCATTGAAGAATTCGGCCTCAGGGTCTTTCTCTCTGAATTTGCGGTTGATCTTAGTTTTATGCTTGCGGATTTGTCTTTCCAGCTTGTCGATTACTAAGTCGACTGCAGCATAAAGATCATCGTGTCCTTCCTCAGCACGGAGCGTTAAATCTTTCATAGGAATCGTAATTTCAACTTTACCCCGTTTATTATTACGTACCTTGATGTTTACGTGTGCATGAGTGTTTGGTACATCGTTGAAGTAACGTTCAAGCTTTGCAATCTTATCCTCGATATGTTCGCGGATAGCATCTGTTACCTCAATGTTTTCGCCTCTGATTTCAACTCTAATCATGATGAGCCCTCCTTATAAGTACCTCTGTTTCTAACTTCATTATATCAAATGTGATGCGCTTTTGAAAACGTTAACACATCAATATTCTGAAAATTTAATACTTTTGTCACATTAGCCGCCTGGTGCATCGTAATGCCCGTCGTATAAATGTCATCGGCTATGAGTAATCTCTTACCCGATAAATTCAGATCTCTAACATTTTCAAGCAGATAAAATGGATTTATACTGTTCAGCCGCTCCCGCCGTGTCAGTTCCGACTGCCGCTTCTTCTTTTTTGTCCCGAGCATATCCGTGTATTTAACACCAAGTGCATCCAGTATTGCAGAAGTCTGATTGTAAGTCCGTTCCTTTAAACGTGCTTGTGAAACCGGAATCGGCATCACATAATCGTACTGCTTAAAATTAAAATCGGTTAACAGTGCAATGACTTCTGACAGTGCATAGTCACCGACAAACTTATACCGGTGCAAAAGCAGCTTCATTTCATCATTGTAATCCGTCACTGTATACATTTTATTAATTTCAGGATAAAGGTCATCGAGCGCCCGGCAGTCCCGGCAGACATCTACGGCTTTAGTCACAAGCTGATGACACCTGCCGCACCGGTCTCCCGGATATTTAAACATGAGTGCGCTGCGGCAGGCCGAACACAGCGGCTCGTCTTTTTTAAACAGTGACATCAGCGTCTGCTCTTCATTAATTACATGATGGCAGTATAAACATATCATAACGCCGTCCTTCCCTCGTTAAACGCCCTGATTACCTTTAATGTCTTTTTAATGCCCGATGTATTAAACGTTGTCATCAGCCAGATGTTGCCCGTCGGATCCTTAGGCTTCCGGCCGACGCGCCCGCATATCTGTATCAGGCTCGCACTGTCGAAACGGTGCGCGTCGACGACAATAACGTCCAGATATAAAAATGTAACACCCCGCTCCAGAATTGTTGTCGTCAGAAGAATATCGAGCTCACCGTCACGCATCAGCTGCACCTTCTCATAACGTTTTGTATCCCCGCTGTAAACTGACTCCAGCCTTCTATATTTCTCCTGCAGCAGAACAGCCGTCTTTTGCATCATCTTAATATCCGGAAAGAATACGAGCACTTTTCTGTCTGCTTCAGCAATGTCATCCAGCAATGCTTTCAGTTTAAGCGGTATCTTATTTTTCTTTATATATTTTTCTGTGTTGTCCCAGACAATTTTCGGTATCGCGAGATCATGACCGTGATACCTGCGGGCAATCGTCACAATATTATCTTTGCCGGCAAGTATCTTCATTTCAGGTGTCGGTGTTGCCGTCATCAGAATAATCGACGCATCATCTGCTGCCGCACGTTTTACAGTTTCCATTAACAATGGTTCTTCCGGCAGCGGGAACGCATCGACTTCATCGATAATGATCACATCGTAATGATTAATATAATTAAACAGCTGGTGCACTGTACAGACTGTGAACATGTTAGAGAATACCGATTTTACCCCGCTGTACATTAAATCGATGCGTACGCCTTTAAATGCATCTGCCAGTCTTAAGTACACTTCTTTTACCACATCGATGCGCGGTGAAACGAATGCCACGTTCAAGCCGTTATTCCGCGCATACTTAATACCCTGAAAAGTAATCTCGGTCTTGCCGGCACCCGTTACCGCATACAGCAGAAGATTGTGTTTATTTTTAATTGCATCAGCCAGTCTGTCACTCGCTTCTTTCTGAATATCATTCAGCTCAAAGTCCAGCCGGTAATTAATATGCTCCTGCTGACGTATTGTCTGATAACCGTACAGCGGATTAAGTGAATCCGAACGTCCCAGGTTAATGCAGAACAGACAGTACGTAACATCTTTTTGATAGTACGAAGCATAATACTTATAAAACAGCTCTTTATTTTTGTTTCCGCAGCGGAAACAGTAATTATCCTTTACGCCTGCTTCAAACATAATATCCGGCGCACCTTGTTTTAAGATCATAATATTCCCCCCCAATAAAAAAACCGCAGCTTAAATAAGCTGCGGTTTAAAAATATTAAATTATAAGCCTGTAGTATCGACCTTGTAAGTTGTAAAACCGATGCCGAGCGCGCCTTCACCTAAATGTGTAGCAACTACCGGACCGAATTCCTGCAGAATAAATGTAACCTGCGGGAACTTCTCTTCCAGTTCCTGTTTATAGCGTGCCCCCAGTTCAGGCGCATTGCCGTGAATCAGACATGCTGTCAGCTCTTTGCCTTCATGCTTGTCGAATTCAGCCTGCAGCATCTCTTCAATTTTCAGCATCGCTTTTTTCTGCGTTCTGATTTTTTCAATTGCGATAATTTTTCCGTCCTGGAATTCCAGTATCGGTTTAATCTTCAGCAGTCCGCCGATGAATGCCTGGGCATTCGATAAACGGCCGCCTTTTTGCAGATTCGTCAGCGTATCCACTAAGAAGAATGCATTCATGCTGTGCTTCTGTTTCATATCTTCAAGCTCGGCAAGCAGTTCTTCAAGTGATTTCTTCTCCAGATTCTGCGCGGCATATAATGCCATTACACCGAGCGGTGCCGCTGCGATTTCGGAATCGACAACGTGTACGTTGATACCGTCAACACTTACTGCAGCTGCTCTTGCATTCTGGCATGTACCACTGATTTCAGAAGACAGGTGCAGACTGATAACATCTGTGTAGCCGTCACGGTACAGTGACTCCAACAGTAGAATATAGTCTCCGATAGACGGCTGACTTGTTGTCGGCAGCTCATCCATTGCAGCCATTTCTGCATAATACCATTTATTATCAATTTCATTTTCTCTATAAATTTCATCGCCCACTACTACATTCAGCGGGATTGTATATATATTATGTTCAGCTAAAACATTTTCGGGTATATAACTCGTTGAATCTACCACGACCGCAACTTTCATATGCGTCTCCTCCAATTCATCTCGTAACTATTCTACTACATTACGGACATATGATAAACTATTATAGAGGTGTTTTTATGGAACAAAAATACATGAATCACAAAAGTGCGGAAACTGAAATCGTTATTAAAAAGTCCCGGTTTTTATCATTTATAAAGCGGACCGAATCTGAAGAAGAAGCGAAGGCATTTATCGCGGAAATAAAGAAGGAACATAAAGCGGCAACGCATAACTGCAGCGCCTACATCGTCGGCAGAAGTGCGCTCATTCAAAAAGCAGATGATGACGGTGAACCGCAGGGTACAGCAGGCGTTCCGATTCTTGAAGTTTTGAAAAAAGAAGAACTCTATAACGTCGCAGTCGTTGTGACGCGTTACTTCGGCGGTATTAAACTTGGTGCCGGCGGATTAATCCGTGCATATTCCCAGGGTGCTTCAAGCGCTGTGCAGGAAGCAGGGAAAGCTGTTGAAGTCCCGGTAGTACCGCTGACAGTGACACTCGACTATACCTTCACAAGCAAGTTCGAGCATTTCCTAGGTACGACGGATGTATCGATTGTGTCGCAGGATTACACTGATAAAGTCAGCTATCTCCTTCATATAAAAGAAGAAGGTGTCGACGATATCGTCAACACCCTGAAAGAAATTACCAGCAACAGTTTCGAATATGAAGCAGGCGATATTATTATCGCGGAAGAAACAGTCTGATTATGGAATTTTATTAAATATTTTCTGGAACAGATTCAAAACAGGCCTGCGGTTTGAACCGATCAGGTTCGTCGCTTCGACGACCATGTTCATCGTAAACAGTAAGAGCAGGCCGATAATAACGGCACCCGGTACTGTTGCAAGATACATAATCACGCCGCCGATTGCAAACAGCAGTGCAATGAAGTAAATCAGCACGACAGTCTCCCTGTGGGAAAATCCGAGCTGCTGCACTCTGTGATGCAGGTGGTTTTTATCTGCCCGCATAACTGAGACGCCTTCCCTGTACCGCCGTATTGCGGCAAAGAAAATATCCATGAATGGCACACCGAGTATAATAATCGGGAAGAACAGCGAAATAAACGTAATGTTCTTAAAGCCGATAATCGACAGTACACCGATAATATAACCGAGCATCATCGCACCGTTATCACCGAGAAATGTTTTTGCAGGATGAAAGTTGTACGGCAGAAATCCGAGACATGCGCCGAGCAGGATGACGCAGAGCATCATTACGAATATGTTCTGCTGGAATATCGTTATCACTGCGATACTCGCCAGTGCAATAATGACTACTCCGGTCGCAAGACCGTCGAGTCCGTCAATCAGGTTGATTGCGTTAATAATCGCGGCAAGCCAAATAACAGTGACCAGTATTGAAAAAACGCCAAAGTTAATTTCAACACCGAACGGCGTAATCGTATCGATTACGATACCGTATGAAATCGGTACGGCAATAGCGACAAGCTGTCCGAGAAACTTAATAAACGGCTTCAGGTCATACTTGTCATCGATAACACCAATCAGGCAGATCACAAATGCACCGATAATAATCGGTTTATATTCAGTTTCGACCGGCTGGGCAAACAGCGTTACGATTGTAAAGCTGATCAGTATTGCCACGCCGCCGAGGTATGGCATCGGCACTTTATGCACTTTGCGGTAGTTCGGATAGTCTACAAACCCGAAACGTTTCGCAATATATATAAAAAGCGGCACGATTAGTAAAGATATCGCGAACGATATACATAAAATTAATAAAGTATACATATTCTCACCCGTATTTTTAATCCAATTAAATATACCATATCCGGTATAAAATGTTTCCTTTTTAAATAATCCAATGATAATTTTCCTAAATGTTTAAATCATTGTATAATGAAGACAATAATTCATCCGGTCAGGAGGCGCGTTATGTTTATTGATTTTCTGTTAAATATCGCATTAATTATTAGCGGTATATACCTCTTTTACCGTATTCAGTTTTTCGAAGAAAAAAAGATTGTGGAAACCGGTTTATTTCAGTCGCTTTTAATGACAACATTATCAATTTTATCGCTGCTTGTGCCTATCGGCACATCACAGGGCGAATTCGCATTGTTCTTTATTCCGCTGTTAATACTTGCGGCATATAATACATTTTACTACGGGCTGATGTCAGCTGCCGTCGTATATTTTTTCTATCATTTTATTTTTGACCACAGTATCGCACCGTATCTGGTGTTTATCGTACTCTATATGCTGTTTCTGATGATTGTACCGTTCATGCGCAAAATTACGCATGCAAATTTAGTTGTGACGAACATCATCTTCACTTCTTTATATATGATCATTCTGAACCAATTCTTCTACAATATATCATTAATGACGGGTATAATACTACTCGTTACAACATCGCTGATTATATTTGTTGCACATATGATGTACGAAGATATCAACGCGATATACAGATTGAACAAACGCATCGATGATGATGAGTTTATCGATCACCTGACGCAGCTCGGCAACGTGAAGCTGCTCGACAAAATGGTTGACGACCATTTTGAAAATGATGATTCACTGAGTCTCCTGTTAATTGATATCGACAGTTTTAAATCGTATAACGATAAGCACAGCTATGACTCAGGCGATAAAATCATCAGCCAGATGGCATCATTATTAAAAAATTATGTCCCGACCGGCGGTCACCTGTTCCGCAACAGCGGTGAGGAATTTGCCATGGTCATTCCAAATCTGTCATTCGATAAAACTGTCCGTCTCGGCGAAGCAATCCGAAACAGCGTGGAGTATTCCAAGTTCCACGTCAACGAGATTGATACGGTTAACGCAACAGTGTCCATCGGTGTCGGTTATAAAAATACAGCCGGTGCAACGAAACGCGACTTGTTAAAAGAAGCTGAAAGCGCACTGTTTGAAGCGAAAAAACTGGGACAAAACAGAGTAATGTTTGCCCCAATCGGATAATAAAAAAACGAGCGCCTGCTCGTTTTTTTAGTCTTCCACACTCGCCAGAGTGCTTAATGTAATTTTGCTGTGTGAATCATGCCATTTCACTTTTTTTCCTGAGAAATAAAATGCCTGCGGTGATTCATGTTTTATTTCGTAAGTTTCAGAGATATAGTTTGATAGTTCACGGTGGTCCTGGACGATTAAATAATACCCGTCCATGTCTCTTTCATAGTGGAATTTTTGAAATTCTTCAAAAGCCGATGCAGAAATCGGACAAGTGTTACTGTGTTTTAAAAAATAAAATTCATTTTTATCTTTAATTAGATTTTGAAATGCATCTATATTGGTTATTTTAGTTAACATTTCATCACACCTTTCATTAACTTTATATAATTTATCACTTATTTAAAAATATAGCAAATCGCATTAATGACATATGATATAATGCAACTGAACTGGAGGTTTACTTATGACTAAAAAATTAAAGCGCTGGACGTTCCTGGATTCGATTAACGCGATTCTGTTTGTCGTTGTCGTACTGTTCTTTCTAGACTTTCAGGAGAACAGCTTAATGTCCTGGATCCTGCTTGCAGTATTTGCATTCTGGCTCATTACTGTAATTCTCAGAAATGTAATGATTTCGAAGGTCGAAAAAGATCCGCAGCATCCTTTACATAACATGCAGACCGGCAGACAGACTGACGATAATGTAAAAAAATGAGACTCCTAACGAGTCTCATTTTTTTTGCTCTCAAGTTCTTCTTTAAACTGGCTGTCGAGCGTTGATGCTGTTTCGATCAGCGGCAGTACATTCTGAAGCGATACTTCCTGGAGGTTTTCTACAGATACCATAACGTTTTTACGTTCTTCAAAATAAGTCCGGTAATTATAATACATCTCCAGTGAAATCGTGCGTGCACGTGTCGCTTTGCCCGTCGAAATATTTAATGCGTTCAGTGCACTGATATGTTCATCGAGCAGCGGTAAGAGAATATCATTGGCATACTTTTCTTTATCTGCAACACTTTTCTCGTTATGAAACGCTGTCGAATGCTTGTCGAGCTCTTCACTGTTATTATTCAGCACGTCAATCAGCTGGTTAATCTCGTCGATTTCTTCGGCGCTTTCCGCCGATTCGATAATGTTATCGCGCTCTTCCTGATGCGTAATGAACGACTGGCTCAGGGAAACAAGCTGGCCGTTTGAATCAATCGATAATACATATGAGTTTAAAAATGCTGACATCTGCCGGGTAAAGTCCTGCTTAACGCTGACACTTTCGCTTAATGTGCCGTGCATTTCTTTAAGTTCGTCGTTAGTCACTTCGATTTCATCGAGTTCCCCGGTCATACTGTCCGTAATCGGCACGAGGGTTTCATCGACTTCATTTTTTAAATTCTGCAGATATTCAATATCCGCCTCTTCATCTCCGTAATACATCGCCTGGAGTTTACTGAAATCCATATTATTAACATTTTCATTAAATTCATTGTTAAGTCCGGTCAGCTGTCCTGTACTTTCTTCATAAGTATGTAAATCAGCTTCCAGATTATTGTCGCATGCCGCAAGTACAACTACCAGTAACAGGGCAAGCAGACGTAAAATCAGCGATTTGCCATTCATATAAGAACCTCGCTTTATGAATAATTTACTTTCTTTTAATACGGTACATTATATCATAAATTATGTGAGTTTAAATTTTTCCTTATTTAAACTATAATATAAGTAAGTATGATTTGAGAGGACAATTGATTTGAATAACTTACCGCTTGACCAGGAGCTTAAAAAGATACTAACTTCATCAATCGTTAAAGTTGATGAACCATTATATAAATATACTTATACAGAAACAGGCGGCGCGGCGGATATTTACGTTGAAGCCGGCTCTGTTGATGACACGGCAGCTGTGATTAGATTCGCGAAGGAGAATAATCTTCCCGTCACTTATCTCGGCAACGGCTCGAATATTATTATCCGCGACGGTGGGATCCGCGGAATCGTTGTCAGCCTGCTGAACCTTAATAAAATTTCAGTAGACGGTGTGACGCTCGTTGCTGAAAGCGGTGCGGCGATTATCGATGCATCACAGACAGCACTGCAGCATGAGCTGTCAGGGCTTGAATTTGCATGCGGTATTCCAGGCTCGGTCGGCGGTGCTGTATATATGAACGCAGGCGCATACGGCGGAGAAGTTAAAGACTGCCTGAAGCACGTCACTGCAATTAATGAAATGGGCGACTTCGTTACACTGACACTCGATGAACTCGAGCTCGGCTACCGTACGAGCCGCGTTCAGACAGAACATCTCGTTGTTGTGTCAGCAGAATTCGAACTCTCGGACAATAAAAACCATAATGAGATTAAAGCAGTCATGGACGACCTTACTGAAAAGCGTGAGTCAAAACAGCCGCTCGAGTATCCATCATGCGGCAGTGTATTCCAGCGCCCGCCGGGCAACTTCGCAGGCAAGCTGATTCAGGATGCAGGACTGCAGGGTCACCGCATCGGCGGCGTGGAAGTTTCTAAAAAACATGCAGGCTTTATGGTAAATGTCGATGGCGGATCCGCAAGCGACTACGAAGATTTAATCCATCACGTACAGGACACAATCCAGGATGAATTCGGCGTTGTGCTCCACAGGGAAGTCCGCATAATTGGAGACAAACTGGAGAAATAAAATAATTAGATAATCGGGAGCCGGCGAATGGTGCATTCGCCGGTTTTTTGTTCATTCATTTTTGGGGTGTGACAATGACATAATAGAAGTGGTGCCGGGTTTTCAGTTCAATGAATACAGCTAATCCGCAAAAAAAACCGAAAACCCGCAAAGGTTTTCGGTTTTTAATCATATTAAATTATTACTCTGCTGTTGCTGCGTCTACTGCTTCATTAATCTCTTCAACTTGAGCTAATGCAGTTAAGTAACCGCCTGCGTTTAAGTACCAGTTCTGAGGGTTTAATTCATAAACGTTGTCTTCTTCAATTGCGTCAACGCCTGAAGTAACCTCATTTTCCAATACGTCAGATGATGTTGCTTCACCTTCAGATACTGCTGCACCGCGGTCCATTAACAGAATAAGTCCCGGGTTAGTTTCTGCGATGAATTCGAAGCTGATTTCGTTACCGTGTCCGTCTGTTGCTTCTTCTGATTCTTCCTGTTCACCAGCTGATGTGAATCCGAAATCATTGTACAAGAAGTCATAACGTCCGCCGACACCGTGGAATGATAAGTTTCCGCCGTTAGTCTGAACGAACAGCATTGGTAATTCTGATGCTGCAACTTTCTCGTTAACTTCTGCAAGTTTAGAATCTAAGTCGTCAACCAGTTCCTGTGCTTTATCCTGCACGTCGTACATTTCACCGATAAACATCGTCATTTCTTTAACATCTTCGAAATAGCTTGAGTTGTCTGCAGCAACGTGAATGATTTCAGCGTTTGGAGCAGCTTTTTCAAGTTCACCTACTACGTTTGAGTTAGACTGACGTCCGTGAATCATAATGATTTCAGGGTCAAGTGCTGCCAGTGCTTCATAGTCCGGCTCTTTAAGTCCGCCAAGGTTTACGTAATCTTCTTCTGATTCGTATACGTCTGAGATTGTGCTTCCAAGTGAAGCGTTGTTTTCGCCTTTTGGAAGTCCCATAATATTTTCTTCAAGGCCAAGTGCTGCGAATGTTGATGCGACACCAAGGTCAAATATTACGACTTTGTCGGAGTTCTTAGGAAGCTCTACAGTTTCGTCGATTTGTGTGCCTTGTCCTTCTTCGCCGCGTTCGCCAGTTCCGATTTCGAATTGGTTGTCATAAGCAATTGTGTCAGCAGATTCTTCTTCTGAAGATTCGTCGTCAGCAGTCTCTTCTCCCGCTGATTCCTCTGTTGATGTTTCTTCTGATCCTTCTTCTGTTGATGTATCTTCTTCTGAACCGCCACTGCACGCAGCAAGTACCAGGATTACTGCCATAGTCAGTATTAAGTATAATCTTTTAAATTCCATATCTCTCTGTTCTCCTCTTAATATGTTTTTTTAGCCCCCACTAAAAAAATACTGCGCTACTTACTGAACACATTCGAATACCGAAACCTCACCTCCTTTAATGAACAATGCTTTATGCGTTGCCGATTAAATAGTTTGCTGCAAGTTCTGTCGAATCCCCTTCGATAAGCCCATCGAAGTAGAAACAAATTCTGTGTCCGCAAATTGACTCTATATTAATTTCCATTTCATAGATGCCTTCCAGTACTTCTTTAGTAATTACTTCATTTGCTGTACCGCTGATTGCGATTTTGCCGTCCTTCAGCGCAACGATGTTATCCGAATAACATGATGCAAAGTTAATATCGTGAATTACGATAATAATCGTCTTGTTCTTATCCCGGCACAGTCTGCGTAAGATCTGCATAATCTGCACCGAGTGCTTCATATCCAGGTTGTTCAGCGGTTCATCCAGGAAGATGTATTCCGTATCCTGCGCAATTGTCATTGCAATGTAAGCACGCTGACGCTGACCGCCCGACAGTTCGTCGATGTATCGTTCTTCAAATTCCTTCAGTCCCATATAGCTGATTGCTTCGTCGATGATCGCTTCATCTTCGTCGTTCAATCTGCCTTTTGAATACGGGAAACGTCCGAATGAAATTAACTCTCTCACCGTAATCTTCAGTTCGAGATGATTCGTCTGTTTTAAAATCGTAATCTTCTTCGCGAGTTCACCATGCGGCTGGGTGAAAATGTTGTCGCCTTCTAATAAAACTTCTCCGCTATTTTTATCGAGTAAACGTGTGATCATTGAAATGACTGTACTTTTACCGGCACCGTTCGGTCCGATAAGTGAAGTGATTTTGCCCTTCTCTATGTCAATTGAGACGTCATCTACGACTGTTTTACTGCCGTATTTCTTAGTGATTCCCTTAACACTAATCATGTACGATTCCTCCTAAGCATTAAGTAAATGAAGTATATTCCACCTACTAAATTAATAATAACACTTAATTCAATGTTATTCCCGAATACGAACTGCACGACCATCTGTCCGATGACCAGCGTAATAATACTGATCAATGCTGTACCGAGTAACAGATATGAATGCCTGAATGTTTTAAGGAGTTCGTGTGCCAGGTTGACAACAAGCAGTCCTAAAAACATAATCGGTCCGACGAGCGCTGTTGATACCGAGACAAGCACCGCCACAATAATTAAAAGTGAAGATACTTTGCGGTCATAATTAATGCCTAAGTTTAATGCATGATCACGGCCAAGGGACAGAACGTCCAATGCGTGGAAGTCTTTAAAGACGAATATCAGCATAATAATAACGATAATCCCCGTAATGCCGAGCAGCGATTCATCGATTGCGTTAAACGAACCGAACAGTGTACCCTGCAGAATTGAGAAATCTTCCGGACTGATTAAAATCTGCATGAATGTCGATAAATTCCCGAAGAATGTACCGAGTATAATACCGATTAAAAGCAGCAGGAATATGTTGTTTTTCGTTACTTTAAATAGAAACTTAAAGACAAATAATGTAAACAGCACGAGTACACCCATACTTAAAAAGTAGTTGTACTGCGAATTTAGTAACAGCGGCGAGCTTACGCCCGCTAAAAATACAATTGCTGTCTGAATGAATGTGTATACCGAATCCAGTCCCATAATTGACGGTGTTAAAATTCTGTTCTTAACAATCGTCTGAAAAATGACGGTGGATACGGCAATTGCGACTGCGACAATGACTATTGCGATAACACGCTTAAGTCTCGACGGCAGCTGGTAAAAGTAAATATCCGGATTTAATCCGTAAAGTGTATAAAATGCGAGGAAAGCAATCGAGAGCAATGCCAGCATTATTATCATTTTAGTATTCTTATGCATTTTTAACCCTCCTGAAGATGAGGATTAAGAATATTGCACTGCCGATTGTTGCAATCATCAGTCCGACTGAAATTTCATACGGTGCGATAATAACACGCCCCAGAATATCACAGATCATAACAAAAATTGCACCGGTAACGGCGGTAATGGTTAACGTCCCCTTCAGATGATCCCCCCGGAATATCGAAACGATATTCGGTACAATCAGTCCGAGGAAAGGCAGCATTCCGACTGATACAACAACGATTGCCGTCATTGCAGCAGTTAAAAACAGCCCGATGTTAACAATCAGCTTATAGTTCATGCCAAGGTTCGTCGAGAAATCTTCTCCCATACCTGCAACAGTAAACTGTGAAGCATACAGGAAAACAACGATAAACAGCGGAATACTTATATAAAGAATCTCATATTTACCTGATATCAGTGTTGAAAAGCTCCCGTGCATCCAGCCTGAAATCGCCTGGAGCATGTCTGCACGAAGTGCCAGAAATGTCGAGACACTCGCGACAACTCCGCCGAGCATCATCCCGATAAGCGGTACAAATATTACATCTTTAAATTTAATACGCGTAATTATGCTCATGAACAGCATTGTTCCGAACAGTGCCAGTGCGACGGCAAAAAATAGTCTGCCCATCATGCTGATCGCCGGGAAAAAGATTAATCCCAGTAAAATACCAAGCTGTGCCCATTCTGTCGTTCCTGCTGTTGTTGGAGATACGAACTTGTTGCGTGTCAGCTGCTGCATTACGAGCCCGCATACTGCGAGCGATGCACCTGCGATGATGATTGACACTGTCCGCGGCATACGGCTATGTATAAGTATAGACATCTGATTTTCAGTTAAGCTAAAGATATCTGTTATATGTATTTGGCTTACTCCGACAAACATTGAAAGTATTGATAACACTATCAGCAGGAAAAATAATATATCTATCCTAAACAACTTCTGAATCATGTCTTCCCACCTTAATTGAAAATGATTATCATTGATAACCATACATGCATTATACACTCTCAGAATTTGCAATTCAAACTCTTTATGTATATTTATTGCTTATTATAAAAATAAGCTGCCCTTAGGGCAGCTCACCCGGTCCGGTATTAACTGATAATAATTGTTTCTCCGGTCGGTATATCTTTATCGTGACTTAAAATTGCTTTAATTTTCTTAATTGCTTTATGGTTCGCGCGTTCTTCTTCAGTCGTTTTATACGTCGGACGGTAGCTTAGTGCGTACACGTCGACATCCTCGCGGCGGAGTTCCACCGATGTTGAATGTGTCAGCGCTTCAATTGCCCCTGTTACTGTGTAGTACAGGTTACGTTCGAACACTTCTTCAAATGCCGGTTCAATTACGTTTATAATTTTAGCATCGTTCTCAACTTTTAATAGCGGACGCAGCGTGCGGATTCCAAGATACGTTCCCCACACATGCTCGTACATTACGTCGCTGAACTCATTAAAACTGACGTTGTACACTGTTTTATCATCCGTAAAGATTGAATGCACTAAAATAATACCGTTCAGCGAGTCGTAGTTTTCTTCAATCTCATCGACGATATCGAGCCAGTCAATTTCTTTCGACTGCTCAAGCAGAACAATTTTATGTTTGCCCGGTGTACCTTCGAGTGATTCGTATACTTCTTCCAGTTCGCTGTAGTCGAGCCCCGCTAAAATCAGGTTCGCATTATTCCGAGCTAATTCCAGCGCAGTCTCCCTGCCGAGCAAAGTCGCTGCACCCGACACGATATAAGTTTTACTTGTTAGATCCATAATATCCTCCTAGAATTGCCCGTAGTATTACTATAATAATACACTATTATTCAACAGTCACGGATTCTTCAGGCATTGTGTGAAGCTGGAAAGCATCAACGTGAGCAATCACGCTGTATTCGCCCGGCTCTTCGAATGTGTACTCAAATACATATTCGCCGTTTTCAGAGTGTTCCACTTCAACCATTTCCATTGATTCGTCATCTTTCAGTACTTCGAACATTACCTGGTCTGCATCTGTTACATCTTCTTCATTTGAAGTAACGTGTGCAGTAAACTCGGCAGCTTCGCCAGACTGAACGCTTTCAGGCGTTTGTAAATCCACTTCAAGTGATCTGATTTCATCACTTGACGGGCTGTCATGGTTCATATCGTCATGATTCTCTTCTTCTGAACATGCCGCAAGAGTTAACCCTGCAAGCAGCATTACTGATAAAAGACCTGCTTTAATTTTCATTTATGTATCCCCATTTCAAAATTTTTCTCTTCTACTAATCATACATTATTTGAAGGTAACTTTAAATTCATGGTCATGACATTTTTATGACCGGAGTGCAGAGAATGGGAGGCGCTCGGCTGATGACATGCCCGCTTTAAGACCGATAAAGTTCTCACATGCGGTTGAAAGTTATTTGCTGACCGCATGTGAGTCTTTCATCCGGCCGGAACCGGTTTTGTGACCGCATGAGCCTCATTCATTAAGACAAACCGCAATCTGCTGCCTTCTTAAAAAAAACACTCCCCTGATCTGAGGGGAGTGTCCGCATATATTAATCGTTAAATACGAAATCTTCGTCGCGTAATGGTTCCACGTTTAATGCCAGGACATAGCCGTCACCTTTAACACTGAAGAAATCATGGTTTTTAGTCGTCGTATCAAGAGCGTTCTCGATAATCGGGTTAAAGCCTTTTTCTTCAAAGTAAGGTTCGAAGCCTAAGTTAGCAAGCGCCTTGTTTGCATTGTACTGAAGATAGTTCAGCACATCATCTGTCAGACCCAGTTTGTCATACAGACTCTTCGTGTATACAACTTCGTTCTCATACAGATCGTCGAGCAGTTCGTACATCGCTTTGTCTGCACGTGCCTGCTCTTCAGCAGTCAGCTCGCCTTTCATTTCCTGAGCGTCGAGTCCTGTGAATACACCGTGTATTGATTCGTCTAAAAGAATCTTACGGATAATTTCACCGCTCGTCGTCATGCGTCCGTTACCAGCCAGGTACAGCGGGTAGTAGAATCCTGAGTAGAATAAGAACGACTCGAGGAATACCGATGAAACGCGTGCCATATATCTGTCGTAGGCTGACGGGTTTTTATCGAGTAATTTATAATAGTTTGTAACGATTTTGTCTGCTTTATATTTTAACTGTTCATTTTTCATTACCCAGTTATCCAGTAAATCATCTGTTTCTTTAGTCGGCAGCAGCGTCGTAAAGATATGAGAGTATGATTTTGCGTGAACCTGCTCCATCATGCCCATAAATGAATAGACTGCTTTTTTACGCAGATCAGGAGTATGCAGCATAATCAGTGGCATCCCGTCATCTGCCTGGTGTGTATCCAGTCCTGTTAAACCTGCCAGCACCTTCTTAAAAGTATCTTTCTCATCTTCGGACATTCCTGCCCATGAAGATAAATCCTTCGACACTTTAAACTCTGTCTCGACCCACATCTGTGAGATGTTTTGGCGCCAGAAGACATTCGTCATGTCATCTTCTTTATTCCAGTTAACTGCAATCATTGTTTAATCTCCTTTATACTGCACAGCTTGTACATTCTTCAACACTGAGTAATTTGTTTCTCGTGTAGTAGAGTGATTTCAATCCTTTATGGTGTGCGTAGATGTAATATTTCGCAAGCTCTCTCGTAGAGATATCCGAGTTTACGTAAAGAATCGTACTGATTCCCTGGTCGATATGCTGCTGAATTGTTGCAATCATATCGATTAATTTCATCTGGTCTGTGTTGAACGCACTCTTGTAGTACCACATTGATTCTTTCGATAAGAAAGGCATCGGGTAGAATGTTTCAGAGTTGCCGTAAGTTCTGCGTTCGATCATATCAACAATCGGCATTACCGAGCTCGTTGCGTTCTGCACGTAAGAAATACTCTGTGTCGGTGCAATCGCTAAACGGTAAGCATGATAAAGACCGTTTTCTTCAACTTTCTGCTGCAGCTGTGCCCAGTCTTCTTTCGTCGGAATGTGAATGTGTTCGAACAGTTCCGCCACTTTATCCGATTCAGGTTTAATATCTTCTGACACGTAGCGCT
The DNA here is from genome assembly GCF_014207425.1 of Jeotgalicoccus coquinae. Taxonomy (GTDB): domain Bacteria; phylum Bacillota; class Bacilli; order Staphylococcales; family Salinicoccaceae; genus Jeotgalicoccus; species Jeotgalicoccus coquinae. Next base: position 190,661 of record NZ_JACHFF010000001.1, on the reverse strand, counting down.
CGAAGTATTTGCCTGTCGCATAGTCTGAACGTTCGAAGTCTTTAAATGTTGCGCCGCGTTCTTTTGCGATTTCCATCGATTTTTCAATCGAGTGGAAGTTCAGCATCATGAAGAATATATTTGCAAAATCTCTTGCTTCTGATGATTCATAAGAAATCTTATTTTTAGCGAGGTAACCGTGAAGGTTCATCGCGCCAAGTCCTACTGAATGCAGCTCATCGTTTGCCTTCTTAACACCCGGTGCGTTTGCAATCGAAGTATCGTCACTTACCAATGTCAGTGCTTCGATACCTTCGTGTACAGTTTCTTTCACTTTGCCCGAATCCATTACGTTTGCAATGTTCATCGAACCAAGGTTACAGGAAATGTCACGCTTGATTTCGTCGTCTGTGCCGTAGTCGTTAATTTCAGATGTTTCCTGCAGCTGGAAGATTTCAGTACATAAGTTACTGATTTTAATCTGTCCGATATCGCCGAGCGGATGTACTTTGTTCGCATTGTCTTTGAACATTAAGTACGGATAACCCGACTGAAGCTGCGTCTGAGCGATCGTATTTAACATATCGCGCGCATCGTATTCACGTTTTCTAACGTTGTCGTTGGCAACAAGCTGATCGTACATTTCATCCATGTCCATATCATCAAGTGCCACACCGTATTCACGTTCTACCGTGTGCGGTGCAAATAAGTTAAACGGTTTGTTGTCGCGTGCCAGTTCAAAGAACTTGGACGGTACAACAAGTCCTGTCGAAATTGTCGACAGACGGATATCTTCATCCGCGTTTACTTTTTTAGTATCGAGGAATTCAGGCAGGTCGTAGTGGAAGATGTTTAAGTAAACAGCTCCTGCACCCGGACGCTGGCCAAGCTGGTCTGCGTAGCTGAATCCGCCTTCGAGTGATTTCGCTACAGGAAGAACTCCTTTGGCTACACCTTCAATACCTTTAATCGCCTCACCGCGTGCACGGAGTTTCGATAAGTTAATCGCAACTCCGCCGCCAATTTTACTTAACTGTTTTGCAGTTGAGTCGATGTAGTTGATCGAGTTCAATGAGTCGTCAACTTCAAGCAGGAAACATGAAACCATTTCACCGCGGCGTGCACGGCCTGCGTTTAAGAACGTCGGCGTTGCCGGCTGGTAGCGCTGTTCCATCATCGATGTGATGAAACGCTTCGCAGTCTCAATGTTGCCTTTTGCAAGATACAGGCTGACGATTATTACGTGCTGTCTGTAATCTTCAAGGTACTGTTTTTTATCGTTTGTTTTTAATGTGTAGTCTTTAAAGAACTTGCTCGCTGCCATGTAGCTCTTGAAGTTAAACTCAATAGCTTCTGCATGATCGATAATATCCTGAAGTGCAGCTTCGCTGTACTCCTGGAATAAATCGTAATAGAAATCATTGTCCACGAGGTAGTGCAGTCTTTCCAGTTCCGAATCAAAATGAATTGTCTTCGCTTCGACTTCTTCCATAAATACCTCAAGTGCTTCAAGGTCTTTTTCAAGTCTGTAGAAACCTGTCTCGTCGCGCTGTGTGACTTCGTTATTCAATTCAACGTGGTTGTAAGTTTTCTCATCTAATACTTTCATGCAATTCCCCTGCCCTTTCTAATTCGACTATAAATTGTGCGCGCTCCTCCGGAGTCCCGTGAAGTTCAAACTTCATTAACAGCGGCACACTGTAATCGTTGCTTATATACTCGCCTGCTCTGGCAAAGTTCTGGCCCCAGTTACGGTTGCCGCTCGATGCGACTGCGAACAGATTATATGAGTTTACCTTTAAAAATTCTTTAACAGTATCAGGTACAGCTCCAAAGCCGTATGTCGGTGTCACCAGAATAAAAGTCTCATCGATTTTATCTCTGACATTGGCGGCTGTTATTTGATATAATTCATAGGTGTCTGGAATGTCCATACTATTTAAGAAGCGACGGATATTACCTGTCATTGAATAATAAGCAATAATCACTTTGTCATCTCCTTTCAAGCATAACACAAATAGAACATATGTTCTATATCGGTGTTTATCTATTTAAATACTTGCGTATTTCTTGCTTTTTATATGAATACCACTACATGTTGTGTCTAAAACATTTAACCAGTACTATATATGCTGTTTCACTTGTTCTATATTCTCATATAAAACTGCCTTTAGCAATGTAAAAAATTCCCTGACATCAAAATTTCACGCTGAATTTCCGGCGATAAAACGCCGTAATCCGCGGTGGATATGTGATGGGGTGACAGAAAAATATTACAGTAAATAAATAACGAAACTTTCACCTTTTTATTTAATGAAATTAGTGAAATTATCGTACAAATCAATTTGGAGTGTTGTTAATGAATAATGTTGTAAAAGGTATCATCGCTCTGGTCATTTCCTCTTTAGGATTCAGTCTGATGTCCCTTTTCGTAAAATACTCAGGTGACCTGCCTACCGTTCAGAAAACTTTCTTCAGAAACTTTATCTCGATGCTGATTGCACTGGCACTCGTTCTCTACTACAGAGAGAGCCTGTTCGGCAAACGTGAAAACCAGGGCTGGCTGCTGCTCCGTTCAGCACTCGGACTCATCGGCGTTCTGTTAAACTTCTTTACGATTGACCGGATGGTGCTGAGCGATGCTGATATTCTGAATAAACTCAGTCCGTTCTTTACTATAATACTCTGCGCCATATTTTTAAAAGAATACATACTGAGATTCCAGATTATTTCAATAATCGTTGCGCTGGCCGGTGCGATTTTTATCATCAAACCGTCATTCTCGAGTGATACGATGTTCGCACTCATCGGGGTGCTCGGTGCAATATTCGCAGCCGGTGCATATACCGTGCTCCGGATATTAGGAAGCCGCGAGAAATTCTACACAGTAGTCTTCTACTTCTCGTTCTTCTCGACCGTCGCACTGCTGCCGTTCTTTATCTACCAGTTCGAACCGATGACAATGAACCAGTTCTGGATGCTGATTCTGTCAGGCGTATTTGCCGCTGTCGGCCAATTCGGACTGACAATCGCCTACAGCTTTGCACCGGCTAAGGAGATTTCAATCTTCTTCTATTCGACAATACTGTTTACTGCACTGTTCAGTATTATCGTCTTTAATGAAGTACCGGACATGCTGTCGATACTCGGATATATCATAATCTTCGCAGCAAGCTACTATATGTACATGAAGAACCGTCCGAAAAAATTAAAAGTTGTTGGTAAAAAAGCCAGATAGCTTAGGTGTGATCCCCTGCTCGTTGCGAGCGGGGGATTTTTGTTGTGTGTTATGCAGACGAAGTCGTGTGATTGATTTGTCACTGACATGAAGGTTTTTATGTTCAGGATAAACACCTTGGTGACAATGAGCGTGGTTCATTGTTACGATGGACTCCCAATGTTACTATGAGCAGCCCTCATTGTTACGATGGACTCCCACTGTTACTATGAGACGCCCTCATTGTTACGATAGATCGCCACTGTTACTATGAGCGGTCCTCATTGTTACGCTGGACTCCCACTGTTACTATGAGCGGCTCTCATTGTTACGATGGATTGCCACTGTTACTATGAGCGGCTCTCATTGTTACGATGGATTGCCACTGTTACTATGAACGGCTCTCATTGTTACGATAGATCGCCACTGTTACTATGAACGGCCCTCATTGTTACGATGGACTCCCACTGTTACTATGAGACGCCCTCATTGTTACGATGGACTCCCACACTCACTATGAACGGCTCTCATTGTTACGATAAACACCGCCCCAACCCCAAATAAAAACGCCGGGACTCCCACAGAGTCCCGGCCTCCTAAGCCTTTTCAATCTATATGCTTTTCATGCCGTCGCCATGCTGCTGGATTTCTTCCAGGAAGTACGGACAGTAGTGTTTCAGTTTGTAGTTTCCAACACCTTGGATGTGCATCATATCCTGTTTTGACTGCGGCATCTTCTTCGCGAATTCCTTCAGAATCTGATCTGTAAATATCGCATCTTCATCTAATTTATGTTTATCCGCCAGATTCCTGCGGGTGTTCAGCAGTTTATCGTATAACACTTCGTTCGGTGATGAGTCTGTCGAAACGTTAACGCGTTCGTTGTAATGTTTGCGGTAAGGTACCGTGTACAGCTTAACTTTACGGTTCAGAATATCGAGACTCTTCTCAACGAGGTGCATTCTGTTGCCGGAACAGTGTACGTAACCGCGCATAATCAGTTCCTCGATGAGATGATTTACATCGCTCGTGCGGTATGAGTCGAGCACACCGAAGCGTTCCTGCGAGTCCAGTCCGCGTGCCATAATGTTATCGGCATTTTCTCCGCGCAGCACCTGGATCACAAGTTCCTTCGACAGCTGACCGTCTGTCTCCTGCACAAGTTCAAGAATCAGACGTGCTTCCGACGTCATCGGTTCCGTACGCCCGTCCGACAGACAGCTCGAACACTGCCCGCATGCTTCAACGTATTCATCATGGTCAAAGTATTTAATAATAAAACTGCTCAGACATTTACTCGTCTTGTTGTACTGCAGCATTAAATCGAGTTTCTCCCGCATATGGTCTTTATACTGATCCGATGCGCTTGCCCGGTCGATAAAGAACTGCTGAAGGTTAACGTCGCGCTGTGTTGATAACAGAATACAGTCACTCGGGTTGCCGTCACGTCCTGCACGCCCGATTTCCTGGTAGTAGCTTTCCAGATCGCCCGGCAGGTTAAAGTGAATGATATAGCGGATATCCGGTTTATCAATCCCCATACCGAATGCGTTCGTTGCGATGACAATTTTCACTTCATCAGTTACGAACTTCTGCTGGTTTTCGTTTCTTTCGTTCTTACCGAGACCACCGTGGTAAATCACGTTCTCCACTTCGTTATCCGTTAAATATGTCGACAACTTTTCAACTTCCGCACGCGTAGAGACATAAATAATTCCCGACTGTCCCAGACGTTCTTTTATATAAGATAAAATAAACTGCTCGCGCTGATAAGTACCGTTGACCGACAGTTTTAAGTTCCCGCGCTTAACGCTCGTCTTAAAAACTGCGTTATTTTTAATATTAAGCAGTTCCTGAATATTCTCTTCCACTTCTTCAGTCGCTGTCGCTGTTACTGCGATAATCTGCACGTCGGGCAGCAGCGATTTCAACTCGGGAATAATACTCTGGTAACTCGGTCTGAAGTCATGTCCCCATTTCGAAATACAGTGCGCCTCATCAAATGCGACAAACGGTATTTCAGCATGACGGACAGCTGTTTTAAATCCTTCGTTATTAAAGCGTTCTGGTGCCACGTATAAAAACTGCAGTTCCCCGCGTACGAGGCGCCCCATAACATCGTTCAGGTCGCGTTTAGACATTGTCGAGTTAATGCACTCGGCTTTAATGCCGCGTCGTTTCAATGAATCCACCTGATCCTGCATTAAAGAAATCAACGGTGAAATAACAAGGGTCGTGCCGTCGAACATTAAGCCCGGAATTTGATAGCACAATGATTTACCCGAGCCAGTCGGTAAAATCCCAAGTGCGTTGTCTCCGGCTAAAATGTTTTCGATGATTTCCTGCTGGCCGTATCTGAATTTATCATACCCAAAATATTCTTTTAAGATGGCTTCCATAAAATATCATTCCTATATTTATGTATGTCGTTCTTATATAATTTATCTGCTATATTATACATTATTTTTATTAAGGTTTGTTGTATTTTGTGTTAATAGTCCCACTAAAAAATCTCCTGTTCACAGAATGCACCATTTCGTGCCTGCTGTAACAGGAGATTTATAATATATGTGTAATATTTACATTTTCTCTTTAACGAGTTCTTTTGAAATTTTATAGTCGATTGCTTTAAACAGACTGTTCACCCATAAATAGTGACCGTATGTTTCCGCATGCGCATCTTCGCTGTCGACAACTTTAAATTTAATTTTCGAACCGCGGCGCTTCTGGCCGAGTTTGTGCATATGATAGCTTGGAATTGTTCCGATATGCGCCAGTTCAGTTTCCTGAGCGAAATCGTTAAGCGCGATTGTCGGCAGATTATTATCAAGATAAACCCCGCCAAGAACTCCCGGGCTTACGCAGTCGGTACCTGCGTATTCAATTTCCTGTCCTTCAACTGATAACTGAATGCGATTCTCTTCCTGAGTGACCGTGTATTCACGCTCTTCAAGTTTTTCATACACTTCTAAAGGCACATCAGGACGCTTCACAATGTGATACGTATCCGATAAGTACACTTCAACAAGCGAGTAGATGCCGATTCCCCAGCTGACTTTGCGCTTGTTGCTCATCATATGGAAAATTTCATCGTGCAGCGCTGTATAGTTGCGGCGCATAATGACTTCGTCGCCCGACTTCAGTACGTTCGATTTCTCAACAGCAATGCCGCCTGCAATTGCCAAGTACAGTCTGCTGCCGCGTGTTGACCCCTGGAATGATAAAACATCTCCGCGGTCCACGTGGTAAATACGGTTCGGCTGAATGTCATCATCGCTTACCTTCCCGTTAAAATCCCCGCCTGAATAAGCGATGATTGTCGGTTCCGTAAACTGGATTACAGCAGGCTGACCTGACATTTCAATCGTCGGTTCATTCACGTCGTTGCCGACAAGTTTGTTGGCAAGCATCGGCGACAGGCTGTCCACCGCACCGTTATACTCATTATTTTTCTGTTCAGATTTCGTCTGTTTTTCGACAGTCTGCAGAATTGTTAACAGACCGCCTTCCTGAATAATTAAGCTCATCTTATTTACCCCCGCTTACACTGTCGAGCACAGGTTCTACTATAGAAATAATATAAGCCGCCGGCTCGATTGTATTTTCGTTTTCCATTACATCAACCGGGTCATAGTAAAAGCTGACTGTATTTTTCGTAAATACCGTTTCACTGATATAAGGGTTATTAATATTCAATCCGTCTTTATCGTACTGTGCTTTAATATTTTTAATTACTGATGCATCTTCCTGATACGTAATTACTTTATCTCCATTTGCAAAAATCATGAGTCCACTCCTCTTATCGGTAAAAGAATTCCAATTCGCCGGCAACGTATTCTGTAAAGCTGCCCATGGCGATGCCAAAAACAATTATTGCAATAATGACGCCGGCGAAACCGATTGCGATTCCGACAATTTTAACATCATTTCTTAGTAAGTACGTGACGACAAAATGTGTCAGTACGACTATTGCAACAATGAGTAATATTAAAATTAATGTAAACATAAGCCACCTCATTCCGCGAGTGTGATTGTCACCCATTCCCGCGCACTGTTTATCATGAATAAGTCAATTTGACCATTTTCGTATTTATGACGCAGATCCTTCATCGTTATGTTCTGTTCAGTTATTTTATGCTCATCAATTAAAGACTGCCGCATGACACCATTTAAGATGCCGGCGGACAGCGGAGGCGTGTAAAACGCACCCCGTTCCTTTATGACGATGCTGCCGATATTAAACTCAGTAATATCTAAGTTATCATTATAATATAAAACAACGTCAGAATCATTTGTTTTCCCGTTGTACTGATGTCTTACCGTCGTTTTATGCGCGATAAAATCCGGTGCACCATAGAGCGGCGCTGACGCAAGCTCTGCTGTCATCGGCTGATTGTCTTTATCGAGTGCCGCGTGCGAAATGTTTAACACACCTTCACGCGACAGTGTCGCACGAAGTTTAAACACGCCTGACTCAAGTTTGTTTGCTTCTGTATAAGCCTGGATGGCCGATTTGAAGTCCGCCTGTTCAAATTTAAAATGTGATGCACTGCTGTTCAGCCGTTCTGCGTGATAGTCCAGACGTTTCACTGCACCGTCTTCCAGGCGCATCGTTTCGATGAGTTCGTACTGCCCCTGCTTCAGAAATGAAGTTTTATGCAGAATTTCCCCGAACTCGGACGAAGGATCCGAATCGTATGTAATTCCCCCGCCCGCACTGTAAATGTAACGGTCACCCGTAATTGTCAGCGTGCGGATCGGCACGTTAAACACGGCAGACATGCCGGGATACAAAATCCCAAGCGCGCCGCAGTAAAACCCGCGCGGTGTCTTTTCGAGCCTTTCAATCAGACGCATCGTCATTTCTTTCGGCGCACCGGTAATCGACCCGCACGGAAACAGCGCATCAAAGATCCCGCTTAAGCTGACGTCATCTCTAACGTCCGCTTCAACCGTTGAAATCATCTGATAGACTGTCTGATACTTTTCAATCGTAAACAGCTTCACTGCTTCAACCGAATCCGGCCTGGCAATTTTAGAAATATCGTTTCTTAACAAATCCACGATCATTACGTTTTCCGCCTGATCTTTTTTAGAATTTCTTAAGAATTCATAGCTCTTTTTATCTTCTTCCGGATCTTCGAATCTCGGTGCTGTGCCTTTCATGGGTTTCGTCTTGATTCTGCGGTTTTCATCCATTTCAAAGAAAAGTTCCGGCGACAGGCTGACGATCTGCTTGCCGTCATAATCGATGTACATCGCGTAGTCGCCGTTGTTCCCTGCGCTTAATTTTAAAAACAGCTGGTGGCTGTCGCCGCTGAAGTTTCCGTAAAGACGCGTCGTATAGTTCACCTGGTACGTATGCCCGTCCAGTATGTAATTTCTGACCTGTTCTATATTATTTTCAATTTCCTCACGTGTTTCACTGAGTTCCGGCTGGCTCATCTGATACATCTCAGGCTGTTTTCCGCCTAAAAATTCGGCGTACGATACTGCTTTACCGTATATACCGATGATGTAATCGTCTTTTTCATAAGTCACACCGATGACAGCGTAGTAACCGTCTTTCTGGTACTGCTCCGCTTTATCCAGAGCTGCGTCAAACGGCGTGCTGCTCGTGATGACTTCGACCGGGTTTGTAAAGTACAGGTTTTCGACTGTACCGTTTTTCTTAAATTTTGTATGTGCTCTCATGACTTTCCTCCACTGCAATTCGTATAAAGTTATTGAGCTGCGCTCTGCCGTGTTCCGATAAAATAGCTTCCGGATGATACTGGACGCCGAAAACGGGAAGATTCTTATGCTGGATTGCCATGTTGATACCCATTTCTGTGCGGCCGGTAATATTAAACTCTTCAAGCTCGCCATAGCACGTTAATGAATGATAGCGGCAGCCTTTGACTGGTGACGGCAGATTTTTATACAGTCCTTCGCCGTTATGGTGCACATCGTATGCGTGCCCGTGAACCGGACGTTCGCCGCGCGATACTTCCCCGCCGAACATATGCCACAGCATCTGATGGCCTAAGCATATGCCGAGTATCGGAAGTGCCTTATAATGGTTTTTAACAAACTCTAGCACTTCCGGCCGGTCTTTCGGATGCGACGGCCCCGGAGATATAATCAGTCCGATAATATTAAATTCTTCTATTAATTTATCGTTTAACTGATCCGGTGTGACAACTTTAATGCCGGCATTATATGGATTGCTTTCGATGTAATGAACGAGATTATATGTAAATGAATCGTAATTATCTATCATTAATAAATTCACTGGTTTTCTCCCTGCATGTAATTTCCTTAATAATATCATATACAAATCAATTTAAATAACACAACAGGCCTCAAGTATGATGAAAAACCCGGCGCTCTCATGTAGACTTAAGAGTACTGAGATAAATATCTTACTTATTAAGAAGGGTGATCTATGTCTAAGGGGAAGTCCAGAATATGGACGAGAGATTTTATCATTATCGTTATCGCGAACTTTTTTATATTTACATCGTTTCAAATGACGCTGCCGACACTGCCTTTATATGTGCAGGAAATCGGTTCGAATGAAACGTGGGTCGGCATTATCGTCGGGATATTTACTTTCTCGGCACTGTTAATCCGGCCGTTCGGCGGAAAGCTTCTCGATACGACAGGACGCGCACCGGTATTTTTAGGCGGTCTCGTCATTCTCGTTCTGTCGCTCTATTCGCTCGCAATCAGTACGACAATACTGATTCTCGTTGTTGTCCGTATTGTGCAGGGAGTCGGCTGGGGACTGTCGAATACAGCTTCCGGCACCATCGCTTCAGATTTAGTTCCGAAAGACCGCCGGGGAGAAGGCCTCGGATTTTTCGGATTGAGCGGTAACCTCGCACTTGCTATCGGTCCGGCACTCGGGCTTTTTTTAGTGAATCATATCGAGTTCTCCACGCTGTTTATCATCTGCGGATCACTCACATTGATTGCACTGATTCTTGCTTTAAACGTGCGCTACGTTAAACCGGAACCGCTGACGGACCTTGAAATTCAGGAAGATGCGGATACTGGGGAGCGCTTTGACTTCATTGAAAAAAGAGCGCTGCCTGCTTCAGCACTGTTATTCTTCATTACATTTACATTCGGGGGCATCGCAACATTTCTGCCTGCGTACACATTTCAGCAGGGCTTCGCGCCCCATTATATTCAGCTTTACTTTGTGCTGTACGCACTCGCACTCGTCACGACGCGCTTCTTCGCAGGGCGCATCTACGACCGCCGCGGACTGACAATCGTCTTTATACCGGGAATTCTGTTAATTATTGCAGGATTGGCATTGATTGCGATGCTTAACAGCCCGGGTTATTTATTCGCCGGTGCAATTTTATACGGACTCGGATTTGGGTCAGTCCAGCCCGCACTGCAGGCTTCAGCGATAAATACCACGCCGCCGAGAAAACGCGGTATGGCTAACGCGACATACTTTTCAGCATTTGATTTAGGTGTCGGACTGGGTGCCATAACATTTGGGCTCGTCGCACAATATGCCGACTACAGCTCAATCTACTGGATCAGCGCAGCGAGCGGTGTGCTCTCTCTGCTTCTGTTCTTTATTTTAAAAACTGCAAGAAAAATCGTATAAAATTTCGTCACATATGTTTACCACCTCTTAAAACAGGCAATATATCCAAGTAGAACATCGCATTTATATTTTTTAGGAGGTAATAAGAATGGGTTGGTTATGGACAATTATTGTAGGCGGTATTTTAGGCTGGCTAGCAGGTCTTATAGTGAGTAAAGACATCCCATTTGGGATTATTGGTAATATCTTAGCAGGTATCATTGGTGCATCTATCGGTAACGCACTTGGGTTAGATATTGGACCTACACTTGGCGGAATGAGCGTCATTGGTACACTCGTCGGTGCGATTATTTTAATCCTTGTAGTATCATTCATCTTTGGAATGCTTAAAGGAAACAAACGAGCTTAAATACTAAATTAAAAACTAATAACGTAAGCGGAATCCCTGTTGAAGAGGGTTCCGCTTTTTTATGCTGTGGGATGGGGGACGCAGATGCGGCGCGGGTTCATTAGTTGGGGGAAAGGGAGTGTACTAATGCGAATTTAGACGATAAACACATTAATCCGTGAAAAATACTTTCGACTAATGCGAAATGTGTCGCAAAACATATTAATTAGTACATATTTCGCCCCACTAACACGAAAACAATGCGATAACGAGCTATCTCACAAAAGAATTACTTCATAGCTCGTAAAATGAGACAGTTCGCATCTCCAGCACCCATCCGTCTCATTTGGAGACCAATTATGAGACAGTTCGCATCTCCAGCACCCATCCGTCCCATTTTAAGACCAATTATGAGACAGTTCGCATCTCCAGCACCAATCCGTCTCATTTCAAGACCAATTATGAGACAGTTCGCATCTCCAGCACCAATCCGTCCCATTTTAAGACTAATTATGAGACAGTTCGCATCTCCAGCTCCCATCCGTCCCATTTTAAGACCAATTATGAGACAGTTCGCATCTCCAGCTCCCATCCGTCTCATCCCAACCCGCAAACTCCTGCAAATTCCACTCTTCCGCACCGTCAAACCATCTAATTCCCGCCATTTTTGCTATAATCAGAGTTGTATCACATCATTATTTTAGCAAGGAGTTTTACACATGAAGAAGTTTATCAACGCAACGATTTATGGTGATTCGGATTCAACTGAAATTTTAGTTGAGGATTATAAATTTAAAGCTGTCGGCACCAATCTCGGCGATGCTGATGAAGTCATCGACCTGGAAGGCAAGCTGGTTCTGCCGCCTTACGTCGATCCGCATCTGCACCTCGATTATATTTTCTCAGGTCTCGGCGAAGGCAACGCAAACGTGTCGGGTACTTTATTCGAAGGGATTCAGCGCTGGAGCGATAACAAGAAAGATTTAACAGAAGATAAAGTTCGCAAATCCGCTATAAAAGGCATTCAAAAAGAAGTGAGTCACGGCGTGCAGTATATTCGTACGCATGTAGACGTAACTGATCCGAACTTAACGGGAATGAAAGCGCTCCTGAAATTACGTGAAGAGTTAAAAGATATCGTCACATTACAATTAGTGGCTTTCCCGCAGGAAGGGTTCTTCCGTTATAAAGGAGGTCCTGAACTCGTAAGAAAAGCGCTCGAAATGGGTGCTGATGTTGTCGGAGGAATTCCTCATTTCGAAATTTCATACGAACACGGTGTGGAGTCATTAAAACAGATTGTTGATCTTGCGCTGGAGTTCGATGTGATGATTGATATTCACTGTGACGAAAACGATGACCCGAACAGCCGCTTCCTGGAAGTGCTGAACGCGCTCGTTATGGAAAAAAATTACGGCACGAAAACAACTGCAAGTCACACGACAAGCTTCGGTGCGGTTGAAGCAAGCTATGCCAACAAGATGATGGGCTTATTCAAAGAGTCGAAAATCAACTTTATTTCATGTCCGACAGAAAATGCACACTTACAAGGACGGGGAGATGCTTATCCGAAACGACGCGGTCTGACTCGCGTAAAAGAACTGCTTGAGAATGGCAGCAATGTTGCATTCGCGCAGGATTCAATTGCAGATTACTGGTACCCGCTCGGCAACGGCAACATGATGAACATTCTCGATAACGGTATTCATCTTGCGCACTACACGCATATCGATGAAATTAACAAAGCACTCGATCTGATTACGACGAACGGTGCGAACGTATTAAATATTGAAGACTACGGCATTAAAGAAGGCAACTCTGCCAACTTTATCGTGCTGGATGCACACGACGCGTACGAAGCAGTGCGAGAACGTGCTGAAGTGCTCGCTTCAGTTAGAAACGGCGAGTACTTATTCAAACGTGAAGTCCGTAAAAATGAAATCGAAGTCGATTTTCTGAAAAAATAAATTAAACACAAAAAAGACGCTGTACGGAATCCAATTCCCATACAGCGTCTTTTCTATTTAAACTCCCCAAACTTCTTCGGAAATATCTTTCACCAGCTGAAGTTTCGCCCACTGCTCCGCCTCAGTCAGATTATTCCCTTCTTCGGTTGAAGCAAATCCGCACTGCGGACTTAAACACAATCTGTCTTTATCAATGTATTTTGCCGCTTCTTCAATGCGAGAAATAATCTCTTCTTTATCTTCAAGCTCAGGTACTTTCGATGAAACCAACCCAAGAACGACTTTCTTGTCACCGCTCACCTTCGCCAGTGATTCAAAACCGCCGGCACGTTCTGTATCGAATTCCAGATAATAGCCTGCAACGTTTTCCTTGCCGAATAACTCATCGGATACTTTATCGTATGCACCTGATGATGCCCACGTTGAACGGTAGTTTCCGCGGCAGACATGCGTCGTTATCGTCAGTCCTTCAGGTTTCCCTTCAATCGCGCTGTTATTCAGCTCGACGTACTGTTCGCTCAGCGACTCAATCGTCAGGTCATCGGTTCTGTTCTTCCAGAAATTCTCGTCGACGATCATGCCCCAAGTACAGTCATCCAGCTGCAGATTTGTACAGCCTGCTTCATGCAGTTCCTGAATGAATGTGCGGTACGCCGCTGCAATATCCGCAAGCAGTTCTGTTTCATCCGGATAAATTGCTTCCGTCGATTTTTTATTTTCCGGGCGCGTCAATTCTCTTAAAAACTGTGCCGGTGCCGGAATTGTCTGGCGTGCAATAATATCGTCGTCGGCAAATTGATTTACATATTTAAAATGGTCGATAAACGGATGATTCTCTCCGCTTATTTTGCCTGTCAGACGTGCAGTCTCAGCTCTCGTTTCAATCGCAACGAAGTTGTAGCCATTCTCAACATCAGATTTTTCAACCCCGTTAAGACCCCAGAAGAAATCGAGATGCCACCATGAACGGCGGAACTCCCCATCGGTAATTGCTTTTAATCCGATATCCTTCTGTTTTTGGACCAATTCTTTTATCGTTTCGTTTTCAACTGAAGTAAGCTCATCCTGTGAAATGCTGCCATTTTTAAAATCCTCGCGTGCTGCTTTTAATTTAGCCGGTCGTAAAAAACTCCCGACGTTATCAAATTTAAACGGTGCTGTTTTAACTGCTGTGACTGACATAACTGACCACTCCTTCATTTGTTTATATGAATTTATAATAGCACGGGTACGCCGTAATAGCATTACCGTTTAAATTCATGGTCCGTTATAACTTTTAGCTATACCTCTGCACGTAGATTAATTTAAACTCTTCAACGACGATTTTTTCATCCTCCTTAAATTCGAGTCCCATTTCCGGATACAGCCACTCAAAGAAATCGATGTGCGCCTGTCTCCAATACGATAAAGACCGGTTGCCCTCGCCTTCTTTATAAGCGATTTCTTCGTCGGCATCCCTGAAGACTATCGTATACACTTTTGTGTTCTCAATAATGCATTTCGGCGTATCGTCTGCACCAAGCACAATACTGATATCACCAGCTTCAGGCAGGCTTTCGTTCTCCATTTCATATTCTTTTAAGCTGCTGCACGTTAAAGTTTTTTTACCGCTGACAACAAGCTCTGCAAGCACATCCGGATCTGCACCGAACGGCCAGGCTGTATAGCTTTTCCCTTCGTATTCCGGATGTTCATTTATAAATTTTTCCCAGTATTGTTCTGCTGTCATTATTCTCATCCCATCTGCATTTCATACATTCTGCTGTAATCCCGGCCTAATGCTAATAATTCAGCGTGATTGCCCTGCTCTTTAATTTCACCGTTTTCAAGCAGAATAATCTGGTCTGCGTGCTGAATCGTCGACAGCCGGTGTGCAATTATAAACGTCGTACGGTCTTTCGACACGACATTCATCGCGTACTGGATCAGCTGTTCTGTCTCGGAATCGATATTGCTCGTCGCTTCGTCGAGTACCAGCACTTTCGGATTAAATGCAAGGGCACGGGCGAAAGATATGAGCTGCCTTTCACCCAGGGACAGCGTCGCGCCCCGCTCCGCAAGTTCGGAATGAATGCCGTCAGACAGACGCGCCATAAGCGGTCCTGCCCCGACGTCTTCCAATGCTTTTAATACTTCCTCTTCTGTAATATCCTCATTGTTCAGCCGCACGTTGTAAAGCAGTGTGCCGCTGTATATGAATGGATCCTGAAGCACAATCGACATAAACTGCCTTAAACTCTGTTTATCAATTTGTTTCGTATCTGATTCATCGAAGTAAATCGCTCCGTGATCCGGATCGTAAAACCGCATTAACAGATTAATAATCGAGCTTTTACCTGAACCGGTATGGCCGACCAGGGCAATCGTTTCGCCCTGTGCCGCTTCGATATTAATATTCTTCAACACATCTCTTTTACCGTCATATGAAAAGTTCACGTTGCGGAATGAAATGTTGCCGTTAAAAGTATCGAGTGCATGTCCTTCTTCTTTTTCAGGTTCCGCATCGAGCATTTCGAATACTTTATTTGCTGCAACCCTCGCCTGCTCAAATATGCTGAGCTGGCTGATAATGTTAAACAGCGGGTTAAAGAATCTCGTAATGTAATCAACAAGCAGATACATCAGTCCGACAGTCAGTGCACCGGTATCGCCTAAAAATGCACTCGCAAATATATACACCAGAATCGCAAACACAAGTGAGCGGATTGAGTCTGCCAGATTCTCTCCAGTCAGACTTTCCAGTTTCACAAGACCGCTTGCACTGTCGTAATATTCATCGTTAATTTTTTCGAACTCGTTCTTAATTTGCGCTTCACGGTTGAACACCTGAATAATCGGCATGCCGTTAATCGACTCGTTAATCATTGCGTTCATATCGCTGTTTCTTTCTCGTTTAATATGGTTATTTTCATTGGAGTATTTTTTGTACAGTACACCCCAGATAATAATTACCGGAATGAACAGGAGCATCACTATGCCTGTCCAGACGTGAATGTAAAAAACGATTGCCGTAATACTGAATATCGTTAATATACTCACCATAAACATCGGAATGACCGATGCAAACAGCTGCAGTATTGATTCGGTATCATTGGTAATTCTCGCAACTACTTTACCTGCCGGCAGATTATCAAAGTATCTGATCGGCAGTTGCTGAACGTGTTTGAATACATCGAGCCGCATCTGCTGGATGGCTCTCGTTCCAGCTGAAACCAGTACAATCTGGGCATAATAGCTCGTAACCGCATGCATTAATTTTATCGTTAAAAATAGTCCAACCAGATATAAAATCGGACGTATTAAAATCTTTCCTTCGCCGAGCTTAATATGATTATCGATGATTGTCGCGGCAATCAGCGGACCGGCGAGTTCAAAGCCCACCATGCAAATCATTAAAAATATGCCGCCTGTGAACATTCCTTTGTACTGTTTAATATAAGACAGCAGTTTCACCATTTCCCTCATTACGACTCACCCCCTGTAATGAAATAATCGTTTTGTTCTGAATACCATCCTTCGCCGTCAGACAGCTGTTTGTGTGTGCCTGATTCAACAATACTGCCGTTTTCCAGCACGATAATTTTATCGGCATGATGGACTGCTGATAAACGGTGTGTAATAATAATCGTCGTTTTGCCCTGACGGTTATTTTTAATGTGGTTAATGATGCGCTGTTCGGTCCGTGCATCGACGGCGCTTAATGCATCGTCCAGAATTAAAATGTCGGGCTGTCTGATCAGACTGCGCGCAATTGAAATCCGCTGTTTCTGGCCGCCGCTTAACGACATCCCTTTTTCTCCGACGAGCGTATCGAGACCTTCCGGCATGCGTTTCAGATCTTCATCAAAAGCACTTAAGCGGACAGCTTCCATCATCTCCTCTTCAGTCGCATCCGGTTTGCCGAACATAATATTTTCTCTGACAGTTCTTGAAAACAGAATGTTTTCCTGGGAAACGTAGCCGAGTTTCTCACGCAGTTTCTTACGGTCAAGACTTGAAATATTCACACCGTCGATAATTAATTCTCCGGTACCTTCCGGATATATTTTTAACAGCTGCTTGATAAAAGTCGACTTGCCGCTGCCGGTTTTGCCGACAATACCGAGCGTTTCACCTTTGTTAAGCTCAAGCGTTATATTCCGAAGACTGTTACGGTTTCCTGTCGGATATTTAAATGTCACTTCATTAAAATTGAAGTTCGTTTCTTTCACACTCATTTCACCGCTCGTGTTTAATACGTCAGCTTCATCCAGGACATTCTGAATACGGTCATAAGAAGCGTTGCCGCGTTCCATAATATTGAACAGCATACCGAGTGCAAACATCGGCCAGATCAGCATGTTCAAGTACACGTTAAATGTAATAAGTTCTCCGACGGTAATCAGGCCGTTATTCACAAGCACTGAACCGTAACCGAATGATATCGCAATACTTGATGACACGACGATAATTGTCAGCGGCTGGAAGAATGCATCGAGCTTTTCAACTTTCATAAATTTATTTAAATAGTTTTCAGTTAAGCTGTGGAATCGTCTATTTTCTGCATCTTCCTGTACATAGCTACGTGTTAAACGGACACCTTCCACTACTTCGAGCACCGCATCGTTCATTACACCGAATGCTTCCTGGGAAGATTTATGACGCTTGTTAATCATCTTGCCGAGACGCTGTTCAATAATTGCAAGCAAAGGCAGCGGCAAGAGGGCAAAGAAAGTCAGCTGCCAACTGATTGTAAAGCCCATAACGAGTATGATTGTCAGTAAAAACGTTGTCGAATCAAGGAGCGTAATAATTCCAAAACCCGTAGCCATATTGACCGTCTTTAAATCATTCGTTGCTTTTGCCATTAAATCACCGGTCTTGCTCTTTTCGTAAAAGCTCGGTGACAACAGCAGAAACTTCCGCATTAAACGGCTTCTGATAATAGATTCGATTTTAATTGCACCTTCAAAGAGCAGATAAGCCCACCAGTAAGTGACGATGTATGCTAAGACGATAACCGCTGCAAAGATTATTAAAATATTACGCGTTATTTCTTTTGTCAGTTCACCGTTATTAATTAAATCGATAGTCCGGCCGATCAGCTGCGGCGGAATAATATCGAGTACGTTCGCAATCAGTAAAAATAAAACAATTAATGCATAACGCTTTTTGTTCGAGAGAATATACCAGCTGATTTTCCTGATGTAATCTAACATAATTCACCTTTTTCCCAAAGTTCCCCTTTGAATTATTTCGCTGTGATGTCCCTTTTCCTCTCCAAAAGCACAAAAAAGCGCGCACTATTAATGTGCACGCTTAAAAATGGCATAAAAATAGAGAGGACATGCCTCTCTATTTTCAAATATATCTTATTCCGAATAATTTATAGGTAAGAAATTAGAGAGGTACGGATATTTGGTTGTGAAATTGAAATGTTTTGAGTTTGCTGTAATAATTTCATAACGCCTTACCCCCTGTTCATATTTTTGTCACAAATCAAGCATAAATTATCTTTTTACAATTTGCAAGCAGAATTTTCAAATAATTCAACCATTATATAGTAAATGCAATTTTACCCATCATACCGGCATTATCCAGACGCTCGAAAGCTTCTTCAAAATCTTCGAGTTTATACGACTTGTCCATCACCGGTTTAATGCTGTGTTTTTCAATGAAATCAAGCATCTCGTGAAGCTCTTCCGCACTCGCCATCGTCGAACCGAGTAAATTAAATTGGCCGTAGAAAAACTTGCGCAGATCAAAGTCCACAGTATCCCCTGCTGATGCACCGAAAGCGACTAAAGTTCCGCCGCGTTTCAGCTGATCAACAGATTTTTTGAATGTGGCCGCGCCGACACTTTCAATCACTAAATCGACTTTTTCACCGTCAAGCTGCTCGTTCCAGTCAAGTTCAGAATCAATCGCCTTATCGGCACCGAGCTTCAATGCCTGCTGACGTTTCTCTTTAGAACGTGAAGTGACATAAACAGTCGCTCCTGCAGCCTTGGCAAACTGCATCAGATATGTACCGGCACCGCCTGTTGCACCTGGAATCAGCACTGTCTGTCCGGCTTTAAGCTGTCCTCTCGTAAACAATGCACGGTAAGCAGTCATGGCGGATAATGCGAGTACGCCCGCTTCTTCCCAGTTTAAATGTTTAGGCTTCGGTACAGCATTTTCTGCAGGTATCGTAATGTACTCAGCAAACGTTCCGTTAAACGGGAACCCTGTAATTTCAAAACCTTCAGGCGGCACCGCACTGTTTTTCTCCCAGCCGAGTGACGGATTAATAATGACTTCGTCGCCGACTTTAACGTTTGTGACGTCAGCGCCAATCTGGTCAACAACCCCTGCACCGTCGGAACCGAGTACAATCGGCGGATCGTTTTCATTATGTCTGTTCGGGATAAATAAATCCCTGTGATTTAACCCTGCAGTTTTTAATTTAACGATAACCTCGTCATCGCTTATTTTATCCTGTTCAACTTCACCAAACTGAATACCTTCAAGACTCTGTACACCTTTATGATATATAGCTTTCATTAAAAATAACCTCCTCGTAAGACTTACTTTGTCGGTTTGACAGTTACACCGCCAGCTTCACCAGACAGTGTCCAGTTCGCTGAAAGCATGTTCTCTAAATCCTGCTGCTGGTTTTTATCGAGCTCAAGACCTGAAATGACGAAATCGTCCACCTGGTAATCTTCATCGGCAAACTTGCCGAATTTCATTTTAATTAAGTTTTTCAGACCGTTGAAAGTCAGAAACTTCACTTTGTAGCCGTCGTTCACAATTGCCTCAAAATCAGCATTTTTGCTTAGTTCCACTAAGGCATCAAAGTCCATATTTTCTTTAACAGCCTTGAATTCCTCAAGATCGTTGGCTTTAATATTTTCAATAATTTTATCGTTGTTGATGCCATTTCCTCTTAAAGTTTCAATCGCATAAGCTTCCATTAACGTAATCGATTCCATGTGTGTGCCTCCTAAAATAATGTTAACGCTATTGTATCATTTAGAGATTTTTATGGAATGATAAATGGCTTGATGCGAGGAGATTCGCGCATGATTTTTGTGCTTGTCGGCGCTCATGCGGCTGAATGCTGCGTTGCGGCTGTATGAAGATTCCGCTCATTGAGACAATGAACGGCTTTCTTCCCGATGAACGGATCACGATGGGACGATTATCAATATTTGACTCAATGAACAAGTCACAATGAGAAGATACACAATTATCTTCCCAATGAGCAAGTCACAATGAGACAAAAAACAGTCTACGTCTCATTGTCGTTTATCAAAACTGTGTATTTATGGGTATAGACACATAAAGAAGGAGATTGATAATCATGAAAAGTCATTACATAACTATAGATAATACAAAACTGCATTACGTTACAGGCGGAATCGATGACGGTCCGGTCTGCCTGCTGCTTCACGGTTTTCCGCAAAGCTGGATTACTTGGCGTAATGTAATTCCTCTTCTCAAACAGCATCATAAAATTATCGCAGTCGATCTAAGGGGTTACGGAGATTCTGACAAACCAGATGGTATTGAAAACTATACAAATAAAATTATGGCTCAGGACATCGCTGAAATTCTCGCTGCACAAAATGTCACGGATGCTTATGTTGTCGGCCATGACCGCGGCGCACGTGTTGCACGCAGACTGGCCTATGATAACCCGGAATTGATTAACCGCCTCGCTTTAATTGAAATTATGCCGATGGAATATGTGTATTCTTTATCTGCACAAGAAGCTGCGAAAAAATATTGGCACTGGGTATTTCAGGTGGTGCCTGATTTACCGGAAACGTTAATCTCCGGCAAGGAAGAAGAATATTTAAAATTCCTGCTCAGCCGCGGTGATGGTTTATTCGAACTATTAAGTTCAGATGATTCGTGGGATGAGTATCTCTCACGCTGGAAAAAGCCGGGAGCAGTAAAAGCAGCATTGAGTGATTACAGAGCGTCGTATAAATTTGATTTGCCTGAATATCAGGAGAAAATTGAATCAGCAGATAAATTAAATATAGATACACTGCTGCTCTGGGCTGAAAATGGAAATCTTTCAGGACTGCCGGTTGAAGAAATATGGAAGCAGTCGATTAATAATGTGACAGGCTATGAACTTAAAAACTGCGGTCACTATCTGATCGAAGAAATTGGTGAAGAAGTCGCACAATATATTCTGGATTTTGATAAATAGCACATTCGATTTATATAATTAACTCGCGGCCGCATGAAGTATCCGTTCATTGAGACAATTAACATTTTCCACCCCAATGAACGAGCGACGACGGGACAATTATCAACATTTGTCCCAATGAACAAACCACAATGAGATGATTCACAGTTTCCTTCCCAACAAACAACTCTCGTTGAGACAATTAACTTTATTCGTCTCAACGAGAAATAACACGTCCTCATGTTTCGTTACCCATCCGCCTCATATATTGTATAATTTAGTAAAAGTACACATGAATATTTACACCAGTCTAATTCCAGGGGGAATTTCACATGATATTTAGAAGTTATATAGATTTCTGGAAACGTACTTTCGATTTCAGCGGAAGGTCGACCCGTTCTGATTTCTGGGTACCTTTTCTGACTCATATTTTTATCTTTCTTTTTGTTTTTTACTTTAGCGCAGTCATTCAAGTACCGCTTGCGAGATATGTAGGACTGCTGACGATGGTGCCTTCTTTTACAGTTACAGCAAGAAGGCTGCATGATACAAACCGGACGATGCTGTTCGCCGTCCTGTTTCCAATCAGCGCCGTCGCCGCACCATACGGGTTAATTGCCGGTTTTATCGGAATCTTTGCCTGGCATGGGACTGACGGTGATACTACGGTCGGCATCGTCTTAGTCATTAGTATATTATTTCTCATTTTTGGAACAATCATTTCCATTTACAGTTTAATTCTGTTCGTTCTGCCCGGTAATAAAGAACCGAATAAATACGGATCGGGTGGCAGCTGTGTAACGTCCAGTACAGATATATAAACACAAAAATACCGCGGCAAATCCTCATTTGCTGCGGTTTCTTTATCTATCAGTATTTAAAATTTTTTGCTGTCGTACGAGCCGCCGTTTACTGCCCCGTCTTTTTCAAATTGCGAAATTCCGCCCGAAAAGTCGTAGGCGACTTTCACATCACCGTCGTCGGATGCGCTCGTAATAACCACTTTAATGCCTGCATTGACAGCTCTTTTTACACCAGAAGCAACGAGATTATTCGCATGTCCGCGCCTTATCGTTTCAATAACAAGCCCTGCTACTTTATGCTCAACTGCACAGTCGATAAATTTCGCATCTATACCTATTTACTGAGTTTATCAAACTCAGTGCAAATCCAAGTCCAGAGCAGAATTATTTAATTTTCAGAAAATTGTGATAAAATTAGTTTAAGAGGAGTTTAATATTTTAGGAAGGAGAAGAAAAACGATGCCGAAAGTTTCGTGGTCAAGATTAATGTTCTTTACAATGTTGATTTTCGTATTGGCTTTGGCAGCATGCGGCAAAGGTGATACTTCAGGCGAAGAATCTACTGATGAATCGGAGGCTGCAACAGAAGAATCAACTGATGACTCGGAAGCTGCATCTGAAGAAAGTGCTGAAACTGAGCCAAAAGTGACTGAGTTTGAGCCGGCATTCCCAGAGCAAACAAGAGCACCTGCAGTAGAGACTGAAGCGGAATTGGATGTGAAAGTTGTTGCTGAGGGTCTTGGAGTGTCTTGGGGTATGGAAGTGTTTGATACAAACCGCATACTTGTGACTCAAAGAGATGAAGCAGAACTTCTTATTGTAAATCTTGAAGATGGTTCTGTTTCAGATCCAATCGAAGGGACTCCGGAAGTAAATAACGAAGATCAGGGTGGTTTACTCGATGTAGCTATTGCACCTGATTTTGACGAATCAAGATTAGTATTTATGACATTTGCTCAAGATGTTGATGAGGGTACCTTAACTGCTGTCGGTAAAGGTGTGCTGTCAGAAGATGAGACTTCGCTTGAAGATTTTGAAGTCATCTTCCAGGCAGAACCGGCGTATGATGGTACCTTACACTACGGCGGACGTATTATGTTTGATGATGATGGCAACCTGTTCTTAACAACTGGGGAGCGTTCAGATGATCCAATTCGCGAACGTGCGCAAGACTTAGATGCTTACCTGGGTAAAGTAATTCACATTACGCAAGACGGGGAAGCAGTAGATACGAATCCATTTATCGAAGATGAAGACGCACTGGATGGTATTTACAGCTACGGTCACCGTAATATTCAAGGTGTGGACTTCCATCCTGAAACCGGAGACTTATGGATTGTTGAATTCGGTCCGCAAGCCGGGGATGAACTGAATATTATTGAACCAGGTTCTAACTATGGATGGCCAATTGTGTCTTATGGCATCGAATATACCGGGGAATTAATCAATGATGGTATTTCAGAACACGATGCACAGGGCTTTGTTGAACCAAGATATTATTGGGATCCAACAAGTGCACCAAGCGGCATGTCATTCTATGATAACGATGCAATTCCTGAATGGGAAAACAACCTGTTCATCGGAGGCTTAGCGCCAAACTATATTGTACGTGTCGTTATTGAAGATGACATCATCGTCGGAGAAGAACGTCTATTAACTGAAGAAGGCGAACGTTTCCGTGATATTCTTGTCACTGAAGATGGCGCGCTTATTGCGGCCACTGATGGCGGTATGATTTATAAGATTACTGCAGCAGGTGAAGGTACAGAAGACGATGATGCTGAATAATTTTTTTCTCTAAAAGCACCCAACTTTATGTCAATGTCATTAATTTAAGGCGCCTGACAATATTAAATCCAGATATATAATCTCACAAAACCACCGCAGCAAATCCCCATTTGCTGCGGTGGTTTTATTTATTAGTATTTAAAATCTTCTGCAGTGACTTCTTCTCCTGCAGCCATCATTACTGCGAGTTTCAATCTCGCTTTTTTGCTGTCGTACGAGCCGCCGTTTACAGCACCGTCTTTTTCGAATTTTGAAATGCCGCCAGAAAAGTCATACGCAACCTTAACGTCACCTTCATCGGATGCGCTCGTAATTACAACTTTAATACCTGCATCAACTGCTCTTTTCACGCCGGCAGCCACGAGATCATTCGCATGCCCCCGCCCCATCGTTTCAATGACAAGTCCTGCAACTTTATGATCGATGGCACAGTCGATAAATTTCGCATCCGTACCTAATGCACATTTAATAATATCGACTTCCGGCAATTGCCCTTCTACATTATATGTATTGCTGTGAGCCGGATGCTGATAGATTTTCACGTCGTGTCCGTCCACCAGGCCTAAATAACCGGTGCCTCCGCCGCCAAAACCGTCGACGTTCATCGCACTTATTTTTTTCACGAATCTCGGCATGAATATTTTTGAGTTAAATAATACGCTGACTCCGATTTTAGCAGCATCGGCATCTGCAGCCAATGTAATCGAATCCTGGAGGTTTGCATATGCATCTGTACCGATTAACTCTGGTCCACGCTGTGAACCTGTAACGACAACAGCCTTCCCTGCTGGAATAACCTGGCTTAAGAAGTAAGATGTCTCTTCCAGCGTATCTGTGCCGTGTGTAATAACAATACCGTCCACATCATCATCCTCAAATGCATTCAGCACTGCGTCTTTTATCGTTATCAGATTCTCGAAAGTAATTGCACTGCTTGAGACTTTAATAATCTCTTCCACACTGATATTAATATTCTCGTGCAAATTAAGTTTTTCTGCGAGTTCTTCGCCGCTGATTAGACCCGTTTGCTGCAGCCCTGTCTCGGGATCGCGCTTGCTGGCAATCGTTCCGCCTGTTGTCAGCAGTTTAATATGTGACATACTCCATTCCCCTTTATGTAAAACTTTTTAATCTTCCTCAGTATAACAATAATTACAAGTATGTAACCGTTTTACAGATAATATTTCATCACAATCATCTCGCCCTTGCTGCCCATAACACGGTTTCCTTCGTCGACATAACCGCACTTTTTATATAAGCCCTGGGCTGCAGTGTTTTTGACGTTAACTCCAAGAACAATACCGTCGATATGCGGGATATGCTCTTGCATAAATTGAGGCAGCAGTTCGAGCGTTTTTCTCGCGTAGCCTTTTCCCTGATGTTTATGGTTTGCAGAAAATGAACGCAGTAAAATATCATTCGGCTTATTGGAATAAGGCTGCACCGCATCATTTTCATGGAGGATAAAAAACGTGGTCAGTTCGTTGTCATCCAGGCCGAGAATGGTGTACCTGTCGCTATTGTTTTTGGAAATCTCCACCGCTTCGCTAGGCATGGCACTGTAGTAAAGCTGATCTTCCGGTAAATAATAATCGTTGATGAGATTGTCGTACTGCGGGTTATATTTTACGAGTTCCATAATATTCCCTCCTGTAAAATTACTAAGGCATCCCCAATATAAAATTGAAGATGCCATTTTTATTTCTAAGTTTAAATTTTTTCAGTATTTTCTTCCTTTAGATCTTTTGCGATACCAATCCCCGTATACCCAAGTATAATCGCAAAGATAAATCCAACATAACAAAGTACTGCCCATGGTGCGTAGCTCAAGGTTGGGATTCCGAGCGTCCCTGCCATAAATACTCCTGCAGATGACCAAGGGATTAAAGGAACAACGACTGTTCCCGAATCTTCCAGCGTTCTTGATAAATTTTTCGCAGCAAGATTTTTCATTTTATAAGTATCTTTGAACATTTCTCCAGGTACGATGATAGAAAGATACGAGTTGCCTGTTACTAACGCCATCGTTAAACACGATAATACTGTTGTTAAAATTAAATCTCCTGTCCGTTTAACGAATTTAAGCAAGTATTCTATAATGACTTCCAATGCCCCTGATTTTGTCATTATTCCTGCAAAAGCAAATGCAGAGAAAGCAATCAGTATAACACTTGTCATTGACTGCATCCCGCCCTGATGCACTAAGTCCAATACTTCAGGTATGACAGAAGCAGCTTCAAATCCAGCTTTATTAACCATACTGACATCAAAACCTGTAACTGCAGAGGCAAACGCATCTTTTAAAGTGAAGCCTTGTATAAATATGCCTAGAATTGCCGCTATTATTGATGAGAAAATTATAACTGGTAAGGTGGGATACTTTTTAATAGCTCCAAACAATATAATCACTGGAGGCAACAGTAATAATAAATTCCAGTTAAACATTGTGCTTAAAGTTGTCAGCATCGTATTCATCGTCTCCGGTGCCGTTACTTCATTATTCGATACACTGATTCCTGCAATTAAATATATTATCATCGATACAATAGCAGCCGGAACGGTTGTCCACATCATATGCTTAATATGCTCATACAACTCACTGCCAGCAGCTATAGGTGCTAGGTTTGTAGTATCTGACAGCGGCGATAGTTTATCTCCAAAATATGCACCTGCTACTATTGCACCAGCTGTCGCAGGAAGGTTAGCTTCGAGTCCTGTAGCAATTCCCATTAATGCTACACCAACAGTACCAACTGACCCCCATGATGTACCTGTCACTATTGATATAATTGCAGATACTACGAAAGCTATCAAAACAATGAATGTAGGATTAATCAGTTCTAGACCATAATAGATTAACATTGGAATAGTACCGGCTATCATCCAGGTTCCAATTAAAATTCCTATAGATATTAAAATTAGTATTGCCGGCATTGCCAGACTTACTTTCTCCTGAATCCCTTCCATCATATCCGACCACGAAAATCCGAGACGAAGAGCAATAAACCCTGCATAAACTGAGGATAATATCAGTAATGGCTCAGGATTTAATCCAAATACTCCAAAACCAATTGCTAATAACAACAGCATTACAATAATTGGTGAGAATGCTTCAAATAAATTTGGTCTTCTTTTCATAATATGTAATCTCCTTTGTTATTCGAATGTACCTTTAACTAATAGTTCGCCCTCCTCAATCATATGTTTACCTTTAGAAAATACATGCTGTATTTCATAGTTTTCTTTAGATATCACTAATAAATCAGCATCTTTTCCTACTTCAATCGTTCCTTTGTTTTCTAATTTTAGAGCAGTTGCAGTATTTGATGTAGCTAGACACAACACTTCCTCTATAGTTAAATCTCCCTTCTTAATAGTCTCAATCACCTGGTCATACAAAGTTTTAGTACTTGCAACACCAAGACCAAGCAGCTCACCTTTTTCATCGAAACGGGGCAAACTGCCATTCCCATCAGATGACAATGTCAGCTTAGATAGGTCCCCGCTATTTTCTTTGTAATAGGATATCCATTTATAAGTTTTATTATCTGCCGTAATATCTACAAATGAACCTCGTGAGGCCAGTTTAATTGCATCGTCAAAAAGTTCTTTGCTTCTTGTAATATGAGTCACATGAAGATTTGTTGCAGGCAGTTCATATTCATCCAGCAATTGATGTAAAATAGACAAATAAGCTTTCCCTGGTCCTGTATGGAAGTGAGTAATCCCAGCTTTACCACTCAGCATTCCGCCAACTCTTGTTTGTCCAACTATTTTTGCAAGTTCATGAACGTTGGGCTGTCCAGATCTCGAATCAGAGATCGCAATTTCAGCTGTACCAATAACTTTATCAATCAGGATCGCATCATCTTTTACGTTATTAGTAAAAGTTGGTGTCGGCACATCATAATTACCTGTGTAAATATATGTAGATACACCTTCAATTTCTAATCCTCTTGCTTTAGCGAGTAAGGAGGTTAAATGTCTAGTCGTTCCATCTGTACCAATTAATCCTGCTACTGAAGTGATTCCAGATGTAAGTAAATCACTCAACTGTATTTCAGGTGTGCGGGTTGCAAAGCCACCTTCACCCCCACCCCCAAGCAGGTGAACATGCGGATCTATAAATCCTGGGGTAACTGCAGCTCCTTTTGCATCAACTACTTTATATTCCACACCAAGCTGTTCCAGTACAACTTCATTTAAATCTCCAATTTTTGAAATCTTATCATTCAATAATAAAATCGATTGCTTACCTAAACTTTTTGGTGCGTAGACATCCGCATTTTTAATTAAAGTAATCATTTAATCATCTCCTTTTAATTATTTGAAAATTGTGAAATGTGATTCAATCTTATATAAAAATATTTACATAGTCAAACTAAAATAAAAAAAAGACCAGCTCAATAGCTGGTCCAAAATACTCTGATTATATTTTTTTAATTACACTTCATACTTCGCCTGATATTTATTAACTACTTTAGCATAGAGCGATGCGAGCACTTGCTGGAACAGCATTCCAAATACGACAGGCATGGCAACTTTTGGCGGGAAGTAAGTTACAGCAATAACTGTACCGATGGCAATATTTCTCATACCGCCTAAAAAGACGAGTGAAGTGACAGTCTGTGTATTTCTAAAAAGTAAATGTCCGAGTATTAAAGCGAGACCGTAACCGGATCCGGCAAGTATAAAGACGAACAGAATGACCCCGATCAGTTCAAAAGTAATATCTGTTAAAAACGGCGCAACAGCACTGCTGTTAATGGCAACAATACCGAACAGACTCAGTTTTGAGAACGGTGCGAGCATCTGGCTCATCTCTTTCACCCGGCCTTTTCTTAATTCACTGATTACCAGGCCTAAAATCGACGGCAGGACGATCATCCAGATTAGATCCAGGATAATTGATGCGGTATCAAGCTTTATCGCTTCGCCGGCAAGTGCATCCAGAATGACCGGTAGTATAAACGGCGCAAGCAGCGTATCGATTAAGATAATTGACAGCCCGAGCGGAAAGTTCCCCCTGCATATGCTAATCCAGATAATGCTCGTGACCCCCGTCGGCACTGCAACTGAAATCACAAATCCGATGACGAGCAGGTGATCGTCAAAAATAAAGGATGATAAAAAATACGCCCATACCGGCATTAAAATATGTAAAAATAAAATAACAAATAAAATAGCGCCGGGATGTTTTTTAAATACTTTTACATCGGTGAATCTCATTCCTAAACTGCCTGTAAATGTCATAAACGCAAATAGAATCGGCACTAAAAATAACAGATGTCCGCCGATATTATGAAATATTACGCCAAGCACCACACACAGCGGTGTGAGTATCGGCATCAGCTCCTGTATCTTGCTGTTAAAGGCATTCAGCACGTCTATATCCTTCTCTCTGTTTGATTAATCTTTTTTATATTTTTTCAGACCATCCAGCGCTTTTTGATATTCCTGGCGCTGGCACATCGTGAGACCGGGGTCTGCCAGTCTCTCTTCTGCTGCTTCAATATTTCTCTTCACTTTTTCCTGGTCTACATTATTATTATATGCTTTATCTTTCTCGACATCTTTTCTCTTAAACAGTTTTACTGCTTCTGTAATTACTTTCTTCATGCGTCCTCTCCTCTTTTTTAAAATTCTTCATTTCCGGGTTTCTCTCTTACAGCTGCTGTCAGCATGTCAGCAAAGTTCTGTGCCGCTTTTGACAGCCTGTGGTCTTTCAGCCAGATTAAACCCACGTCCCCTGTCAGACTTTCTGATTCTGCGATTTTATGAACATTTACCGGATACTCGCTGTACAGATGAAGCAGTGATTCCGGCACAATGGATATACCAAAATCAGTCGATACGAGTTCCATCATCAGCTTCAAATCGGAGAACTCAGCAATGACATCCGGCTGTATTTTCGCTTTTGAAAATGCTTCGTGTATAGAATAATATACCCCAAGTCCTTCAATACTAGGCAGTACAAGCGGATATTCCCCAATTTCTTTCAGTGTTGCATCACCATCAAACAATTTTTTCTCTTTTGTAGTCACGACGTAAAACGGTTCGCTGTATAAATGCTGCAGTGTAAAGTCATTAATCTCGAGCGGCAGTCTGACGATTGCCAATTCTATTTCGCGTTCTTTTAATAAGTAGCACAGCAGCGATGATTCGTTCTGCTGAATTTTATATTTAATTTTCGGAAATCTTCTTCTGAAGTCATGAAACACTTCATTCAGATTGGATAACGAAAAAGTATTAATGCCGACTGATAATCTGCCGTCCATACCGGCACCGACGTCTGCGACTTCACTTTTTGCTTCTTCCATCATCTGTGTAATTTGAATAGCGTATTTATATAATGTTTTACCCGCTTCTGTCAGTTCCAAAAACTTCCCGCTTCTCTCAAACAATTTTTCCCCAAGCGACTCTTCCATGTTTTTCAGCTGCTGGCTTAACGGCGGCTGTGACATAAACAGCTTCTTTGCTGCAGCGGATACCTGTTTCTCTTCAGCAATGGCTATAAAGTAGCGTAATTGACGAATGTCCATGATTCACCTCGTGTATATGATAAAAGTAATTAAAACCAATTATATTAATATTTTATGTATATCAATTTCAATGCTATCATAAGTATAAAGATATGAATAACACAAAACACTGGGGGACACGATTTGAACAAAATTTACAATAAGAATACTTTTCTGCTGCTTTTCGTCATTGCTGCCATTTCGCTTAATCTCCGTTTAGGCATTACATCCGTCGGCCCGCTTATGGATACGATCCGCACGTCACTGTCCCTCTCCAATGCACAGGCCAGTCTTCTGACTACTGTTCCCGTTCTATGTATGGGAATCTTTGCATCACTTGCTACTGTTCTTAATAAAAAATACGGTTCTAAATTCACATTAATACTTATGCTCTCGGTTTTAGGTGTTGCAACTGCACTTCGCGGTTTTGTACCAGGATTCTCAACATTACTGATTACTGCATTTCTAATCGGTCTCGCTATCGCAGTACTTGGCCCGACGATGTCTTCTGTCATTAAGAAGTATTTCCCGGGACATGCGGCCATCGCTATCGGAATTTCAACGTTCTTTATGAGCATGGGCTCTGCAGCAAGTGCTGCCTTCACAGGAATATTTTTTGAAGTGTCCGACTCGTTTATGTTTGCACTGGCTATCTGGTCAGCATTCGCATTGTTCGGCGTACTGGTCGTCGCTTTCGTCTTAAAAACCGGCGACAACAGCAAACTGCCTAAACAGGAAGTTTCAGAAGTTAAGTATAAGTTTCCATCTCCGTGGAAACAGCTTAAACCGTATTTATTCATGCTGTTTTATGCACTGCAGGCTGCCATATATTTCTCGACAATT
The DNA here is from genome assembly GCF_014207425.1 of Jeotgalicoccus coquinae. Lineage (GTDB taxonomy): Bacteria > Bacillota > Bacilli > Staphylococcales > Salinicoccaceae > Jeotgalicoccus > Jeotgalicoccus coquinae. Next base: position 159,436 of record NZ_JACHFF010000001.1, on the reverse strand, counting down.
ACATGGCTTGTGCCGATGTCAGTCGAAAACGGCATGACGATGATTCAGGGCGGTATGCTGTTAAGTGCTGTGATGTCCGTTCAGGTTATCTTTAACCTTCTATTACCAATAATGATGGAGAAATATCCGGCACGAAGAAACTGGATTTATTTTATCCTTGCTGCAGGAACTGCGGCGACATTATTGTTCTGGACAGGAGATCACACGTTAATGTGGATCGCTGCATTTATGATGGGTATCCCGCTTGGCGGATTATACTCTGCAGCGTTAATGCTGCCGCTTGATGAAACACTGACTGCAAACGGTGCGAACTCGTGGACTGCAATGATGCAGACAGGCGGCTGTATTATCGGCGGACTATTCCCGTTTGTAATCGGCTTTATTTATGACTCAACACAGAATCACAATTACACGATGACGATACTGCTTGTTATATATGTATTAGCATTTATACTGATTACGATTATCGGCAATAAAAAAGAGAATAACTTTGATAAGTTTATAGTAGAACCTTCTGACAGCTAAGTCAGAAGGTTTTTTGTTCTTTAAAGATAATTGAGTTTATATTGCTTGTAAGGGTAATAAGTAAATAACAAAACTAACAGCAGAGGGTGATCAGATGAAGGAAAATATACTGGCAATTACAGGCCCGACTTCAGGTATCGGTAGAGCAACGGCTTTAGCATTATCTAAGAAGGTTGACCGGATTGTACTCTTAGTCCGGAATTTAAATAAAGGTGAAGTCTTAAAAAATGAAATAATAACTCATTCCGCTGTACATGTGGATTTAATTCATTGTGATTTAAGCGAACTTGCTTCAATTGAAAAAGCGGCAGCTGAAATGAAAGAGAAGTATGATTCTATTAATCATCTTGTGTTAAATGCAGGCGTGGTGTCTTTATCGAGACAGGAAACTAAAGACGGTTTTGAAATGATGATGGGCACGAATTATATCGGCCATTTCTATCTGACTCATCTGCTTCTCCCATTGGTACTTAACAGTGAAGTAAAGCAAATTGTCGTCGTATCATCGAATGGTTATAAGTTCTCACCATTAACTGCACCCTATTTTAAACGAAAGAAATTTAATCCGATTACGAGCTACGGTCAGTCAAAACTTGGCACACTTTACTTGATGCAGGCATTATATGATGCATACCATGAAGAGGGCTTGAAAACGACCGCTGTGCATCCAGGTGCTGTATCGACTAATTTAGGTAAAACACCAAAAAATGAACGCTTTGGCAATCTGGTTTATAAAACACTGGATCCATTTTTTCTTTCACCTGATGAGGGGAGTGTATCGACAGTCAAAGCTGTGGAATCACCCGAAAGATATAACGGCAAGTATATGCATAACGGTGAAATCCTGCCGCTTAAAAAGCATGGTAATGATATAGATGCGCGCAACTACCTCATATCAGCTACACTGGATGTACTGAATTTAACTCACCTATAAAATATAAATAGTAAGGCGTGATGCTATGACCACCTTTTTAATGTTACTTTTAATTCTATCCATGTACCCGATAGTGAAGATTATATTCTATATGCCGATTTCTGCACTGCTGAAAAATCATCAGAACAGAAAATCTCTTTCACTTATTTTAACTGCGGTAATGACAGGTCTTCTGTTTATAATCCTGCTTGTTCTTGCTTATACGACGATGGGATATACACTGACAAACGATAAAAGTATTTTTAATTCAGGACCCGAGTTTTATTCTTTTATTGGATTCACCTACGTTCTTGGACTATTTGCAGCAGTGGTTTTATTAGTTCTGAAATTTATCAACAGAAAACCGGCAGAGCCCAATGTAGTATCTAATACTGATAACCAACCTAATAAATCGGGCTTCGAAAATATTATTCTGATTCTTGTTATTGCAGGTTTTGCCGGATTTATTCTTTTTATCTTTTATATTTCATAAAACAGGTGGCAGACCTTTCGTCTGTCACCTGTTTTAGTTAAAGATTGCTCTTATTACCTGCATAATTAAACGCGGTATAAAGAATACTATCTCAAATATGCCAAATGCTGTATCAGTCTTACTCACTGGACCTGCTAGCTGTCTTTTATTCTTAGATCGTAATTTCGCAGGGTCGATGTATTCAGGATCCTTTGATTGATTCATAAACAGCCCTCCGTTTTTAAATATTTCTTTTACTCTACGTTCTTCTTATCTTTCGGTCTTTGGAATAATGCAGCAAGTAGCCCTGCACCAAGACCTGCACAAATCACTCCTGCAATGCTTGCAGGAACACTTTCCCCCATCGGCAATATGTCGCTTAGGAAATAAAAGAATAGAAAAAATACGATGAATAATTTGATTAATTCCGGTGTCTTGTAAAGTGTTTCATGAAATTTCTTCATAATTTACCCCTCACTTTGTAATAGAATCATCTCATTCTCTTTAATTTTAAGCTGTGTATACTTCTCTTCCTCTGAATCATTAGACATTGATATTCTAATACAATCTTCGTTAATAGCTCTCGCATCTTCTTTATATTCTTTTGTTGCTCCACTGCCGATAATGTCATAACCTGTAAGTGTTATTCTATCTATTAAGTCATTAATTCTGACCTGTAAACTTAATTCATTTTCTTTAACTTTTGCTTCGATAATAGCATGTCTGACTGCATGCTTAATTACGAAGTAAAATATAAAGGCTGCAATTAAAATCCCCATTATGTAATGAACTCCCTTGGTGTTTAATCTTCTTTAACAAACTTATAAGAATTGAAGAAGAATGAAAATACTATAAATGTCACAAATATGATTAAGTAAAACATCCCTATCGTGCCTAGCATCTCTGATTGATAAAAATAGCCAGTCCTCAGCGTATTTACGTTGTAGGAAATAGTGAAGATTGTAGCGATTAAAACGAATATATTCACGATTTTACTTAACATTGTTTCTTTAATAAGAACAACATCACCGTCTTTGACCCCTATCCGATCGGTCTTATCCAGTGGCTGATTATATGTTAGGGTTCCTGATTCTTCAGGTATCTCCATAGTTTTTGTATGAAAACCGCCGACAGAACCGATTGTTTTACGGTTAAATTTTATACTGATTGGCATCAGCCAGCCGAGAAACCACGTTCTTCTTTTCACAGTAATTTCCATGCTTAATCCCCTTCCAGCAAAAAAACTGCGTCTTCATAATTCCTGAGCAAGCTTAATCATATCCATACACTGAATTCCGTTCTCAAAAATCTCTTCCTCATAGTTTTTTATAAAGAAATCCTTGTCGACAGCTGTAATTCTAAAACCGCATTTCTGATAAAGCGCCAGCTGACTGATGCTTGAATTGCCGGTACCGACTTCAATAGTTTTATAACCCATATCTTTTGCTTTTTGAATCGCATCTTTAACCAGAGCTTTCCCTATGCCTTTGCCCTGATGTTTTTCATTAGCTGCGATATTAATCAGTTCAGCGGTGTCAGAATTATTTTCCACCAATACATAGACACCTGCTGTCTGATTATCGATTTCCGCTATATAACAGTGACCTCTGTCCAAATAACCTTTAATAAGTGTTGCGGATGGGTCAGCTGTCAGCAGTAATTCCAGCGGCGCTTGTTCATTCTTTTTCAGTAGTCTTGTTTCCATGCTTTATCCCCTTTAAAGCATTATTCTGTAATATCCGCTTCTGATGATTTCTTCGCTTTAACCGCTCTGTAAGTAATCGTAAAGATTATTACCAGTAAGTTCAGACTGAGCATTGTAATGTAATATGAGCTTGAGTGACCTTCCAGGATGTAAGTTCCGTAACGTAAGGCGTTGAGTGTGAGCAGAACATATAAAATAATAACCGACCCATTATTCATAGTCTTTATCCCCTTCGTTATTACACTCTTCTCTATTTATGTATTTATACTTATCTTATCATATTTTATATATGGTAATTTTAATAATACAAGTGTCATAAGGATATTCTTATCAATCGCGATAATAAAAGACCGCCGTGGAAGAATGTATTTATTTTTGTAATAGGTTTTACTATAATGTTCTGTGCTCGTGCGTTCCTATTAGAGATCATTTAGTCCAGCATCGCTTTTAACGATGCTTCGTTTCCATTTATATAAAACCTCAGTATCTCTATCTTAGACATCGGTTTAAATTCAATCATCTGCACAGTAATATCTTTACTTTCATCTGGTTCAACGAAGTGTATGTTTAAATTGTTCCATGTTCATGCATAGTGACCCTCAATGTCTTTTTTCACCTGGGCTTTCACTAACTGTAATAGTTTCATTAGAGTTAAAAGCATTCACCTCTATTACATTAGCCCTTCCCGTCCCTGTCTCAATAACCGCAGACCGTTCAGTATAACCAGTATCGTGGAGCCTTCATGGAAGAGGACTGCCATCGGCAGATTTAAAAGGCCGAATATATTTAAAGTAACCAGGGTCAGAATAACACTGATTGAGAAAATTACATTCCCGATAATAATGCGATTCAGCTTCTGACTCAGCTTAAAACTGTAGAACAGTTTCTGCAGATTATTTTTCACAATCACTACATCTGATGATTCCATGGCGACTGATGAACCGCTGCCCATGGCAATACCGATATCTGCATTGGCGAGGGCCGGTGCATCGTTAATGCCGTCACCAATCATGCCGACGACTTTGCCTTTGTCCTGTTGTCCATTCACATATCTTATTTTATCTTCCGGCATACATGATGCAGCGTATTCAGAAATTCCGACTTCATCTGAAACTTTTTTGGCAACTTTCTCGTTATCTCCGGTCAGAAGTGATACAACAATACCTTCCTTTTTAAATCCTGAGACCGCATGCACCGCCTCTTCCCGTACGCGGTCAGCGAGAGAAAAGTATCCCGCAACCTGACCGTCTTTACCGACAAATATATTCGTATTACCGTCAATGGCGCTTTCCATATAGCCCATGGGGTCTTCAAAATCAGCAAAGGCAGCAGGTTTTCCAACTTCAACATTTCCTTTCCTCATCCCGGAACCGACGACCTCTTCAATGTCTTCTGTCTGATCAACACTTTCTAGACTCACTGCTTTAAAACGCTTAACAACAGCTTCTGCAATTGGATGACTCGACTGCTGTTCCATATACACAACTTCTTTAATAATCTCTTCATCCGCAGCATAGTCCACGACTTGGAAGTCACCGTGTGTCAGAGTGCCTGTTTTATCGCTGTAGAGAATATCCATGGTACTCAGCGCCTCCATAGCTGCTCCGCCCTTAAACAGCACACCGTTTCTTGCACCGTTGCTGATGGCACTTAAAGTGGCCGGTGTCGCTGAAGCGACCAGGGCGCACGGACTCGCTACAGTCAGCATAACCATGCCTCTGTAGAAAGCTTCCTCAAATGAAAAACCATTAATCACATAGAGGATAAAGATAAAAATCGGGACACCAATGAGTACGCCCATAACGTATTTAGATTCAATGCGGTCAATAAATTTTGATACTTTGGAAGGCCGGCTCTGTGCCTCTTCCACCATTCTGATAATATTTGAAAAGACGGTATCTCCGCTCGCTTTGCTAACCTCCAGGTGAAATGAATTACCTTCGTTAATGGTCCCCGCAAATACCTCTTTACCAGCTGCTCTAGTCACGGGGACAGACTCTCCTGTTAAAGCGGATTCATTCACGAATATTTCCCTGTCGGCATAACCGTCGATGGGAATCTGCTCACCTTTCGCTACAACAGCAATGTTCCCTTCAACGAGTGATTCTGTCGGTACTTCAATGACTTCACCGTTATCCTGCAGTACATTCGCAGAAGACGGTACCTGTGACATTAATTCAGAAATTGCTTTTGTGGATTTACTGGTTGCATAATCCTCCAGCACTTCAGCACTGGCAAAAATAAACAGAAGCAAAGCCCCCTCGGACTCGAAACCGATAAGAACTGCACCGATAGCTGCCAGAATCATGAGTAAATCGACATTCGGTGACCTTAATCGCATCGTTTCTGTCACTGCAGTTTTCGCTGCAAAGAAACCGAGGAAAAAAATCGCAAAGTAGAATGCAATACTGCTGCCAAACTCATTTAACGGCAGCAGAACAAAACCGGCAATGATAAAAATAACTCCTATCATCAGAAACTGTCCTGCACGATTTTTAATCAGATAATTTACCACGTGATATGTCACTTCCCAAATACTATTTTAATTAAGAGTACTACATCCAGTAAGCGTTTACAAAGCGGTTTAGAGAGATATAATTAAATATGTAAGCAAACGTATTTAAAATATTGGAGGTCATCATGTCCAAAGCAGAAAAAACGATAATTACCAACATGTGTATGATAGAAAACGATAAGGGTCAAATATTAATACAGGACCGTGTCAGCAGTAGTTGGCCAGGTGTGACTTTCCCAGGCGGAAAAGTTGAAAAGAATGAGTCTTTCGTGGATTCAGTTATCCGCGAAGTGTTTGAAGAAACTGGACTGATAGTTAAAAGTCCGCAAATATGCGGAACAAAACAGTTCCAGACTGAAGATGATGAAAGATATATTGTACTGATGTATAAAACGAATCAGTATTCAGGCACACTCCTTTCATCAGATGAAGGTGAGGTGTTCTGGATTGATAAAGATGAACTTGGAACATATACTCTGGCCAATGATTTTGATGAAATGTTTAGAGTGATGGATTCAGATATTCTTTCAGAATTCTATTATGATGAGTCCTGGAATGTGCATCTTAAATAAAAAAACAGCCAGAGATTAATCTCTGGCTGTTTCTATACCTAGTCATCCAAATCTATGACAACGCTCTTCGATTTCGTATAAATATCAATGCCCGGGAAGCCCATTTCGGCACCGACACCGCTTTGCTTAAAGCCACCGAGCGGCACATTTGAATCGCTGTTCATATAACCGTTGACCCAGACTGTGCCTGCATCGATTGCATTGATTATTTTATGTGCCTTATTAATATCTTTAGTATGAACACCCGAAGACAGACCGTACTCTGTTAAGTTTCCGCGCTCTATGACTTCATCAACATCGTCAAAAGGCAGCACACATAGTACCGGTCCAAAAATTTCTTCATTATAAAAGCTGCCATGAACTGTTTCAATATTATCCGGATTAAGAGATTTTGCTTTTTCGACCATTTCTTTTATTAACTCTACGGTAGTAATTTGACCTACTTGATTTGAAAGTGCACGTGCTAAACTTCCATCCCACGCGCCAAGTTCAAGCATTGCGCCTACCGGTTTACCAGCCTGTTCCAATATTTCATTTGCTGCTTTTGTATGATATCCCTCAGGATAATTACCTATAAACTTATACTGCATTTTATAAAAATCGTTTGCCCAATTACTTTCCATTTTCTTATCTCCTAGAATTTAATATGCGGCTAAACGATTCTACTTTAAGTTTCTAATCCCCATCATAATCCCCGCTTTCAGTATTTATCTTCTATTTGTTCAAATTCTTTCATCATCTCATCTGCATCAACAATATATTTTTCAATATCAGTATGTCTAAATGATTTGCCGTTAACAAATACAGTATCTATTTCTAAGATATTACTAAAATCTTCGACTGGATTATTGTTAATCAGTAAATACCCAGAGTCTTCGCCAACAACTTCTTTAGCTTCTATTGTTGCCTTTTTCAAAATTTCATATGCATCCAGATTAAAATTTTTAAACTCATTTAATTCTTCTACCATACTTAATCCAGGATAGACCCACGTGCCGGCAGGTGCATCTGTCCCAATATAAACTTCACCGTCTAATTCAAGATATTTTTCAGTAATAGCTTTTACCTGCTCATACTCCCATTTCTGACATCTTCTAAAATCATCATTCAATTGAGCGTCGATTGCATTGAATTGATCATTTACAGTAAATACTTTATCCTCATCCAGCAGCTTCATTTGATGCGACTGATCCAACTCTGGAGGGTTAAAAATCCGGCCGTCTCCCAGATGTCTGTACAATGATAGTGTCGGAACAATCTTAACTTCTTTTTCAATTAAGTGAGTCAGCACCTCTGTTAATCTCTGTTCACTCACTTCTATTTGGCTGATACGCTCAAATTCATCTACAGAAATTTGAGTATTATAATCCGGATAAAGACTGTGAACGATACTGGATGCATGCTCCAGCCATTTCACACCGTAATCTGCAGCTGTTATAGAATCAATAGTTTTTGTATGAAGCAAATCAGCAGCTACCTCCAGATTGAGTTCACTGCTTTTTTTAACGACAGCCTTCAGGACGTCTCCCTGAATATTACCGTAAACTTTAACGAACTTTGCACGTTGTTTATGTAACTCATCGACAGCTGCCAATGCAGTATTAATATCATTTGTAGAAATATTACCGTAGGACGTCGGCCCCCATAGACCAGGCTCTCCGTCTATAAAACGGTAAGTTGCATATATTTTTGGCGAAACATCATCAATCAGATTGAGCATCTCAAAATTGCCGCCTGTATTTCTGACAGTAGTTACTCCGCTGTATAAATAATGCTTTGCACTCGCAGCAGAAATATGAGTATGCATATCCACAAGGCCAGGCATCAGAAATTTACCAGTACCATCTATTTCCAACTTATTTTCGGATGGAACACTTACATCTTTCACTTCAATTTTCTTATCTGCAAGATTAACCCAATTAACATTTTTAATTTCTATCAAGCAGTCCCACTCCCCAGTGTCATAAATGCGAATTTACCCTTTTGTTATTTCTCTAATAAATTCTTTAAACTTTTCTTCTTCAACAGCAAGCATGTGGTTGCTGTACTCAAATGTTTTCAAAGTATCATTTCAAAAACTGTATGTAAGTAATATTTTATAAAGTCCAGTACCCTGCTCTATCAGGTACCGGACTTTATTATTAAATATCTTCTGCGTATTCTTCTTTATTATTATTTAATGCAACAAAGCCTGCATTCAAGTATGTTGCATAGGCTGTCCATACTACATAAGGTATCAGCAGTAATCCTGCGAATTTATTTGTCTTGTAGAATGCGACTGTTGTCAGTAAGACACTCGCGAATAATGCATAACTTTCAATCAGTGCTGTCCCTCTCAATTTAAATTTGAAGTACAGAACGCTCCATAAGTAATTTAAACCGAGCTGTGAGTAATACACATAAGCATTAGCTTCGGTATCTTTTCGTGATGACTTCGTAATCGTACGGGCGATTCCCATCGTCGTATACAGAATCGGCCAGACAATACCAAACGCCTCTTTCGGCGGTGAAAACGGCGGCTGCTTATATTTCTCAAAATCTGCTTTCGCATGTTTCGTTGTCAGTAAACCAACCACACTGCCTCCAATAACCGGCAGAGCAATATCTGTAATACGTTCCAGTTTGTTCATTGAAAATCCTCCTTTAAACATTAATCTTCTATACCCTGAATTTAAAATATGACACACTGTATATTGTTCTCCCTGATAATCGATATTTCAATGAAATAATAATAAACCCGGATGATTTCATACGGGTCTGTATCTCTTATAAAATTAATTCCATTCTTACTGTTTTCAGAATATGACTGCCAAAATTCTCATCATATTCATCAACTGTTTTAAACCCTTTTGCTTTGTAGAATGCCGTTCCAATTATGTTTTCCTTTTCTACATCGAGTTGAATCTCTTTTAAGTTCTCTAACTTTTTAACCCCGGTATTTAACAAAGCTGATCCAATTCCTTCGCCCTGATATTGCGGAAGAAGATATATCGCACTCAATTCTGTTTGTCCCTGCTTATTCACCGGAGTGAAGTTGGCAAAACCTGCGATTGTGTTCTCCGCTTCAGCCACAAGCATTAACGAGTTCTCCATACGTCTTTCCATCATTTCATCACTGTAAGCACCATTTAAAAAATTCTGCTGAATTTCTCTCGGGATAATTCCCTCATACGTCGCATGCCAGCTTTCCTTCGCCACAGCCTGAACCTGTTCTATATCTCCTGTTATCATTTCACGAATTATATAATCTATGCTGAATCCCCACTTTCTTATTCACTTAGATAATCAAACGCAGTTAAAGTATGAATTTTCGCCAGGTTCGTCAGCTCTTCTATTTCTATATATTCATCCGGTCCCCCGAGATTATAAGGATTCAGACCGCAGTTAACAGAAGGAATATTTTTAGATATCCTGTAATGTCTGGCGTCTGATGCTCCGACCCGCATTGTGTTTACAGGTTTTTCTCCGGTAATGTATTCTACATTATCAGCAGTAAAGACAAAAATCTCATGGTTAATATCCGACCGGTTCGGTTCATACTGCCGGAAGATGTGATATGACAGTCCTTCTACAGATTCTGTAATCTCTTTGAGTTTCTGTTCCACTTCAGACATTGATACACCTACCGGAACACGGATGTCACCCTGTGCAGAAGCTTTTGCAGGTATCAGGTTTGGAGACACCCCGCCTTCAATCGTTCCAAAATTAACTGTGACCTGCTGCAGGACTTCTGTCTCCCCTTCTCCGGAATACCTTTCAGATATCTCACTCGATTCTTTTATCGCCTGTGTAACTTCTTTCGGGGCATTCACTTTTAAAGAGACAAGTTCTTTATTCAGCCGGTCAATACCTTCCGCCAGCCGGTCAATAGCATTTCTCCCTTTATGTACATGTGCACCATGAGATGCTTTCCCAATGGCATTCAGCTCAATCCACATTAAACCTTTTTCACCGAAACGCAGTACTTTAGCAGCGCCAGCATCTCCGCTGATCATGGCATCGCCTGAAGCATGCGGGACTGTATCTAAAAGATACTTTGTTCCTTTGACACCCATCGTTTCTTCATCACCGGCAAGTGTAATTACGAGTTCTCCTGACCAGCTGTCTCTCATTTCAGCCATTATCATAAAGGTAACCAGATAACTCGCTATGCCACCTTTCATATCAGAGACACCTCTTCCATACATACGCCCATTTTCTTCATGACCAGAGAACGGATGATGTGTCCAAAGCGACTCATTACCAGCAGGGTAGGTATCAAGATGACCGTTTAAAATCAGGCGTTTCCCTGGATTCTTCCCCTTAATTCTTGCAACAATATTCGTAATCGGCTCTTCCAATGTATGGAAAGAAATTTCAACATCATCAATTTGTTCAAGAAAATCTGCAATCTCTTTTACCATTTGACGTGTATCAGACTCTGGGGATTCACTCGGAATCTGTACTAAACGTGAACATAAGTCCACTAACTGCTCTTTATTTTTACTTACTTTCTCAACTAAATTATTTTTGACATCCTCATTCATATTTTTATTTACCAATTTAAATGCCTCATCTCTATTTTATGTCGTTTTGTCTAATCCATTCGATTCATTACTCGATATATATATCGATCCAACCGGTGGAATAACCATTAGAATCAACAAAGAAAGGGCCGGTGCCAATCCAAGGAAAGACGGTCCAATCGTCAGGATAATAATCGGTACCAATATCAATATAACAGCCAGCATTGCATACACACTGCGTTTGTTTTTAAAACTATATGCAAATAAAATAATCCCGACAACTACAAGCAGCAGATATAAAATGTTAATGAAAATCAGAACTATCACCCTTTATTTATGTTTATCGTGACTTAAGTTTTATTAATTAAACATATTAAATATATCTCTAGTAATAGCAAATATTAGAGATATACCTCCGCCTAAAACAACTGACAACATTGTCAGTTTGAGGAATGACATAGATTTAAGTTTACTCTCGATTTGATTCACTATATTTCTCTCCATCAAAATCACCTGTGTTTTCTTAAAATTAATAACTTTAGATATTTCTGTTTTTAACTTATAGAAATAGTCTATATACCTATATAAAGCTTACTATACTGGGGTTGTTATTATCAGTCCGAAAGTTATCCGACCAAAAAATATTGCTAAAGTAACATTCGTCTTGGTTTTTATAATTTTGTTAGAGACGTTTAGAACTTCTCATACCTTATCTTTTCTAACTATAATAGCTGCCCTAATCCTCGCTCTCTTTATTGCATGGATACATTTTATAAGTCTCTCCGAGCCGAAGAGCTATGATAAAGATGAATGAATTTTTTTACACTGTGATTTATATTGTTATTTGACCTTCCTCCATGGTTATGGAATCATAGAGTTATACTACTGAATGAGATTTATTGAACCACACCACAAGCAGTATCCGCTGCTTTATTCAAGAGGCAGGTGACAACATGGAAAACTCAATATTATGGAGTGCTAAATTCATACCAGTATATTTTATAGTCGCTCTTTTAAGTTTCATTCTTTTTTCCGTAATAATCGATACAAATAGTTTTAGTGCGATACTTATACCATTACTTCCTCTAGGTGTAGGAATTGCTTCAATAATTTCTAACCAGAAAACTGTCGAGTGACCAATACATAGTATTGCTCATTCGACTTTTTAATTGTGAAGGAATTCTTTCTCCCTTTTAATACGCCGCCACATGCCCGTCCGCGCGGTTTTCCGTGCCGCCGTACAGTATGCCTGTTTCCGGGTCTCTCCATATTATCTGTCCCCGGCCAAACGAGCCTGAGTCCAATTTCATTTCAATGTTATGCCCCCGTTTTATCAGGTCTTCTGCGATCTGATGAGGGAAGTTTTTCTCCACCCACACTGTCTTATCTTTAACCCACTGCCAGCGCGGTGCATCCAGTGCAGTCTGCGGGTTATGGTTAAAGTCGATTGTATTCATCGCCACCTGCACATGTCCCTGCGGCTGCATGAATCCGCCCATGACGCCGAACGGTCCAAGGGCGTCTTTGCCTTTAGTGATAAAGCCCGGGATAATCGTATGATACGAACGTTTATCAGGTCCCAATACATTAGGTGATTCCGGATCCAGGTTAAAGTCGCAGCCTCTGTTCTGCAGCCCGATTCCGGTACCAGGTACAACGAGTCCTGAACCGAATCCCATATAGTTGCTTTGTATAAACGACACCATATTCCCTTCTTCATCTGCCGTAGACAGATATACCGTGCCGCTCGCTTTCGGTTCACCCGCTTCAGGCTGTCCTGCTTTGTCCGTAATTAATTTCAGACGTTCTTTCGCATACGCTTCGTCCAGCATATCTTCAGCTGTAACATCCTTCATATACGCCTGATCTGCAATGTATTTCTCCCCGTCTGCGAATGCCAGTTTAATTGCTTCAATCTGTTTATGATATGTATCAGTAGATTCCTTATCTGCAATATCCATATGTTTCAGTATATTTAAGGCGGATAAAGCGATAATGCCCTGAGTGTTCGGCGGTATTTCCCAGACATCGTATCCCCTGTAATTTACCGATATCGGGTCCACCCATTCAGGTTTGTATTTTGCTAAATCCTCTTTTCTTATGTAGCCGTCGTATGCCCTCGAATATTCATCTATTTTCCGGGCAATATTTCCGGTATAAAAAGACTCGCATTCAGTTTGAGCAAGTTCCCTTAACGTATCAGCCATGTCCTGTGACTTCCAGATTTCACCGACTCTTGGTGCACGCCCGTTAGGTGTGAAAGTTTCAAACCAATGGTCGAACTCATCACCTTCAAACGCTTCTTTAAATCTGACAGCCGCTCTGTCCCATAACTTTGCGAGCACGGGTGATATTGGATATCCCTCTTCTGCGTACTGAATGGCCGGCTGCATTAAATCTTTAAAAGGCAATTTGCCGAACCGTCTGGAAAGTTCGGCCCATGCACCAGGCTGTCCCGGAACAGTGACCGGAGTAAATCCGTATTTAGGAATCTCATCATAGCCGGCAGAACGGACTTTATCGATGGAAATAGAAGCGGGCGATTTGCCGCTGCCGTTTAAACCGTAGAGCGTATCCTTGACCCAGACGAGCGCAAACGCATCGCCGCCGATACCGTTAGTCGTCGGTTCAACGACAGTGAGCGCTGCAGCAGTGGCGATCGCAGCATCAATCGCGTTGCCGCCGTTCTGCATAATGGTGATCCCGGCCTGAGCCGCTAAAGGCTGCGACGTGGCAACCATCCCCTTTTTAGCGACGACAGGATTGCGCTGTGAATGATAAGGATTGTAGAGCGTGTCGAAATTTTTCATTAAAATATCCCCTTTGTTATGTAGCGGTTGTTTATATAAAGATTATCATAATGAGAAATTGCTGAACAATTTTAAATCTGAATTTTGAGATAACAAATATAAAAAGAGACAAAACAAAAGTTTTGTCCCTGAAATCTTACTCATTAATTCCTTTTGAACTGTCAATACCGTCGTTATAGTCCCGGTTCATATGTTTTTCTTTACCCAGCATAAAGAAAGTAAATCCGATCAGGTACCACCCGATTACGATATACCATTCCATCGGCCATCCTAATGCTGATGGTGAGAACGGCATATAGAGAAGTATAAATAATATACTTAGAATAACTGCAATCAGACCGATTACTTTCCATCTTTTAATACTAAATGGTCGTTCCAGATTCGGTTCTGTTTTTCTCAATTTTAAAAACGAAATTGAAACGACTAAGTATCCAAGTACAATACCAATTCCTCCGGCATTTACGAACCAGTTTAAAGATGCATGTCCAAGTAAAGGTGCAACAGCACCAAGAATACCTAAGAACAATATCGAATTAACCGGTGTATTATATTTAGGATGAATATGACCGAACCATAGCGGAATCATTTTACGAATCGACATCGCATATAAAATACGGCTCCCGCCAATGATAAATGCATTCCAGCTCGTAATAATACCTGCGACACCTGCAATAACGATAATGTTCGCCATTATTCTACTGTCAAACATCACTCTCATTGCATCTGCTGTTGCCAGGCTGGAACCGTCCAGTTGTGACTCAGTCAGTCCCATAGATACACCAAATGCAATTAGTATATAAAATATAACTGTTACAATAATCGATCCTATAAGTATTCTCCCGATTAAGTGCGGAGGCGATTTTACTTCTTCAGAAATTTGAGGAATAACATCAAATCCTACAAACAGAAAAGGTATCATTACCAGAACTGTCATCATACCGCCAATACCACCGCCAAACATTGGCTGTAAGTTTTCTGTATCACCCAACGTAAGTCCGCTGACCATTAATAAAATCCCTGCTGCAACGACACCAAGTGTTAATACATTTTGAACAATTTTAGCTGGTGTCACACCAAAATAATTTAACGAAGTCAATATAATCGAACCCAATGATCCGATTATCACCCAGGTAAAGAATACATCGTCTCCGCCAACTGACCATAGATGTCCAACATGTTCAGAAGGGATAATGTAGTCAATTACCGTAGGCAAAGCTACCGCTTCAAAAGTGATTACCGACACGTAACCAAACAAAACACTCCATGCTGCAAAATATCCTATCACTTTCGGTTTGTATGCTCTAAGGACAAAAACCATTCCTCCGCCCGTCTTCGGTATTGAAGAGGCGAGTTCAGCATATGTTAAACTTATAAATATAATTAAAATTCCGCCGAGTGTAAATGCAATAGCTGTTCCCGCAAAACCAGCTTGCGATACCCAGTCACCGGATAGAACTACCCATCCCCAGCCAAGCATTGCTCCTGTAGCCATAAACAGTAAATCTATTAAAGAAAATGATTTAGAAAATTTATGTTGTTCCACTCGATTCCCACTTGAAGTCATGTTGTCTATATTAGTTCTCTATGGTCTATCAAGTTCTGCTTCAAAATCTCTTCTTTTTCTTCTATTTCCTTTATCAAAATAAGATACAGTGATGATAGTGATAATATTAACGACAATACCATAGATTATAGGGTTACTAGCACCAAGCCCTTCAATCCACAAGCCAATTATTACAGTGAATGCAGACAGTAATATTGCGGAAAAGGCTGCATTTGGTGTAATTTTCCTTGAGAATAAACCGAATAGAATTGGTACAAATATTGATCCTGCAAGTATTGCATACGCAACATCAATTGCTACTAACAATTCTTGTATCCATAATGCAATTACTATAGCCAGGACAGCTAACACAAACGTCGTTATTCTGGAGATTAGTAAAAATTTTGTATCATTGACTTTAGTGAAGAAATGATCCTTTAATATATCTTTAGATATTAATGTCGAAGATGCGAGCAGTGTTCCTGACGCTGTCGACATAATAGCTGCTGTAACAGCTGCAAATACTATACCTAGAAACCCTGTTGATATTGTTTCAAATGCCATAGTTGTAAAAACGTCCTGTGTATTTTGAATACCAGGGAGCACAACTAGGGCACACATACCAATAATTACCATGGCTAGTGAATATAATAAACTGTACACACCCACTAAAATACCTGCTGATTTAGCCACTTTTGTGTTTTTAGCAGTGAAGTATCTTTGCCAAATATCCTGTCCAACCATCATACCTAGCGTATAAGTTAACAGATAAGATAATATTTCTCTAAATCCCATCTCCGTTAAGTTAAAGTAGCTGCTTGGCAAAGTAGATTTCAACCCTTCAAAACCGCCTGCTGCCCCTAAACTCTGCGGCAACATAATAGCGAATATCCCGATAGTCATAATAGAAAATTGGATTATATCAGTAATTGTCAGTGTCCACATTCCACCAAGTATTGTATAGAAGAAAACTATAAAACCGCCGATGATTATTGCAGTTGTCAGTTTCCAGTCGAATACTCCTGACAGCAGTGCGCCAATCGCTATTATTTGAGTCACACTTATAAGCAGTGTGTAGGTTGCTGCAACTACAGCACCAATTAATTTCGATTTTGTTCCGAATAATCTGCCCAACAATTCACTTATTGTTAATAGTTTGAATCCCATAACCCGGTCCAGGAATACAAGTGCAAATAAAGTAATACCAAGACCCATTGAAAATACAAACCAGATACCTGACAGTCCCATTTCATAACCCAACTGAGATGATCCTATAGTTGATGAACCGCCTAAAAATACGGCAGTTAAACAACCAAATAACATCCAAACGCCTAAGTTTCTATCTGCAACCATATACTGTTCACTGGTTTTGGCTCTCATCATCCCCATGACGCCAATACTTATCAGCACTATAAAATAGATTGCAAATATTAAGTAATCCAATAATTCCATGGTGTTTTATCCCCCTGTTTGATGCATTACATCTTCTTCTAAGATGATAAATCACGTTTATTTAAAGCAATTAAGGTTATCATTTCAAAGATTATTGATGATGCAGCTACAGCTGTTATTTCTCCGCTGTCATAAGTTGGTAATACCTCAACCAGATCAAAACCTTTTACGTCCAGCCCTTTCAGATTTCTTACGAACTCGAGCCCTTCAAAAGAAGTAGGCCCGCCGACTTCTGGTGTTCCAGTACCCGGTGCATAAGCAGGATCAAGGAAATCTATATCATATGAGACAAAAGCTTTTGAGTTTCCGACACGTTCTTTAATTCTTTCGGAAACTCTGTCAAAGCCCATTTTTCTTGCTTCTCTCATTGTAATAACTTCGAAACCTAAATCTCTCGCATCCTCAATGCATCCGGGACCGTATAATGGCCCCCTCATTCCTACTTGGATAGAGTGTTCAGTATCTATTAAACCTTCTTCGACGGCTCTTCTAAAAGGTGTGCCATGCATATATTTCTCTCCAAAATAGTTATCCCATGTATCTCCATGAGAATCGAAATGAATCAATGCTATAGGTCCGAATTTTTTGTGGAATGCTCGTAAATGTCCCAAAGATATTGAATGATCTCCACCCATCATTATCGGTGTAATATCATTTTCTAAAACCGGTGTTAAACTCTCAACAATATTTTCATATGTCTGGTGAATATTCCCTGGAATAACATTAATATCTCCATAATCTACCCCTGAACAATAATCAAAGATATTTATATCCTGATCCGGATTATACGGTCGCAGAAGTACTGAAAAATCTCTGATATGTTGAGGCCCGTATCTTTGTCCAGTACGGTTAGATGCTGCCGTATCAAACGGAACACCGATAACAGCAAAGTCCACATCTTCTGTAGTTCTGATATTTTCCAATCTCATAAATGTTCTTGGCCCCACAAAACGTGGAGATTTAGATGAATCCTTTGGTGTATACATAATATCTCTGCTCCTTATTAAATTAAATTACCAATCGATAAATACTTCGTATCCAGATATGCTTCAATACCTTCTATTCCGCCTTCTTTTCCAAGTCCGCTTTCTTTTAATCCCCCAAATGGTGCGTGTGCTGCAGATGGTGCTCCGTCATTCCAGCCGATTACCCCAAAATCCAGCTGGTCTGATAGATATAATCCTGTTTTATAATCATTAGTGAAATAGTATGCAGCAAGGCCGTACGGTAAACCGTTCGCAAGTTCAATTGCATCATCAATTTCTGAGAATGATTGAATAGGAATAAGCGGTCCGAATGTTTCTTCATTCATGATCTTCATTTCCTGATTTGCATTTTTAATTACTGTCGGATTATAGAAGTAAGTTTCCTTATCCGCATCTACAATCCCATCACCGCCGCATACAATATCGGCACCCAGTTCTTTTGCATTGTTTGCCTGTTCACTGACTTTGTCATATGCTTTTTTATTAATTAAAGGACCAACTTGAACATTTTCATCCAATCCGTTTCCCACTTTGAGTTGAGCAACTTTCGCACTCAGCTTCTCTGCATATTCATCGGCAATGGATTCATGTACAAACAGTCTGTTTGCACATATACAAGTTTGACCTGCATTTCTAAATTTCGATGCAATTGTCTGGTCAACAGCGATATCAATATCGGCATCACCGCAAATAATAATTGGAGCATGTCCGCCCAGTTCCATGGATACATGTTTTACTGTATTTGCACTGTTTTCAATCAGTGATTTCCCGACCGGAGTTGAACCTGTGAATGTTATCTTTCTAACTAACGGACTGTCAGTGAAAATTTTACCAATATCACTTCCAGAACCGTTAACTGCTTTAAATACATTCTCAGGAACGCCCGCCTGATATGCGAGTTCCACAAGTCTCATTGTAGTCAGTGGCGTTTCTGCTGCCGGCTTAATGATGAAGGAACATCCTGCTGCAAGTGCCGGTGCAACTTTTCGTGTCAGCATCGCTGCCGGAAAGTTCCACGGTGTAATACCGGCAACAAGACCTACAGGCTGCTTTTTAATAATGATATTTTTATTCGGTGAGTTGGCAGGAATCGTTCTGCCGTAGATGCGTTTTGCTTCTTCTGCATACCATTCTATGTAGGCATTGGCGTATGCGACTTCTCCCAATGCCTCCGCCAGCGGTTTCCCGCTTTCTTTTGTAATGATTTCTGCAAGTTCATCTTTATGCTCATTAATTAAACGGAACCATTCTTTTATAACTCCTGAACGGTAATGAGCATCCGTTTCACGCCATGCTTTAAAACCTTCCTGGCAGTCTTCAATCGCCGCCAGTACTTCATCTTTCGTATTGATTTCTAAAGTATCAATAACGTCACCTGTTGCCGGATTTTTAATATCAAAAGTTTCTGCCATAGTTACTTACCTGCCTTTTCTAATGATTCGGCAAGAATGCTCAGTCCTTTGTCCAGTTCATCATCACTGATAACAAGAGGTGCCAGGAATCTGAGAACGTTTCCATAAATACCTGCAGATAATAAGATCAATCCGTTATCATTAGCATACTTCGCAATCTGACCAGTCAGTTCTTTGTTCGGAGAATTTTCTTTGTCATCATTTACAATCTCAACTGCAACCATTGCACCAAGACGTCTGATTTCACCAATAAATGAATGTTTCTCAGCATGAGCTTTTAAAGCCTCTTCCAGTCTTTGTCCAAGTTGCTCAGCCTTCTCACAAAGATTCTCTTCCTTAACAATATCAATCACTGTTAATGCTGCAGCACACGCTACAGGGTTACCGCCAAATGTACCGCCCAGTTCTCCCGGCTCTGCTGCATCAAGAATCTCTGACTTACCGACGACACCGCTTAATGGTAATCCGGCTGCCAGCGATTTAGATACCGTCATCAGGTCCGGCTCAATATCGAAGTGCTCTGATGCAAACATTTTACCAGTACGGCCGAATCCTGTTTGAATTTCATCAGCAACAAACACGATTCCATTCTTTTTACAGAATTTAACCACTGCTTCAACAAAACGTTTTGATGGAACGATAAATCCGCCTTCACCCTGAACAGGCTCCATAACAACACAAGCAACATTTTCAGGTGCAACAGTTTCGATAAAGAAGTCGTGGAATTCCTTAATAGACTGCTCGATGTATTCTTCTTCTGTTAATGCTGCATGCTTACGATATACATAAGGGAATGGTGCAGCGTATATATCGGAAGCAAATGGTCCGAATCCATTTTTATAAGGTTTTACTTTACTTGTCATGCTCATTGTTAAGTTAGTACGACCATGGTATCCGCGTTTGAATGAAACCACCGCATTTCTTCCTGTATACTTACGTGACATTTTAACCGCATTTTCTACAGCCTCTGCACCCGAGTTGAAAAGAATTGCTTTCTTATCGAAATCACCTGGTGTGATACCGCATAGTTTTTCTGCAAGCTCAATATAGCCGTCATACATAATACAGTTGAAGCCCGGGTGTAAAAACTTATCCACCTGATTTTTAACTGCCTCTGTTACTCGGGGGTGTGTATGCCCAACATTTTGTACTCCAATAGCCCCTGCAAAGTCTATAAATTCATTGCCTTCCGGATCAGTAATAGTAGCACTATGTGCTTTACCGGCAATACTTAAATTACCGTTGCTGACACCTCTCGCTACATATTTATTTCTTTTTTCCTGCAAATCTTTTGTTCTTGTCATTTTATGAATCCCCTTTCATAATTGTAATATTAACCATTATGTCAGGGTCTGGTATAATTGAAAGTACCAATTTTCTGATAATATAGGCACCAGATTACAATTATGGAGGACTCATTTATGTTAGAAATCATCTTATCTGATTCAAAGAAATCAACATATAAATACCGCCAGATTTATGAGATATTAAAAGAAAAAATAATTTCAGGACAATTGCCGAAAGACTATAAACTCCCTTCGAAACGTGAACTGGCAAAAGATTTGGCAATCAGTATAAACTCTGTTGCCACTGCTTACGAACAGCTCATTGCAGAAGGTTATGTCTACGCTCTGGAGAAAAAAGGTTACTACATAGTGGAACTCAATGCCTTTAAACAAGAACACTCAAACCGTGAAAAATTAAAAGAATCATTGATAGAAAGTAAAAAACATAAAGAATACAAGTACTCATTATCTCATATGACAACAAACAGTCTACACTTCCCTCATAAAAAGTGGATTAGCTTTCAAAGACAGGTTATTAAATATCACCAATATGAAATTTCTCAGCTGAGCCATCCTCAGGGACCGATTGAAGTACGTGAAGCAATCAGAGACTTAGTGAAAATCACCCGAGGCATAAACTGCTATGCAGAACAGATTATAATCGGGACCGGTACACAGCCGCTTATTGATCAGCTAGTTGGTTTATTTAAATCAGATATTAAAGCAGGAATAGAGAATCCCGGGTATGCGAGAGTTAGGGATATGCTTATAGATAAAGGTATTAATGTAGCAGAGATACCTTTAGATAATCATGGGGTAGACATAAAAACTATTAAAAAAGAGAATCCAACTCTACAATTCCTGACACCATCTCATCAGTTCCCTACTGGGACTATTATGCCTATATCGAGAAGAATAGATTTGCTGAACTGGGCATCTGAGAAAGAAAACCGCTATATTGTTGAAGATGATTACGACAGTGAATTTAAATATGGTACTGATAACATTCCATCACTCCACAGTCTTGATAAAAATGACAAAGTGATTTATATCGGTACGTTTTCTAAAACACTTTTACCAAGTCTCAGGATGACTTATATGATTTTGCCACTACACTTACTGGAACTTTATAAAGCAAAACATAAAAATTGGCTGCAAGGTAATAACAGTATTCAACTCTACACTTTAAAATATTTTATTGAATCTGGAGAGTACAGCAGACACGTTAAAAAGATGAATCTGTACTATGAAAATAACAGAACTGCACTCATTTCCTCTTTAAAAAAATACTTTAAAGACAAAGTGGCAATTGCAGACATCCCTGCTGGACTGCATTTCACAGCTAAATTTAAAACACAGAAATCATATGATGAAATAAAAACTAGCGCCGAGCAATATTCTTTAGAATTGTACGATATGAGAAGATTCTCGACAGACTATGTCAGTAATGATGATGAATGGAAAAAATATGTTTTGGGATTCGCTAGTCTGGATATTGATGAGATTGATAATATAGTTAAAATACTTTATAAAGCAATATTTGAGTAAAATAAAACGTTCTTACGAATATAACCTCGTAAGAACGTTTGACTATTTGATATCTTTCAAAACATCATACAAATGCTCTTTAAATAAATCCCTATCTACTTTTTCACATACTCTGACATTTGGGTCCTTACCTAATCGTCCGTTGATATCAACAAGACTGTAGCCTCTAGTCAGTTCACCTTTAGTCTCTACATCAACGTAATACTTATTGGACTTCTCCATAATCCTTTCATCAGCTGCGATTGCAACCAGCAGTGTATCAGGGTGAGTCGTCCCATTCAGTTTATGTACTTCTTTATTAAACTTCTTCACTACTTTGTTCACGTCTTTAAAGAACTGTGCACCTGCTGTACCAAAGCTTTCAATTTCATCATGTTCTTCATCGAACATCAGAGAGTAATCTGTACACATATCCCAGCCGACCATAGTCATTTCAATACCTGACTGCAGCACCAACTTAGCTGCCTCGGGATCAACGTAAAAGTTATACTCAGCAGCCGGCACTATATTGCCTAAAGCGTTGTTTGTGCCTCCCATAATATACAAATGCTCAATTTTCTCTGTGATACCAGGATCCTTTTTAATCGCCATAGCAATGTTAGTTAAAGGCGCAATCGCAAGAAGCGAAACTTCACCGGGATTCTCGTTAATTGTATCGATGATAAAATCTATCGCATGCGCCGCTTCAGCAGAACGTTCAGGTTTAGGGAAGAAAGAATCACCCATACCATCACTTCCATGCACATCTTCAACAGTCGTATGCTCCTGTTCAGTATTGCCGAAGATCGGACCACTGTATCCCGGATAAACAGGGATGTCAGTCTTACCAACAACTTGAGTTGTATATAACGCATTATCAATCTGCTGATTAAAATCAACGTTACCGCCAGTGATTGTAATACCGAGAACGTCGAAATTATGCAGGGCAGTTAGAATTGCGATTGTGTCATCGCCTGCAGTATCAGTGTCTATGATTACTTTTATCAATATATTTACCTCATTTATAATTTTTATGGACAGCTTATCTATCTATTGTATAACAAAGAATTCTAAATTTTTCTATTTTAATGTACAGTAAGGTTATATTATTTTATTTAGAGGAAGTGTTTCTATGGAAGGCAACGTTAGATATATAAGTGAATATCTGCGAGGTGCAACGAAATTAATAATTCCAGTCTATCAAAGAAACTATGACTGGAAAAAAGAGAACTGTAAAAGACTCATAGATGATTTAATTAGCTTGCACGAGGAAGATAAACAATCTCATTTCTTTGGCAGTATTGTAGTGAAACCCGGTGACTACTCACAAGAAATTATTATTATTGATGGGCAGCAACGTATCACTACTATCTCTCTACTCATTCTCGCAATGAAAAATTATATGAGCAATAATAATATTATTCAACAAACAATAAATCCTAATAATTTAAATGATGGCTTTTTAATTAACAGCTTCAGCAATGATCCTGACAAACAAAAATTAAAATCTAACCCTCGTGATTTTGAAGCTTATAAAAAGCTATATAGCGATTCCAGAACTCATATTCAAACATCCAATATTACCATGAACTATAACTATTTCTATAATAGACTTTCAGAACTTAATATAAGTCTGGATGAATTATTCGAGTCTATTAATAAGTTACAGGTAATGGTGGTTAACCTGAATTCACCGGACGATGATCCTCAGCTGATTTTCGAAAGTTTAAACTCTACTGGTGTGGATTTAACAAACGCAGATAAAATACGAAATTACCTCTTAATGAACGAGGCACAAACTGTACAATCGGAACTGTTTAATAATTATTGGCAGCCTATTGAAGAAAGAACTCATCTAAGAATGTCTGACTTTTTCAAAGATTTCCTAACTCTTAAAGAAGGTAAAACTCCCGTAATCGCAAAGGTATATGAAGCTTTTGTTGAATACTATAATGCCGTCGATTCCAAGAGAGATTCAAATGAAAATATTAAGAAGGACTTCTTCAAAGAGCTAGCAGAATACTCGATTGCTTACCAACATATATTAAAGTTTAATACTGATAATAAAAGGATAAATGAATTTTTGAAACGTTTAGAAGAAATTAAAGTGACTGTTGCTATACCTTTTGTATTGGCTATTCTAAAAGATTACTCTGATAACAAGATTGATGTGAATCAAGTCATTTCAATTTTTAATACTGTCGAATCATATATCGCCAGACGTTTAATTACTGCAATACCATCCAACGCTCTCAACAAAATTTTTGCCACATTATATAAAGATATGAAGAAACATATGAGTAAATCAGAGAATAATGTATCCGAGTCAGAAATCATTTCATATCTATTACTGACAAAACCAAGTACCGGAAGATTCCCTACTGACCAAGAAGTCGAAGAGAGCCTTAAATCAAGAAATATGTACAATATCAGTCCAAAAATAAGAACCTATATTTTTGAACGTTTGGAAAATCACGGCCATGTTGAAAATTTAAATATATATGATGGAGTTCAAAATCAGGATTACAGTATTGAACATATTATGCCTCAAACTCTCAGTCCTAAATGGATAAGCGAGCTTGGTGATAATTATAAAGAAGTACACGATATGTATTTAAATTCAATCGGTAACCTGACTCTTACAGGTTATAATTCAAAATACAGTAACAGACCATTTACTGATAAGCAAAATATTGAGAAAGGATTTAAAGACAGTCATTTTTCATTTCTGAATCGACTTCCATCTCATAAAGATTCATGGGGGGAACAAGAGATTATTGAAAGACGAGATGCTATCATTGAAAGAGCTTTAAACATCTGGGAATACCCAACAACCGATTATCAACCTGTCACGTTTAATCAAGAAATGGTGATTTTCGATGGTACGCAAACTTTTACAAATTATTATATAAAAGGCTATACATTTTTAGATGAGAACTATGTAGCTATTAATACATGGAAAGATTTTATGATTGATATTGTTAAAGTGCTGGTTGAAAAAGATATCAATTTAATTTTAGATTTAGTAAATTCAAGTAATACCGGCTTGGGTTCAATTTTTAGTACAACTGATCAAGAAGATAAGGTCATGATATCTCCAGGTTTGTTTATGAATGTTGGATATTCCAATAGTACTAAGATGAAATTTGTAATGGAGTTATTCGATATTTATGATATCAACTATGATGAATTGACTGTGGCTGTTTTTCTGAATTAACTAAAAAAGGCTTTGCTGATAAAATTCAGCAGAGCCTTTTTAAATTAACACATCGTAATATTTTTACATTCTTATCAAAAATTATATAAACTAATTTGGGAACAGCGTAAGTTAAATACAATTGTAGAACGGGTAACTCGAAAGAATAAAAACAATGAATCTACACTTCCACTTACAATATCTGCTCAAGATGGTTTAGTAGATCAAAACACGTATTTTAATAAACAAGTGGCTAGCAAAGATATGAGTAACTACTACTTATTAAAGAAAGGTGATTTTGCATATAATAAAAGTTATTCAAATGGTTTTCCTCTCGGTACAGTGAAACGTTTGGATAAGTATGACCAAGGCGCCCTTTCATCATTGTATATAGTTTTTAGACCTAAAAAGGTTAACACAGACTTTTTAAGTATTTACTATGACACAAATAAATGGCATCGTGAAGTTATGAAATTATCAGCAGAAGGTGCTAGGAACCATGGGTTACTTAATATACCTGTTAATAGTTTCTTCGAGAAGAACATTATTATTCCAATTCATGAAAAAGAACAATTGGAGATTGCTAAATTCCTTAAACGATTAGAAAAAATAATAGCTCTTCATCAAAGAAGTTTTAACATGTTAAATCAGAAAAAACAAGTTCTCTTAAGAAAAATGTTCCCTAGTCTGAGAGAAGATATCCCTTCTATTCGATTCAATTCATTCGAACAAGACTGGAAACTATCAAATTTGGGAGATTTAGGTGAAGTATTAACTGGAAATACACCATCTACAAAGATGGAAAGCTACTGGGAGAAAGGTAAGAATGGATATATTTGGATTACACCATCGGATGTATTTAAATATAAAACATCAGAATCCATGAGATATTTAAGCGAAGAAGGATGGAAAAAAGCAAGAAAGGTACCTAAAAACTCTGTATTAATAACTTCTATTGCTTCTATAGGCAAGAATACGATAAATCAGATGCCAGCGGCATTTAATCAACAGATTAATGCCATTATACCTAAGGAGAACTCAGCTTATTTTATATTAACTTGTATGGAGAAAAATAAAGTTCAATTTAGTTCTATAGCTGGAAAAACTGCTACTCCTATAATTAACAAAACCGATTTTAAAAAGTTTAAAGTCAAAGTCCCTCAACATCCTGAACAGCTTGTTATAGGAGATTTATTTGAGAAAATAGATGATATTTTATCATATTATCAGAAAAAATTAGACGTATTACAAAAGATTAAAAGTATATACCTTAGCAAAATGTTTTTATAATCTTCTCAAATCTTCTAAAATCGGTAACGTTGATTTATTAATCGACGTTACATTTTAGGAGGTTTTTTTTATGGCAGTGAAAAAGAGAGAGAATCAATTATTCTTTAGATACTTTGAAGATTGGATTGAACTGTATAAAGTAGGAGCTGTACGTGATGTCACTTTAAATAAGTACTATATGACGCTTCAAAAGTTAAAGTTATTAGCGCCTAATTTACGTATGTATGATTTAGATCGTCAAAGTTACCAGCAGATTCTAAATGATTATGCTTTTACTCATGAGAAACAAACAACAATGGACTTTCATCATCAGTTAAAAGGGGCAATACTTGATGCTGTGGATGAAAGGATTATTGATAAGAATCCTACGCGAAAAGTTATTATTAAAGGGAGAAAACCACGACCAAAGAAGATAAAATTTCTTAATCAGTTTGAGCTGCAAGCCTTACTCAAAAACTTAGATCTTAATGATGAAATTAATTGGGACTGGTTTATCTTACTTGTTGCTAAAACGGGATTACGCTTTTCAGAAGCTCTTGCCTTAACACCAAATGATTTTGACTTCTCTAAGCAAAGTATCACTATAGAGAAAACTTGGGATTACAAGTCTTCAAAAGGTGGAACGCAGGAAACTAAAAACAAATCATCCAATCGTAAAGTGATAATGGACTGGCAAGTTGCAATGCAGTTTTCACAAATGATTAGAGAATTAGATCCTGAGAAACCTATATTTGTTAAAGGCAGAATCTATAATTCCATGGTAAATAACAGACTAAGAGCACTATGTATTAAAGCTGATATACCAATAATTTCAGTCCACGGACTCAGACATACCCATGCCTCATTATTACTTTTTGCAGGTGTATCTATTGCCAGTGTCGCAAAAAGACTTGGACATTCCAGCATGATAACAACTCAGGAAACTTATTTGCATATAATTAAAGAATTAGACAATCAAGATAACGATAAGATAATAAGACATTTATCTACCTTGTCATAAAAAATATCTAGAGAGAATAATTCTCTCTAGATAAACATTTTATTTAAATACACTTGTTTTATTCTATTAAGTCTGTGCAACTTTCTGTGATGAAGGGTGATGATATTATCGATTTCTTTAAAGAATTGACCTACTTGAACTTGTTCATTTAAACTTGTGTCTGGAAAATTCATCTTGGTAATCATTTCACGCCGGACGGAGTCTACTGATGTTTTTGCATTATATTTTCTTGCCTCATACTTAAAGTTATTGGAAAAATAATAGTAAAAAAATAAGCCATTATAATTTTTGAAATCTGATATTTTATAAACCCTTTGATGATAGTCAAATTTACCATTCACATAATGAAATACTTTACCCACACCTACACCGTCACCTACAGTTAGTACAGCTTCACCATTATAAGAATAAGAATTTATTTTTTCTATTTTAGGTGATCGAACGTAAAAATCGTAAGCACCATCAGTAACAGCATCTTGAGTATCTTTTTTACCTGTATTTACAATTGCAATATCTTCTACTTTACGCTGTTCCCATGCTTCATTAAAAAATTTAAAGTGCAAACGTGGTATATCTTCACTTCTATTAGGAAACATTACATTAAGATAGACTTTCTTTAGAGTTTCTAAAATATTAATTTTACGCTGATGAAGTGTAATTAAATTATCAATA
Source organism: Jeotgalicoccus coquinae (assembly GCF_014207425.1). Classification (GTDB taxonomy): domain Bacteria; phylum Bacillota; class Bacilli; order Staphylococcales; family Salinicoccaceae; genus Jeotgalicoccus; species Jeotgalicoccus coquinae. The sequence continues at coordinate 131,055 of NZ_JACHFF010000001.1, read as the reverse complement.
GAAGATAGCGTAGCACTAATCTTTTGCCCCTCTAATAAATTTAAAGGTACTGTAAATTTACTGTTAGAAACGATGTTCCAATCTGAACGTGGCATCTTACTTCCTGAAGAAATATTAGAAATCAATTTGAATTTATTTGTTTGAATCATATAGTAAATGAATTTACTTTCAATCTCTCTTGAACGTAGGACCCAAAAATCGCCAACAGCTATCCCATGAAAGTTTGGGTATAACCATTTATTTAAATAAGGGCGAAGTTTACCAAAAAGAATATCATTTGGAAGAAATTCAGTTCCTTTTTTCTCACTTTCCTTTAAAGATAGATTCTTATTTAACTCACCGCGACCAGAAATAATATCTTCATATTCGACCCTGGGTAAATGTTCGTTTTCACTGCTATGTGAAACTCTGTTAACTAACTCTTGAAACATACGCTGTTCCCAATCGTCATGAAAGCCTTTAAAACGCAACTCAGGGACTCTTCTTTCTTCTTTACTCATCGACGAAACACCTCTTTCGTTGCCTCTATAAGTGCCATTCCGTCTTCATCGCCTTCTAATTCATCTAGCATTTCTAAAAGACTCGCTTCCGCTTCAGCAATCTCTTTATTAATTTCTTTAATTTCTTCATGAAGTGCTTTAATATCTACAGGTTCTTCTTCTTCGAATGTATCAACATATCTCGGAATGTTAAGGTTATATTCATTCTCCTCAATCTCTTCACGCGTTGCTACATAACTGTATTTATCTATAACTTCACGGTTTCTGTAAGTTTCCAGTATTTTGTCCACATCTTCATCAGACATATGGTTCTGGTTCTTACCTTTTTCGAATGACTGAGATGCATCAATAAATAGCACATTTTCTGTCTGACGTGATTTCTTAAATACTAGAATTGTCGTTGGAATACTTGTGCCAAAGAAAATATTAGCCGGTAGTCCAATAATTGCATCCAGATAATTCTTCTCTTCTATAAGATACTTACGGATAACTCCTTCAGCAGCTCCTCTGAAAAGTACACCATGCGGTAAAACAACAGCCATAGTCCCTTCATCATCCAAGTGATGAATCATATGTTGAACAAATGCAAAGTCTGCTTTAGATTTTGGTGCCAATTTACCATAGTTACTGAAACGCTCATCTTCTAAGAATGATGGATCGGCACTCCACTTCGCACTGTATGGTGGATTCGCTACAATCGCATCAAACTTCTCGTCTGGGAATGCAGGTTCTTCTAAAGTGTCTCCATTTTCTATAGAGAAAGCTTTAAAGTTCACATCATGCAGCAGCATGTTCATTCGCGCCAGGTTATATGTCGTACTATTGTATTCCTGCCCATAATAGTGTCTTACATGAGCTAAACGACCTACACGTAATAGTAATGAACCGGATCCACATGTCGGGTCATAGACACTGCGTAAATCCTCTTTATCTGTCGTAACAATTTCTGCTAATAATTTAGAAACCTGCTGCGGAGTATAAAATTCTCCAGCTTTTTTACCAGCTGTTGCTGCGAACTGACCAATCATATACTCATAAGCATCACCGAGCATATCAATTTCCATATCACTATGTACAAACGGTAAATCTGCTAGATTCAACATGACTTTAGAAATTAACTTCGTACGGTTAGAAACGTTATTACCTAATCGGTTAGATGTTAAATCCATATCGGAGAACAAGTGAACAAAGTCATCTTCACTAGTTGTTCCGAGCGTAGATTCTTCTACTTTATTAATCGCTTTAGATAACTGTTCTATATCAAATTTACCCGCTTCAATATCACTTACCAAGCTGCTGTATAAAAATTCTGGCTCTATGAAATATCCAATACGCGTAATTAGTTCTTCAGATAATGCTTCTCTCAATTCCTGATCCATCCAAGCTTGATCAAAAGTAAGTTTATCTTCTTTTAATAACCCTTCAACTTCCTCTTCCATCTTTTCAGATAGGAATCTATAGAAAATTAATCCTAATATGTAGTTACGGAATTCGCTAGCATCCATGTTACCTCTTAAATCATTTGCGATGCTCCATAATTTTTTCTGTAATTCAGCCTGTTGCTGTCTTTGCTTTTCTGTTACTGTCATCATTGAAAAGTTTCCTCCTGTAAAACAAATATGAGAAACTCTCAAGTTTTACTTGAGAGTTAATTTAAACTCCGTATTTCTCTGTTACTTCGCGGATGTAGCTTTGAATCTTATCCACTTTTTTACGTCTCACTAAGAAAGAACCCGAGATACCTTCTTCTATATCCTTCCGGTAAACCTGCCCGCTGAACTGGAATTCTGATAACAGAGTATTTAATTGTTCCTGCGAATAGTCATTCTCTTTTGCAAATTCCTGTATTTCTCTGATTCGCTGCTCCTCTTCAAAATCGAGATACTCTGCAGCAACGTTAGCATCTTTATCAAGTGTAGGAACCACTGTATCCAAGAACTCTTTAATCAGTTCTGATTTCAGGCGCAGCTGTTCATCATCAGCACCATCCAGAATATTTCTGATGCTTGCAATTTCTCTTCTCTGATTGCTCTTATTCTCCAGATCAATATCATTAATCAGATTAATGATATAACTCACGTTAATCATTTCATTACGAATGATCTCAATCTCGAAATCAATATCATCAAGAATTGATGCTTTTTCTGGATCTGGTTTCTTAATATGTTCATTATATAAATCTACATAGTGACTGCGGTAATCCTGATGCTCCTGCGGATCAATCCCTGTTACTTCTTCTTTAAATTCAAAATCCATAAAAGTTTTTAAACTTACTAAAGCCCTGCTCAGTCTTCTGAATGCTTCAACAAAATCTTTAATTTCTTCTTCTTTTTCTAAAACATTCCGACTTGCGTCTGAAGGCGTCGGTGCGATTGCCTTTAGTGCATATAATGCTTTTTTAAACTCTTTTAAATATTCTTCATATGGTTTCTGCAGAACAGTATCCGTATCATCTGTCTGTGAGAATAGCTTAATAGCTTCATCAGTTTCTTTTTTAAGATTTCTGAAGTTTACAATGTTTCCGTACGGTTTAGTTTTCTTCTCTACACGGTTAGTTCTTGAATATGCTTGTATTAAATCATGATGTCTTAAATTTTTGTCTACATACAGCGTGTTTAGTTTTTTGCTGTCGAATCCTGTAAGGAACATGCCGACTACAATCAGCACATCAATTTTCTCGCCTTTGATTCCTTTCTTAACTCTCTTAGAAATATCATTGAAGTATCCATCATAAGTTTCCAGTGAAAAGTTTGTTTCGTACATCTTATTATAGTCAGCAATGACGCGTGCAAGCTGATCTTTTCCAGCCTCTTTAACTTCACCTTCACGTATATCCTGATTGGCTTCATATGAGAATATCGTGACTACTTTCAATTTCTTTCCATTCTGGTCCGCTTCACGTGCTTTAAATGTATCGTAATACTTCATAGCCATTTCGATACTCTGTGTCGCTAAAATTGCCGAGTATTCTTTTCTGACTGTCTTTTTAGAATGAATATTGTATATGTGGTCTGTGACCAGATTAATCCTGTCATCCGCCATCCATATTTTATTTGCTTCAATTCCTGAAACATACTCATCATTAAGAAACGGATTCTCACCTTTAAAAGTGTTGATGTATTCTACTGAGAAGCCCAGCACGTTGCCGTCACGAATCGCATCTTTAATTAGATAATAATGAAGACACTTATCAAAGATATCTGCTGTTGCTCTGCCGTCAGCACTTCTGTTTTCATCAAATCTCGGAGTACCTGTAAATCCGAAGAATTGAGCGTTTGTAAAGTGTTTGGCAATCTGTGTATGCATCTCACCAAACTGTGATCGGTGACATTCATCAATAATGAAAATAACTTTATCTGTTTTATACTGGTCCATTACACTGTTGTTTCTTTTAACAGCATTATTCAGCTTTTGAATCGTTGTTACAATCATCGGCTGAGATTTGTCTGCCAGCTGGCGTTCCAGTTTTGCAGTATTAGTCGTAAAGTCTACTGAGTCTTTCTGGAACTTATTAAACTCTGACATTGTTTGTGCATCAAGGTCTTTACGGTCTACAAGGAAGATGACTTTTTGAATTTCAGGTCTTTCAGACAACAGCTGACTTGCTTTAAATGATGTCAGTGTTTTCCCGCTTCCCGTTGTATGCCATATGTAGCCGTTATTATTTGTTTCAGTAGCGCGTTCTATCAATGCTTCTGTCGCGTAGACCTGATAAGGTCTCATTACCATTAGATTATGATCAGTCTCATTAATAATCATATAACGGCTAATCATTTTAGACAGACGGCATGGTGTACAAAAGTCCTCTATAAAATCTGACAGTCTGTTAATAGTATTGTTCTTATCATCAGACCAGTAGAACATGCTGCTCTTATAAATCTCTTTGTCACTGTTGGCAAAGTATCTTGTATTTTGGCTATTACTCACAATAAATAATTGAACATACTTAAACAAACCTTTGTAGTTATCTCTTCGGTATCGTTCAATCTGATTGAATGCTTCTTCGATGGCTACACCGCTGCGTTTAAGTTCAATTTGAGTAACAGGTAATCCGTTTACTAAAATTGTGACATCGTAACGCCCTTTATACTTATCACTTACAGCAACCTGATTTGTTACCTGATAGATGTTTTTACGCCATGAATCTTTGCTGAAAAATTCCAGATAAATGTCTGTCTCATCATCTCTTCTGAGTACAAACTTATCCCTTAATATCTGTGCACTGGTAAAAACATTCTTACCATTTATCTGAGTCATTAAACGGTCAAACTCACTGTCAGTCAGCGGTTTACCATTTAACTTATCCTGATGCCGTTCATTCAATATTTTTCTGAAATTATCAATAATTGCTTCAATAGAATACAGCTTTACATTTTCAAAACCCTGTCGTCCAAGCTGTTCCATTACCTGATTCTCAAGTGCTGCCTCGTTCTGATATCCCATAAAACAACCCTCGCTTAATAAATATTGGAAGTTATTACTATTGTACTATATTTCCCAAGATATTCATTTCTGTTTAGAAATATTTTCTAATCTAAATAAAGACGTGAAAACTCAAATATTTCCACGTCTTGACCAGTGCCTTTAATCGTTATCTTCTTTTAACAACAAGAGCACCTATTCCTACAACCCATATATATACAAACGCGAATATCCAAAGATAGACTAATGGCATTGATTCATTACCCATCATTGTAAATACTGCTATACCGATAATCAAAATAGCCATAAAGATATGCGAGCCATATGCAAAGAAATTAAAAATATTATGAGTTACCCGTTCATCAACTTCCGGCACATTATCTTTCTTGCTCTTCTTTTTTATTACCTCAATAATTATTAGAATAATAATCGCTGCTAATCCACCTGCGAGCACTTCATATGGAAATTCTCCTTGTATAAAATACACCAGAAGCGATCCCAGAATAGCTCCGAAAAACGTGCAAGTAATCATGAACAATGAACTATATTTCTCTGGAATCAATACTTTCTTTTCATTCTTGGCACTCATTCGTCATCCCCCTTTAAAATAAATAACTCGTCTATCGGTACATCGAAATAATCTATCAACTTTAGTGCTAACTCCAGACTCGGATTATATTTATTCTTTTCAATTGCATTGATAGTCTGTCTCGTGACCTGTAAATCCTCAGCCATTTTAACCTGGGTTATCCCCCTGGACAGACGTATTTCTTTTATATAGTTAACCACTTTCATTAAATACGCCCTCTTTTGATGTAAAGTTATCTTTACATAGACAATAACAAAATATCCGCAGCGTGTAAAGAAATCTTTACCTCCAACGGATATCTTTTAAAATTATATACTTACTGATAATCAGTAATTTTCAGTATGCCATCTGTATCCAATACTGTATAGGTCACCTGAGACGTTTCCTGTCCATTTCCTAGTCTAACTTCAATGTTCGACTGCTTGTATCAATTGTACTTCTTGTGACACCGGTTTTTCTATGTATATTTATTATATTTTAAACGCATCTCAATGCGACGGTTTGAACCGATTCTAGCGTATCGAATAAGCATCATATCCTGCTATGTATTCAATTTCTCCTGATTGATTACATTATATATCGTTCCTTTTGACACACCGGTTATTTTCATTATCTCATTGATGGTATATGTTTTACTATGATAGAGTGATACAATTTTTTCTTCCACAAGATGGTCCAATAAACGGTCGTTAAATAAACATTAATTTTCATTATGATTTTTGGAATGTCGCAAATGAAATATATAGCTTCTAGTAATAATAGAAGAATTGTAAATTAAGATTGGTCTTCCTGATACAATAGAACTAAATATATCATTGAGGTGATTGATATGAAAGAAAGAGCGAAACTGGATATTCCGAAGACCATGTCGGAAAGGGTCGCGAACATCATCGGCTATAGCATTTTCATCGGGGCTTTAATCTATGTGATCATCACATTTCCTTCACTACCTGCAGAAGTACCCGCCCACTTCGGAGCGGATGGCGAAGTTAACAGATACGGGTCGAAGTATGAAATGATTGTTCTCGTCGTCATACCACTGTTCCTGATTCCCGGTCTCGAGGCGCTGGAGCGGTTTCCGGAAATGCACAACTATCCGCGACGCATGGATGAATCTAATATCGAAAAATTCTATTTGAATAGCAGAATACTACTCAATTTAACAAAAAATGGCACGCTGATCGTATTTGCAGTCATCTTCATCGAAATCATCAACCACGGGCTGACCGGCACATCCACATTCGGAGCCTCTCTGACTCCGTTGATTCTTTTGCTTGTACTGGGGCCGATAGCATGGAAAATGATCGAGCGCAGAAAAATAAAATGATCCACTTCGGTGTCATTTATGACGATAAAATACATATATTTTAAGTGTTATTTTGTATAACAACGTTAAAACCCAGCTATCTTCTTGAAAAGATAAACTGGGTTTTTAACTATAGTACAAGTTACCGCCTAAATCAGTGCAAAATAAAATTGAAAGTGACACCGTTACAACAGAAGTTGTTGAAGATGCACGGGACAGTTTAGTAATTGGGATAAAGTAAACTTATAGAGGTTGGAACATAAAGGACTTTGTTCCACCTCTTTTCACATGTATTATGGTGCAAAATAGCACTTAAAAACAGGTGCAAAATATAATCAAAAGTGACACTTTAGCTAAGTGTGGCATACATTTTTCATCCAATAAACGGTCGTTTATTGGAATACTAGAATGTAAATTTCTTAAGACGATATTGGAGTTATTTAAAGTCCTTAAATTCATAATAATTCAAAGGGAAGTTAGACTCGATGCCTTGCTTCCTTAATAATAGTATGACCACTATTTCTTGAAGAGTAAAAATATCTTTTAATGAATTTTGTAATCTTTCAGTCTTAATCTCATTGCCATGAGATAGATGATTTCTTAATGATGTCATTTTTCCCACAAAAGTATCGAGATCGTCAAAGCAATCATGTTCATAAAATTTATCCACTTCAAACTCACCATTTATTAACTCTACAATTTTATCTTTAGTTGATTTAGTACTACCTTTTGGAATTTGCTCTTTGACATATTCAACTTCAGCTTCTGAGAACTCTGCTTTAATCATTGATTCTACTACTCTGTCTCTTACTTTATTTACACAGTGGTCTGGGTAGAGCTTAGCATCTATTTTGCTACCAGCAATTCTCTCAATACATCTAAAATATGTGAGAAATTTTTCTTCTATCAGTTGAGGTTTAAAACGTAATGTGGACGAATAATTTAACCAAAGAGGAAATTTCTTATCTAATATAGGGTTGATGAGGTGCTCTTTAAATTGTTCATTTGTAAGTAGTGAAAATCTATAGTTATAGTTACTTAAGTTTGGTGGACCACTTTCATCACTAATTTTTTTCATGTGATTGTCTATGTAATAAGAGTGTTTTTGATTGGGAACAAAATATTTTTCATATGTAATGTAATGATTCGATAAGAAGGATGTTATTGTAGAAAAACGGAAAAAGAATTTGTCTACAATATTGAGGGGTAAGTGTTTATCACTTCTAAGAGAAACTGTCATAGTCTTAGTTGTATTTGACTTAAATAGGTCATGCTCTGACTTTGAAGATTCCTCTGTCTCTAATGTTATGCTATAACCTTCAAAGTTAAATTCAACACAAAATTCTAATTCCTCTTTAGAACCGATAAATAACGTATGGAGATAAGGAAAAATAGCACCTATTTTCTTAATTTTAAGTCCTTCGAGAGACTCCACATAATGGTTTACATAAAGACTAACTTTAAAGGTCAACTCATGAGTAGAACCAGCAGTTGTATCCAGTATTAAAACACATTTAAATAAACTAATCATTTCTCCAGTTATTAATTGACAATGGAAATTATTGTACCTAGATGATTTGAAATCATTATAACATTTGTGTGAAGAGTCAATAAAAATCTTAAATTCTTTTATATTTTCGTTTAATTGCAGATGGCCAATAAAAGTTTCTTCATCGTATATAATTTTAACTAAGTTATCTATATCGTTATTTCTCATAATGAAACCTCTTTCTTATACTAATTGTTAATAAAGACACTAACCTACTTACTGCCTAAATCTAAATATTTTCCAGTTTACTCATCATATCCTTAGTCCTTTGCTCGGTGACGTGTAATATATTTGTAACGAAGTTTTATGATAAGTATGCCCTAATCAATCGATATTTGCTCCTAATGATACACCAAGTTGTGATAGTAGAGGTATATGTGAGTGTCTTAGAGTATGGGCGTTACATTTATCCACCATAATTAAATTAGTTGAGTTATAATATAATTACAATATTTAGAAATAATAACTATTATTGAAAGGAGTTAACAATGCAACAATTAAAATTTTCACTTTTTTTAATCGGCGTTATTCTATTGGCTGGATGTGGACAAACTTCTATGAACAGTGAGGAAGTCCTTGATAATGTTGAAGAAATACATAATAACAATCTCGAGATAGTCAGTCTGCTACATAGCAATGATATATCTTTAGCAAGAGAATTAGTTACAGAAAGCAACAACTTGTTAGCTCAATTAGATGAAGATAATAATGTCAATGATGATAGTGAACAGAGTATTTTTGTAGACTACTCAAATTACATATCAGCTGTAAAGTCATATTATCAATTCTTGGATAATCAATTGGGGACTGATGAAGTACAGGCAGAATTAATATTTTTCTCTGAAGAATGGTTGAAGGCACAGCAAGAAATCACTCAAACATTAAGTGATTTCTTGGTTAATAACTTTGAATCACCTGACATAAGTAGTGTTTACGTCGAAAATGTAGATAAAGAGAGTTACTTTAATAGTTTGAATGTAATATTAACACATTTTTTTGCAATAACTGAACACCACGATTCAGGTGCAGAACACAGAAAGTATAACGAAAATAATTTAATGTGGAATGAAGTACGCTCAGTTAGAGAAAAATTACTAAAAGAAACTCAAGATTTAGATTTTATACGTGATTTACAATCAAACATATCTGAATTTGGCGCAATTGCATCCGCTGTGGATATTGATGATTGGGACACCATTATAAATGAATTATCCGGTGATGCTGGGTTTAATACAGGTCAAATTATAGAAAACTATTATGGTGGAGAATATCCAGAAGGTTTATCTATCTACTTTGATGAGCAAGCAGAAAATACAGCAGAGATAACTGAAACTGACGTGGTGGATGGTGTTGAAGATAGTAATGAAGAATCAGCAGATCAAATGACTACATATTCGCAAGGCGAATGGTGGGAAATTTCTGATGAATGGCGATTAAAGATTAATCAAGTTTACAGTACTGATGAGAGAAATCAGTTTTCAGATAAAAATCCAGAACAAGTCGTAATCATAAATTACACTTATGAAAACTTAGGATTTGAAGGTAGTGTACAAGACTTATATCTCACTCCATATAACGTTATTGATAGTGAAGGTGTAATAGCTGAGACTTACCCTACATCTGGTATAAAAGGTGCAAGGCCTGCTCCTATCGGGAGTACTATGGAAGAAGCAGAGGTTTCTTATGGCTTATCGAATTCTGGCGGTGAAATTCAAATTGTATTTGAGAAATTTGATACTTCAAGGAACAAACATACAGGGGTTTTCAGTATAGAAATAAAATAATTACTCGAAAAAATATATATTAAAGAGGGCTAATTAAATGAAGTGAATTACGTACAAACTCACTTTAATTATTTATCTCCTAATTACCCAAACAATGAACGAAATGTTATCCATGTAATTAATGAGAGGTACTTAGAAGGGTTTTTGAATGAAAGAAAATAAGCACTATACATGCTATTTAATGATTTAAAAGATCGAGAGAGCATGTAAAAAGGGGTCGATAAATATCGAGTGAAATGTTCTTATTATATAGGAAATGAACTTGAAGATTCCCGATTTACGAATAAATTTTAAATCCATTATTTGTATGAATTGAGTAGATCCTAAATAGACAACACTAGAGTGTCTCTTTCACCGATGAATTGCATATATTTTAAATACTATTTTGCACATACTACTTTAGAACCCAGCTTGTCTTCTTACGAAGACAAGCTGGGTTCTTTAATTATAATGCAAATTATCGTCTGAATTAGTGCAGAATAATTACGAAAGTGACAGAAGGGGTAACCGGATGTGAATCGGTGATTAAAGTTTAGCAGACCTTTGTCTTAAATCTGGGTGTGACTTTTGACTTTATTTTGCACTTATTTAAGTGATATTTTGCACTAAAATTAAGCCGATATCTCACATTAAAAGAGAGATATCGGCTTATAAAATTTTCTATTAAAATAGGAATGAGAACAGAGCGTTGAATGTGCCATTTTCAAATAGGATATAAATTCCTAATCCTATAAAGACGATTGGAACGATCCAACGTTCATATTTTTCGATTTTATCTGAAACAAAATTCAAGGAAGCCAATCGATAGCTGATTAGACATAGAACACCAACCATGATCATGAAAACAATGACGGCAATAATGATTTCCATCATATTTAAAGTCGTAAAGTACGGTATATAGATAGCGAAATCATCCGCACTGGAAGCCAGTACAATGAAAGTGACCGTTATGAATAATTGATTGAATCTGCCTGAAGAGAAAAGGGAGAGAATGTTGCCTTCATCTTCGTCTTCTTCACCTTGAATCCATATTTTTATACCCAGGTAAAGCGGCAGCAGTCCAAGCAGTCCGATTATCCATTGTTGGGGAACTAGATTAGCAACGCCCAATGACACCAGAAGACTCGCGAGTATAATAATGACTGTCCCAATATATTGTCCAATCCAGATATATTTGATCTGGTTCCTTTTCTTTATTTGCGAAAACAGAAGAATCAATATGACGAGATAGTCGATTCCTGTCGCTACATAGACGGCAGCAGCTGTAAATACCGTTACAATCATTTTTCCAACTCCAATATTTGGACATCAGTACTTTTATTTATCTGGGAAGAACCCAAGCTTAATTCATCTTCCTTCACACGCATAAGCCTCAAGCCATTCAAGGCCACCACTAAAGTGGCACCCATGTCCGAGAGAATCGCAATCCATAGTGTCAGCCATCCTGGGATGACTAACAATAGAGCAATCAGTTTGATTCCAATGGCAAAAGCGATATTCGCTTTGATGATGTTCAATGTTTTACGGCTAAGTTTGATGGTAAAGGGCAGTTTCCTCAGGTCATCGCCCATTAAAGCGACATCTGCTGTTTCAAGAGCGGTATCTGTACCGGCGCCACCCATAGCGATACCAACGGTGGAAGCTGCCAGCGCTGGGGCGTCATTGACCCCATCGCCGACCATGCCTACATGACGATAATCAGTTTTTAGTTGCTTGATTACGTCTAGTTTATCCTGCGGGAGCAATTCAGATTGAATATCTGTGACACCGACATGTGAACCAATCGCACGGGCAGTACTATGATTATCTCCCGTAAGCATGACTGTTTTTTCGATGCCTGCCTGATGCAGATTCTGGATTACCACTTTACTTGATTCGCGGACTTCATCCGCGACTGCAATAATTGCCTGAACTGTATTTTTCGTTCCTGCAACCATAACGGTCTTACCTTGTTCTTGAAGTGTTTTGACATCACTTTTAATTGCATCATTGAAATTAGCTGCCTCCATCTCTTCAAATAATGCCGGACTGCCAACGTAATACATTTCATTATTGATTTTGCCCCGTATCCCCTTGCCTGTAATAGAAGAAAAGTCTTCGACAAAGATATCAGAATAAGGAAGGTTATAACCGTCTGCCTTCTTTATAATCGCGGATGCCAATGGATGCTGAGAACGATCTTCCAATGCTGTGATGACTGCCAGCATTTCCTTTTCATCAATTGCATTGTCGATTAAACGATAATCAGTTACAACCGGGACGCCTTTTGTGAGTGTGCCGGTCTTATCAAATGCAATGGCCTTTAATCCACCCATTTCTTCGAGGTAGACCCCGCCTTTTATAAGGACTCCCTTCTTGGCAGCATTTCCGATTGCCGAAACAATCGCTATCGGCGTGGAAATTACCAATGCACATGGACAACCTACAACGAGAACCGCTAACCCTTGATACACCCAAGTGGACCAGCTCGCACCGAAAAATAACGGGGGTACAATCGCAACCAGCACTGCGACACCCATAATGGCAGGCGTATAATATTTTGCAAATTTATCAACGAATGCCTGGGCAGGAGCACGCTCACCTTGTGCTTCTTCCACCAGATGAATGATTTTGGCAATGGTCGTATCTTCAACCAATTTAGTGATTTTAACTTCCAGTAAGCCTTCTTCGTTCAGTGTCCCTGCAAATACTTCATCATCGATCGATTTTTCAACCGGCACTGATTCACCTGTGATTGCTGCCTGGTTGATTGCAGAGTAGCCATTGACAATTACGCCGTCCATAGCAATTTTCTGTCCAGGCTTAACAATCATGATATCGCCCACAGCAATATCATTGACGTGCACTGTCATTTCCTGTCCGTTGCGTCTGACAAGTGCCTCTTTAGGAGCAATATCCATCAATGAACTGATGGATTGCCTTGCTCGATCCATCGAGAAACGCTCCAACGCTTCGCTGATGGCAAACAAGATGACAACAATGGCGACCTCGGCCCATTCTCCGATGATGACACCGCCAATCACTGCGACTGTCATCAGGGTTCGCATATCAAATTCAAACCGGACTAAATTCTGGAGACCCGTTTTCAGCATTGAAGCCCCTCCGACAATCATGGAAGTGATGAACAGCAGTGGTGTAAGAATATTGTCATCACCATTCACCAACATTGAAATGAAGCCAAAAGCGATAAACAGTAGCGAATAGAGCAGAGTGCTGTGCTTTTTATAAAATGGAATGGTTACTTCCTTTTCTTTTTTGTCTTGTCCACTTTCTTCCCGGGATTTCTCAGGCACCACTTTGAGGTTTTCAAACGCCCCTGCTTCTTCCAGTTCCTCAACCGTTGCAGAACCATATACAGAAATTTTTGATGCGCCAAAATTCACCTTCGCATCTTGAACTTCAGGTAGTTTCTTCACATTATTCTCAAATTTCCCTGCACAGTTCGCACAGGAAAACCCCTGAACACGGTAAACTTTTTTTTCTTTATTTACTTCTGGTTGCGTTTGACGCATAGACTTTTCAGGCACCACTTTGAGGTTTTCAAATGCCCCTGCTTCTTCCAGTTCCTCAACCGTTGCAGAACCATATACAGAAATTTTTGATGCGCCAAAATTCACCTTCGCATCTTGAACTTCAGGTAGTTTCTTCACATTGCGCTCAAATTTCCCTGCACAGTTCGCACAGGAAAACCCCTGAACACGGTAAACTTTTTTTTCTTTATTTACTTCTGGTTGCGTTTGACGCATAGACTTTTCAGGCACCACTTTGAGGTTTTCAAATGCCCCTGCTTCTTCCAGTTCCTCAACCGTTGCAGAACCATATACAGAAATTTTTGATGCGCCAAAATTCACCTTCGCATCTTGAACTTCAGGTAGTTTCTTCACATTGCGCTCAAATTTCCCTGCACAGTTCGCACAGGAAAACCCCTGAACACGGTAAACTTTTTTTTCTTCTTCAGTCAGCTCTGCAATCCCTTCAGACATTGGTTATCACTTCTTTCCTATGTATTAATGCAATCGTCATGATTTCTTTAATATGCTGATCTTCCAGTGAATAGAACGCGAGTTTCCCTTCTTTCCTGAATGTAACGATGCCTTCTTTGTAGAGCGTGCGTAAATGATGAGATGCATTTGCTACAGTCACACCGAGTATATTTGCGATATCACAGACGCATAATTCCTCTTCCTTGCATAAGGAATAGGTGATTTTTGCCCTATTCACATCGGCAATAGCCTTAAGCATCTGTGATATACCGGCAATATCTACAGTTTGTAAATTCTCTTGCATCCGGTTAACCTTTTCTTCGTCATAACAAAAAACTTCACATGTTTCTTTCTTATTCATACATACACCTCATCATTCAAATATTTGTTTGAGTATAGCATAACATCTTTTTTTCTTTATTCAAGCAGACGTTTGAATAATAATAAATTTGTATAAGTTTTTCTCGACATAGAAAGAATTTTCTGAAATAAAGCTGAAAGAAATTACGATATCGTAAGTGAACTTTATTGTGATAAATAATTTATTCGTTCTTAAAAGTACACTTTTGCGGACACTTCGAAAACATTTGAAATAAATAAAAACAAGAGTTTGTAAACATACTAAATTATTTTAAGATTGTTTTTCATTTATAACTAGAAAAATAATCTTCTGGTAAAACAATATATAGATGTATTTTTCTCTCTTAAATTTTTGATTTATTAGGGCAGACCCTAACAATACTTATTAAATATGTCTATACTTGAATTTAATCTATGAAAAGTAAGTACCATTATTTTGGGAAATCCACATCACAAGTAAATTGCGCATTTTATTTTCTATGTTTCTTTTAAAAAAAGAATTGTTCAACAACCTAAAAAATAATATTGCAAAAAACCTTCCAAAGAAAATACCTATGGAAGGTTTTTAGCATCTTGTACATATTCAAAAATTAATGAGTCTCATTTTAAAGTCATAGATATAGAAAAAAACTGGGCGGTATTGTAAAGTTTATGACCAGAATACTGATCTTAACTCTGTTACTGCTGAAGCTTTCCAGCCGTATACCCTCCGTCAATCGGCACTGTAACTCCGTTGATTTGTCTGGCTAAGTCTGAACAGAGAAACATAACGACATTACCCTGGTCCTCAGGTGTTGACATTTCACCGGCTGGAAGAGATTCCAGCACACCGTTATATTGTTCGGGATTATCTTCTGCCCATCTTTCGATAGCCGGTGTAATTGTTGCTCCCGGTGCAATAGCATTTATACGAATATTCTGTTTCCCGTATTCCAGCGCAACAGATTTAGTTAATCCTACAACTCCGTGTTTTGAGGCGGTATATGGCGACATATTTGGAGATCCTTCTAATCCCGCTCCTGAAGCTGTGTTAACAATAGCTCCTCCACCCGTTTTAAGCATGGCGTTAATTTGATGTTTCACACAATAGAAAATACCATATAAGTTTATTTTAATTGTTTTATCCCAATCATTAGAATCCAGCTCGCCTATTTTAACCTGGCCTGCGTTAATACCGGCATTATTATGAGCAAAATCTAATTTGCCAAAAGCAGAAACGGTCTCATCTACTAATGCTTTAACCTGATCTTCATCGCTGACATCACATTTGAAAAACTGTGCTTCGCCCCCGCCTTCTTTAATTAACTTGACTGTTTCTCTGCCGCCCTCTTCACTGACATCGGAGACCATTACTTTAGCACCTGCTTTTGCCAAAGCAACAGCACTTGCTCGACCGATTCCTGAGCCTCCCGCTGTTACCAAACCGGCTTTATCTTTTAGTAATTCTGTCATCAAATACATTCCTTTCAAAAAATTATTTTATTACCAGACATTTCTTTTTGATTTTTATTACTCATTTTGAGTTACTAATTATTTTCAAATACCATTCTTTCATCTCTTGTATGGCTTTCAAATTTAGCAATAATATTATCATCATTATCTTTAAATTCTATAAGAGGAAGAGTACCATGTTCTTTATTGTAAAGAACTCCGGAGGTCATTTCTCTAATAGATTTACCCATACCTTCTAATTTTGAATTATATCCTTTTTCATTAATATCATCAAATTTGTCACTTACGTAAACTGTAAGTTCCATATACTCGTCATTCTGAGTCTCGATTGATTCTATAAAACCATCACGAGTCATTTCATCGTATTTTTCTTCTAAAATGGTGATCTGATTATCGGAAGGATTATTCTCTGAATTCGTCTCTTCTTGTGAATTTTCTACAGGAGATTCATTTTCTTTTTCATCTAATTTCTCTTTTTCCACAGTGTCTTCACCGACCTGCTGGTTTTCTTCTGATGAATTATCATTTTCCGCAGTTTGTTCTGCGGTTTCATCTGCCCCGCCGCAAGCTGTTAAAAATAAAATTGATGATAAGGTGCCTGTTAGAAACAATCTTTTCATAATATAAATCTCTCCCATAAGTATTAAAGTGCACTATAAAATATACCAAAAATCGGATATATCGGCAACAACTGAGAGGATTATAATTGATTAATAATAATTACAGAAGTTTATGCGCTTCCTTTATCTCGCTCGTTATATAAATAGTCAAAAGTTTTTTTAATACGGATGAGCCCATCTTCTATTCGTGCACGACTTGAAGCCACGTTAAATCTGAAGTGTTTATTCTCGTAGTCCAAGTATAATTTGCCCGGTGATACTGCAATTCCTCCTACTTCAACCAATGCTTTGTGGACCAGTTCGGCATCGAACCCCGATTTTTCAAAGCTTATCCACCCGAGATATGTTGCTCTTGGAATATCAAGAGATAAATATTGAGATAGATTGTCATCAATGTATTTCTGGACATATTCAAAATTGTTCAAGATATGATTATTTAATTGATCCACCCACTCGTTACACTCAGTGTAAGCAGCTTCAATAGCTGCGAGAGCGAGGCTGGAAGCATTGCCAACGTTGTATACTTCTTTCGTTACCTCTGTAAGAGTTTTAGTGAGTGTTCTGTCTTTCGTAACGAAATAAGAATGAGGGATACTTGCTAGATTAAACGTTTTGCCAAGGCAACTTGCAACCAAAACCTGATCGCCTTCTTCAGATAAAGCTGCCAATGATACAAAATCCTCTTTCGGTCTGACGAAATCCATATGTATTTCATCGCTGATTAAGTATATATTATTTGCTGCGCAGATGTCTTTGATAGTTTGCAATTCTTCTCTTGTCCAGACTTTGCCGGTTGGATTATGTGGATTGCAGTGGATGTACATGCTTACATCATCACGTTCACATAATGAAGTGAAATGATTTACATCCAAAAAGTATTCCTTTAAATCCTTATCATATATTAAAGGAGACTCGACGATTTTCCGGTTATTGCTTTCAATTAAGCTGGGAAATTTATTGTATGAAGGAGTCGTTAATATAATACCGTCTCTCTCTTTTGTCACTTGTCTCAGCGCTTCCCCCGCAGTAAACAGAACTGTCGGTGAGTAGTGGATGTCAGTGTCACTCAGTACTGTATTATAGCGAGATTGCCACCAATGTTTAATGGGTTCATAGAACTGTTCGTTTTGCCATATTGTATAACCGAAAATACCATTATCAAGACGTTCTTTGATTGCCTCCCTGATTGTTTCAGGTGTTTCTATATCCATATCGGCAATCCAGAAAGGTTCCAGGCCCCCTACTCCGAATAAAGCCTCAGTCCCTTCATATTGAACGCTATGCGTGCCTTCTCTTGTTGTTTCCTTATTAAAGTCGAATTGCATAATTCCTGCCCCTTTTCAATCTAAATATTCAGTTTTTTATTATCTTATCATTAAACTTCAAATAAATATATCATGGAGAAAGAATGTGATTTCTGACATATCCATCTTGAAACTAAATGTCTGTCTTGTTTTTGTGGCTGACACAGCTGTTCTTTCAGAGTTCGACAGAATTTAAATATAAAAAGTATCATACAAATTCTTCTGTTCCAATAACTCTGTAAAGCCTTCTAGAACCTTAGATTGATAATGACTGTTTTTCAAATAAGAAAAAGTTCTTTTTAAAGATATATCCGCTGGGTTTACTGTAATCAAATCTCCGTACTTCAGTTCTTTTTGAATGGCCCATCGGGACAATAGACTGAGACCGAGCCCTGCTTCAGCTGCTGCTTTTATAGATTGGGTACTGCTGAATGTTAAAAAACTCTGTGGAACTATTTTAAATTCCTCAAACAATTTTTCACTCGCTTCCCGTGTTCCTGATCCGTTTTCTCTCATCAGCCATGTATACTTTCCGAGTTCTTTCACTGAAATACTATCTTCCCGTTTTAAAGGAAATCCAGGCGATGCGACAATCACCATGGAATCTTCCAAAAATTCTTTCTGAACCAGAAATTTTTTCGGTGTATAACCTTCTATGATACCAATATCCAGCTGGCTGTTGTTAACTAAATGGGCAATTTCTTCTGTATTTCCAATGGTTACAGCGGGCTGACTGTAGGGATACAGGCTAAGCAGTTCAGCAATTAAATTTGGAAGCAGATATTCTCCAAAAGTATAACTGGCTCCGATGTTAATAGGTCCACTTGCATTATTCGTCAAATCATCGACAAGGTATTCCATTTTGTTATAGAGCGCGGCAATTTCTTTACCGTAATGATATACAATTTCACCTGCTTTATTTAATTTTACAAATTTGTTATTACGATCAAGCAGCTTTGTTCCTATTCTTTCCTCCAGTGCTTGTATATGCTGACTGACAGCAGGTTGGGACATGTAATATTTTTCTGCTGTTCGTGAAAAACTTTTATTTTCGGCAACGCTTAAAAATATTTTTAATTGGGAATCCATGTTAAGTGCCTCCTTCTATAACCATATGCTTATAGTATATATCACTATAATTTATTTTACTTATCCATGTGGAGATTTTAAACTTATAACTATCAGGAGATGATACTTATATCTATAGAAAAGAAACAAAAACTAAACTCCCTTTTATGGTGGTCAGCGGGCGTCGCCTTTACATTTTTAATTGCTTTTTGGGGTTATCTTTTTTCATTATTACCGGGTTTGAATAATGTCGGACAGCTGGCATGTGCAATAATTATTGCTGTGATTTACCGGCATTTTTTTGGATACCCGATGATTTTGAAAAATGGTATAGTATTTTCTTCTCAAAAACTTTTGCGTCTTGCGATAATATTATATGGTCTTAAATTAAATATTGACGTTATTTTACAAGATGGACTGGGACTGCTACTGAGAGACGGGATAATTATTGCTTCCGTGATTCTATTAACAGTCTGGGCTGCCAAAATCTTTAAAGCAGACAGTACAATATCTTTATTATTGGGTGTTGGGACAGGTGTGTGCGGAGCAGCTGCAATTGCAGCGATAGCTCCAATTGTAAAATCTAAAGATGAAGACACAGCAATCAGTGTAGGTATTATTGCACTGGTGGGTACTGTGTTTGCTGTCGGTTATACTTTGATTGAACCTGTGCTGCCTTTGTCTTCCGAAAGTTACGGTATCTGGGCGGGATCTACGCTTCATGAACTGGCACATGTCGCCATTGCGGCGGAACCCGCTGGTGAAGATGCATTGGCAATTTCTCTGCTGGCAAAACTGGGCAGGGTTTTCTTACTGGTTCCACTGGCGTTTATATTTATATTGATAATGAACCGTAAAGAAAAAGGGAAACAGACGGA
Organism: Jeotgalicoccus coquinae; assembly: GCF_014207425.1. Classification (GTDB taxonomy): domain Bacteria; phylum Bacillota; class Bacilli; order Staphylococcales; family Salinicoccaceae; genus Jeotgalicoccus; species Jeotgalicoccus coquinae. The sequence goes on along the minus strand of NZ_JACHFF010000001.1, from coordinate 111,240 downwards.
ACGTAATAAAGTACAATTTCCATGGTTTCTCGTTGGATTTCTCTTAATGAGCATTATTGGGAGTTACGTCATCGACAATACTGTACAGGTGACAGATAATATAATGGAAGATGTTTCCACTCTCACGACATGGCTTTTAACTGCCGCTATGGTTGGGTTGGGTCTGAATGTTAATTTAAGTGATTTACGCAGTAAAGCATTTAAACCTCTTATTATTATGATTATCGTCTCTCTAATCTTATCTGTACTGACATACTTTTCTGTTTAGATTTAGCTATGATCATTAGAATAAGATAATGGTATGTCAACAGAATATTAGACACTTTTTATAGAAGTTTTCTTTATACTCCTTTGGTGTGAGATAATCCAATGCACCATGCGGTCTGATTGTGTTATACCAGTTTACATAGTCGAATAGTCCCATTTTTAACTGTTTGATTTTTCTAGAACTTTATTATCTTTCATGTATTTCTTCATGCCTTCAGCTGCTCTGTAAGTGAGTGCGCCAAGTGTACCTGTAGGATTTGATTTTGAATGTAACGGGAACGAAGATGCACCGACTACAAACAAATTTTCCATATCCCACATTTGTGAATAAGTATTTACTGCTGAAGTTTCCGAGTCGTCACCTATTATTACTCCGCCGCCTGTATGGTCGGACAGAGAGTCTTTTCCAAACTCTACTGAATCATCTATTTCAGGAACATTAATATAATCTGCACCCATTTCTTCTAAAATTTCTTTACATTGCTGATGTGCATATTTTACAATATTTCTATCTATATCACTGAATTTGTAAGTTACATGCAGTAATGGGTCTCCGAAAACATCTGTATAGTTCGGATCTAAATACATATAATTTCCTTGTTGCGGCAGTACGCCGTTTTGCTGCTGCATATCGATTCTTCTGTTTGTATAAAATAACAACTTATCTTTAAATTCCTGACCCCATGGTGATAACTCCAATGCTCTAATTTAATAACTAAAAATAACAATATTTCTTGATTCTTCTAGGCAAATTAAATTATTAACTCAGTTGTAGAAGCTCCGCATTATTAAAATTCTGTGCAGTTTCGATGGAGTTTTACAATATCGGTTTATATGCGAAACAGATGGGAATTCACTCAATGTAAGTGATTCAATTCTATAGGAGGGATTTACAATGGCACATGAACAACACCAACAACTGATTCAGACGTTACATGAATGTATGGAAGCCTGTAACCATTGCTACGATGCCTGTTTGAAGAAAGAAGACGTAAATATGATGGCAAAGTGCATCAGACTGGATCACGAATGTGCAGATATCTGTGCATTTCTAGAACAAGCATTAATGAGAGGCACTCCATTTTCTTCTGATTTAGCAGCAGTATGCGCCAAAATTTGCGAAGCTTGCGGAAATGAATGTCAGAAACACGACCATGAACACTGTCAGAGATGTGCAGAAGCGTGCTTCAAATGTGCAGAAGCATGTAAGGAAATTGCTTAGAATAAAACTTGTGTAGAAGAAGTGCCATGTCAGATAATAATTCTGGCATGGCACTTCTTATTAATCGAACAAAAGCAAGCAGTCTAACGTTTTAATATTGAAAATGTGTTTTAATTTTTAATCCATTTGTAACCAACGCCCCACACCGTGTGAAAGTAATCATCGATAGGAAAGCCGACTTCCCGAATTTTTTCCCGCATATTTCTAACATGGGAATCCACAGTACGTCCTTCCGTTTCAGAATGCATGCCCCACACTAAATCAATCAATTGATTTCTAGAAAATACCCTTCCTGGATTTTTCATGAGTAATCCAATGAGTGCAAATTCTTTTGGTGTTAATTTTACAAGCTGTTTTTTATAGGATAGTTCAAATTGATCTTCGTCCCATAACAGTCTTTCGACTTCAATCCGGTTGACAGGTCTTGTTCTTCTTAGTAATGCATCCATTCTTGCAACCAATTCTTCTTCATTAAAAGGTTTTGTGATATAGTCATCTGCACCCAGCTTGAGTCCTTTTACAATATCTTCTTTCTGCTCACGTGCAGTCACCATGATAATAGGTACATCTGAGTATTGCCGTATTTCTCTGCATACTTCCCATCCATTCATTTCAGGCATCATGATATCCAGTAGAATAAGATCAAACTTCTCTTCTTTAACAAACTTAAGCCCTGCTTTTGCACCTACTGCTTTTCGACAAAAATAAGGGTAAGGTTTCAAGTATAATGTCAACAGTTCGAGCATTCTCTCTTCATCATCGATTAACAGCACTTTATTCATTTACATTCTCCTTCTTTAAAGATATGACGAAAACAGTCCCCTTGCCGAGTGTACTTTCTACTCCAATCTCGCCACCATGCAACTCCACAATTTCTTTAGCGATTGTCAGCCCGAGACCAGACCCTCCGCTTACCCGGGATCTAGACTTTTCAGAACGATACAGTCGATCGAATATAAAGGGTATATCTTCTTCTGGGATTCCTTCTCCTGTATCTGAAATAGTTGTTAAAATTTCATTTTTATTTTGAATAACTTCCATTGTGATATGACCTTTCTCGGGAGTATACTTTATTGCATTATCTAATATATTCAATATAACTTGTTGAATTCTTTCGGGATCTGCCATAACAACCAAGTTGTCCGGACAATGAAAGAAAAGCTCTATCTTTTTTTCATTGAGCGCTGGACGGATTCGTGCTAAAACCGTCTCAATGAAAGCGCTAAATACTACCCTCTCTTTTGTGATGGCAAATTCATTATGATCGATTTTAGCTAATTCAAACAGATTTTTTATCAGGTCTGCTAAATGCTCTGTTTCTTCCTGAATGATTTTAATGTATCTATTCCTGTCCGTCGTGGATATTTCTTTTCTGCTAATAATATCCGTATACCCTTTCATATAGGTTAAAGGTGTTCGTAGCTCATGCGATATACTCCCTAAAAATTCATTTCTCTCGTTTTTTAAACGTTCCAGATCTTGCGACAGCAAAGTAATCGAAGTCGCCAAATCTCCAAGCTCATCTTTTCGATGTGTATACAATTCCACGTTATGATTGCCTCTACTTAATTGTTCTGTCGCTTTTTTCATCCTCAATACCGGTTGGGTAATAACTCTGGAAAGAATAAACACCGTTATAACAGTCAGAAGTAAAGTCAATAGACCCACAAGCCAAAACTTATGGCTGAGATGATCAATAATCCGTTCGATGCTATCACTTTCAGCAAACATAAAAACATGCCCGCTATGAGTTTCGTTAAAAGTTAGGGGGCTGTCTGTAGCGGTGTGTCAACAGAATATTAGACAGTTTTTATAGAAGTTTTCTTTATACTCCTTTGGCGTGAGATAATTCAATGCACCATGGGGTCTAATATTGTTATACCAGTTTACGTAGTCGAATAGTTCGATGTTTAATTGTTTTAATGATATAAAAGTATATTGGTTAATAAATTCAGTTTTCATCGCTTTGAACGTGGTTTCAGCCACAGCGTTGTCATAAGGACAGCCTTTCATACTAAGTGATCTTTCAATATCAAAGCCATCTAAAACTTCATCAATCAGCTGGTTATCGAACTCCTTTCCTCTGTCTGTGTGAAACATCTGCACATCTCTTAAATCATGCTTAATGGTGCTGATTGATGACAAGACCAGCTCATCACTCTTTCTTGAACCTGCACTGTAACCAACAATTTCTCGATTAAAGAGATCAATAAATACACATATGTAATGCCATTTCCCTGCTACTTTTACATATGTTAAATCACTGACAATGACTTCCATTGGTTGTGCTCTGTTAAAATCTCGGTCTAGACCATTCGTGATCAGACGCTCGTTCGACTTCGACGGATAGGGCCTATAGCTTGCGATAGTATAGGTTGACACCAGATTATTCTGTTTCATGACCCGACCGATGCGTCTTCTCGAGACTGTCAAACCTAGTTTATGTAACGCATTTTTTATTCTTCGGGTACCAAAACATTTTCGGTTTGAATTAAATACCTGAATAATCGTTTCATTGATATCGTTATCGCGCTCACACTGCTTGTTGGTTCTTTGTTTATTAATTTCAAAATAATAGGTACTTCTAGAGATTTGCAGGACTTTGCACATTGCTGACACTGAATATTTGTGTGCATTCTTACGAATGACTTCTATTTTCGTCCCATGATCAGCGCTGCTTGCTTTAGAATCTCGTTTTCCATTTTTAACTGTTGAATGTCTTTGCGAAGTCTTCTGAGTTCGCGCTCTTCTTCAGATAAATTGTCAATATGATTAAATGAACCTGTGTTCTGATGATTTTTAACCCATTTATCTAAAGCTGAAGCCGTGAGATCATACTCCCGTACAATTTCAGATTTTGATTTACCATTTTCAAATAATCGGACCATCTGTAGTTTAAATTCAGGGGTAAATGTTCTTCTCGTTCTTGACATAAAAAAACGCCTACTTTCATTGATTTAACAATAACCTCCCTCATAGGAGTTGTCCAATCAAGTGTAGACGATTCATTAGCATGGAAGGAGGTGACATCATGTGGCTAACTTTATTTGATTTAATAATTGCACCAATTATTGTCGGTGTAATTATAGCTCTATTTAATTATTGGTTAGATAGAGATAAAAAATAGCTAGATGACTTCCAATACACCATTAAAAATCCCCAATCTACGGACATAGATTGGGGATTCGGTGTTTCATCATGTGGAAACTTTATTTGTTAAGTAAATTATAGCATTCCGAATACTCACTTGTAAATAAAAAAAGTCTATACCTGTCAAAACAATTCAGTATATTTATTGCCCTTATGTCACTCACTTTTTCTCTCATTAATCACTTTATAAATGGTTAATCTATACACACCTACCATCTTTGCGATTTCTTCATCTGAATAGTTGTACTATTTATATAGCGACATTATCATCCCTTTCTTTTGATCCGTTATGCCAGGTCGCCCACATAATCATCCTCTGTCACGTGCTGGCTCTAGACCTTTCTTTGTCGCTCACTTAATAAGTTTGTTTATAGTTCTGCAAATTCACTCATCATAGTAAAGTACATTTCCCCCATCGCATCTTTAGTTGTAATATTCACATCTATAATTTGAAAATCAATCTTTTCATTTTCAAGGTGTTGAGATAGCTCAATCAATTGTTTCGTCGTGCGACCTAATCATCTAGCTCAGTAATCACAAGTGTGTCACCATCACGCATGTAATCTAAAAACTTATCTAACTCTGTCCGTCTATACTTTCTTCCACTGAATTTCTCTGAGAATATGCGATTACACCCATATTCTTTTAATACATCGATTTTTAAGAACGATCAATATTTTGCATATAAATTTATGAACGTTTTCATTTATAAAAAGAAAATTAATCTTCTGGTTAAACAATTTATAGATGTGCTTCTTTCTATTAAATTTTGTTTTTTAGGGTAGACCCTTATCACACAGATAGTGTTTGCTGATAATCCTCATTATTTGATGTATGATTAGGGTGTTAAATAAGCATTAGATAAAACGGATGGTTTCATGATAGTTGCGTATTCTCGTGTTTCTATATTGTATTAGATTCTTAAAAGACAGTTTTCCATAAAAAAATAATGTCCCCTTGAGGGACATTATTTTTTTATAATTTATCTAAACGCAGTACCAAATGCTGTCCCTTTAATAAACGCACCCTGGCCTTTTTCTCCAACGTATTTACCGTCTTTAACCACTTGCGTTCCTCTTAAGAACACCGCATCACATTCACCAATCTGGTCAAATCCTTCATACACTGTATAGTCCAGTGCATTCAAGCTATCTTCTGCCGTAACTTTCTTCTCGACAGCCGGATTATAAATCACAACATCCGCATCATATCCCGGCGCGATGTATCCTTTTCTGTGATCGAGGCCGTTGTTTTTAGCCGGCATCGTCGAATAGTAATCCACCAACTCTGATTTCGTAATTCTCCCTGCTTCCACCCCGTACGTCCATAACATCGGCAGGCGGTTTTCAAGTCCCGGTGTCCCGTTCGGAATCAGTCTGAAGTCATCCAGTCCCATCTTCTTCTGGTCAAACGTAAATCCGCAGTGGTCAGAGCTTACAGCATTAATCGAACCGTCTTTTAACGATTTCCATAAATACTCCTGGTCACCCACATCTCTTAATGCAGGTGAACATACATATTTAGAGCCTTCGAAGTCTTCTTTGGCAAGATATTCTTTATCGAAAAGTAAATACTGCGTACATGTTTCACCATATACCGGCAGTCCTTCTTCTTTCGCTTTCTTAATTGCATTTACTGCACCTTCAGTCGTTACATGAACGATATAAATCGGTGCTTCTGCAAATCGCGCTAAGTTAATCGCACGTTCCGTTGCTTCCGTTTCAACAATCGGCGGACGTGTTAATGCGTGATAATACGGATCCGTCTCGCCATTCGCAATTGCTTTTTTCTGCATAAGTTCAATCAGATCCGCATTCTCTGCATGAACCATGACAGTTACACCCGCCTCTTTAGCTTCCAGTAATGCATTCGTTATCGCTTCATCATCCGAATGGAAGAACTGCCCTTTATACGCCATAAACAACTTCACCGTCGGATAACCTGCTGCAGGCAGGTTTTTAATATCCTTAAACGTTTCCGGTGTCGGGTCAGTAATTACCGGGTGGAAACTGTAGTCCACCATTGAGATACCCTCAACCCACTCTTTACGGTACCCTTCGACAGTTTCAACAAGGCCTTTGCCCTGTTCCTGGTTTACGAACTCAATGACCGTAGTTGTGCCCCCAAGTGCCGCTGCATTCGTCGTTTCAAAACCTTTCGTCCGCTCTCCCATAAACTCAAACGAAAAGTGCGCATGCTGGTCCACACCACCCGGTAAAATGTACATACCTTCTGCATCGATTACTTTGTCCGCTTCCACTCTTAAGTTTCTGCCGACCGCTTCTATTTTAGTCCCCTCGATTAAAATATCGCCTTTATATTCATTATCTGTCGTTACGATAATTCCATTTTTAATTAATGTATTCATGTATTATATCCCCTTTTCAACTTCCTCTTCTTCCTTCTTATCTTCAATCAGCCAGCGGCGGTTCTCTTTGGCATCAAGTGCTTTTTGTTCCCGCAATTCACGTTCTTTTTTAACCTTTTCAAGTTCAAGTGCCATCACTTTATTTTCCAGCAGATAATTATCCTGTTTAACCTGTTCAAGCTTACGCTGCTCAATCATCTTTTTGATTTCAAGTTTCTCGTCGCTCTGGTTATATCCCCGGCGCATTGCATATAACGGAATACTCACGACGCCACCGACCAGTACAAGTGATGTAAAAAAGATAAATTCAAATACGCCCATGTCATTCCCCCCGATTTTTCTTAGTTACAGTTTAACATACGATGCTCTTGCTGATTAAAAAAGACAAAGCCTTATTCAGCTCTGTCTTTCTCTTCTTCACTCTCTTCAATCAGCCAGCGTCGTTCTTCTTTATTCTCCAATGCTTGTTGTTTCTTCGCATTTTCTTTTTTGATTTTATCCAGTTCAATACGCATCGATTCATTTTCAAGCAGGTAGTTCTCCTGTTTAATTTCTTCCAGTCTTCTCTGTTCGTATAATTTCTTTGTTTCTATCTTGTCGTCACTCTGATTATACCCTCTGTAAATAGCATACAGCGGTATTCCCAAACTAAGCAGCACAGCGATTAATCCAATAAAATTTTCCACCGGCACACTCCCCTTGTATTTAATTTTATTTTACCATAATCAGAAACAAAAAAATCGGGACATCTCTGTCCCGATTGCTAATTAAATATTATTTTTCGTCTTCTGATTCAGCGTCTTCTTCAAGTTCTGTTTCATCAGATACTTTGTTGTATTCTTTTAGATATGCAACCTGTTTAATCGAGTGGTTTTCAACTTCCAGCACCTGCCAGCGGTCAAATTCCGTATCGATATATTCGCCTTCTTCGATGTCAGTATTAATGCTCTGCATCCATCCGCCGATCGTATCGATATCTTCGCTTTCATTAAAGGCAATTTTAAAGTCGTCTTCCAGATCATCAAGCAGCACTCTTCCGCTGATGTGGTAAATATTCTCGTCGACTTTAACCATATCCAGTTCTTCATTTTCATCGAACTCGTCACGGATTTCCCCGACGATTTCTTCAAGTATATCTTCCATTGTAATCATCCCGGCAGTTCCGCCGTATTCATCAATGATTAACGCGATATGCACACTTTCTCTCTGCATCTTAACTAACGCGTCACTGATGCGTGATGATTCTGTAATCACCGGAAGTTCATGTATATAATCGCCTGCAGCGACATGTTCATCCGATACGTGATTTGTTAAATATTCTCTGACGTTAATGAAGCCGATAATGTTATCTTTGTCTCCATTGCTTTCAGTCACAGGATATCTTGTATAGTTGTACTCTTTAATTGTTTCAATAACCTGTTCAACCGTTACCGGTTCTTCCAGTGTAATCATTTGTGTACGCGGCACCATAACGTCTTTCGCCGTACGTTCATCAAATGAGAATATATTCTGCATGTAAGCAAGTTCTGTCTGGTTAATTTCACCGCTCTGGTAACTTTCAGTCATAATCACTTTAAGCTCTTCTTCCGAGTGTGCCTGTTCTGTCGGCATTTCTTTAATACCGACTAAACGTACAAGTCCTCTTGCTGCACCGTTCATTGTCCAGATAAATGGTTTTAAAACGACACCGAAGAAATATAACGGACCGCTTAATGCCATTGACATTTTTTCTGCATACTGAATCGCAACTGTCTTAGGTGCAAGTTCACCAACAACTACGTGAATGAACGTTACAATAATAAATGCTGCTGCCACTGTTGCAACAGTTGACATTGATTCAGGAATACCGATCAGGTTAAACAGCGGGTGTAAGATTACTTCGAACGTAGATTCCCCGATCCAACCTAAGCCCAGCGCTGTAACTGTAATACCCAGCTGACAGGCAGATAAATAATAGTCCAGGTTGTTAATCATTTTCTCTACACGTATTGCTTTCTTATCTCCCTGTTCAACCAATGCGTGAATTCTCGACATGCGCGCTTTAACAAATGCAAATTCTGAACCTACAAACAGCATTGTAAGTACAATTAATAATATAAATAGTAATAAATTAGTTATAGTGGATATATCCAATCTTTCCCCCTCCTACGGGGTTCACCTCCGATAATTTGTGACCGCCTGGGTCGTTTGTTCATGAAATAGATTTTTATTTATATTATTTAACAGAGTATTCTCTGCAGTTCTTTTCAGATACACCTTCCCAACAGCCGTCACCTCCACTAATTTTGTTAAATTAAGAACATTATATCATAAATTAATCCGTTTTCATAAGGTTATCCCTATGTTAAAGATATCTTTACAATGCGTCCCTGTACCGTTTATATGCTTCTTTAACCGGTCCGTCCTGCTGCAGTGCATTTGTAACACTGCTGCTTTCAGTTATCGTGCCGTTTTCAAGGTAGTGCACATAGTCAAACTGTTCCAGATGACTGAGATCATGCGTTGCTGCAATGACTGTATCTTTTTTGAATATTTCTTCCCAGATTTTACCTCTCAGGCGCGTATTTAAACTCGCTGTCGGTTCATCCAGTATCCATATATTTTTGTTTTCGATATACATACGGATCAGATGCATTCTTTTTTTCTCACCGAGTGACAGATACTCTGCCGACGTAATATAGTCTTCAGGATTAAAGTGATCCAGCTCGAATTGTTCAAGCAGATTCTTCATTTCACTTTCCTCTGATTCAAAATGATTAAACATCGTAATATTCTCTTCCACTGTCGCATTGTAAAAATCCAGATGCTGCGGCATAATTCCTGCATCCGACTGTTTAATCAGCTGATTGAGCAGTGTCGTTTTACCTGAGCCGCTGCTCCCGATCAACGCATGTTTCTCACCGGGTTTAATATCGATATTTATATTGGTCAGTACATCGCGCTTCGTTGACGGGTAGCGGAATGTCATGTTCGACAGAGTCAGCGACTGATGTTTATCTTCTGTTACTGACTCCCCGGTATCGCTGACTGCTTCAACACGTGCTTTAACTGCTTTGTATTTACTTGCCGGCTTAATAACCGGGATCGCCAGCTCAAAGAAACTCATTAACAGTAAAATAAGCATCGGAATTAATAATGGATAGTCTCCGCTGAACAGTACAATGATTAAAATAATGACACCCAGCTGGATCAGCAGACTGACAGTATCAATCACTGCATCGAGCGCCGCTTCTTTGTTTTCATTTTTAGTAATCTTTTTATAGGTTTTTTTAATATTTTGATTAACTTTTGTATCTTCTTTAACGACAAACAGATTCGTAAAGTCATGAATGTAATGATACAGCTGTGTAAACAGCGTATCTTCAGCACTGTTTCTCTCATCGTACAGCTTACCTGAAATGCTGCTGATAACAAGCGGCATCAGGAGAAGCATAACTAATACGGATGCGAGCAGTATAAAGAGCAGTTTCGGGTCGATTAACAATGATAACACTGTCAGTATTAACGAGATAAAGACCGCAACAATATACGGATAAATAATCCGGATGTAGTAATCTTCAATATCATCAAAGTAGCTCGTCAGCTTTTGAATGTAGCGTACGCTGTGCGTGTCTTCAGCACTGTTTACCGACTGTTTGAAGTACGATGCTCTTAATCTTCCAATCATCTTGAACGTTGCATCATGGCTTAACAGTCTTTCCATATACTTCGCTGTACCTTTCGTCAGCCCGAACATTTTAATCATCGCGATAATTAAAATAATAAGGAAGAACGGCGGTTCAAAGAAACTTAAGCTGATCATATAACCGCTTAAACCGAAAATCGCCACACCGACCAGTCCGCCGATAATACCAAGGACGATACTGTAGAAAATATGCATCTTTTCACCTTTTAAATACATCATACCGCGTCACCTCTTTTCAGTTCGCCGTTATCCAGCACATAGTGGCTGTCTGCTATTGACAGCAGCTGACGGCGGTGAATGACTGCAATAATTGCAGATGTTTCTTTTAATTCAGTGAGATACTTCATAACCAGCTGCTCTGTTTCGGCATCGAGGAATTCTGTCGGTTCATCCATAATAATAATCTCAGGTTTATTTATTAATACTCTCGCCATCTTAAGACGGACGATTTCCCCGCCCGATAACGGAATATCATGGTTCACGATCGGTGTGTAAATGCCCTGTTCAAGATTGTCGATACTTGCTGACAGCTTCAGTTTGTTTAAGATGCCGTGTACTTCATCTTCTGAATGATTATTTGCAGAGACATAATCGTAAATCGTCGTATCCGAGAAATACACCTGATCCGATACATAGCCGATATCTTTCGTCAGTACATTTAATTGTCCTGATACCGGTTCGTGCAGACCGAGCAATGTGCGGAGCAGTGTCGTCTTCCCTGCACCCGACTCACCTGTAATAGCTGTCAGGCCTGTTTTACTGAACGTAAAGTCCGAGTTATTTAAGAGTATTTTATCTCCGTGGCCGACAGAGAGGCTTTCCGCCTCGGCGGCAAAGCTTTCTGTTTTGCCTCTGTATGATGTATTCATCTTCGGTTTATTTATAATCTTCTCTGCTTTTTCGAAACTCCCCATCGCGAGCTTGCCGTTATGGAATTCCGTACCGAGTACTTTTAACGCATTGTAAAACTCCGGTGCCAGAAGCAGCACGAAAAATGCAGTATAGAACGAGATATTCTGGAATATAATAATGCGCAGCGCCACTTCCAGTGCGACAAGTCCGATACCCAGTATCGTTATAAACTCGAGCATCATCGTCGACTGAAATGCATATTTTAAAATGTGCATTGTCTCTTTAACGAAACCTTTGTTGTCCGCTTCCAGTCTTTTAATAACCGTCTCTTTCGAGTTCGTATTTTTAACCGTGTCCTTGCCGCGGATCAGGTTTAAAAATAACGTCCCGATATTATCAAATCGCGTTGCCTGTTTCACCGATTCTTCCTGTGTCTGCAGTCCGACCAGCACGTAATACAGCGGTATAAACGGTGCTGTAAACAGCAGTATTGATGCGGCAAAACCGTCTATAAAGAATAAGGACGCTATAATGAGCGTGACTTTAACAGCCGTTTTAATAATTGTCGGCACAAATGATGTTTCATACGGACGGTATGCTTCCAGATGCACAAGCAGCGCATTAATCATTCTTTCCGATTCACGCTGTGTTTTTACATCGATGCTGTCAATCAGCTGATTGGCTTTCTGCTCAATCGATTTGTTCGCAATTGTTCCTGTAAATAAATTGTAGAGCTTATCCGTCAGTATAAACAGCACAAAAAACGCGCTCATGTATATGAGCGGCTCTGAAATTTCCAGGCCGGTATTCATCACGATGCTTTCCAGTATACGGGACAGATGATGGCCGAATGCTATATAAAATACAACGCTGATTATCGCGATTATACTGTATAATACAGCGTATTTTAAGTTTAAATTCAGTTTCATATTCTCACCTTCAGACACAAAAAACGTGAAGAGTCCCCTTCACGTTTTTTGTAATTTAACCGCCGATGTAGCTCATGTTGATTTTCTTTCTCTTTTGGCGCATTTCTTCTGTAATTTCAGTTCTGATTTCCGAATAACGGTCATCACGTTTGTCCCATACACCCATCAGTACTTCTGTCAGTTCCTCGTCGCTGATACCATCCCGCATCAGTGTCTTAATATCGAAACCGTCGACTGCGAACAGACAGCCGTAGAATTTACCGTCAGATGACAGTCTTGCTCTCGTACAGGTTGAACAGAAACTTTCGGAGACACTCGTAATAAATCCAAGGTACGAATCCGCAGCATCATTATGCTTATACACTTTCGCCACTTCACCGTAATATGCCGGATCCAGCGGCTCAAGATCAAATTCAGTCTGCAGTGTTTCAAGTATTTCTTTTTTACTGACTACTTTATCGAAGTTCCAGCCGTTGTCGTTGCCGACATCCATAAATTCAATGAAACGCAATGTGACCGGCAGATTTTTAAAGTATCTCGCCATCGGCAGTATTTCCTGCTCGTTTAAGCCTTTTTGCACAACCATGTTGATTTTAATCTGGAATCCGAGACTAATCGCATACTCAATTTGTTCAAGGATGCGTGACGTACCGATACCGCGGTCGTTAATTTTGCCGAACAGCTCGTCGTCCATTGCATCGAGACTAATATTAATGCGTCGCAGTCCTGCATCATACAATTTCTTACCGTGCTTTTTAAGCAGCAGTCCATTCGTTGTTAAACCGATATCTTCAATTCCTTCAATAACATTTAATCTTGCGATTAATTCATGAAGGTCTTTTCTCATCATCGGTTCCCCGCCTGTTAAGCGTAACTTCTTCACACCAAGACTTGCATAAATTCTTGCGAGCCTTTCAATTTCATCAAATGAAAGCAGCTGTTCGCGCTTTAAGAATTCAAAATCATCACCGAAAATCTCTTTCGGCATGCAGTATCGGCATCTGAAGTTACATTTATCAGTGACCGATATTCTTAAGTCCCTGATCGGACGGCCAAATTTATCTGTAACTACCTGAGCCATGTAATTCCTCCTTATTTAATATCAGTCTTCCGATTGATATTAACCAGCGTCGTACTATTGAGATTATAGGACTCAATGTTTATGTAATCGACATTGAGATTCTCGAAAAACGCTTTTAAACTTAACCTTTTCGTCTCAAGCTGATTCTTTAACAGTTCAGCCAGAGTGTCATGCTGATAAACCCCGATGAGCGGATGCTCTCTGTCATTATCAGTCGTAATGGTCGTGTTGCCTGTTTTCCGGGCTTCGTCCGCCAGTATATTCAGCCATGCTGAACCCACATATGGTGTATCACATGAGACAATCATTAACGGTTTTCCCGGATACTCTTTTGCCGCAGCATACAGCCCGCCGAGCGGTCCGTGATCAATATAATCCGGATCATCGACAATTACTTTATAATTTTTGAAGCGTGTCTTCAGTTTATCATTTGTATTAACGACAATCCCGTCTATTGCTTGAACATTTTCCAACGATTGTGCGACATGTTCATACATCGGCATGCCGTCGAGTTCATAAAGTGACTTATCTTCACCGAAACGGCTCGATTTGCCGCCGGCTAAAATAACGCCAATCATCTTCAGCCTCCGCTTACCGGCGGGATTAATGCCACAGTATCGTCCGATGTAACGACTTCGTCATCTTTTACAAATGATTCATTTTTAGCGACCTGGAACACTTCGCCGTCCAGTTCAGGATAGTCGATAAAAATATGATTCTTTAACTCGCCTACTGTAATTGAGTCACCGATAAATAAATCAATTGTGTCACTGCCGATTTTTTCTTTTATACTCGCAAAAACTTTAATTTCCATTTATTTTCCCTCCACACTTGGATGATATTTACGGGAATCGCCAATCCATTCTTCGCCGTCTTCCCATATTTCTTTTTTCCAGATCGGTACGATTTCTTTTAACCGTTCCACTGCGTATTCATTCGCACGGTAGCTGTCTGTACGGTGCGGCGAGCTCGTGACGATTACAACTGCGATATCGGAAATTTCAAGCTTGCCGATACGGTGGCCGATTGCTGTAATCACGCCCGGCCATCGTTCCGATATTTCATCGCCGATCTGTGCAAGCATCTTTTCCGCCATCGGAATATACGCTTCATATTCCAGATGTACAGTACGCGTGCCTTTTGTCCATTCACGGACATGTCCTGTAAATGTACAAACAGCACCCTGATGTTCGTTTACGGTCATCCGGTGATAATTGTTTATATCCAGTTCATCAAATGTAACTTCAAACATTTTCATTGCCAATATTGCTCCATTCTTTAAACCAGTCCATTGCATTATCCATATCATAACGCATATCAAAACGGTTTAACACGTTCGTCAGACCGATTTCGTTAATATCCGTTTTGCCTTCAGTGAACGAATATGTCAGGATAATTTTCGAGTAGTTTTCCTTTTTATAGCCTTCAACGAGGACGAAGTCCACACCTTCGGTCTGGAAACGCTGCAGCTGTACTGTCAGCGGTTTTTCCGGACGTTCGGTCATAACGGAATGCCCCGGCATATTGAATGCTGTATAATCTGCCCCCGCTTCATAAAATCTGCCGGTATCTGTATCGTTCGGCACGATTTCTTCAACGTGGTGATGTTTAATAATCGCAACAGTATAGCCGTGCTGTTTTAATAACTTTACAAAATCGAGAATCAGCGTTGTTTTCCCGGTATTTTTATAGCCTGCTATCTGTAAGGTTTTCATTTACTCCACCCCGAAACTGTCTGCACCGGTTGTTACATCGGTCATCATAACCTTCACAGCATCACCTTTTTCAAAGCCGCGTGTTCCGCCCGGCAGGACGATTACGCCGTTGCTTCGTGCGATTGATGTGACTGCGTTTGATTTATTGAATCCCGATGGCCGTGCATAAATTTTTCCTTCTTTAAAAAACAGCTCTGCACGGATAAAACGCGAGAACGGGTTCGGTTTTGTGTGATCTTCATCGAGCACCGCATCAACAATCGGCGCGAACGGCAGTGCCGCTTCCTGCATTAAGTTCAGCGCAGGACGTGCGAATAACTCGAACCCTGAATAACATGCGGACGGGTTGCCGCTCAGGCCGAAGAGCAGTTTATCGCCTAAAGCACTTACAGTTGTGACACTGCCCGGACGCATTGCGACTTTGTTAAATAATACTTCCGCGCCAAGCTCATCATATATTTTCGGCAGCAGGTCGTAGTCTCCGACCGAAACGCCGCCTGTCGTAATAATAACGTCCACTTCGTCGAGCATTGATTTAATACGCGTATATAACGTATCGAAATCATCTGTCTCAAGTTTATAGTGTTTCCCTGCGATGCCCATGCGTTTCAGCTGGCCGAGCACCATCGGTGTATTCGAGTTGCGGATTTTGCCGCGTTCGAGTTCGTCTTCAACTTCCAGCAGTTCCGTTCCTGTAGATAGAACACCCACAACCGGCTGTTTGAACACTTCCACTTCGCTGTAGCCGAAAGTTGCAAGCGTTGCGACAGTCCCCGGGTTAATCATCGTGCCTCTTTCTACGATTACGTCGCCGACTGAACACTCTTCACCCTTTTCGGCGATGTTTTCTCCTGTTTTAAATTCACGGCGTACCGTGAAGCCGCCATCTGTTTCTTTCGTCTGTTCAAACATCACGACTGTATCCGCCGACTCCGGAATTTCCGCGCCGGTCATAATTCGGAATGCTTCATTTTCTTTTAACACGTAATCACTCGAACTGCCTGCAGGCACTTCCTCCACTACTTTGAACGCGACTCTGCTGACGCCTGAAGCCCCTTCAGAATGTTTTGAGTTAATCGCAAAACCGTCCATTGCAGATTTAGTAAATAACGGAACATCAGACGTCGCTGTTAAATCTTTCGCCAGCACTCTGCCGTAGCTGTCGTTGTAGCCGACAGTTTCCGTACTTAAAGAAGTGACACGCTCCATCAATTTAGCTACTGCATCGTTTACATGAACCGGTGTTCTGTTTAAAGTCATTTCTATCATCCTCGCTGTATTTAAGATATTTATCGTTTTGTCTTAATGTCTGATATAATTTGATTACTTACTACTTATTGTACTAAATGGGAGGATTAAAATGTCCAATTTCACGCATTTTAATGATGAAGGCCGTGCCAGAATGGTCGATATATCAGATAAATCAGTAACGAAACGCAGTGCAACTGCACAGGCAATGCTCGTCGTACCGGAGAACATTTACCTCGGCATTACTGAAGGCACTGTGAAAAAAGGCGATGTTCTCGGTGTCGCACAGGTTGCAGGCATTATGGCTGCGAAAAATACGCATCAGATTATTCCGATGTGCCACCCGCTGCCACTTTCAGGCATTGACATCTCGTTCCGCTGGGAAACACAGGATGCCTGTACGCTGATTATTGAAGCGACAGTTAAAACGACGGGCAAAACCGGCGTTGAAATGGAAGCTCTGACGGCAGCAAGCGCTGCAGCTTTGACCGTATATGATATGTGCAAAGCCCTCGATAAGGGAATGATTATTAAAGAAACAAAACTCCTTGAAAAGTCAGGCGGAAAATCCGGCGACTACAAAGCGTAAATATGATTGAATCCGTCTGCTCGAGTGAGCAGGCGGATTTTTTGGGGAGTGCGGGTGGTGATGTTGCGCGCTCATTGAGACGAATAATCGTATTTGTCTCGATGTGACGTGCTCGATGAGATGATTAACCTTTATCGTCTCAATGAACTGCTTTCGATGGGACGTTAGACTTTAATTGTCTCAATGTGACGTGCTCATTGGGACAAAACTTCGTATTCGTCTCAATGTGGAGCACAGTCACCCCCGAATACACCCTAGTTTTCCTTAGTCAGTTCAAATACCAGGTGATTCAGTTCCGGCATCACAAGTTTTTCCATACCGAGTTTCACCGCTCCGCTTGAACCCGGCAGTGAAATAATCAGCTGGTTATCGTGGGTGCCTGCTGCTGCGCGTGACAACAGGCTGCGTGAACCGATGTCTTCCGTATAGCTCAGCATACGGAACAGTTCGCCGAAACCTTCGATTTCTTTGTCGAACAGCGGCGTGACCGCTTCAATCGTGACGTCGCGTCTTGCGATGCCTGTGCCGCCTGTCGTAATGACAGCGTCCACACCTGCCGCAAGGTGTTTCTTCACTGCGTTCTGGATCGTATCGATATCGTCTTTCACAATTTCATAATGCTCGTCCGGTACAAATGCGTTCACTGTATTGATGTAGTCGATAACGAGCTTGCCGCCCTTATCCGTTGACTTGTCACGCGTATCACTGACTGTCAGTACCGCCACTTTGATATCTCTATCTATTCTGTCCACAATACTCATTTAAAATCCGCTCCTAGCCAAATAGTTGATTGACGATCGTACGTGCTTTATTTAAATTTTCGACATTATGCATCAGCATTCTGCCGTTTGAAAAACTGACGATTCTTGTACTTCCGTAATTAAACTCGATAAAGTACGGTGTCTTCTTATAGTCAATGTCCGCCTGCTTCAGTGTTTTCGTCACTACACTTTCAGTCAGTCGTCCATCGATAACCTGAATCATATCTCGTCCGCAGAATTTCATTGCGTTCGATTCCGTGCGGTTCAGTTCCGGGAATTCTTTAGTCCGGCACGTCGGACAAGCAGCTTCCGTCATATTCCCGATATTGAACTTCATATAGTCCATATCCCAGACGTTGCCGATATGCATAAGGTACGGTGCTGAAAATTGTTCCGTCAGTATTTTAATTGCGGTCGTGACCTGGTTGCTGACGGCCATATGGACTGCCGGCGAGATAACGCCTGCGGTGTCGCACGTCAATGTCGTCGACGGCAGCACCGGCGTTAAGCATCTGAAGCACGGTGTTTCTTCAGGGACGAATGCTGCACTCGAATATGAGCCTTCCACACATGCAGCGTAAATCCACGGAATACCGAATTTAAATGCCGCATCGTTAATCAGCATGCGTGTATCGAAGTTGTCCGTACCGTCCAGCAGCAGATCGGCATTCTTAGCCACCGACTCAATTAAACCTGTATCACAATGTGCGACATGCACTTCGATATCGATTTCGCTGTTAATTTTGGATAGTTTATCGTATGCGGCAACGGCTTTCGGTTTTTTTAGTTCTGCATCCTCTTCGTTATATAACGTCTGGCGCTGCAGATTCGTCAGTTCCACATAGTCGCGGTCAATTAAAATCAGTTTGCCGACGCCTGCCCGCGCGAGTATTTCCGACGACAGTGAACCGAGCGCCCCAAGGCCGACAATAACCACTGTCTTTTCCCCGAGCAGACGCTGTCCCTGAACACCAATATTAGAATAAAGCAACTGTCTTGAATATCTGTTATCCATTATTTTCACTCATTAATATATTAAATTTAAGTAAACGATTCACCTCTGATTTTAGCATAGACACGGGGTGAAATCATTTTATTGATTTACAATATATGGGCATTCCGCCCTATTGTTAAGATGGTGTAAAGTTCGTCTGATAATTGTATGAATTGTGCTAAAATGTAGTTGTTGTAATATAAAGAAATTTACGGAGGGCATTATAGATGAAAAAGCTGCTAGTCGTTGATGACGAACCATCAATTTTAACATTACTGAAATTCAACCTGGAACAGAGTGGATTTGAAGTACTCACAGCGGAGAACGGCAACGATGCACTTGAAATTGCTACGAATGAAGACCTGACGTTAATCGTACTCGACCTGATGCTGCCGGGAATAGACGGCATGGATGTGTGTAAAACACTCCGCCAGGAAAAAATTAATACACCTATTTTAATGTTGACAGCAAAAGACGATGAATTCGATAAAATTCTCGGTCTTGAACTGGGTGCAGATGACTATATGACTAAACCGTTCAGTCCGAGAGAAGTGGTTGCACGCGTGAAAGCTATTTTACGCCGGACGAACCTGGTGACTGCAGAAGCAAAAGATGAAGTAATCAAAATCGGCGAACTGGAAATTCATCCGGACAAATACATGGTGATGTTTAAAGGTGAACAGCTTGTATTAACACCGAAAGAGTTTGAACTGCTCCTGTATCTGGCAAACCACCGCGGTAAAGTATTAAGCCGCGACCAGCTGTTAAACGGCGTGTGGGATTTCCACTACGACGGCGATACACGTATCGTGGATGTCCATATCAGCCACCTGCGTGAAAAAATTGAAGCGGACACGAAGCAGCCGGTTTATATCAGAACGATCCGCGGCTTCGGGTACAAGATGGAAGGACAGGATTAAATGCAGAGACTGTGGCTGAAAATCACAGGATCGTATTTAATATTATCGATAACATTTATTCTCGTGCTGTGGTTTTTTATCAGCTCAATCATTCAGAATACATATACAGATATGACGGAAGACCACCTGATAGAAAATGCCCAGCTGGTGTCGGAAGTAATTACGCTCGGCGGGCTCGATGAAGACCGCAAAACGCTTGATGAATGGACAAGTCATTTCAATGAGGAAATTACGCTGCGCTATACGATTATCGGGAAAGACGGTACAGTAATTGCCGATTCTGAAAGCGATATTGAAACGATGGATAATCATATTGACCGCCCGGAAATTGATGCGGTGCTCGTGCGCAATCAGGACGTGGGTTCCTCCACACGCCTCAGCGATACGAAAGATACTTCGATGATGTACGTCGCGACTCCGGTTAAAGCCGATGGTGAAATTATCGGTGCCGTCAGAACATCTATTACGACGGAATCAATCGATAATGCCATCAGTGCCATCTGGACGACGCTGAGTGCGATTCTGTTTATCATTCTGCTCGTTTCTGTAATTTCCGCCGCACTGTTAAGCTATAACATTACGAAGCCGATTAACAGAGTAATTAATGTGACGAAGCGGCTGCAGAATAAAGATTACAGTGCGCGCATCAATGCAGACTATTCCGGGGAAATCGGTAATTTAAATACATCCGTTAACGCGCTCGCGGCAAGTCTGCAGGCGCACGTGAATGAAATAGAAGAAAGCGAAAAGCAGTTAAACAGTATACTGTCGAACCTGGTGAGCGGCGTTGTACTGATTGACGATAAAGGTTTCGTCGATTTGACGAACCATGCAACAGAGCGATTTTTATCGAAACATACTTCGAAAATTACAGGCAAGGAATACAGCTATGTATTCGGTCCGCTCGGTATCGATCATTTAATTGAAACGGTGATTGAAGACAATGTGAAGCGGCATGACGAAGCCCATATTTACTTCCCGGAAGAACGCATTCTGGACGTGCATATTGCGCCGTACTACAGTCAGGGCTGGCATCAGCGCGGTGCAATTATTGTGATGCATGATATTACCAATATCAGACGTCTTGAAAAAATGCGCAGCGAGTTCGTTGCGAACGTATCGCACGAACTCAAGACGCCGATTACCTCAGTTAAAGGCTTTGCGGAAACACTGCTGAGCGGCGATGTTCCCGACAAAGAAACATCCGATCAGTTCCTGCGTATTATTTACGACGAAAGTGAGCGGTTAAACCGGCTGATTACGGACCTGCTCGAACTGTCGAAAATCGAGAAGCAGGCAATGCCGCTGCAGATCACTGACGTTAACGTGAATGAAATTATTAACAACTCGACGCAGACGATTTCCAAGTTCGCACGCGATAAAAATATTACGCTGCACCTGCCTGAAATTGACGAGGCGGTTCACGTTGAAGCCGATAAAGACAGACTTGGCCAGATCGTGCTGAATCTGGTCGCAAATGCGGTGAACTACACGGCGGATAACGGCGCGATTTTTATCAATGTTGAAGAACGCACATCGAAAGTTGTAATTTCTGTACGGGATACCGGTATGGGCATACCCGCCGAATCACTCGACCGGTTATTCGAACGATTCTACCGCGTTGACCAGGCACGGAGCCGTCATTCCGGCGGTACCGGACTCGGACTCGCTATCGTTAAACATTTGGTTGAATCACACGGCGGGAATATATTCGTAAAAAGTAAAGAAGGCATCGGCTCTACATTTACGGTGGAACTGCCGAAGACCCAGGATTAGACATATTTAAGATTTATTGCCCGGACGCAGGTGCTGCGTCCGGTTTTTTGTGCGGGGAAATCGCAGGATTAATCGCTCATCTGCGTGACAGTCCCTATCCCGGGTACTTGTCAAAATCACAATGACCCGACAGCTCCCTTCCCGGGTACTTGTCAAAACCACAATGACCCGGCACCCCCTTTCCCGGGTACTTGTCGAAATCACAATGACCCCGCAGCTCCTTCCCCGGGTACTTGTCAAAATCACAATGACCCGGCACCACCCATAAACAACAAAAAACCCGCTCATTCCAGCGGGTTTTCAAATTTTCACATCTCCAGCCTATCTAAATGGAGTGAACAACAGATTGTTTTCCAAGTGCAGCAGGGTCATAATGTTTTCTTCGTTTTCTTCCAGTTTCTTCATTACAAAGACGTTTAATGGTTCGTTGCTGTCGACCGGCGTGTAGCCGTTTGTCAGCGAACGGATCTGCTTGAACCAGTTGACAATGTTTTTGTGTTCATCCAGCAGTCTTGTAATGTGCGGTTTCAATGCTTCGAAAGCTACCTGGCTGTCATGTTCATAATACGTTAAAAGGAGCGGATAAACATCCGACTGTTCTGTTTCGATATGAACCGTCATTTCCCGGTAAATATTATAGAAAAGTTCGGCTACTTTATCGTATTCCGCATCTTCTTTCTTGTATTTACTGCCAAGTTTTTCTACATAGTCGTTTAAGACAGGCAGCTCATCCAGCAAGTCTTCGTAGTATTTACGTTCGATATATTTAATGATGCTGATCTGGTCCATATAGGACACATCGATACCTTCAATCCGTTCTTTGCCAAGTTCGTTGACTTCATAAACAATATTGACCAGATCAAAGTTGACTTCTTCATGTGCTTCTTTCAACGTCTGCTCTCCGTGATTCACAAAGTCGATATCAATTTCGCGGAATATGCCCGCCGCAGCAGGGACTTTAAATAAAATATCTTTTAATTTCATCGTTTCATTTATATTTGACATGTCGAATCCTCCTCGTCTATTCTTTATATTCATACCATTAATTGAAATTATTTAAACCTCGGTATCCGTTTAATTCTTTATCCCCGGGGGTATTGTATAATTAATCTAAACAGCTATTTTATATGGAGGTCAGTCCCAGTGAATAAAAACTTAAAAATGTTGGCAACAATAATACCATTAATTGCAGTTCCATTATTTAATGAACGTAAAAAGATAACGAAACATCCGGACATGCAGAAGCTCGGTGCAGTATCGGGCTCTGTTTACACACGCGTTAAGGACAGTACAGCAGGTGCTGCATCAACAGCATATGAAACAACCAGAAACACTGCACAGAATATCAGCAGTAAAGTGAGTCATACGCTTGAAGAACGCAGCTACAACAAGGAAGCGAAGAGTTATCAAAAGAGCCTTAACAAAGAAGAAACTTTAGAAAAACGTTTTGAAAAAGATAAAGCAGCTCATAAAGCGAAGCGTAATGCGGATAACGAAGAAAAAGGCCGTTCATTCGTGCCTAAAATCTTCCAGTCACACAGCGAAAAATCTGCTGAAGATATTCAGGACGGCATGACAGTGTCAGACGAAGTAATGGATTCGAACGAAGTCATACCTGATATTAACACTGATAAATTAACGGAGCCTGACAACCGGGAGCCGGATTACGGTGAAATGTACATGTTCGAAGATATTGAAGAAGAGCCTGAAGATAGGTTAGAAGATGACAAAGTTCAGAACGAACTGGTACCATATAAAGGTAACGAAATTCAAATTAATGAAAGCAGTGAGAAAATGACTAACATCCAGGAAGTTAATGAAGAAAAAGTTCTCAAGGATACAGAATTCACAAGAAACTCCAACGAACAGCCTGACGGGACTTTACCACTTCGCGAACAGCACAAAAACATCTTAGATCCACGCAGTGCTGCACGTGACAAGTACATTGCAGAGAAGAAAAAAGAAAAAGAAGAACTGCGCAACAGCAACAGCTTGTTCAACCAGCACCGCCGTATGAATCTGGAGCACTCTAACAAACTTACACGCAAAGTTACTGACGGCAGTGCGTATGTTAAAGACCAGTCAATTAAAAACTACGAAGCGTTAATGTTTAATAAATAAGTTTAACATCATAGGAGCATAACTTTATGAACGTTAAAAAAATTACTGTATTTTGCGGTGCGAAAACCGGCAAAAACGAAAATTATGAAAAAGCTGCATATAAGCTCGGTGCAGATGCTGCGAAAAAGAACCTGACTGTCGTTTACGGCGGCGGCGCGACCGGCCTTATGGGCGCAGTCGCGAACGGTGCGCTTTCTGAAGACGGCCACGTTACAGGGGTTATCCCGCAGTTTCTCGTCGACCGTGAAGTTGCCCATCCCGGTGTGGAGGATATGCGTATCGTGCAGTCAATGCACCAGCGCAAGCTTGAACTGGAAGCTGAAGGTGACGCAATTATTATGATGCCCGGGGGTGCCGGCACGCTTGAAGAATTCTTTGAAGTATTCACGTGGGGTCAGCTCGGTCTTCATGAAAAACCTATCGGCATATTAAATGTCGACGGTTATTTCGATGCGTTAAAAACGGTTATTTACAAGTCAATTGAAGAAGGTTTTTTAGAAGAACGCTATCTCGATATGCTGTTCATTTACGATAACCTGAATGATATTCTCGCAGGGTTTGAAACATACGTCCCTGTTAAAGTGAGAACTTATGAAGATTTAAAATAAACAGTAAAAAAAGAGCGTGGATTCAAAGTTACAACTTGAATCTGCGCTTTTTTTGTGTGGATTTTTTAAACAGCACGTGCCGTTTTAAAGAATGGCCGTCCATAATTCCCGGATGGTCAAACGTTTTTACGGGCTCCATGCCAATTTTCTCCATTATATTTATCGATGGAATATTGCGTACCGAAGTATAAGCATATACTTCTTTAATATCCGTCTGGCGTTCAACGAACTTCAGCACAGCACGGGCGGCTTCCGTTGCGAATCCCTGGTTCCAGTGTTTCTTCTGAAGCCGCCATCCGATTTCAATGGCAGGTAGAAAATCAAAGTCCAGTGTGTCGTCTGCTTCCAGCACATGGATTCCCGTAAAACCGATAAATTCTTTCGTATCTTTCCGTTCCACAGCAAACAGACCGAAGCCTCTGTCGACAATACACTTTTGAGCTGTGCGTGCGTATTCGACAGATTCTTCAGGTGTCTGGAGAGATGGGAAATAGCGTCTGACATCCGGATCCTGATTCATCCTGATAAATGTTTTTAAATCACTTTCCTGCCAGTCGCGTAAAATTAGACGTTTTGTCTTAATATACTTCATTTTACCTCAGGCCTATCTATTAAAGTTCTGATTCATTTTTCATTGGTACATCACGGCGGATGTAGCTGATTAAACGCACGGTGAACTCATTGTTCTCAAAGTCGTAGTCAGAAAGGTGTTTTTTCTTGTTGTCAGTCGTCACAACTGCATCGATGAGATCTACTGTATGTTTCATTTTAAACGTAATAGTAAATGCTTCAAAGCCCTGTTCCGGCGCCGGCTTCTTAACAACTACACGATTAATTGAACCGCGGATATCTTCCAGTTCCCCGCCGGTTGCCGACTCAATTTCATTTGCCAGTTCTGTGAGCTTCATTTTCTTACCTTCTATTAAATAAAATTTCTCTTCATGCATTGCTAAAACTCCTTTACTCTTTAGTTTCTTTATCTTCTTCGGTTTCTGCTGATCCGTCAGCAGAAACCTCTTTTTCAGGCTGCTGGTTTTCTTCGAATTCCTTCTCAAGTTCTTCCAGTTCCGACTCTTTGGCATCTACTTTTTGCTGGAGTTCTTCATTGTCACCCTGCATGTTATTAATATTTTCTTCCAGCTCAGTGATTTCCTTGTTGATATTTTCAAGATCTTTTTCCGCCTGGGTTGCTTCATTGCTGCACGCTGCAAGTCCCAGTACAAGTATTAGCATCATCAGTTTTTTCATTATATCCACCTATATTTTATCTTACCCAATATTATACCATTCATATGCCTGTTTTTAAATTTTATAGAAAAGAACCCGGCAAAAATCTGCCGGGCTCTTCTATATTTTACTATTCTTCAATTGTTACCTGATCCACATGATAAATACCCTGTGCATCAACCCAGAAACCTTTAACATTACTGTTTAGGCCTGTCAGGTAGTTTTGGTGGTGAATGTACGCCATTGGCGCAGCTTCAACCAGCTGTTCCTGAAGTTCCGAGTAGATTTCCAGACGTTTTTCTTCGTCTGTTTCACGACGTCCTGCTTCAAGTAATTCGTCTACTTTATCGTCTGTCAGGAATGAACGGTTACCCGGGTCACCATGCATAGATGAGTGGAATAGCGGGTAAGTGCCGTAGTCCGCGTCACCTGTTACAGTTGACCAGCCCAGGATGAACATGTCGTGGTTGCCGGCTGCTGTTTCTTCCAGATACGCACCCCACTCCATCTGCTGAACTTCCAGGTTAATACCGATATCTTTAAGTGATTCCTGCAAGTAGATTGCAGTGTTAACACGTTCCGGACTGTCGTTAGTCAGAATTGACACATCGAAACCGTCTTCGTATCCT
Organism: Jeotgalicoccus coquinae; assembly: GCF_014207425.1. Taxonomy (GTDB): domain Bacteria; phylum Bacillota; class Bacilli; order Staphylococcales; family Salinicoccaceae; genus Jeotgalicoccus; species Jeotgalicoccus coquinae. Next base: position 85,098 of record NZ_JACHFF010000001.1, on the reverse strand, counting down.
GCTTCTGCCATTAATTCTTTCGCACGGTCAAGGTCATAGCTGATACCTTCAACGTTTTCATCGTAACCGAATACGCCTGGAGCAAGCGGTCCGTTAGCCGGAATACCTACGCCGTCGTAAACACCGTTGATAATTTCTTCACGGTCGATCGCGTAAGAAATTGCCTGGCGTACTTTTGGATCGTTTAATGGTTCTTTTTCAGTGTTGTAACCGATATAAGAAAGTGACATTGACTCAGTTTCGTCAAGTTCAGTATCTGCACCTTCAGCTACACGCTCAGCGTTACTTGATTCTACAGCACCTGCAACGTGTGAAGATCCTTGTTCGATTTCAGCGATACGTGCTGCTGTTTCCGGAATAACTTTGAAAGTTACTGTATCAAGAGTTGCGACTTCACCGAAGTAGTCGTCGTTGCGCTCAAGTACAACCTGTTCACCAGGCGTGCGTTCCTGTAACTTGAATGCGCCCGTTCCAACCGGATTACCAGTTACATACTGACCAAGGTCAGATGAAATAGCATCCTGTACTTCTTCAGCGTCACCGCTGTCGCGTAATTCGTAGTATTCTTCTGCAGTCATATCTTCGCCTGCATTATCAAGTGCCTGCTGATAGTCAGCATCGATAACATCTTTACTGATCATGCCGCCCCCATCGTGTGCAAGGTGTGCAAGTAATGGTGCGAACGGATATTCAGTCGTAATTTCAACCGTGTACTCATCTACCGCTTCTACATCTGTGATCATTTCGTATAAGAACATACGAGGTGATGCCATAGCCGGGTCAAGCACGCGGTCTAAGTTTGCAACAACAGCTTCAGCGTTGAAAGGTGTGCCGTCGTGGAATGTAACATCGTCACGCAGAGTGAAGCTCCATGTTGTGTCATCCACAGGTTCCCATTCTGTCGCAAGAGCAGGTTCCACTTCCATATCTTCATTCAGGACAGTGAGTCCATTGTATAAGTTGTAACGAACGTTTGATGATGGTACGTCGTTATTTCCGTGCGGGTCCATTGATACGATGTCACTCATTTCAGAGATAACAAGGTCCTGGCCGCTGGCCGGTGTACCTTCTGCAGCACCGTCTTCCGCTTCAGGATCAACGTCGCTGTCGCTTGTACAAGCTGCCAGTACTAATGTGAACATCAGCACTAAACTTAAAGTCAGCAGTTGTTTAAGACTTTTCATTATGTATTTCCCCCTAAAATAATTTTAAATTTTAAGACTATTTAGAATCCTAAAATTTCACTCTTACAATACTACCGTAAAACATTTTTTCTTACAAGGTTGAATTTTGAAAATATTAACACTATAATCATTTGCTGTTAATTCATCAAATTCCAACTCCCTATCACTATATCATTACTTTTATTTAAAATAAAGCGCTTTCAATAATATTTATGAGTGTGTGCATAATTGATACAGTTAAAATAATACAGCTGTGACATTTCAAAATATCACAGCTGCATAATGAAATTTTATACTTATTCTTCGTCGATATAAGTTTCACTGAAATCAAGCATATTGAAGCCGTCAGCTTTAAATTCATGGACATTGCCGTTATGTGCATTTAAATATTCTCCGTGGCGGATAAAAATAGATGGTGCTTCTTCTATGATGATTTCCTGTGCTTCAATGTACATTTGTTCCCGCGCTGCTTCATCAGTTTCCTGACGTGCATTATCTAAAATCTCATCGAGTTCCGGATTGCTGTAAAACGCACGGTTTCCGTTGTTTCCGGCATTATCCGTATGATACAGCGATGTTATCGTTTCATCCGGATCTCCGGTTGTATTACCCCAGCCGAGAATAAACATATCGTGTTCTGCATTGCCGGTCGCATCGAGATACGCACCCCACTCGACCTGCTCCACATTTAATGTAACACCGATTTCATTTAATGATTCCTGCAGCCACAGTGCAACGTCCAGACGTTCCGGATTATCATCGTTCACCATGAGGTTTATCGTTAAATCTTCCGCATCTGCTTCATCGAGCAGTTCTTCTGCACGCGCCATATCATATTCCCGTCCTTCGAGTTCTTCGGAATAACCGAGCAGTGCCGGGGCCAGCGGGCCGTCAGCCGGCATACCTGAACCATTATAGACGCCGTCCAGTACAGCTTCGCTGTCGAAAGCATGAGATATTGCCTGACGGATTTTCGGATTATCAAACGGTGCTTTGCTCGTATTGAAACCGATGTAGTCGACGTTTACCGCATCACTCCGCATTAATGTCATGCCGTCTGTCTGTTCCACACGGTCGGTGTTGCTCGTTAATGTGGAAATAATTGCATCTGATGAACCTGACTCAAGTTCTGCGATACGCGTTGCCGGTTCCGTTACGACTTTAAATGTGATGTCATCGAGCAGTGCCGGAGTATTCCAGTAGTCATCATTTCGTGAGACAACTGTTTCCTCACCCGGATTTCTCGACTCAAATTTGAAATAGTTTGTTCCTACAGGACCGGTTTCAACTTTCTCACCAACATACTGACTGATGTCTTCAACTGCGGCCTCGTGTTCTTCGCCGCCGGCCGTACGGAGTTCGTAGTATTCTTCAAGCGATAAATCACTTTCCGCCTGTTCAAGCGCATTTGTATAATCCGCGTCAATCAGATCTTTACTGATCATCTTGCCTGCGCCGTGCGATAGGTTGTTTAAGAGCGGTGCATATGGATATTCAGTAACGAGTTCAATATTATAATCGTCGATGATGTTTATTTCGCTGACCATATCAAAATACGATGCACGGGCAGAAGCCCTTGCCGGATCCTGAATACGTTCGATATTCGCTTTAACTACGTCGGCATTAAAATCACTGCCGTCATGAAACTTAACTCCTTACGCAATTTAAAACGCCACGTTGTCTCATCGACCTGCTCATATTCCTCAGCAAGAGCCGGTACGAGATTTAAATCCTCATCATGAGTAACGAGCGGTTCGTAAATTGTATCGCGAATCTGTTCTGATGGATCATCGTTGCTGCCATGCGGATCAAGGGATACAATGTCCGATGGGATTGCAATCGTCATATTGCCGCCCTGTTGTGAATTACCTGAATCGCTGCTCTCTGCCTCTTTATCAACATTGCTGTCATCCGAACACGCTGCGAGAATGAACAGTAAAAATACTGTCAGTGAAATAAAACCGAACCTCTTCATGAACAAAACCTCCGGATTTTTTATTTAGTTTTATATCACTAATACCCTGTTGCCGGAAAGATATTTCTGTATATGATAAAAATTGCATTTTTTTACAATGCGGGATGTCGAAGGGCCTCGTGACTTGGACGGGGGATAGCAAACAAAAAAACCGTAAATCTTATTGCTAAGATTTACGGGATGTTTATCGTGTTTAATATTCTGTTACTGCATTGAAGTTCCTCTGAAGTCGAAGATGTTGTATGCATCGCCTTCGAATCCTTCAACGTGATTGCCATGAGCATTTAAGTTTTCACCGTGGCGGATAAAGATTGCCGGTGCGTCGTCTACTAAGATTTGCTGAGCGTCCATGTATAGCTGTTCGCGTTCGCTTTCTTCAGTTGACTGACGGGCTTCGTCTAAAATGCTGTCCAGTTCAGGGTTGCTGTAGAATGAACGGTTACCGTCCGGACCGATGTTATCGCTGTGGAATAATGGTGCAATTCCGTTATCCGGGTCACCTGTTGAGTTGCTCCAGCCAAGGATGTACATGTCGTGTTCACCTTCACCAGTTGCTGCAAGGTACGCACCCCACTCAACTTGTTCAACGTTCACTTTAATTCCAAGTGTGCTTAATGATTCCTGTAACCATAAGGCAACGTCTACACGTTCAGGGTTGTCATCGTTAACCATTAAATTAATCGTTAAGTCTTCAACGCCTGCTTCATCAAGAAGTTCCTGTGCGCGTTCCATATCGTAGTCCAGTCCTTCAAGGTCTTCCGAGTAACCAAGTACTCCCGGAGCAAGCGGCGCTTCCGCCGGTGTCCCTGATCCGTTGTAAACTCCGTCAAGTACAGCTTCACTGTCAAACGCGTGAGTGATTGCCTGACGTACTTTCGGATCGTTAAATGGTTCTTTTTCAGTATTGAAACCGATGTAGTCGATTGATACTGATTCATTACGTAACAGTGTTACGTCCTCGTTGCTGTCTACACGTTCAATGTTACTTGAAAGTGTTGCAAGAATTGCATCTGATGAACCTGACTCAAGTTCTGCAATACGAGAACCCGGCTCTGATACTACTTTGAACGTTACACCGTCAAGTTTCGAAGTATCTCCCCAGTAATCGTCGTTGCGTACTACAGAAGTCTGTTCACCGGGGCTTCTTGAATCAAACTTGAAATAGTTCGTTCCAACAGGCTCGGTTTCAACAAGCTGTCCGACATATGCACTGATCTCATTCGCTACAGCTTCGTGCTCATCGCCGCCTGCATCGCGCAGTTCATAATACTCTTCAAGCGATAAATCGCTGCCTGCTTCGTCAAGTGCCTGCTGGTAATCAGCATCGATTAAATCTTTACTGATCATTTTACCGGCACCATGCGTTAAGTTGTTCGTAAGTGGTGCGAAAGGATACTCAGTTACAAGTTCCACAGTGTAGTCATCGATAATGTTAACCTCAGTTACCATGTCCAATAGGAATGAACGCGGTGATGCTTTAGCTACATCCTTAACACGTTCGATATTCGATTTAACAACCTCTGCATTGAATTCACTGCCATCATGGAAAGTCACACCCTCACGGAGTTTGAACTCCCATGTTGTCTCGTCAATCTGTTCATACTCTTCAGCTAAGACAGGAACGATTTCAAAATTCTCATCCTGTGTTAACAGCGGCTCATAAATTGTATCGCGGACTTGTTCAGACGGCACATCGTTACTGCCGTGCGGATCCATCGATACAGCATCACTAGGTATTGCCAGAGTCAGAGTACCGCCTTCAGCAGCAGCAGCCTCCTCACCTTCAGTTGCTTCCTCTTCCACATTACTGTCATCAGTACATGCTGCGAGAATAAGTATTAATACACCGAGCAATGCGATAAAACTAAACTTTTTCATTTAATTCCCCCCAATTCCCAGAAGCTATAAAATAACTTCTTATAATATTCAGAATTTTACACTAGAAATTGAAATTATACAACTGTTATTTCTGAAAACTCTAATTATTGTATACGCTTACTATTTTGGTGGTGATTAGGGTGGGGTTTTGGTGTTTTTAAGGATGTAATTCATTTCTGTTGTGTATTGGATGTGCTGGAATGACAACGGCGGGTCCCTGTTGTGAACCGGCTTATTCTGAATCAGAAAAGCTTTTAAAATACACCACCTAACCCCCCATACCCAAAAATATACCCCTGAATCCAGACTCCAAATCCGGTTTCAGGGGCTTACAGGTCTTTATCAACCTAATTTAAATTAGTGCAGTGCTGCAGGTGTTTCTTTTTTCCATTTCGCATAGTTGACTGCGAAGATTGCGATTGCCATGCCCAGTCCGATAATATCGGTGTAGCCTTCAGGAACGACAAGCAACAGTGCCGAGATAACCAGCAGTATCCGGAACAGCGGATTAACGTGAGTCTTGAAGAATCCTTCAAGTCCCGCGGCCAGTGCGATCAGCCCAATGGTGGTGCTGGCGACGACTATGGCTACATCCATAAAGCTGGCGAGCGGGTATTCACGTGCGTTCGTCATCAGACCGTCGATATCAACCAGCAGCATGGCCGGTTCGTAAATAAAGATAAACGGTATCAGGAATCCTGCGAGTGACAATCTCAATGCCTGGAATCCGGTCTTCATTGGATCCCCGTCCGCGATTCCCGCTCCGGCGAATGCCGCAAGGGCAACCGGCGGTGTAACGTTTGCGAAGATACCAAAGTAGAATACAAACATGTGCGCTAACAGAATCGGAACACCGAATTCTGCAAGTGCCGGTGCCGCCATTGTTGCTGTAATGATGTATGCCGGAATTGACGGCAGACCCATTCCAAGTACCATTGACGCAATCATTGTAAAGAATAGTGTCAGGAACAGTGAACCTGCACCTAAACCCGCGATTGCTGATGTCATGATTGCACCGAAACTTGTTAATGAAACGACTCCGATAATAATTCCGACAACCGCACAGGCAATCATTACTGATAGTGCCTGCTGTGCACCAAGTGCAAGACCGTCAAAGATATCCCTGAATGACATGCGGGTAGTTTTCCTTAATGTTGCGACGATAATTGTCAGGAAGATCGTGAAAATCGCTGCTCTCGGAATCGGCATGTTCATGAATAACATCACGATTAAACCGACAAGAGGAATCAGCAAATGTCCGCGTTCTTTCATTACTTCTTTAATTCTCGGTAAATCTGCTTTCGGAATTCCGAGCAGATTCTTTTTACCTGCTCTGTAGTGCACCTGCATGATTACCGCGAAGTAATATAAAAGTGCCGGGAACATCGCCGCAAGTGCAATTGTTCCGTAGTTGATCCCTGTCGTCTCAGCCATGATGAATGCACTCGCACCCATGATCGGCGGCAGTATCTGTCCGCCGACCGAAGCACTGGCTTCAACAGCACCGGCGAAGTTTCTGTGATACCCGACTTTTTTCATCAGCGGTATCGTAAATGCACCGGTACTTACTACGTTCGCAACGGCTGCACCGTTAATACTTCCCATAAACCCGCTGGAAACAACGGCAACTTTCGCCGGTCCCCCGCGCTGTGCCCCTGCCAGTGCCAGAGCAAGATCATTAAAGAACTGACCCATACCTGACTTTTGCAGGAAGGCACCGAACAGAATGAACAGGAAGATAAAGTTTACAGATGCACCGATGGCTGTGGAATACAGACCTTCAGTTTTTAAGTAAAGCTGCCCGAATATATCCCCAAGATCAAACGGGCGCGTCATCATCATGTTCGGTAAGAAGTCCATATGACTGAAGAACGGATAAGCCAGGAATATCAGTGCCAGTATCGGCAGTATCCATCCTGTGACGCGGCGTGCCGCTTCAAGAATTAACAGCACCGTGACGATTGCCATAATAATATCGACTGTATTCGGAACGCCTCCGCGTTCAGTTACAATAGCCTGGTACTCAATTAATATGTATCCGGCTGTAAATAAACTTGCTGCTGCGAGCACCCAGTCTAAAATCGGAAGCTTCGACCGGTCCTGTTTTTTGAACATCGGGTAAAGCATATAAACTAATGCAAGTCCGACTGCAACGTGAATCGAGCGCTGCTGCAATGCAGGCATCGGGTTAAATACCATGTATAAATGGAATAGCGAGTACAGCACTGCTAAAATTGTGACTGTCCAAATAGTGCCTTTACTGCTGAATTTCCGCGTTCGTGAGTCTTTATCGTATTTCTCCTGAATGGCCTGAGTATCAGGAGCAACTGCCGGTTCCGTCTGTTTGTTCATGTTAACCCCCCAGAATTTGTTTGATTAAAGGTACGTTTTCTACTGTAATTTCGACTGCAGTGTACGGTTCGTACATTTCATACAGCAAAACTTCTTCGTCATCCTGTACAATTTTCGTTTTGACATTTTCAGAGACATTCAGGTAAATATCCGGATACGGGTCGTTTATTACGTACTTCACGAAACCGTCATCCGTCATTTCAACCTGCTCATCCGAATCACTTGGCACACCGGCCCCAAACGTTTTGAAATGCGACTCTGTTAAAATAAAACTGTCATCTCCAATATCGTAAACTTCGAACCATTCTTCTTTTTCAACGGAATGAATCCAGTGAATTTCAAAAGTTTCCGGAGGCAGATAAAAATCCCCCGCCGCTTCTGCGTCAATTACAATCTTTTTTTGCGGTAACAAAAAGATGAAAAGGAGCACAACGAACATGCTCCCCATTATCATCCATTTTAATTTACTGCTCATCGTAATACTTTTGAGCTCCAGGGTGAATATCAATAACTGCACTGTCTTCTGCTGTTTCAACATTGATATCGTTCGCCGCCTGGTGGGCGTTGCCCAAACGTTCGAGGTTTTCAAACATGTACTTAGTTAAGTTATAAACATCATCTTCACTCATATCCGAACGGACAACGAGTGCGTTCATAATCGCAACAGTCGGCACCGCTTCTTCGTTACCGTAAGTATCTGCCGGAATTTCCATAGCTTCAAAGTAATCCGCATCTTCACTCAGCACATCCACAGCCTCCTGTTCGATTGGAACAATTTTGAGGTCTACTGAATTTTGAAGTTCCATTACAGATGCGTTAGGCAGTCCGCTCGTTAAGAACGCTGCATCAAGCTGTCCACCGCGCATTGCTTCAGAAGCTTCCGCGTAACCTAAGTAGTCGACTTCAATATCATCGTAAGTTATACCGTGAGCTTCCAGTACTGCACGTGTTGCGATTTCAACACCAGAGTTCTGGTCACCAACTGCTACGCGTTTACCTTTAAGATCTTCAACACTGTCCACTCCCGCACCGTCAGTTGAAATTAACTGAACAAAGTTAGGATAAAGAGCGGCTACCTGTTGAATGTTGTCTATTGGTTCTGAGAACGTCTCTTCACCATTAACAGCCTGCGTTAACGCATCACTCATAACAAATGACATTTCAACTTTTTCATCCGCCATTAAGTTTAAGTTCTCAGCAGAAGCACCAGTCGTCTGTGTTCTTGAGTTTACGCCAAACTCATTGCTGTAACCCTCTGCTAGCGTTGTTGCAATAATATTATACGGCCCTGAAGAACCGCCGGTAGCAATCGTAACGATATTCGTTTCAAGAGAAGCCCCATCCCCGGAACTCTCTTCACCTGCTGCTTCTTCTGTATCCGCAGCATCCCCGTCCCCCGAATCATCTCCACAGGCCGAAAGTACTAAAGTTGCACCCAGTAACATCGCTAAATACTTGTTAAATTTCATGATAAACCCCCTTCATATGTAATTAACTAGAAGTATAACAGAGTTATCCATTTATGAAAACGCTAACTTTTTTAATTTTCTAATAATTGATGATGGATTGTCACAACTTGAGGAAGTATGGTTGTTTTACAATGACAACGGTGGATGCCCGTCGTACCCCAGCACCCTTTAAAGTACGACAGCGAAACGCCGTTGTATTCCAACACCCTTTAAAGTACGACAGCGAAACACCGTCGTATTCCAGCACCCTTTAAAGTACGACAGCAAAACACCGTCGTATTCCAGCACCCTTTAAAGTACGACAGCGAAACGCCGTCGTACCCCAACCAATCCAACCACACCCCCATAAACAAAAAAGCAGAGCCGCGGCTCTGCTTTCTTCATATCAATACCTATTCAGCATAACTGATCAGTATTTCACCAATCTGTTTTCTCGCTTCAATGCCTTCTTTTATCGGATACAGCGGAAATACATGGTTCTGCATCTCATACTCGTAATATTCGTAGTCTGCTCCAGCCGTTTCAAGCAGCTGAACGTATTTACGTGCGTCGGGAAGTATAATTTCACGGGTTCCCACAATTAAATACAGTTTCGGCAAGCCGTTTAAATCTCCGAGCATCGGCGATACTTTATAGTAATCAGGATCTGCGTCACCTGACCAGATTTTCCCGATTATTTTCAGGTTATCCGGTTTAAGCATCGGCTCTACTGTTTCGTATGCTTCAATATCCGGATTGCCCAGCGTAATATCAAGCCAGGGTGAAATCACAATTTGTGCTTTCGGCATCGGCAGCTGTTCTTTTTTCAGCCACTGCACCAGTCCGAGTGTCAGCCCGCCGCCTGCCGAGTCTCCCATTATAATGATGTCGTCATTTTCACTGACAAGCTGTTTATATAATTCCTGAACCGGTTCGTATGCTTCGTCATACGTATGTTCCGGTGCTTTCGGATATATCGGCACGATAAATTCCGTTTCCGTTTCTTTCACGAGCTTGCTTATAAATCTCCAGTGAAAGACTGATGGCTGGTGTATATAACCGCCGCCGTGCAGATACAGTACCCGCTGCTTCCGCCTCTCAGTTTTAGGAGACACGACAAATACTTTCATGCCGTCCGATTCATAACTCTCAATATGCGATGTCACGACGCTCCTTGGAATTTCATACTCCTTACGGTTTTCTTCAGCATTATGATCAAGCATTTCATCGTCAACTTCAGCAATATCAAAGTTTGCGACTCTGATTAAATCTTCAGCGAGTTCACTGCCGATACTTCTTTTATTTACAAACAGTGCCCTGTAGATATACATAATGACACCGGATATTGCGGTGAACGCCGCCACACCTCTGAATAATGCTCTCATCTTATCCGTCCCTTTTATCTTCTATTGTATTAAAAATGAAATCGTCTGCCGAGCTGGGTCATCACTGACTGGTTGGCTACGAGCAGCATGACGATAAACGTCGCGACTCCGAATGATGCTGCGGATACGCTTGGCCACAGTACATCTGCGACACCTGATAAGTAAAGTATAAGCGGCAGAAATCCGAATCCTATCATCAGCAGCAGGAAGCTGATGTAGCCTGTCCAGTTCATGCGGACTTTCAGCATAATAATTGAAATCAGCATGATACCTGCAATAATGACAAACGGCACAACGTAATTGACCGACCACTGCATCGAACCTGACATGCCGTCGATAACGAGCAGCAGTATGGTCAGACTGATAACCTGTGCGGTTATTTTACCGCCGAGATGCGATGCTGACAGTATCGTATGGTTCAGCGACACGAGCAGATAAAAAATTGCGACTGCCACGTAGAACACCCACAGGAAGTGCGGCATCACAATTAAATTGATTGTAAAGCAGATCAGCGTTGCGAGTATGCCGCCGATGATTGCGAGTTTTGATACGCGTGCACGGGTTTTATATTCCTGCTGGTCATAAACAGGATATGCCCGGGTGTCTTCATCATTCCCGTTTTCACTCAGCACTTTGTGGCACAGCGGACACGTATTTTCCTCTGTAACGATTTCACATTCCGTGCATCTTTTCATCGCTACTCCCCCCATCCATTTGAAGATACTGTCACATCAAGTCCTGTCAGTCTTGTGATTTCTTTGAAAAATGTTCTTATAATTTCATTTTCCTCTATTGAACGTGAAAATGTAATGGTTAATTTATCGTTTACTGTTGCAGTGCCGCAGTTAATCGGACTTTTATTCGTCGGATAAAGTACGACATCCATCGAGTCCGCATACGGTCTCATCGATTCGGGCAGCTGTACGTTACCGAGATTTGATACCGTAATCGTTTTGGCACGTTCACCGAACTGATTAAAGGCAAAGCGCATCACCGGGTATTTAATGAACACCGGAACAATTCTAAGCCAGAGATGGCTCTGGAATGCGACAAACCGGTTAATACTTTCCTGCAGAAAGTTCTTATCGGTTTTTGTAATCAGCTGCTCTGTTACATGCTCGATAACTTCTTCAAGCGGTACATCATCGTTCATCTTCACACCGATATTCGATACCGAGAAAAAGTTACGGATTGAGACAGAGGGAAAATGTCTTCTGAGACTCACCGGCATCGCTACAGTGATCAGCGATGATTTGGATTTCACACGACGTTTTTCCATATGAATGACATTAATCAGCACACTCGTAATGAATCCAGTCAGTGAAGTCCCCTGTGATTTGGCATATGTATTGAGTGCTTTCGCATCAACAATACCCTGAATCACATTAATACCCGGCGGGTTTAATGACGTGCCTTTCAGCTGATATGCTTTCTTATCACTTGAAGCCGGATTTTTTACTGTTCGTGACGTCGCATATTTTTCGAAGCTGTCTTCTGTTTCTTCGCGTTTCGGTGTGTCATCCGGCAGCATAATATACGTGCCGTCTGCTTCAACCGGTTCGCCTTTTTGCGTTAAGTATTCGTAGATTAACGTTTTTAAAAACTCCGTTGCCCCGCCGCCGTCTGTCAGTGAATGGAATACTTCGACTGAAATACGCTTTTTAAAGTACAGTACACGGATTAAAAATGCATTGTTTTCTTTTCTGTCTATCGGTGCACATGGATAATCCGTTTCCTCTTTAACGAGCAGCACCTGATCATTCTGTTCGAGGAAATCCCAGAACAGTCCTTTTCGTACTCTTACTGTCAGCGTCGGGAACCGGAGTGCGACCGTGTCCAGCGCTTCCTGCAGAATTTTAGGATCAATCATTTCGTGCAGCGTCATCGATACACGGAACACCGCAGAGTTCGAAGCATTCGATACTGCATGAAAAATCTTCCCTGTATTATCTATTTTATACCACTGATCCATACTACTACCTCCGCCGTGCAATTTTCATATTACTTTGAAACCCAAAGAGATTCCTTTTTCTTTTTTATAATATCTGCTTATGAAATTCCCTCTTAAAATTATTTTATGCTTTATTAAAGTATAGCTGATTTACTTTTTCACGACTAAATTTTATACTCAAAATTAAGAAAAGGCTATTTTTTCTTTCCTCCGGGAAATTATAAATAAAAAACAGAAGCAAAACATACTATTGTAATAGCAGTTCCGCTTCTGTTTGATTCTATTCTCCCGTCTGCTCTTCCAGAGTCACCGTTCTGTAATCGGGTTTCGCCAGATGTCCTGTATCGAGATTACCGACTTCAGCACGTGCCGCATGAGCACTTGCTGCCTGTCTGATAAATATAGACGGCTGTTCTTCAACGAGTATTTCGTCAACCTGCTTATAAATCTCCGCACGTTTTTCTGTATCGGATTCTTCGCGTCCTGCTTCCAGCAGTTTATCGACTTCAGGATTATCGTAAAACGCACGGTTACCCGCCTGTCCTTTCATCGATGAGTGGAACAGCGGCCATAAGCCCTGATCCGGGTCGCCTACTGCGTTGGGCCAGCCGAGAATAAATAAATCCTGCTCTCCGTTTGAGATTGCCTCTAAGTAAGTCCCCCACTCAAGCTGTTCAACCTGCAGGTTAATCCCGATTTCCTTCAGCTCTTCCTGAAGCAATATTGCGATATCGATACGTTCCGGTACGTCGTTTGTCAGAATTTTAAGGTCGAGTCCGTCTTCGTAGCCCGCTTCCTTCATTAACTCTTTCGCACGTTCGGGGTCATGTCCAAGGTCAACGAGATCTTCGTTATACCCGAGAACTTCTTTTTGCAGTGCACCTTTCATCGTGCGGCCCTGTCCATAGTATACGCCGTCCATAATCGCTTCTTTGTCGACCATGTAGGCAATTGCCTGACGAACTCTCTTATCTTTAAGTGCACCTTTTTCTGTGTTCATACCGATGTACTCATTTGAAATATTGTAAATGCCGTCTTCAGTCTGCAGTTCCGGATTGCTTGCCAGTCTGTCCCACTGAGAGTTTTCAATACCGTAAATAAAGTGTGACTGTCCTGTTTCAAGTTCAGCGATACGCGCTGTTGATTCAGTCACCACTTTAAATGTCAGCGTATCGATTTTAGCCGGCTCCTGCCAGTAGTCATCAAAACGTTCAACCACAACTGATTCCCCCGGTGTTCTCGACTGGAACTTCATGTATCCTGTACCGACCGGTTTCTGTTCTATCACTGCACCGGTTTCCCCGCCGATTGCATTCGCTGTTTTCTCGAACTCTTCGCCGCCCTCAGCACGCAGCTCGTAATATTCCTCTGCTGTCATATCAAGTCCTGAATTATCGATTGCGTTCTGATAATCTTCATCGATGACTGCTTTTGAGACAATACCGCCCGCATCGTGCGCCAGATAGTTCGGCAGCGCTGCGAATGGATATTCAGTCACAATTTCAACAGTATGATCATCGATGACATTTATTTCAGAAATCATTTCAAAAATATTTGCACGTGATGACGCAACTGCCGGATCCACGATACGCTCGATGCTTGCTTTAAAAGCTTCCGCATTAAAATCTGTGCCGTCATGGAACTTCACATCATCTCTCAGATTGAATTGCCACGTCGTGTCATTGACCTGCTTGAAGTCCGACGCAAGTGTCATTTCCGGCTCCATATTTTCGTCTATATCAAATAACCCTTCATATAATACATCTCTTCGCTGATCGGAAGGCAGATCATTCTGCCCTGCCGGATCAAGCGATGAAGTATCACTCGCATATGATGCGATGAAATCTCCCCCTGAAGTATTTGTTTCCCCGTCTTCATCTGCAACTTCCACATTTGCATCACTCGTACATGCCGCAAGTCCCAGTGTCATTGCAGCGATTGTCAAACGTTTCAAATACTTCATATTATAATATCCCCCTGGATTAAGACTGAATTTTTATGATAAAACCCTATTGCTCATTAATAGTGACATTTCTGAAATCCGGTTTATTAAAGTGACTGATATATAATCCTTCCACTTCTGTGCGTGCTGCGTTTGCGCTCTGTGACTGTCTGATAAATACTGCCGGCTGTTCTTCGACGAGTATTTTATCGATTTCCTGATATATTTCTTTACGCTTTTCCTCATCTAATTCTCTCCGTCCCTGTTCGAGCAGTTCATCGACTTTTGCATTATCAAAAAATGAGCGGTTGCCGGGTGCGCCCTGCATCGAAGAATGGAACAATGGCCAGATGCCCTGATCAGGGTCGCCGACCGGGTTCGGCCAGCCTAAGATGAATAAATCATGTTCGCCGTTTGAGACTGCTTCCAGGTAAGCACCCCACTCAAGCTGTTCAATGTTTAATTTAATTCCGACTTCCTTCAGTTCTTCCTGCAGGTATATCGCAAGGTCGACACGTTCAGGTGTGTCGTTCGTCATAATATTCATTTCAAAGCCGTCGCCGTAACCCGCTTCTTCAAGCAGCTCTTTGGCACGTTCCGGATCGTATTCAAGATCTTCAAGGTCTTCGTTATATCCGAGAAGCTCTTCCTGCAGCGCGCCCTTCATCGTGCGGCCGACGCCGTAGTAAATGCCTTCCATTATCGTTTCCTTGTCGACCATGTGCCCGATTGCCTGGCGGACTCTCTTATCTTCGAGCGGTCCTTTTTGGGTATTCATGCCGACGTATTCATTTGAAAGGTTGTATACCGGATGAGTTTCCATTTCCGGATGTTCTTCAATGCGCTCCCACTGTCCGTTGTCGAAGCCCTGAATGAAGTGCGACTGTCCGCTTTCCAGTTCAGCGATGCGTGACGCATCTTCTGTCACGACTTTAAATGTAATCGTGTCGAGTTTCGCAGGCTCATCCCAATAATTATCAAAACGTTCAACAACTACGTTTTCACCTGGTGAACGGGACTGGAATTTCATATAGCCTGTACCGACGGGTTTCTGTTCAACAACAGTTCCCGTTGCACGGCCGACTGCGTCTGCTGTTTCTTCGTATTCTTTCCCGCCTGCTTCACGCTCTGCGTAAAACTCATCGAGTGTAATATTAAGTTCCGCTTCATCAATGGCATTCTGATAATCTTCATCGATTATTGCTTTAGATACCATGCCGCCTGCATCGTGTGCCAGATATTTCGGCAGCGGTGCAAATGGATATTCAGTTACGATTTCAACTGTGTAATCATCGATGACATTTACTTCTTCAATCATTTCGAAAATATTTGCACGTGATGATGCAACTGCCGGATCGACAATGCGTTCGATATTCGCTTTTACAGCTTCGGCCGTAAATTCAGTCCCGTCGTGAAATTCAACACCTTCTCGCAGATTGAACACCCACGTCGTGTCATCTGTCTGCTCGAAATCAGTCGCAAGACGCGGTTCCGGCTCCAGATCATCGTTTAAATATAAAAGTCCTTCATATATAACATTTCTGCGCTGATCCGACGGAAGGTCGTTCTGTCCTGCCGGGTCAAGTGACGATACGTCCGTTGCATATGAAGCAACCAGGTCTCCGCCTGATGATGCTTCTTCTGTGCTTCCTTCTCCATCCCCAACATCCACTTCGGAATCGTCCGTACAGGCAGCAAGCACAATGACCATTGCCGCCATTAATAGATATGTAAAATATTTTTTCGCCAATTTACAACCTCCGTTATTGTGATACTATCAATTCATAGTTTTCTCGTATGTATTGTAAATCAGATTATAGCACTAGGAATTGAAATGATGCAACATCTATTTTAAAGTTCACAATTTCCCGGAACCGTTGATACGTATAAGGAAACGCTTTCAATTACGTGGAGTTTTGTGAATATTGGCAGTAAAAAGTATAGACTAATACGTTTCATTCTTGTTATAGTCTATACAACGATGTATTATGAGTGAATATGTCTGTTATTTTTTGAGTAGTCTCAATATTTAGTATTAAGAGGGGGTTAAGTTGTATGTCAAATATACAACCAAGTCAGGTTCCAGCAACAAAACCTGCCAATCGTAGACTCGACAATTTCAAAGACTTCTATAAGAAGCTTCGAAAGAACAAAGCAGCACTCGTCGGCCTCTACGTATTGGTGTTTTTATTTTTTGTTTCAATCTTTGGCGCGCTGGACGCAAACTATAATATATTAGGCGTGAATTCAAACGCCACCAACCTTACTGATAAGCTGCTGGGTCCTTCGGCACAGTACTGGTTTGGTACGGATCACCTGGGACGCGATATCTTTTATCGTGTGCTTCACGGTATGTACATAACATTGGGTGTGGGTTTTGCAGCAACATTTATGGCTGCATTAGTAGGAGTGCCGATCGGTCTTTTGGCAGGTTACTACGGCGGATGGCTTGATACAGTCATCATGCGTTTAATGGACGTACTTCTTGCATTCCCTGGTATCTTACTTGCTCTTGCAATCGTAAGTGTACTTGGCGGAAGCACGTTTAACGTAACAGTTGCCATCGCAATCGGAGCACTGCCCCAGTTCGCACGTATTGTCCGCGGGTCAACGCTGACTACGCGCAAACTTGAATACATCGATGCTATCAGAGCATTGGGTGCACGCGACGGAAAAATTATATTCCAGCACATTCTGCCGAATATAATGTCGCCGATTATCGTTAACACAACTTTATTTGTCGCAACAGCGATTTTATCAGCAGCGGGTCTGTCTTTCCTAGGTTTAGGTGTACAGCCGCCGACTCCTGAGTGGGGAGCTATGCTTAACGACGGTCGTAACTACATGTATCAGGCAGCACACATTACGTTCTTCCCTGGTATGATGATCGTTATCGTAGTACTCGCATTTAACTTATTCGGGGACGGCTTGCGTGATGCGCTGGATCCGAAGGCCAAGAAATAGGAGGAGGATATCATGACAAAATTTATAATTCGCAGATTGTTTCAGCTTATTCCCGTTCTCCTCGGAGTTACGGTACTCGTTTTCAGTCTGATGCACCTCACTCCAGGTAACCCTGCCGTTATTATGGCCGGGGAAAGTGCGCCGGAAGCGACTGTAAAAGCGATTGAAGCAAGACTCGGGCTGAATGACCCGCTTTACGAGCAATATTTCAGGTTCTTAGGGAACGCGGCACAGCTGGACTTCGGTTCATCTATCCGTGACAACATTCCCGTCTTTAACCATATAAGCGCACGTTTCGCTATTACTCTAGAGTTATCTGTAATGGCTATGATCTTCAGTGTATTCTGGGGTCTGTTAGCTGGTATTATTTCTGCAGTAAGAAGATATACATTCGAAGACGTTGCAATGATGGTTGTTGCACTTTTCGGTCTCTCAATGCCAAACTTCTGGCTTGGGCTGATGTTAATCCAATGGTTTGCAATTGAATTCCAGATCTTTAAACCTACGGGCTGGGGCAGCCTTGAACAGAACGTCCTGCCGGTTATTACTCTCGGTACGGCCGGTGCTGCCATAATCGCACGTATGACACGAAGCAGCATGCTCGACGTAATTGATCAGGATTACATTAGAACTGCACGTGCCAAAGGTGTTAAAGAAGGTACAGTTATTTTACGCCACGCGCTTAAGAACGCGATGATTCCTGTAATTACTGTAATCGGTATTCAATTTGGTTCATTCCTTGCAGGTTCTGTATTAACAGAAAGTGTATTCGCGATAAACGGTCTCGGAAGATTGATCATCGATTCAATCCTTCAGCGTGACTTCCCTGTCGTTCAGGGTGCAATTCTTGTTATTGCAGTAGTATTCGTTATCGTTAACCTTGTTGTTGATATTACGTACAGACTGCTTAACAAACGGGTGGACTTAAACTAAGAAGGAGTGAAAATCATGTCAGAAGAAATGATTCTCGATATAAAAGATCTCCGCACTTCCTTCTTCGTTGATTCCAACGAAGTAAAGGCTGTCGACGGAGTGACATTCCAGGTTCCTAAAGGTAAAACTTTAGGTATCGTTGGAGAGAGTGGTTCAGGAAAAAGTATTTCTGCCCTCTCAGTATTAAGACTAATTGACCAGCCCGGTGAAATTATCGGGGGGAGCATTAAATATAAAGGTGAAGATTTAACAAAAGTTAAAAACTCACGTATGCGCCAGATCCGCGGTAACGAAATCTCAATGATTTTCCAGGAGCCTATGACGTCTCTTAACCCGACATTCACTATCGGACAGCAGCTTCGTGAATCTTATAAAATTCACGAAGGTCTCGGTAAAAAAGCCGGAACGCAGCGCGCGATTGAAATGCTTGAACTTGTTGGTATTCCTTCACCGGAAAAACGCGTTGACCAGTATCCGTTTGAATTATCCGGCGGTATGAGACAGCGCGTAATGATTGCGATGGCACTGGCCTGTAAGCCTGAGCTGCTAATCGCCGATGAGCCGACAACTGCACTGGACGTAACAATCCAGGCTCAGATTCTCGAACTGATAAAAGAACTTCAGGAAGAAATCGGCATGAGTGTTGTAATGATTACACACGACCTTGGTGTTGTTGCAGAGACATGTGATTATGTTGCTGTAATGTATGCCGGTAAAGTCGTTGAGTATGCTGATGTTTATACATTATTTGAAAACCCGAAACACCCTTATACAGTCGGTCTGCTGAATTCACTGCCGCGTCACGATAAAACGCAAGATGAACTTATTCCGATTAAAGGTAATGTACCTGCACCGAACGAGATGCCTACAGGCTGCCGTTTTGCACCCCGCTGCCCTTTCGCTTCGGATATATGCAACACGCTTCCTGAACTTGAAGATCTTGGAAACGGCAATGAAGTCAGATGCTGGATTCATACAGATCAGTGGGACGGAGACAAGGAGGTACAGTTAAATGCCAAGTAATCACTTATTAAATGTTGAAAACCTGGAGCAGCACTTCCCGATTAAAGGGGGCTTCTTAGGACGTACAGTCAATCACGTTAAAGCTGTCGACGGTATTACTTTCTCTATCGATAAAGGTGAAACTGTTGCAGTCGTTGGTGAGTCGGGCTGTGGTAAATCAACTACTGGCCGTGCCATCCTCCGTCTTGACGAGCCTACGGGCGGTAAAGTCGAATTCGAAGGACAGGACGTTCTTGCAATGTCCAAAGATGAAATGCGCAAGATGAGAAAAGATATGCAGATCATTTTCCAGGATCCATATGCATCGCTTAACCCGCGTAAAACTGTCAGACAGACATTATGGGAAGCGATGGATATTCAGAAAGTTGTCCCTCGCAGAGAGCGTAACGAACGAATTCTTGAATTAATGGAAACTGTTGGACTGCAGCGCCACCAGATCGACCGCTACCCGCACGAATTCTCGGGCGGACAGCGTCAGCGTATCGGTATTGCGCGTGCTCTGTCAGTTAATCCTAAACTTATCATCTGTGATGAGGCAGTATCTGCACTGGACGTATCAATCCAGGCACAGGTACTTAACCTGTTAAAGAGATTACAGCGCGAGCTTGGTTTAACTTATCTCTTTATCTCACATGACCTTGGTGTTGTCCGTCATATCGCTGACCGCATCATCGTAATGTACTTAGGTAAAATCGTTGAGGTCGGAGATACAGAAGAAATCTTTAATAACCCTCAGCACCCTTACACGAAGGCATTATTATCAGCAATCCCTGTACCGGATCCGCGCAAAAAATCAGAGCGGATTTTCCTGCGCGGCGACGTTCCGTCACCAATCGATCCGCCAACAGGCTGCCGATTCCATACAAGATGCCCGTTTGCGACAGACCTCTGCCGCACGGACTCACCGGAATTGGAGCAGAAAGACACTGAAACAGAAGGCTTCCATAAAGTTTCTTGTCACTTCGCATTAGACATCCAGAGAGGAAAACACGAACCGCAGTACGAAATGTACAACGTACGTAAAATACTCGATGACGAAGGCGAAGATGCAGCAACAGAAAGTGGAGAAGAATTTACAAAAACTGAAAAGTAGATGATGAAGAATGACACTGGAAGCTGTGAAAATAATAATAACGATACTGTTTATACTCGGTATTGCAGCAGTGCTGCTGTTGAAAAACGGCAACCTGAAATGGATTATCGGGCTTATAATTGCCCACTCCGTTATCATCTTTCTGATCCGCATGTTTATTGAAGATCAGAACTTCGTGAACTCCCTGTTGAGTATCGTATATTTTATTATTATCTCGGCAACTGCAGTGTTAGTATTCAGAGCTATGAAATATAATCAGTAATGATTGAATTGTGTTGTGTTGGAAGACCCCGCCATGTGCGGGGTCTTTTTTGGTTTGGTGGATGTTGGATTGGTCTTGGATGATTTGAAGCTCTATGAGAGGAGCTCATAGAAATCCAAACAGGTTTGAAGCTCGATGAGAGGGGCTCATAGAAATCCAAACAGATTTGAAGCTCTATGAGAGGGGCTCATAGAAATCCCAGCGGATTTGAAGCTCGATGAGAGGGGCTCATAGAAATCCAAACAGGTTTGAAGCTCGATGAGAGGAGTTCATAGAAATCCCAGCGGATTTGAAGCTCGATGAGAGGGGCTCATAGAATTCCCAACGGGTTTGAAGCTCGATGAGAGGGGCTCATAGAAATCCAAACAGGTTTGAAGCTCTATAAACACTTCCAACCATCACTTTCCTCCTCATTATCCCCATAAAAATACCCGCGCCTCATCCGAGGTGCGGGTTTTATCGTCCTAATATAAGAATACATCCAGCAGGAAGAATACAATCAGGAAGATATAAATAATCACATCGAAGATTGCGCTCGAAATGAATGCTAAAAACGAGCCTATCGATGCTTTAAATGCTTTGTTCATATCTTTTATTTCGATAAATTCCACTGCAAAAACGAAGATAAACGGTACGAATAATACACCGAATGGCGGGTAGACAAACATCCCGACGATTGCACCGATTATCGCTGCAAATTCACCTTTTTTGCTGCCTCCGAATTTCTTCACGAAGTAACTGTTTGCTGCAACGTCACTAATGAGAGCGACGAGTGTCAGTGCACCTGCGATAACCCAGAACATCCACGACAGTTCGTCGCCGATAAAGAAGTTATATACTAAAAAACCGACCCAGAACATGAGTACCGACGGCAGCACCGGATAAATAATTCCGGCAAATCCGAGTACAAATGATGCAATGACTATAAGCCATAAAATAATGTCCATCAAATTTCTCCTTTTCTGACTTCTTTCTTAGTAAAGAAGAACAGTATAAATGCGATAAATAAAAATGCGCCGCTGATGTAGAATGAGTTCTCTACACCGAGCGTATCGTTTGCGATACCGCCGAGCAAATTACCTACGAGCTGTCCGACAATCATTGCGTTTGCAAATAACGTCGATGCGTAACCCGGGAACTGAGGCAGCAGATCCTGGAAGTAGCTGATTCCAAGTCCTAAAAGTATCGCCAGAAATAATGCCAATGGCAGCTGGCCGATTAGCATCATCGTGTAGCTTTCAAATATTCCAATCGATAAAAAGTACATACTGCCGATGAATCCGGCAATTATCAGTAATGTCTTCGATGATACACGCGATGCGACATATCCCATAAAGATCATGAGCGGCACTTCAAGTCCCGCACACAGACTCGCAAGTATACCGACCGCACTGTCCGCTTCTCCTAAATACCCTGTAACAAACAGCGGCATATTGAGAAGATACATCCATTGTCCCACGTGCAGAAAGACAAAAGCAATAAATGGAATGAATAATCCCATATTGGTTAACAGATTCGGACTTTTCGGTTCTTCATAACTGGTTATTTCTATCGACTGTTCGACAGCCGGCGGATTCGAGTTTTTAATTAAGAAGCTCGACATAAACACAACTGCGAACATAATGACTGTTCCGAAAAACAGTCCTGTAAAGTCGTAACGTGCGAGTAAAATTGAACCGACGAGCGGGCCGAACAGGAAACCGAAACTGAACATCGAGCGCAATATCATGTTTGCCATAACTGCGATGCCGGAACGGTACTGGTTAATCGATTCGCGTGCAGATGCATAAAGCTGAGGCATTGCCGGAGCTCCAAGTGAAAAGAATATAATATAAGAAATAATAAGTATCCAGGTGTTCGGAATGATTAAGAAGCTTAAGAATGCCATAATCTGCATCAACAGGGCTGCGATAATTAAATACTTCCGGTCAAATTTCAGCCTGTCGCTGTATCGTCCCATAATCGTATTAACAAAGAAACTGCCGACAGCGGCCGAAGCCATAAATATACCGTAACCGGTTGAGGATAGCCCGTGGGTTTCCGTCATAAAAATAACGAGGAATGGTGCAGTTATTGCAACGGCCATTCCAAGCATAGTCATATTCGTTAAAAACAATTTATAATTCTGTATTTGAAATAAGTCTTTTATCATCATCATCCCCCGATTTTAGTTTCTGCTGATAATTGAATCTTTTTTAATTAAATCGATAAAAGACTCCACCTGCGGCAGCATCAGTACGCTCTTGTCGTAAGAAATGTAAGTGTCGCGTGTCAGCGGCTTGTCGCCGACAAGTACTTCTTCGATATGGTAGTTATCGAGGTCAAGTCCATCGAGCACAAGCTCAGGCAGCACCGTAATACCAACCTTTTTGCGTAGCAGTTCGCGGCACGTCGTAATCTGATCGACAAAAATCTGAGGTTCATACTTAATATTGAAGCGCGCTTCAAAATAGTTTTTAATATGGGTAATATAATCCGGGTCCGCCTGGAACTCTATAACAGCCAGATCTTCAAGTTCAACGTCTTTCGGAGTGACAAGGTAATGTTTATCGCTGTAAAGCAGTTCGTTTTCCTTATTTAATACACGGGACCCCCGTATGATTGATAAGTGGTAATCTCCCTGGTTCGCAATAATTTCCTTCGTCGAACCGACGTCGATTTTAACGTTAACATTCGGAAAATCACTTAAATATTTGGCCAGAATATCCGGCAGAATTGTATAACCGATTAGCGACGATACGCCGATTGATATTTTACCTTCAACCGCACCTTCATTCGCCGCAATATAATCTTTAACGAGGCGTTCTTCATCCACAACCTTTTTGGCATGTGCAATGATTCTTTCCCCGACACCTGTCGTATAAAGTGCCTTTTTCGTTCTGATAAAAATCTGTACGCCCCACTCGTCTTCAATTGACTTCAGACGCTGACTGACTGCCGGCTGTGATATGTACAGCTTTTCGGCTGCTTTACGCAATGTTTTCGCTTCGCTTAATGTTGCAAGTAAACGATAGTCATCTACTTTCACGACAATACCTCCAGTGAATAAGCCATCCTGATAAACCGGATGGCTCTACATTAATTTTTTAAGTTCTTTTAAGCACGCTGCCGCAAGTGTTTTAAACTGATCGAAATCTCTGTCGATTTCATCCATCAATTCGCGTGCGGTCTGATAAGCAAAATCTTTTTCTTTTGAACTGATAATTCCTTTTTTGAAGGCGCGTTTTATGTCCTCTTCATCTACGAGCTCATAACGTCCGTCCGGCAGCACCAGTACATCGAGATATAAATCCTGGCGCCGCGCTTTGCCGAGTTCCAATGTATGAGAATAGTTTATATCAAAATAATATTGTATTTCCTGCCATCTCTCATCGTACATGACAGTAATGCTGTAATTGCGTTTTTCAGGCAGGAGCTGCATCCATTTGAAATTATTGGCCACGACTAAGGTATCTTCCCCGACCACGGGAACGCTTAACGGTTCACGGACTTTATGCATATGAATCATACCCGCAAGGAACTTCTCACCTTGGATGGTAATGATCGTTTCATCATATTTTGAGCGCACCAGCCGCCGCCATTTTTTCTTATCCAGATACTTAGTTTTCATGGCATTCATCTCCTAAAGATAATTATACAAAAAAAAGAAAACAAAAGTATAGAGATAGGCATTATTTTTACCTATCTCTATAACTTTTGCTTATATTTTATTGTATTGCCAATATGCTGAAATCAAATTCAGCCGAACCTCCCGGATATTCTTCTTCCGGTGTCTCGTATTCAGGATAGCTGTATATCAGTAGTTTGTTTCCTTCAGGTGCGAATTCCAGGTTATTAACCTGTTCAATCATTTCCGTTTTTTCATCTTCTGATAAATTTTGAAGTTTATATTCATCAGCAAGTTCATCAATTGTTAACTTTTTATAATCATTAATAAACGTATTCATTTCTTCATCTGACAGCTCTGCTGTATACATCGTGCTGGACTGATCAACATACATCATTTCTTCCACTGTCAGCTCCGATGCTGCAATTTGCTCCAGTACAGCTTTGTTATAAATGGAACTGTAACCCGACTCATAATTGTTTTTATAACCTGCATTGACTTCAATACGTCCTGTGTTATTTACAATAGCAGGATCATACTTCAATAATTCATCAGCATGAGCCTGATAATCGTCTATTAATTTAACATCCGCAAGTATTGTATCATTCAGCAGCCACAGTTCAGTCATGTCCGGATGCTGTTTAACATTTGCAAGGAAGTCCGAATTCATATCGTATTTATTCTGATGCAGCTGATTGACGAGCTTTAATGATTCCGAGTCAGATGCCAGTGTCTGGAAAGTACGGATCATCTCAGTGCCGTCTTTCATTTTGTATTGAATTTCAAGATGACCCGTTTCTTCATCCGTGTAAATTGTTGGGAATGATTTATCTTCAACCGCAGCCTGATGCGCCGTAACGGCTGAGTCTATCACCCGTTTGTCACCGTTGAATAAATATCCTTCTTTAAAATATTCATCGAGAGTTTCACCAGTATAATAGGAGTAATCTGATGAAATGTAGACGCTGTCCACTTCTGCTGCTGCCGGTACATCATTGACGTATTTCGTCCATCCGGTAATAAACATTATCCAAAAAAGAATTATAACAATCAGTGTACATACTATCGATTTCCAGCTGAATTGTATTTTGGCACTTTTCTGGAAAAACATTTCTACAATCAGGTACGCAACGACCGCACCGACACCAAAGCCGATAATAGAAGAAACTGCCGACACCGGAATGAATATTGATACTGCGGTACCGATTGCCAGCATGCCTGCTACAGTCGTCACGGCTGTCAGTATTTCTTTCAGCCAGTTAAAGTTAAAGTTTAAAGTCACATACTCGTTGCGACGGAATTTATAAACTGCGAATGCCAGCAGAATTGCAGCTACTGCCGCAACTGCCCAGATCAGACTGTGTAATATGTTAATCCCTTCATACAGCTGATTCACTGCTACATACGGAAATGTTGCTGTAAGGACAAGTTCCGACTGTTCCATAAATGACGATGAAATTCCATCATACAGTGCAGTTGCCGCAGCAAATGTCAGACTCCATACTGCAAGCGGCAGAAACATTATCAGGATAATTAACTGCAGGTGCAGGAAGATACCATTTACCAGAAATCCCGCAAATATTGCTATAGAAAATATAACGATATGTGTAAAGACTGCATAGACAAACCATTTTCCGATATCTGTCACTGTAATTTCAGGTATAAATATCATGTGTTCTGCAAGCAGTATTACCGCAGTAATAACGAGCGGCACAACAATTGCAGTGACACCTGTAATTAGTACATGTATAAGTGTGGCTGTCCGTTTGACCGGCAGACTGTGCATAAAGTCCGACGATGCTTCATCGTTTAAATAGTTAAGTAAAAACATCGCCAGGAACGCAGAAAAGATCATTCCAATGATAATTTGTCCTGCTGACATCTGGAAGAGAAGATTTTCCGGTATCGTGTAATCCGGATACAGTTCTCTGTCAAACGTCACAATCCAGATCGACACCGGCAGTGCGATAATATTCAGTGCCATAAAGACAATAGTCAGCCAGAATACCGTACCGCTGAAATGGGACAGTAATGTTTTATTCAACAATGATGTTTGAGATTTCATAACCGAGTTCCCCCATTTCATAAGTAAATATTTCTTCCAGCGTCAGCGGCAGTATGTCGTACATCAGCGGATTGTATTTCGTCACTTTTTCTTCCAGGTTTGATATATCGCCTTTAACGATACATGTAATAATTCTTCCTTTAACAGTCTGATGAACGACATTCAGATCTGTAAAGAATTTCTCTTCAGGCAGTTCTTTAAAGGCAATCTGCAGTTTGCAGTGCGTGCCTCTGATATCGGTCAGTTCTTTATGGAACAGTATTTTCCCACCATGCATAATCGATACCGAGTCACACAAGTCTTCCATTTCTCTCAAGTTATGGCTCGATGCTACGACTGTCATGCCGTGGTTTGCAATGTCCTGCATCATAATATTTTTAATCTGTTTCCTCATAATTGGATCCAGTCCGTCAAATGGTTCATCCAGCAGCATAACTTTCGGTCTTGCCGAAAACGCGAGAATGAATGCCGCCTGGCGTTTCATTCCTTTTGACAGCTGATTCAGCTGTTTATTAGGCGCAATACCGAAGTGGGCAGACAGTTGAATAAAACGTTCGTCCGACCAGTTTTTATACATTCCTTTATAAAACTTCGCCATCTTTTTTAAGGTCACGCCCTTAAAGAAAAAGGGAATATCGTGCATGAAGATTACATTGCTTTTTACATCTGGATTTTCATAAATATTTTTACCATCGTAATTCACCGTACCGCTGTCTGCTTTATAAATACCCGACAGCACTTTCATCAGCGTCGTTTTCCCGGCGCCGTTCGAACCGAGCAGCCCGTGTATCGTACCTTCTGTTACAGATAAATCTATCTGCTCCACTGCTTTCTTTTTACCGAAACTCTTATCCACACTATTTACTGCAAGCTTCATTTATGCCCCTCCTTCTCGCGCTCTGCTTTATCTATTAATTCCTTTAAGTTCACGCCCGGTACATCAAGAAATACCAGTTCCTTAATCAGACTTTCCACTTCATCCGTCAATGTTTTAATATGTTCCCTGTTCATCGTTTCTGTCATATCATTCACAAAGCTCCCTTTTCCGGGACGGGAAATTACATACCCTTCCCTCTCCAATTCTCTGTAAGCTTTCTGGATCGTGTTGGGATTTATCGTAAGTTCCTGTGCGAGACTTCTCACTGACGGCAGTTTTTCTTCCGGCAGCAGCACACCCTGAATAATCAGTCGCTTAACATTTTCTGTGATTTGTTCATATATAGGCATGCGGCTCTTCTCATCGATATCAAACACGTATCCACCTCCTGTCGATTTGCTGTTTCATCTGTATTAACTAACATAGTACAGTTAGTACAGTAAACTGTCAATAAATTATTATTTAAAAAATAACTGAATTTTATACAGGTCTGCGGGAATTCATACGATAAAAGACTTGATTTATGAATTTATTTTGTATATTATAAAAAACAACCATTAATTATATTTATACAGTATATCGAATATTAATTAGCTAAATGGACTAAAAAGGAGTGTTTTGATGCATTTTCAGGGTAAAAGCTTTTTAAAAATAAGTGATTTTAACAAGAAGGAAATCGAGTATCTGATTGATTTCGCTATTCACTTAAAACAATTAAAGAAAAATAATATTTCCCACCAGTACTTAAAGGGACAAAATATAGCGCTGCTGTTTGAGAAATCTTCGACGCGTACACGAGCTGCTTTTACAGTCGCAGCTAATGATCTTGGAGCGTCACCTGAGTTTTTAGGTTCAGGCGATATCCAGCTCGGTAAAAAAGAATCGGTATCCGATACAGCAAAAATTCTCGGCAGTATGTTCGACGGCCTTGAGTTCAGAGGCGCAAGCCAGGCAGTCGTTGAAGAACTTGCAGAACATTCCGGTGTTCCTGTATGGAACGGTCTGACAAATGACTGGCATCCGACACAGATGATCGGTGACTTCATGACGATTAAAGAAGAGTTCGGCACATTCGACGGTATTAAACTTGTTTATGCTGGTGACGGACGCAACAACGTGGCGAATTCACTGCTCGTAACAGCGGCGCTCCTTGGTGCTGACATCACAATAGCAGCTCCGGAATCACTTTTCCCTGAAGATGCATATGTGAATCTTGCACGGGAGTATGCAAATGAATCAGGTTCATCAGTTGAAATTACATCGGACATCAAAGCAGCTGCAGAAAACGCCAACGTTATTTATACAGACGTCTGGGTGTCGATGGGTGAAGAAGAACACTTTGAGGAACGGGTTAACACACTGCTCCCCTATCAGGTAAACAAAGAACTTCTTTCAAACGTCAGCGCGAACTTTATCTTCATGCACTGTCTGCCGGCATTCCACGATACAAACACGGTATACGGTAAAAACGTTGCCGAAGAGTTCGGCATTGAAGAAATGGAAGTGACATCCGATGTATTTAATGCAGATTACGCGAAGCAGTTTGAGCAGGGTGAAAACCGCATGCATTCTATTAAAGCAATTATGGCAGCAACGAACGGTCACTTATTCATACCGGATTTAAATTGATAAATAATCAGGAGGTCATTATATGATCAAAGTCAGTATTATCGGTGCAACAGGTTACACAGGAAGCGAGCTCTTACGTTATTTAATTCCACACCCTGAAGTTGAACTCGTGCATTTAACATCACGCAGCCATGTTGATACGAAGGTGGACAGCTATTATCCGTTCTTAAAAGGCAGCATCGACAAACAGTTTTCAGAACTTAAACCGGAAACAGTATTCGGCGAGAGCGATGCAGTATTTATCTGTCTGCCCCACGGCCATTCAATGGAACTTGCGGCAGCTGCCTCAGCGTATGATGTAAAGGTGATTGATTTGGGCGCAGATTTCCGCCTGAAAAATATCGATGTCTATGAAGCGACGTATAACGTTGAACAGGCTGCACCAAACTTACTGAAAGACTTTGTTTACGGGCTTCCTGAAAAATACAGAGATGATATTAAAAATGCGAAGTACATTGCCAATCCGGGCTGCTTCGTCACCAGTGCACTGCTCGGCATGCTCCCGGCAGTCAATAATGCACTGGTCGATGAACAGTCGATTATTATCGACAGCAAAACAGGTGTCAGCGGTGCCGGACGCAGTGCTTCGGTGGATAAACTGCTGACGGAGCTGATGGGCAGCTTTAAAGCATACAATCCCCTCGCCCACCGTCACATTCCGGAAATCGAGCAGGAACTGAACAGCGCTTCTGAGAATGCGGTGCAGGTGCAGTTTACGCCTCACTTAATCCCTGCAGAACGCGGGATATTCTCTACTATTTACGCCACTGTTAAAGACGGTATTACCGAAGCAGATATTATTGAGAGCTACACGAGAGCATATGAACATGAACCGTTTGTTCACGTCCTTCGACCGGGTGAACTTCCGCAAATGAAACACGTTGCAGGCACTAACAGCTGTCAGCTTGCAGTACAGCTGGACGAGCGTACAGGCCGTCTCATTGTTTTATCGATTATTGATAACTTAGGAAAAGGCGCAGCGGGACAAGCGGTACAAAATATGAACATCATGTTTGGATTACCTGAAAAATCAGGCCTCAATACCATTGCCATGATGCCTTAGAGAGGGTTTTTGATATGCAGATTACAGAGAAAAAAGTATCGGTAATATCAGGCGGACTGTGTGCAGTTGAAGGTGTTGAAGCGAACGGTATACATACCGGCTTTAAAGCGCAGGATAAAGATCTTGCGCTCATTTATTTCCCGGACGGCGCAACCGTCACAGGAGTGTTCACAAGAAATAAAGTAAAAGCCCACTCGGTGCTTTACGATATGAAAATGATTAAAGCCTATACGGACTTTAAAGCTATCCTGGTCAACAGCGGCAATGCGAATGCATGCAACGGGCTGAACGGCGAAGAAGATGTACAGTCGATGACTTCGGCTGTTGCACAAAAGCTTAATATTGACGCACATGAAGTGCTCGTCAGTTCAACAGGAGTGATCGGTGAACCGATGAATTTAAAACCGTTCTATGCAGGCCTTGAATCACTTGTCGGCGGACTTAATACAGCCGGCTCCACGTCGGCTGCAGAAGCAATTATGACGACGGATACTGTGCCGAAAGAGTTATCATTCGAAACTGAAATCGGCGGAGAGACAATTCATTTCGGTGCCATCATTAAAGGTGCGGGTATGATTCACCCGAATATGGGAACGATGCTCAGTTATATTGTGACTGATGCAGGACTGTCTCAAAATGCATTGAATACTGCTCTGAAATCGGCAGCTGATGACAGCTTTAACGTGATGACAATCGATGGGGATACAAGCACGAACGATACAGTACTTCTTGCTTCTACGAATAAAGTCATGCTGGATGAGTCTTATTTAGATGAGTTCACGGCAGTACTGACGGCGATGTGCCAACAGCTATCACAGATGATTGCACGCGACGCTGAAGGTGCGACAAAGTTCGTCACAGTAAAAGTTGTTAATGCAGCAACGAAGAGCGATGCTGTCAGCGTTGCTAAAACTGTCGCAACTTCAAGCCTCGTTAAAACCGCTGTCTACGGTCAGGATGCAAACTGGGGCCGCGTCATTATGGCAATCGGCAACAGCGACGCTGAAACACTTAATCCGAATGCGATTACGATTAAGTTCGCTTCAGGTGAAGGTGAAGTGCTCGTCTGCCATGAAGGACTTGCCGTCCCTTTCGATGAAGGTCGCGCATTCAATATTTTAAGCAATACAGATGTTGAGATCTTTATCGATTTAAATACAGGTGATTATTCCGGTGAAGTATGGACCTGCGATATGTCGGTCGATTACGTAAAAATCAATGCGGACTACAGAAGTTAGGATGATAACTATGAATGATACACAGAAAATAGATACACTCATCGAAGCCCTCCCCTACATTAACGTGTTTCAAAATAATATTATCGTGTTAAAATACGGCGGCAATGCCATGGTCAGCGACAGCTTAAAAGAGTCCGTAATGCAGGATGTTCTGCTGATGAAATCGGTCGGCATTAAACCGCTTATCGTGCACGGCGGCGGTCCGTTCATCAATGATATGCTTTCCAGTCTCAATATCGAATCGGAATTTAAAAAAGGACTCCGTGTAACTGATGATGCGGTTATGGAAGTTGCTGAAATGGTACTCTCGGGCCAGGTGAATAAGGATATCGTTAAACACTACAATAAGATTGGCGGCAATGCGGTCGGCATTTCCGGTAAGGACGGCAATCTGATTAAAGTGACGAAGAAGTTTATTGAAGAGACTGATGATAACGGTGAGGTTAAGCACGTTGATATCGGGCTTGTCGGTGAGATTGAATCGATCGATACGACACTCTTAACGATGCTGATTAATAATGACTTCGTTCCTGTTATTTCACCGGTCGGTGTGGATATGAACGGCGACACGCATAACATTAATGCAGATTATGTCGCGGGAGAAATCGCCGGTGCCATCGGTGCTGATAAATTTATTCTTTTAACGGATACTAAAGGGGTATACAAAGATAAAGACGACGACACAACGCTGCTGTCGGAACTGACACTTGCACAGGTCGATGAACATATCGAATCCGGTGTCATTTCAGACGGTATGATTCCCAAAGTGGAATGCTGCTCGCATGCAATTAAAAAAGGCGTTAAACAGGCGCATATCGTCGACGGACGCATTAAACATTCATTATTACTGGAACTGTTCTTTGACGCAGGAATCGGCACGATGATTATACCGCATGAAGGAGGAAGAGTTTTATGACTGCAAAAGATTTGATTGAACTCGGAAACTCGGCACTGTTTAATACGTATAACCGCGGCGATAAATTATTCGTCTCCGGTAAAGGGGTATACCTTACTAATAGCGACGGCGAAGAATATCTGGATTTTGTCTCCGGTATTGCGACGAATATTTTAGGTCATTCCAATGAAAAAATTATTGCTGCAGTATCAAAACAGGCTGCGACGCTGATGCATATTTCAAACATATACTGGAACAAACCGTCGATTGAACTTGCTGATAAGCTTGTGAATTATAAAGGTGCAGGCAGCCTGGAAAAAGTGTTCTTCTCGAACTCCGGTGCCGAAGCGAATGAAGGGGCGCTCAAACTTGCCCGTAAATACGGCAGGGAAGTTAACGGGGAACAATGCAGCGAAGTCATTACACTGACGGATTCATTCCACGGCCGGACGATGGCGACACTGTCTGCGACAGGACAGCCGGATATGCATAAAGATTTCCAGCCGCTGCTGCCCGGATCAAAGTACGTTGCGCTGAATGATTCGGATGCACTGAAAGCAGCTGTTAATGATAATACATGCGCAGTGCTCGTTGAAACGATTCAGGGTGAAGGCGGTATTAATCCGCTGAGTGACGAATTCGTGCAGACACTGAAAGAACTGCAGGCTGACGGGCTGCTGTTAATTATCGATGAAGTGCAGACCGGCATTGGCCGTACGGGCACTCTTTACTCGTTTGAACAATTCGGACTCGGACCGGATATCGTGACACTCGCCAAAGGACTTGGCGGCGGCTTCCCGATCGGTGCGTTTATGGCGACTGACAAAGTTGCAGCACACTTCAATCCGGGAGACCACGGCACAACGCTCGGCGGTAATCCTCTCGGCACGGCAGTCGGCAATGTAATCTTTGATGAGATTATAGATGCCGGGCTGCTGGATAATGTTGCGGCACGGGCAGAACAGCTGAATGCAGGATTGCAGAAAATTGCGGATAAGACAGGTGCCATTGCAGAACTTAAAGGCCTTGGATTACTGGTTGGTATTGAGTTTAAAGATGGAGTACAGGCTGCCGATGTTATTACGGCATGCTATGACGAGAAGATGCTCGTCGTTGGTGCCAAGCACAACGTCGTGCGTCTTCTACCCCCGCTTAATGTAACTGCCGCGGAAATTGATGAAGCTCTGGAGAAGTTCGGGGCGGCAGTTGGTAAAGCTGGTAAACAATATTAAAAAAACATCAAATCCGTGTTGGATTTGATGTTTCTTTGTGTAATGACTCCTGCAAATATTATTCCTTACCACGCGTGGCCGCTGCCGCCGTCTATGTTCACTGCGGTACCGCTCACGTATGATGCCAGGTCCGAACACAGGAATGTAATCACATTCGCGGCTTCAGCTGTATCGCCGATGCGCCCGAGCGGAATATTTCCTGCGCTTTTCACGGAGAATTCTTCCCATGATAATTCCGGCGCCTGTTTCTGCCAGCGTTTTTCTATCTGGTCGCTGCGGATTAATCCGATACACACAGCGTTGACACGGATATTGTACTTACCGAGGTCTTTACTCATCGCTTTCGTCAGCGCAAGTCCTGCACTTCGCGATACTGTTGTCGGCAATGAATTCGCCTGGGGTGTTTTACCCATGACTGCTGTTAAGTTTAAAATTGCGCCGCCCTGCTGCTTCAAATGTGGCAGTGCTGCTTTAGACATCTTCACTGCAGCCATGACTTTAAGATCAAGGTCCTGTTCCCAGTCTGCCAGTTCAACATCTTCAAAGCTTTTCGCAAATGAACTGCCTGCATTATTTACAAGTACGTCCAGACGGCCGAATTTTTCCACAGCCGCTTCAACGATTTTCTCACCCGCACCAGTTTCGGTAATATCCTGTGCAATGTAGTCTGCTTCACCGAATTCACTCAGTTCAGAAACCGCTTCTTTCAGTGCATCTTCGCCGCGTGCTACCAATAATACTTTCGCACCAAGCTTCACCATCTGCTCTGCGGTTTCACGTCCGATACCTTTACTTGAACCTGTAATGACCGCAACTTTACCTTCATAGCCGAAATTCATTAACTCTGACACAGTACCACTCCCTCATATTGTTTACTCACCTAAGTTTACATTATGAAACACGTTTGATACATCTTCCAGATCCTCTAAAGCGTCAATGAGCTTCTCAAACTGCTCAAGGTCTTCGTCGTCTAAAGTTACTTCGTTCTGTGCAAGCATCGCGTGCTCTGCAACTTCGAACTCTTCAACACCAAGTTCATCCAGCGCCGTTTTAATGTCGTTATATGCCTGCGGCTCGCCGTATACTACTGTCATACCGTTTTCTTCTGCCACATCTTTAACATCTACTTCCGCTTCCATTAAGTGCATCAGCACTGTTTCATCGTCGTAGCCGTTAAATACAAAGACGGATACACTGTCGAACATGTAGCTGACTGCACCGCTGACACCCATGTTCCCGCCGTTTTTACCGAATGCTGCACGGACGTCGGATACTGTACGGTTCACATTATTTGTCAGTGCGTCGACGATAATCATTGAACCGCCAGGTCCGAATCCTTCGTAACGGAGTTCGTCGAATGCCTCGTCGTCTCCGCCTTTAGCTTTTTCAATTGCTTTGTCGATAATGTGCTTCGGCACTGAGTAGGTTTTAGCACGTTCCAGTACAACTTTAAGCGCCTGGTTTGATTCCGGATCGGGGTCGCCCTTACGCGCTGCAACGTAAATCTCTCTGCCGAATTTCGCATAGATACGGCTCGTGTTCTGGTCTTTCTGTGCTTTTTTCTCTTTAATGTTATTCCATTTTCTTCCCATCGGTCATCTTCCTTATTCCAGTATAATTTCTATTATATTTTACCACTTTTATTTATTGTTGTGCGGACGGTGTTCAGGTACGTCCTTATTAATAATCATTTCGACCTGATAAATTCTGCTTACCAGTGAGTGTACCGGTGCCTGAGTCATTTTAAATACCGGCCACGGCAGTGACGGTTCAAAGTCATGCAGTGCCATAATGAACTCATCGCGTCCCGGCAGTTTTCTGAATTCAAAACGCTGTTCTTTATTCGTCGTGCGTTTTTTCAGACTGCCTCCTGTAATTTCAAAAATTACAATATCATCTTCCGAACGTTGCTGATTAAACGTCAGCTCGAGCACGGGTTTCGGTTTATCGAGCACTCTGATATATACTGTATTATTTTCTATTGTCGTATTCACCAGTCCGTAGACAATTTCATCAAGCCACGTGAAGTAGTACCATGCAACATCCTCAACCGACCATCCCGGCGGCAGCGGCGCGCGCTGCACACTGCGTACATTATTATAGTCTTTCGTTTTGTATGTCAGATTTTTACCATAGCGGCGTATCGGTGTTTCTGTATTCTTAACGTCTGCACCGTACGCACCAAGTATTTCTATAATACTGCCGTCCGACAGCTCATCAGCAATATAGATAATCTGTCCGACATTATTCGTTTTAGCTGCACGTGCAATATTATCGGCAATCAGCGTATACAAATCGTCGAATTTTCCCTGCGTCAGTCTGTTGAGACGCATAATCGGATCTTCAAAAAAGATGACTGTGTCGATGCCTTCAAGCGCCTCTTCGACTTCAGGCAGAATGAATAAGTCTTTCTTAATAAATGTAATATTATCGAAGTCCGGTTCCTGATTCGGACTCGAGAAAGCGAACAGATTCGCCGCTTCATTCAGCTCCAGATACAGATGCTCCCCGATTCTTCCGTGAACACCCATGAGCAGTACGTTTTTATTTATCATGACAATCCTCCTATGAACGGTTCAGTTCCAGTCTGTAACGGATAAACAGTAAAGCCATCAGCATTATGAGCGTCACGATACCGATACCGAGAAACGGCAGATTAAACACTGTTGCAAGGTATCCTGAAATTACGGAACCTGCCACGGACCCGAGTGAAAAGTACGAGTAGAAAATCCCGTTGGCCTTGCCCCGCTCGTTCATTTCGGAATGCTCCGCAACGATTTTATTCATCGAAGGGAAAATAAAGCCGAAACCGAAACCGTAAATTACCATTACGATAAAGATAAAGGCCGCTGACGGTGCGAAGTGCAGCAGCATCATGCTTCCGCTTAAAATCAGTATGCCGATTGCAACAAGACTCTCGCTTTTATAAACTGAATAGATTTTATTAATCGGTGACGCAAAGACGATAATCGCAGTAATTCCGAAGACGCTCAGCATCATTCCTGTCATGGATGCTTCAAGTCCGAGGAGACCGGTTTTTATCGGCAGACCGAATGCCAGTGTCCCCTGTGCAATCATCAGTGTAAATGATGAAATATACGCAACGTTTAACGCCGGACGGAGCAGCAGCTCTTTAAACGGTGTTGCCGCATGATGTGTTCTGCTGTCGTCTGTCGAGCTTTCTTTAATTCCGAAGAATGTCAATATCGTTCCGAATACATATACCCCGGATAAAATGTAGTACACCATTTCGTAGCTGACCGCACTTGAAATAATCCCGCCTGCAGCAGGTCCGAGTATTGCAGCAGTACCGATTGCGACACCTGTCAGCGCCATCGATTTCCCGATTGCAGACTTCCGTGAAATATCAGCGATTAAACTGAATGCCGCCGGTGTCAGGAGTCCGCTTGAGAATCCGTGGATTGCTCTGACTGCGAGCAGAATGCCAATTGATGGTGCCGTCGTATATATCAGCACGAAGAATATCTGCATAATCATACCGAACAGCAGTGTGTTTCTCCGGCCAAACTTATCAGACATATAGCCGCCCGCAATGTTTCCGACCATATTAAACAGCGAATACATCGCAACGACGATACCCGCCATAAATTCAGATGCGCCGAGTTCAAGAGCAAACGGCGTAATGATCGGGAGCTGTATAAATAAATCCAAAAAACAGATTACGATAACTAAGTATAAAATAATTTTTGATTTCACATTATTCCCTCAATCTTAAATTCACATTTTCTTTCCCTTTAATTATAACGAAAAAAAGACAGCAGGGCACGTATGCCAGGCTGTCTTTCCATTTATAGTTCAGACTTTAAGATTTTTTGTTCAATTTTTGTTCATAAGCATCGATAATACCTGCAACAGCACCGTCACCGGTAACGTTAGTTGCAGTTCCGAAGCTGTCTTGTGCGACGTAAAGTGCAATCATAAATGCAACCGCCGCTTCGTTGAAGCCGAGGTTTGCCATAAGCACTCCGCTCGCTGCCATAATCGCACCGCCCGGTACACCCGGAGCTGCAATCATTACAACACCTAACAGCAGAATAACACCAAGCATTTCCCATAATCCCGGCATATCGTAGCCAGGCAGGATTGACATTACTGCGATTGAACAGCTGACGATTGTAATCGTACTCCCCGACAGATGAATCGTCGCTCCGAGAGGAATGACAAAGTCTGCGATACGTTCCCGTATGCCGTTTTCTTTCGCACGTGCAAGCGTTACCGGAATTGTTGCTGCACTCGACATTGTTCCGAGCGCTGTAAAGTATGCCGGAAGCATTGTTTTAAGCATTTTGAACGGGTTCTGTTTTAACAGTGAACCTGCGATTGTGTACTGAAGTGTAAGCCATACCCAGTGAAGGATAATTGCTACAAGCAGTACGACCCCGAATACAAGAAGCGTATCAAATACTGTACCTGTTGCCGCCATACCTGCGAATACACCCGCTATGTAGAATGGTAAAATACGGATAATGACTTTTTCAATAATGAACTCTGTAATGTCTTTACCCTGATCAAAGAACTTAATCATTAAGTCCAGTTTAAGTATGTTCATTACAATACCGACCGCGAAAGCCAGTACAAGTGCCGGTAAAATATCCATTACAGGCGGAATATCAAATTCCAGGAAAGGTGCCATTTCGGCGCCCTCAGCCGGGACCTGGCTGTCCCCTGTAATACGCGGCATGATAAAGCTTGCCACTGCATATGCCAGCAGTCCGGCACCAAGTGTTGATAAGTATGCAATACCTAAAGTTGCCCCGACAACTTTACCTGAACCCGAACCGATTTTTGAAATACCCGATGCAATGAAAAATAGAATAATAAATGGAATCGTAAAGAAGATAAACGCTCCTAAAACTGATTGCATCGTCACGAATACTCTAACAACAAACTCCATAACAGAGCCCATTGCTCCGCCGTCACCAACGAGGTAATAAATGCCCCCGACTGCGATACCAGCGATGATACCCGCGATTAATTTTGCTAATAATTTCACTCTGAAATCCCCCTTGATTTTATCATCTCAATAAACATATCTTTTTACACTATAGATTGCAACCGTTTTCTAAAAAACTTTCTCGTATGCTGCATACCAGTTATCCAGATTGTCATCCAGGTTTAAGTGGCCTTTATAATCGAAGCCGAGCTTCTGGAATAACTGCTGCATCGGCTTATTTTCCTGTGAAGTATCTGTATGTATTCCCAGATATGATTTTTCCTGTCCAATCCCGATAATGCCCCGTAAAATCTTCTGTGCAATTCCCTGTCCCTGGAACGTTGGATCAACAGCAAGTCTGTGCAGTGCAAGACAGTCCATTCGTGCAAGTTCCCACGGAATATCATCATAGGCAAATGCGTGGTTATCGTCCGCAACGATACATCCTTTAATTTCACTGTCCTCTTCATACACATAAAGAGTACTGTTCTTTATATCTTTTTTGAATGTCGCGTCTGTCGGATAATATTCATCCCACTGATAATTTCCTGCTGCGTGCATTCCTGGTATGACCTTTCTAATAATTTCCATTATATAAGGTACATCATCGCTCTCTGCTAAACGTAAAGACATTTAATTTCCTCCATTATTTGCTAATAATTTTATTAAAATACCTTCGATAAGCTGTGCATTCAATTATACATTGTTGTATACTATGTTAAAAGACTAAAAATGTAAGGGGTTTTATGATGTTCAAGTTTGATAAAAACACTGTTCCGTACCATATTTCAAATATGATATTTTACGTCGTTACACTCGCAGTTGTCGGACTTATTTATTATTTCGCATTTTTACCGCCGTTATTGGAAGTAACGACAGATGAGTTCTTTGCGAACTTCGGCCTTGGTGAATTCATCGGCGCACTGTTTTTCCTGATCTTAATCGCTATGCCGATTCTTCTTATCATCGGTATTGTTTACCACTTAATCAAACTGATTAAGCCGAACAAAAACGTTCCGGTACAAAACTGATTTCCATGGGGATGGAAGTTTTAAAAAGCTCCGCAGTCACGTGACTGCAGAGCTTTTTATTTATTTTTCCGGCTGCAGTGTTTTGTTTAGAGCAATTGTGTAGTGACGCGGTTCGCGTGCACCGCTGATTGCAAACTTGTCATCGAATATATAATACGGCAGCGTGCGGACTTTGTTTACTTTTGCCATATTAAAATCGCCGATTACATTTTCCAGGAACAGGCTTGGATCATTAATTACTTCAAGTGCGGGTACTTCAGGTATCCCGTTCGCTTTCGCCACTTCAAGAAGAACGTCTTTGTCGCTGACATTTTTACCTTCTGTAAAATATGCTTTATGCAGAGACTCAAGAACGGAATCCCCGAGATCGAACTCATACGCCAGTTTTAATAATCTGTGCGCATCTCTCGTATTCGCAGGGATTACTTTATCCATATTGAATTCAATGCCGGCAATCTTGCCCTGTTCGACGATATGGCCGACCATCTCATTGATTTCCTCCATCGGCTGTTCGTGCTTCTCAGCCAGTACTTCATAAATATTTTTCTCAGGCATTTTCGGCGCCTGGTTATCCAGTTCATAACTTGCGTATTCTATATTAACTTTCGCATCTGTTTCATATTCAGCAAGTGCTTTTTCAAAGTTCTTCTTGCCGATATAACAAAACGGACATGCGATATCAGTATAAATTTTAACGTCCATCAGACCACTCCTTATCTTCTTTAAATTTTAACACATTTATCGGTAAAAATAGCAGTCTGTCACTATCTTGTAGATTTTTTTCGTATTAAATAGTGTCAAAATCTGATACAATAATCTCTGTAAAACTATCAGGATTTATCCTGCAAATAAATTTGATAGGTGGAAAATATAATGAAATATCGAGTTTTACTTTACTATTACTATGTGGATGTAGAAGATCCGGAAACATTTGCCGCAGATCACTTAAGATTCTGTAAGGACTTAGGTCTGAAAGGCCGTATTCTTATTGCTTCTGAAGGTATTAACGGAACAGTTTCAGGTGACTACGAGCAGACTGAACGCTATATGGAATACATGAAAGCACATCCGTTATTTAAAGACATCGTCTTTAAAATCGACGAAGCAGAAGAACATGCATTTAAAAAAATGTTCGTCCGTCCCCGTCCCGAGCTTGTTAACTTAAGCCTGGACGCTGACATTGACCCGCGCGAGCAGACAGGTGAATACTTGTCACCTGCAGAGTTCTATGAACAGATGCAGCGCGAAGATACAGTCGTACTGGATGTACGCAACATTTATGAATATGATGTAGGCCACTTCCGCGGTGCAATTAAACCTGAAGTGGAAACATTCAGAGACACGCCGCAATGGGTACGTGACAACAGGCATTTATTTGAAGGCAAGAAAATCCTGACATACTGCACAGGCGGAATCCGCTGTGAAAAATTCTCAGGATGGCTGAAAAACGAAGGCTTTGATAATGTAGCTCAGCTCCACGGCGGCGTTGCAACATACTCTAAAGACCCGGTTGCCAAAGGTCAGCTTTGGGACGGTCAGATGTACGTCTTCGATGAAAGACTTACAGTACCAATCAACCAGGTGGAACACGTAGTTGTCGGGCGCGACCACTTTGACGGTGAGCCATGCGAACGTTACATCAATTGTGCGAATCCTGAATGTAATGCGCAGATTTTATCATCTGAAGAAAACCAGCATTACCACCTCGGCGGATGCTCAATCGAATGTGCCGAGCACTCACGCAACAGATTCATCGTTGAGCACAACATGACGGCTGAATTTGTTCAAGAACGCATTGAAGAATTAAAACAGACAGACTTTGCTAAAACAGAACCTGTACTGAGCCATAAAGGCTAATATATTATATAGAAGAAACCGGTCTCCCTGGAGACCGGTTTTTTTGTGTTTTATGGAGACAGTGCGGAGCTTTGGGATTGGTAAACAGCACCCTGTTTTTCTTTCGATTTTTTTAATTCATAGTAAATAAGTAAGTTTTCAGCCGTAACTTATTGAATTATTAGAAATAAGTGATATCATTAATTTTAATTCATAGTTATTAAGTAGGAGAATACGGCTTACATATCTGGAAAACATATATATCGGAAGGAGAATTTCATGGAGTTCAATATTTTAAATCAAAGTCCAGTTCTTGACGGGCTTTCTGTCTCGAAGTCACTCAGTCATACAGTGGAGCTTGCAAAGCTCGCAGATACACTTGGCTACAAACGTTATTTCGTATCGGAGCATCACAATATGGAAAATCTTATCGGTACGGCACCGGAGGTTTTAGTGACACATCTTATTAATCATACGAAAAATATCAGTATCGGTGCGGGCGGTGTGATGCTGTCGCATCATAATCCGTTCCACGTTGCGGAACAGTTCCAGCTGATCAGCCATCTTGCACCGGACCGTGTAAATCTTGGTGTCGGCAAGGCTCCGGGCGGTACACCGCTCTCGACTGCTGCACTGCAGCATGAACTCCGTCCTGATATCGATTCTTTTAATGACAGATTCCTGAGTCTGAAATCATATATCGACGGCACACATGAGAACAATAAATCGCTTAAAATATCGGTGGACACTGTTTCTTCGAAACCTGACCTTTTCCTGCTCGGCGGCAGTTTACCGTCTGCTTTGTTCGCAGCAGAAAATGGCGTGAACTTTATATTCGCCCACTTCATTAAAAACGATGAAGTACTGCTGAAAGAAGTTTCAGCCGCATACAAAGAATTGAATCCGGATGGTAAATTCATTACAGCGTTATCAGTACTGTCAGCAGAAACCGAAGCCGATAAGAAAGCTGCAGCAAAAAAGAACTCAGTATACTCTCTGAAATTTAAAGATGGTAAAACATTGCGTGTCACGACTGAAAAACAAGTGAATGATTTTATTAAAAATACTGACGAAAAAATTGAAGTCGAGAAAAAACAGCTGGATATGATTCTCGGCACCAGAGATGAAATTATCTCGAAACTGGATAAGCTTGCTGAGGAAAGTCCGATTGACGAGTTCATGTTCCACATTCCGTCATTCGATCCGGCTCTTCGCAATCATACAATTGAAACACTCGCACCGATTCACACCATACACAAAGAAAAGGCTGGGATATTATGAGTAAAAAAGTACAATTCGGAGTAATGCTGCACGGTCCGGGCGGACATATGAACGCCTGGAGAAGCGCTGACGTACCAAGCGATGCGAGCGTTAATTTCGAGCACTATAAAAACATTACGTTAAAAGCTGAAGATGCAGGATTTTCATTTATCTTCGTCGCGGACGGTCTTTTTATTAATGATAAATCAATTCCGCACTTTTTAAGCCGTTTTGAACCGCTGACTTTACTTGGTGCACTTGCTCCAATTACATCTCATATCGGCCTGGTGGCAACTGTATCCACTTCGTACAGCGAACCGTTTACGATTGCACGCCAGCTTGCAACTGTTGATATGATGAGTGGCGGACGTGCCGGCTGGAACGTTGTTACCTCACCTCTTGAAGGCAGTGCAAAAAACTTCAGCAAAGACAAACACCCGGAGCACAGCCTCCGTTACGATATCGCAGACGAACACCTTTCAGTTGTACAGGGTCTGTGGGATTCATGGGAAGATGATGCATTTATCCGTAATAAAGAAAGCGGACAGTACTTCGATAAAGATAAAATGCATGAGCTGAATTACGAAGGTGAATTTTTCAAGATTTCTGGCCCGTTGAACATCGAACGTTCACCTCAGGGTCAGCCGATTATTTTCCAGGCAGGTGCATCACCGAAAGGTTCAGCATTCGCAGCAAGAAATGCAGACGCAGTATTCACACATGCTGGCACGCTTGAAAAAGCACAGAAAACATATGCTGATCTGCGCAAACAGGCAGCTGACAATGGACGTAATCCTGACGAAATCAAAGTATTTCCGACATTGCAGCCGATTGTTGGAAAAGACGAACAGGAAGTCCGTGAACGTTACGAGTACATTAAAAACCTGGTGACTGTCGAAGAAGCCCTTGCCTATCTTGGCCGTTACTTCGATCACCATGATTTCACCCAGTATGATGTTGATGCGCCGTTCCCTGAACTTGGCGACATCGGGAAGAACAGTTTCCAGTCAACAACGGATGACATCAAAGCACGTGCGAAAGAAAACAATATGACACTCCGTGAAGTAGCGCTGGAGGAAACAACACGTGAAAGTCCATTTATGGGTACGTACGAAGAAGTTGCCGATCAGATAATAGAATGGATTGAAAACAACGGTGCAGACGGATTCGTTCTGACACCTCACATCCTCGGAGATTTCTTCCACGACTTCATCGACAAAGTAGTTCCGATTCTGGTAGAAAAAGGATACTACGACACATCATACGAAGGTAAAACATTACGCGATGAACTTGGACTGCCTTTTAAAGAAAACAGATACAGTAAATAAATGATTATATTGAGCACCTGACTCCATTCGGATCAGGTGCTTTTTTATTGTGCCGGCACCCATTTTTTTCCTCATTTCACAATGTAAACGCTTTAATTTTCTTTTTAATCTAAATTGTCTGAATCCTCATTGACGTAACCGCTGAGCCTTGCTACACTTACAACTTCATTCATTTATTCGACTTCACAGGAGGACTGCTATGCTGACTTTATTTATTTCTCTATTCTTACTCGTAACAGGATATCTGGTTTACGGGAAGATTGTAGAACGTATTTTTGTTATTGATGATAAAAACCCGACACCTGCATACAATAATAACGATGGTGTTGACTATATGCCGATGCACCCATTTAAAGGATGGCTGATTCAGCTGTTAAATATAGCCGGGCTTGGTCCCGTATTTGGTGCTGTAGCAGGTGCTGTTTACGGACCTCCGGCTCTAATCTGGATCGTACTCGGCAGTATATTCGCCGGAGCTGTTCACGATTACTTCTCCGGTATGCTCAGCTTAAG
Organism: Jeotgalicoccus coquinae; assembly: GCF_014207425.1. Lineage (GTDB taxonomy): Bacteria > Bacillota > Bacilli > Staphylococcales > Salinicoccaceae > Jeotgalicoccus > Jeotgalicoccus coquinae. Next base: position 41,180 of record NZ_JACHFF010000001.1, on the reverse strand, counting down.
ACACGGCGGCTCACAATTCCCGGCAATTGTAGAAAAGTATCTGGGCAAAGGTGTTAAAGTGTTCATTTATATTGTTTCACTCGCACTGATGATTCTTGTGACGGCTGCATTTACTGCAGGTCCTGCAGAGTTAATTGAACTTAAATCAGGCGGCGCGATTCCATTCTTTGTCGCTTTAATTATTATCTTCACATATTTTGTGATCGCAGCTGTTTTACCAATCGATAAAATTATCGGAAAAATTTATCCGTTCTTCGGCGCGGTACTGATTATAATGGCAGTTTCGGTGTTACTCGGATTAATATTCTCAAGTACACCGATTCCGAACCTGACTTTTGAAAACCAGCATCCTGAAGGGCTTCCCGTATGGCCTCTTATTATGGTTACCATCTCATGCGGTGCCATCAGCGGATTCCATTCAACACAGAGCCCTATCATTGCCCGTACTGTTAAAAAAGAATCAGACGGACGCAGAGTGTTTTTTGGTGCAATGATTGCAGAAGGTGTGATTGCCTTAATCTGGGCAACTGCGGGTATGACGTTTTTCCACGGTACAAGCGGACTTGCTGAAGCACTTGCAGTCGGCGGACCGGCTGGCGTAATCGACACAATCTCTATTGAAATGCTCGGTTCAGCCGGTGCAATATTAGCATTCCTTGGTGCGATTATTTTACCAATCACAACTGGTGATACAGCACTCCGTTCTTCACGCATGATGCTTACTGAAGCAGTAGCAGGCATGAGAAAGAGCAAGAGAGCACCTAAGATGTTCTGGATGACAGTATGCGTCGGCATTCCGGCATTTCTGCTGTCTACGATTGATTATATGTTCTTATGGCGTTATCTTGGCTTTACGAACCAGATGGTGGCAGCGACAATGTTATGGGTTGCGACAGTTTACCTGTTAAGAGAAGCTAAATTCCATTACATTGCAGGTATTCCGGCACTATTCATGACAGGTGTAGTCGGAACATACTTCCTGTACGCACCTGAGACGCTGAACCTCGGTTATAACATCTCCATCATCGGCGGACTGATTCCGGTCGCTGTGACAGGCTATCTGTACGTTAAAGCGATTCTGAAACTACGAACTGCCGAAGTTAAAGATCCTGCATATGAACACTAGTATCGTATAAACAAAAAGAACGCCCAATCTTTGAACTGTAACCTATAAAATAGACAATTGAATAAAAGCGTTACGCTGTGAGTAGATGACCCCGGTATTGTACCGGGGTCATCTTATTTATTCCCCATTGATAGCGCTCATTATTATACTTATTAATATATTCATTTGTTTGATGTTTGAGTTCGTCTAAGGATTCACAAGATTTATGGTCGACCCAATCTTTGAAAGTCCCAAAAAATGATTCCATTGAAGCATTGTCCCAACAGTTCCCACGACGTGACATTGATTGTACTAATCCCATTTGTTTCACTTTAGCTTGGAACTCTGGATGCGTATAGTGAAAGCCTTGATCGGAATGAATGAGTGCTTCTGGATGGAATTCACCCACCGCATCCGAAAGTTGTTTTAAAGTCCGGTACACGATGTTCATTTTTAATGATGTTGTGATCACGTGCGCAACAATCTCTCGAGTCGCACCATCTTTCACGCAGGACAAATATGCTTTCTGACCTTTACCGTAATACAGGTAGGTGATATCAGTTAATAGAACCTTGCCTGGCTCTCCCTGGTCAAACTCACGTTTCAATAAGTTTTTACACGTTTTATGCTCCTGTGTTGCCTTCATCATTAATTTATAAGGATTCGCTCTACGAATCTGTGCGATTAGATTATATTTTTTCATCAGTCGTCTAATCTTTTTATGATTCATAATAATATGATAATCATTGGCTAAGATGATCTTCATTTGTAAGGCCCCGACTTTACCTTTCTCAGTGTCATAAATTTTCTTAATGAGTACAATGTCTGCTTCATCACTGATTTGTCTGATTGATCTGTTTGTTTCATTCTTTTTCCACGCATAATAACCACTCCTCGAGACCTCTCTCAGCATACAGAGGTAAGTAATCATATTTTTGAGTTGATGATTTCGACAAATCATTTCAATTAATTCATAAGTTTCACATGGTTTTAACTGCGACGGTTCTGTTTCGCCTGTCTTTCTTTCATCTCGAGCTTTTTTAGAAATTCGTTTTCGGCTTCCAAATATTTAATCCGTGCTTCGGCTTTTCTTAATTTTTCATCACTGTTCAGTGTTTTATTCGCCGGACGGCCTGTCGCACCTTTCCCGCGCTGATCTCGTTCCAGGCCGCTTTGGCCGTATTGCGCATATGTTTGACGCCATCGTGACAGGCATCGTCTCGGTTGTTCTTTACCGACGACAGACAAATCAAATCCATGGTCGAGGAAGATTTGTGTGGGATTAAAGCCTTGTTCCTGGGCTTCTACTGCGCGTATTTTAAATTCTGGATGATACGTAATAGATCGATCAAATACCCTCAATACATTTGGATTTTGTTCCAATTCTTTAATTTCAAAAGACGTAAAATGTCTAGCCATGATAGCCCTCCGTACAGATAGTTTATTTAAGTATAAACAAGATAATCTTTAGGGCATAGAAAAACCCGAATAAGAGACGCTTTTTATAAGCTGTCTATTATTCGGGTTACAGTTCACTTCTTAGATTGGGCGTTCTTTATTGAAATAGTTATTAGAATCTGTAGTAACCGTCAACGTGACCGTGTACGTATGATACTGCGCGCTGTCCAACACCTTCAGAAGGGTTAAGAGCATCTACCATTTGGCCGTTTCCGATATAAACTCCTACGTGTGAGTAGTTGTTAAAGAATACTAAGTCACCTGGCTGAGGGTTAGATACTTGCGTACCTGCTGCTCTTTGACCGTAAGTGTCTCTAGGAATTGATTTACCGTTGAATGCTGCCATGAACTGCTGAGCGAATGATGAGCAGTCTACTGCTGTTGCAGAGTTTCCGCCGTAAACGTAATGTTTACCAGCTGCTAATGAATTAGCTACTGCTGCTGCGTTACCGCCGGTTACTGCAGGTTCAGCTGCCGGAGCTGCCTGTGGCTGTTCTGTTTCTTCAACTTCCTGTACTTCTTCTACAGCCGGTGCTGCAGTTTCCTGAGCCGGAGCCGCTTCTTCTACTTCCTGAACTTCTTCCACTTCTTCAACAGCCGGTGCTGCAGTTTCCTGTGCAGGTGACACTTCTTCTACTGCTGTAACTTCCGGTGCTGCTTCTTCAGCAACTACAAGAGTTTTACCAGCAATGATAAGATCTGAAGATAAGTTGTTCCATGCTTTAAGTTCGTTCATAGATACATCAAATTTGTCAGCGATAGCGAATAAAGTGTCGCCAGCTTCGATAGTGTATGTAGCAGCATTTTCTTCTGTGTCTGCTTCTACTTCTTCAGCAGGTGCTGCACTTGGTGTTTCAGCATCTACTTTAAGAACATCGCCGGGGAAAATAAGTTCTGAAGTTAAGTTGTTTAATGACTTAATTTCATTTACCGATTGTGATGAACCTTCAGAAATACTCCAAAGAGTGTCGCCAGATTCTACTGTAACTTCTGATGCTGATATATTAGCTGCTGCTATTGCTGATAATGCTGTAAGCGATGCTGCAGAGATAATTGTTTTTTTCATGTTTAAATCCTCCATAATTTGGGAATATATTTATTGAACTCTGTCCGAGTCATTTCCACGAGTCTTACTATAGCATATGAGTCAACGGATTTGGCGTTTGTAATTTACTTGTAATCAAATAGATAAATTAATGATATTAGAGTTATATAAAGTAAGCGGCTTCATAATTGTAAATTTCATATAAAACACCCGTAACCCTTGATATAAAAGGTTTACGGGTGTTTTATCGTATATTTTAAATTCAAAGTTATCAAACATTTGTAATATAATTGTAATGTTATTAATAGAACACTAAATCGATTAAAACCAGTGTGACACCGGCAACAAACCAGCCGATTGTAGTCGGAATTGACCAGACCATGATTTGTTCTTTTACTTTAGTAATACCGAGCATTCTGTTTACTACCCAGAATAAGCTGTCATTGAAGTAAGAGAAACACATTGCTCCAAAGGCTGCTGCCTGAGCTGCAAGAACCGGATCAAGACCCATGTTCGATACGATTGGTGCTGCGATTGAAGCTGCTGTAATCATTGCCACTGTTCCGCTTCCCTGCACCAGACGTACGAATGTCGCAATAAAGAACGGGATAAGAATTGCCGGCACACTCCATGTTGCAACGTATTCCGCAATAACTTCTCCTGTTCCGCTGGCACGCAGTACTTCTCCAAGCGCTCCGCCTGCACCAGTAACAAGCAGGATAATACCCGCACTTTTAATTCCGCTTTCCAGTTCTTCAAGTGTCGCATCTTTTGAATATCCTTTAGTCAGAAATAAAAGCGAGTATAAAAGACCGAGTCCGACAGCGATAATAGGGTTTCCTATAAACGTAATGTACGATAATACTGTCTCTGAAAGATTTATAATTCCGCTCTCCTGCAAAGCATTAATTCCCGTATTACCGAAAATTAAAATTAGCGGGATTGCAATAGGCAATACAGATAAAATAAATGATGGCAGTTCTTTTTCACGTACTGTAACAGCATCTTCAAATTCTTCAAAAGCTTCTTTTGCAGAAGGACGGTAATATCCTTCACCTTCTGCTTCAGGCAGCTGGTAAATTCTGCGTCCTATCCATTGTGCGTATAATACTCCCGAAATAACTACAGGCACAGAAACGATTAAACCTACAATTACCATTTTTCCAACATCAGCACCGAAAATCCCTGCGACACCTAACGGTCCCGGAGTTGGCGGCACTGCATGGTGTGTTGCCGCAAGACCTACTGCAAGCGCAACGCCAAGTGTAATAACAGATTTTCCTGTCTGACGTGATAATGCTTTAACCAGCGGATGTAATATAACAAATGCCGAGTCAACAAAAATTGGTATCGCAACGATATAACCACTTACCGCGATTGCCCATTCTTCTTTTTTACGACCAATCAATTTAATCATTGTGTAAGCCAGTTTCTCGGCTGCACCGGAAATTTCCATAATTTTACCCATCATAATTCCAAGACCGATGATAATACCTATTGAGGCAAGTGTTGAACCGAATCCGGATGAAATAGTACCGATTGTATCTTCCGGTGACATACCTCCGATAATTCCTGTTATTACAGCGGCGATAATCAATGCGAGAAATACGTGAATGCGTGTTTTAAGTACTAAAAAAATAAGCAGTGCAATACCAATAACTAATCCGACTATCATTTGTGTCGTTGAAACATCTGCCATGTTGTTTTCCCTCCAGCAAAAGCGTTTTCATTTTATATTAATTAAAAGGGCGGTTTAACCGCCCGGTAAATTAGTTTCTGAATGTTAATGCGTATTCTCCTGCGAGTTTGATACATTCTTCCATACTTTCACTTGATGCAATGTTTTGTCCTGCAATATCGAATGCTGTTCCGTGGTCCACAGAGCTTCTCAGGAATGGTAAACCGTTTGTGATTGAGATTGTTTTATGGAAATCTGTCATTTTAGCTGCGATATGTCCCTGATCGTGATACAGGGAAATTACCGCATCGTAACGTCCGTTAAGTGCCTGGAAGAATACAGAGTCTGCCGGAACCGGACCTGCAACTTCATAGCCTTCTTCACGGGCTCTCTCAATCCCCGGAGTAATTTCGTCAATTTCCTCATTACCGAACAGTCCACCTTCACCGCTGTGAGGATTTAATCCTGCAACTGCCAGTTTCGGTTCTTTCACCCCAAGTTTGATCAGTGCATCATATGAACGTTTAATATAGTCGTGAACACGTTCAGCAGTCATCTGATCAATTGCTGCTTTCACTGAAAGGTGACGTGTCAGGAAGAATATACGAAGACTTCTTACCTGGAACATTGTTAACGGATCATGTGAGTTTGTAAGTTCTTCAAGCATTTCAGTGTGTCCGATAAACGGAACTTCAGCTGCTTTAAGTGATTCTTTGTTAATTGGAGTTGTTGCCAGTGCATCAACTTTCCCATCCATCGCAAGTTTAATTGCATGCTCAATGTATTCAAATGCCGCTTTGCCGCATTGCTTCTGTACTTCACCGAATTTAAATGTTTCTGTATCGACGTTATTTAAATCGATTAAGTTAATTACACTACTTGAGAAGTCAGCTTCTTCAACTTCTTTAATTACGTTGACCTGTAAATCAGTGCCTGTAATTTCAAGTGCTTTGTCGATAATCTTTTTATCGCCGACAACGATTGAATTCGCTGCTTCAAGTACCTCACTGTTTAAAAATGATTTCACTGTAATTTCAGGGCCGATTCCTGCCGGATCTCCCATTGGTACTGCAATAATTGCTTTAGTCATTTATATTTCCTCCTATTTTGATTTTAAATATTGTACAGCTTCATACAATGTATATCTGTTGCCAATCATGCCGCCTTTAGTTACGAGAGGCAGTCCCTCATATTTACCGCCCAGCAGATGCCCGTATGCGATCAGCGGTCCAACCTCATCAATCAGCTTAATACCGCTGGCAAGTGTAATACTCGCAAGTGATGCTGTGACATCCCCGCCGCTGACATAACATCCTTTAATCTCGTGCACTGATTCATCAAGAAGGCGTTTAGTAATTGTAGCCAGCCCGTCTGTAATTCTTTTAGCTACACGGTCCGGTGTAACGCCATGCGAAGCTGCTATTTTTTTAATATCGATAATTACGAGGTTTTCTTCGTTTGTAGTAATAACTACAACTTCATTTTCTTCCATACGCGCCTTGGCGAGCTCCACGCTTCTGTCAACTTCGTCGTGCCAGTTTTCATCGAAAGTCGCAAGCTTATTTATGTCAGGTATAACAGGTGTTAGTTTTAATCTGTCGATTAGATATACCAATTGTCTTTCCGACACTTTCGTCGCACTGCCAACGGTAACGATAATTTTTCTATCATCACCGACCTGGTCTGCACGATATTTTGAATACAGCGAAGTAAATGGCCCCGGATCAATTGGTACAATTTTTTTATCAGTATAATCGCAGAGTGTTTCAGCGATAAACTCGATATCATTGTTAGTTACTGCATCCAGCACGATAATCTTATTACCTTCGTCTATCAGCTTTGTAAAACTTCGGATAAATATATCCTTGTCATCTGTCATATCGTTAATTGTCAGCACACCGACTTTATGTTCAGTCTGTGATGAGATAATTTCCGGTACATAAGACGTTGTAATTGGTGTGATCGGATCATTTGCTGCATCGGTTTTATGTAATGGAAGATTGTCGACTAAAAGATAACCGCCTACTGTCACTCTCCCCGAGTCCGGGAATGATGGGACAACGACGCCAATTGAATCTTCACCGACAGTATCAAGTATCATATCTATTTCAACACCGACATTGCCGCGCAGTGTTGAGTCAACGCGTTTGCACAAAATATCCGCACCCCAGCTTTTCAGCCTGTTTAGCGAACCGCCCACTCTGTAATCGAGTACTTTCTTCGAAGCGTAGCGGCTGTCTGTATCAACTATAATTGCATCGGTTTTATCGTCCTGAATTAAATCGTTGTAATGGAAATATGTTGCCGGATGAAAACCATTTTTACTGAGACGGACACCGGTAGCATTCGCCCCCGTCAAATCGTCCGCAATAATTCCTATTTTCACGATTCACCCTCCTTATATTACAGTCGTGTGTTCAGCAAGCTGTTTGAGCTCTTCTTCTCCAACGTTGTTATCTGTAATAATTCCTGTAAAATCCTTCAAATCACAAATTTTAGAAAATGCAGTGTGGTTCAATTTGCTTGAATCCACAATCAGATATGCAGTCTGACCGCACTTCATCATTAAACGCTTTACTTTTGCTTTCTCAATCGTAGGAGCGAAAATACCTTCATCTATTTTCATTGCCTGTGTCCCGACGAAAGATACGTTAACTTTAATATCATTGAGTACATCAATTGTCTGCGGCCCGTAGATTGAGCCCACATTCTGCTGAACCGTACCGCCTAGAATAATTACTTCATGACGACTGTCGATTAACTCTGCCGCCGCCTTAATATCATTCGTTACAACGCGGACTGTAAAATCCTCATTTTTTAAAAGTTTGCAAATTTCAAGAGTAGTTGTCCCGGCATCAAGCAGAATCGTTTCATCCGGCTTGATAAACTTCATCGCTTTTTTAGCAATCAATCGCTTCTCTTCTATATTAACCAGCTGTTTCTTAACGAACGGCACTTCGTTTAGGAAGGAATCCTTTAATAAAATAGAATTCGATGTTCTGATAATCTGTTCATCATCTTCAAGTTCCTTCAAATCCCGGCGCACTGTCATTTCAGAAACATTGAGTTCGTCAGCAAGTTGCTCAATCGTTACACTGCTGTCCCCCGCTACCCGGTTTATAATATATTTCTGTCTTTTACTCTTCATATTTATCACCTTGAGATTCATTATATTGTTTGTTTTTCACATTGTAAAGGTAAATGTGTGATTTTTTAACATTATTAATGTTAATTTGTTACTTTTTAACATTTAGAGATTATGTATGTGGAGCTGGGGGTGGGGAGCTCTATGAGAGCTGTTCATAGAACTTCTAAACTGTTGGGATTTCTATGAGAGCTGTTCATAGAGCTTCTAAAACGCTCGGAGCTCTATGAGAACCGTTCATAGAACTTCTAAATACCTCGGAGCTCTATGAGAGTTGCTCATAGAGCTTCTAAACTGCTCGGAGCTCTATGAGAGCTGTTCATTGAACTTCTAAACTGCTCGGAGCTCTATGAGAGCTGTTCATTGAACTTCTAAACTGCTCGGATCTCTATGAGAGTTGCTCATAGAACTTCTAAACTGCTCGGAGCTCTATGAGAACCGTTCATAGAACTTCTAACAGGTCATGATAGTTATTGTTCCGGTCCGATGAATACTCGTCACACGACCGCTGCACATATCATCGCAAAAACAAAAAGTAAAACCCGGCTTACCGGATTTTACTTCCCGCTTCATCTATTCTATTTCTTTATAATAACACCGTGTTCTTTCAGCCATACAGCAATTTCTTTCATTTTCCCGGTGTCACCGGCTTCTTTCGCTGCATGGTATTCGCTCAGCATATCTGTAATCTCATTCTGCTCGCCGCGAATTTTTTGACCATCGTCACTATCCGATGTTTCATCGTTATAAATCATCTCAACTTTGAATGTTACGAACAGCATAATAATCCCGAAGATAATCGCAAGGCCGATGCTCGATACTCCGGCGATGTTTTCCAGCGTATTGTTTCCAATTACATTTTCGGATAAAAACCGCGCTATTTCCGGGATAATAAATCCGACTGCCGTTCCAATCAGCACCTTCGTTGGATCGAAATGGTATTTCTTACGGTCCGGACGTCTGTCGTCTTCTTCTGATTTTAAAAACATATTAAGCTCCTCATCAATCTCTTTATCATGAATTATACTAGATAAAATCCTCCGGAGCGAAAAATAATGCCGTTATTTATACAAAATAATGGCATCTTATATAACAAGTTTACTCTTTCTCCCCAACGACTGTAAATCGTGCATTAACATGGTCTGCATTTTCAGCTTCATCGATTACCGCAATCGCGAAGTCGGCATAGCTGATATAACTTTCGCCTGCGTTATTCACCAGCAGCACGTCTTCACCTTTTTCATATGTGCCTGTGCGTTTTCCTTCCGCATCAAAGTCTGCTGACGGACTGATAAATGTCCATTTCACATTGGTCGTCTGCTCAAGTTCTTCCAGGTTTTCACTTTGTCCGCCCGCTGTCGGTTTAAATATATCCGGGAAGTTTGGCGTATCGATAACTGTCATCGTTTTGCTGTCATCAATATATAAGCTGCCTGCCCCGCCGACTACAATCAGACGTATGCCGGTTCCTGCCAGTGCGTTAATCAACGCGCGTCCCGCTTCAACGTGTGCATCTTTCTCACCGAGCGGTGCACCGAATGCGTTGATCACAACTTCCAGTCCGCGGAAGTCTTCTTCATTTGTATCATGTACATCCTTTTCTATGACACTGACATTATCGCTAGTTAATTTCGCAGCGTTTCTGACAATCGCTGTGACTTCATGTCCTCTGCTTACTGCTTCATCTAATATTAAACTGCCGGCTTTACCCGTTGCACCTACGATTCCAATTTTCATTTAAAATCCTCCAATTATGATATGATTTTAACTACTATATTATATACCCGACACTTACTTTTTGAAACTAAGTCTATTTACTGAGCAGGAGTGCAGATACTATGAAGAAAAAGAAAATCCAGAAGACCAATGCAATGCGCGTGCTGGAGAACTACAGGATAAACTACGACGTCCATGAGTACGCATGGAACGAAGAGCATACAGATGCGAAAACAGCGGCTGATAAAGTTGCTATGCCGTTTCAAAAAGTTTATAAAACACTGGTTGCTGTCGGTAATATCACAGGTGTTATCGTTGCCTGTATTCCCGCGTCCAATGAACTCGACTTAAAGAAGTTTGCCAAAGCGAGCGGCAACAAAAAAGTCGATATGCTTCATATGAAAGATCTTGAAAAGACAACCGGCTATATCCGCGGCGGCTGTTCACCTGTCGGCATGAAGAAACTCTTTCCCACTTATATTGCAGCTGAAGCTGAAGCGATGGAAACTATTATTGTATCCGCAGGCAAACGCGGCATGCAGATGGAGCTGCCGACTGGTGATTTAATCGAAGTTACCAGCGGTGATTTTGCTGATATAACAGAATAAATAAAGCTCTGATCCCAATTCGGATCAGAGCTCTTTATCTATTAAGTCAGTTTTTGGATGTAACCTCTTCCGGCAGCTTTATACCATTCGAGGCAGAGTATAATAATCAGTGCGATGTCCGCAATATCTCCACCGTAATACATCAGCATCGCACCCGTTTCGCCATCAGGACGGGCAATACCTTCCGGTGGTGAAGCGTATATCAGTTTCGATAATATTTTATGAAATCCAAGGGCAGCGACAAGCACTGAGGCGCGATATAAAAAGCTGTAACGGTGCGTAACGATATCGATATATATAATCGACATTGTAAAAAGGTATCCCGCAAGGAAAACATGCAGATGTACCAGAGCAAACCACAGGACGGATGTATGCATAAATTCAAACAACCCGGCTTTATAAATGAGGAATAGTCCGCCGATATTAAGTATAGAAGCGATCAGAGGATTGCTGATAAATTTTACATATTTTATATTCAGTATTTTACTCAATTTTCTCGCATAGGAAACATTCAGCGTCCGCATTATAAGAGTCATCGGTTTACCGTGAAGTATAAAGAGCGGTCCGAACATTCCAAGCAGCAGATGACCGAGCATATGGACAGTAAAGTCTGTATGTGACAGACGCGCCATTGGTCCTGTCAGCGCAGAAGCTGCAATGATTACACCGGCTGCAAACAGAAAATATCGTCCCCAATGCCAGCTGCGATTTTTCTTTTTCGAATAATACATTGCCGCCGGATAAAGTATTAATGCAGCAATTGCGATTAAACCTGCAATAACTTCCAGTATTAAAAAATGTGTGATATTCGTATGATGCATGCTTAAGAACCTGCTCTTTCCTGTTTAGACTTAAAAAGCAGCACGATGCCGATGATCAAAAGAAGAGCTCCTGAAATATTCCATGCTAAATCATACGGCAGCACGTTAACATCATACCGTACCTGATGAATACGCAGAAGCTTATGATTAATAATTCCGTCAAACAGCTGGAAGCCTCCTAAACCTGTAAAAATCCCGCCTGTCCATTTACGTTTCTGAACTGATTGTTTCCGCTGTAAATCTGCAAACATAAATAATCCGATAACAAGTGCAAACAGCGCAAATGCATTGAGCAGCCCGTCAGATAAAATACCGATAAACGTCGTAGAAAGATCATAGAAATGATGCCACTGCAGCAGCTGATGGAAAATGATTTCGTCGACAAGTGCCATTAAACCAATGCCGAAAAGTATTCCCGACCATATGTTTTTCCTGCGCTGCGAATCAATATTTTCAGATTCCATAGACATTCCTCTTCCGCATAAATTTATATATAAAATACCTTTGTTCTGTATGTAATAATCTGTGTAAAGCAAAAAAACCTTAAATCCACTGCGGATTTAAGGTTTACCTCTATATCTAAGCTTTTACAACAACGATTTCTCCGTCTTTGATGTGAGCTTTTACAGTTTCAAGGTTTTCTTCTTCTAAAATTAAGTCTGTCAGCTGGTCTTCAATCTTATCCTGAATGACTCTGCGCAGCGGTCTTGCACCGAAGCGTTTGTCGTAGCCCAGGCTGACGAGTTTTTTCTTAGCGTCATCTGTAATTGATATCTTAATTTCGTTTTCTTCCAGTGCGTCCTGTAATTCAGTCAGCATCAGATCGACGATTTCCATTAAGTTTTCTTCTGACAGCTCGTTGAAGTTAATAATAGCATCAAATCTGTTTAAGAATTCCGGTTTGAAATAATCGCTTAAGTTTTCAAGTGTGCTGACTGATTCGTGCTGGTCTGCGTTAAAGCCGACGCTCGCGTTATTATCTCCTGTACCGGCGTTACTTGTCATAATGACAACTGTTTCTTTAAAGCTGACTGTTCTGCCGTGGGAATCCGTTAACTGACCGTCTTCCATAATTTGCAGGAACATGTTCTGCACGTCAGGGTGCGCTTTTTCAATTTCATCTAAAAGAATAATTGAATAAGGGTTGTGACGTACTTTCTCTGTCAGCTGTCCAGCCTCTTCGTGGCCAACATAACCCGGAGGCGACCCGATAATTTTAGAGATTGAATGTTTCTCCATGTACTCACTCATATCGAGTCTGATCATTGAATCTCTTGAACCGAATAACTCTTCAGCAAGTGCTTTCGTTAATTCAGTTTTACCGACACCAGTCGGACCGACGAACAGGAATGAACCAATTGGACGGTATTTAGATTTAAGACCGGCGCGGCTTCTTCTGACTGCCTTCGCGATCTTTTCGACTGCTTCCTGCTGGCCGATCACTTTACTGCTCAGGTTCGTACCGAGATCTCTCATCTGTGCCTGTTCTTCAGACTGGAGTTTCGTTACAGGAATACCTGTTTTCTCTTCGACAATCAGCTGAATATCAGCGATATCTACATCCATGACCTGTTTGTCGTCTGCTGCAGCCTCCAGCTGTTTTTCAAGCTGCAGTTCCTGATATTTCAGGCGTGCTGCCGTTTCGTAATCTTCCTGCTCTGCTGCTGCATCTTTTTCTTCAGCAATTTTTTCGAGCTTCTGTTTAATGGATTCAGTATCGTTCTCCGCATTCGCAAGATTTAATCGTGCACCGACTTCATCCATTAAGTCGATTGCTTTATCCGGCAGGAAACGGTCCTGAATATATCTGTGCGATAAATTCACAAACGCCTCAACCACTTCGTCGGAATAACTGACTTCGTGGAATTTTTCATAGCGGTCTTTAATACCTTTAAGGATTAAAACCGATTCCTCGAGCGTCGGCTCTTTAACGATAATCGGCTGCAGACGGCGTTCAAGGGCTGCGTCTTTCTCGATTTGACGATACTCTTTCAGTGTTGTTGCACCGATAATCTGCAGTTCACCGCGTGCTAATGCCGGTTTAAGAATGTTACCCGCATCCATCTGTGAACTTTCAGCAGAACCTGCGCCGACAATCTGGTGAATCTCATCGATGAAAAGAATGACATCCTGACGTTCTTTAAGTTCTGCAATAAGCTGTTTCATACGTTCTTCAAACTGGCCGCGCATTGAAGTGTTCGCAACGAGTGATGCGACATCCAGAACATAAATTTCTTTATCCATCAGTTTCGTTGGCACATTGCCTTCTACGATTTTCAGTGCCAGCCCTTCAGCAATTGCTGTTTTACCGACACCCGGCTCACCGATTAATACCGGATTGTTCTTATTGCGTCTGTTTAATGTTTCAACGACGCGTTTTACTTCTTTGTCCCGTCCGATAACCGGATCGATATTACCCGCTCTTGCCTCGTCCGAGATGTTATTGCCGAGCTGGTCTAAGAGACCGTCGCGTTTATTTTCACGTTCTTTAGTTTGTGTACTCGTTCCTTTGTTTCCTTGTCCATTGAAATATTTATTGTTCATATTATTATTTTGGAAAGATGATCCTTTAAAGAAGTCATTTGAATTCATCATTTGACCCTGGATATCCTGGAAACAGCTGTCACATAAATGAACCTGCATTTTTTGATTGTTAAAATTCATTGCAAGGTTTACATTCGCTTCGTTTAATCCGCAATTTTGACATTTCATATGTGTTTCCTCCTATTGATATATTCGCGTTCACAGTCAATTTGACTTTGACTATATTTGACTATGAATACAGTATAAAGGCCTCAAAAGATATTTTCAAATATGATGCTTACAAATAACTTTTCATCTGACTATCTTTGACCTTATATTTTTATTATACATTGACCTTCTTTGACTTTCAAGTATTTTATTTGTTTTTTTAATATAAAAACCGGCTTTCCAAAAAAGGAAAACCGGTCGTAATCATTACTTGGTATTTGTGAACCCGCCGTCGATACGGATAACTTCACCATTAATATATTCTGCTTTCGATGTTAACAGGAAGCTGACAAGCTCTGCCACTTCTTCCGGTGTACCGAGACGTTTTTGCGGGATGCCCGCTTCTGCGTTCTCTTTCATTTCCGGGTTATCAGCAAAGAACTGTTTCACCATAGGTGTTTCAGTTGGACCTGGAGCGATAGAGTTTACACGCAGTCCGTCTTTTGCGTATTCAGCTACAAGGCTTTTCGTCATGCCTACGATACCGTGCTTCGTTGCCGAATAAGTCACAACAGAATCCTGACCTGTTACTCCGGCACTTGAAGCTGTGTTCACAATAGAGCCGCCGCCCTGTTTCAGCATTACTTCTGCAACGTAACGGATACCGTATAAGGCACCCAGCATATTTATACCGACTATTTTATCGATTTCATTGATATCTGTTTCAAGGAAGTATTTGCCGCTTCCTGAAATACCTGCGTTATTAAAGAAGTAGTCAATCGTACCGAACTTCTCAACAGTCTGATCAACGTAATTTTTGACATCTTCTGCTTTAGATACATCCGCTTTAATGAAAATCGCATCTGCACCCGCTTCTTTTGCCTGTTTAACCGTTTCATTTCCTCCTTCTGCGTTAACATCGACGACTGCGATATTAATGCCCTGTTCAGCAAGACTCAATGCTGCCGCCTGGCCGAGACCGCTCCCGGCACCTGTAATAATAGCTGTTTTTGTCATTAAATTACCTCCTGTAATTTCTTTTCATTACCAATTGTAAACCTTTTAAATTTAAATTAAATTATTTCGCTCGCAGGAAAATTCATTATTTTTATTTACAAAATCTTTTTCACATAGTATAGTTGATTACACAACTAATCAACCGAACACCAACAGAGGAGGCGGGAATTTGTGAAAGCCGTATTAGATGACTCCAGACCAATATTTCAGCAAATATACGAAATGATAGAAGACGACATAATTGAAGGTGAACTTGCAGAAGGTGATCAGATTCCTTCTACAACAGAAATTTCGAAGTTTTATCAGGTAAACCGTGCAACTGCACAAAAAGGACTCGGGGTGCTGGTCGATGAAGGTTATGCATATAAACAGCGCGGTGTCGGTATCTTCGTCGCAGAAGGCGCGACGAAGAAATTGATAGAACAGCGTAAAAAAGAATTCCGTCTGCAATTTGTTAAACCGCTGCTTGAAGAATCAAAGCGGCTTCGCATGACGAAAGAAGAAGTAATCAAATTTATAGAGGAGGGCAATAATGA
Source organism: Jeotgalicoccus coquinae (assembly GCF_014207425.1). GTDB lineage: Bacteria > Bacillota > Bacilli > Staphylococcales > Salinicoccaceae > Jeotgalicoccus > Jeotgalicoccus coquinae. The sequence goes on along the minus strand of NZ_JACHFF010000001.1, from coordinate 25,360 downwards.
TTAAAGTAAATAATTTATCTTTTGCCTATGACAAAAAGAATATCTTAAAAGATGTTAATTTAACAGAAACTGAACCGGTGATTATCGGATTGTGGGGACGTAATGGTTCCGGGAAAACAACTCTAATGAAAATTTTATCCGGTATGGAACAACCGAACGACGGCACTGTCGAAGTAGACGGTATTGAGCCATATAACAATAGTGATGCAATGAATCACGTTGCATTTATGCAGGAGGATCATCCCTATTCCGATATGTGGGATATAAACGATGCACTTAGATTCGGACGTGACTTCAATGAAAATTGGGATCAGGAGCTGGCTGATAAACTGATAGATATTTTTCAGCTGCCAAGGAAGAAAAAAATACGTACCTTCTCAAAAGGTATGAAGACGATGATTACGATTGCTATCGGTCTTGCGAGTAAAGCACCGCTGACAATTTTTGATGAGCCGTCAAATGGTCTCGATGCACATATGAGAAAGCAGTTTTATGATGTGCTGCTCGATTCCTACGATGAACACCCGCGTATGATTTTACTGTCGTCCCATCACATTGAAGAAGTAGAACCATTATGTGAAAAGATTGCAATTATCGATAACAATACACTGATGCACTATGAAGAAACTGATGTTTTGAAAAATAACGGAGTTCATATTAGCGGGACAGCAGAAGCAGTACGCGCCGTAGTTGGCAGTAAGCGGGTGCTTGAGGAACGCAAACTCGGTAAACAGCTGAATATCATGCTGGATACGCCGCTTACAGATGACTTAAAACGCGAGGCTGAACAAGCAGGCGTCATGATAGAAAAAGCACCATTCCAGGATTACCTTGTTAATTTAACTACAAAGGAGGCTGAATTAAATGAACACGCTTAAAGGACCTTTTAGTGTTGTCTTTAAAGAAATGAAACTGACATTTTATATTAATACCGGAATTACAATCGCGCTATTCGCACTTTATATTTTTCTCAGCACTCAGCTTGATGGAAATGAAATGCTCGGATTAATATTCGGACCGTTCTACATTGTGTTTCTGACATATGCGTTTATATTTTTTAAGAGCTATAAATTAATACTGTCATTCGGCGGAACACGCAAGCAATTTATGCTGTCATCGTTTATCGCGGCTTTTCTGTACATTACCGCAGGAACTATTGTTTTAACCGCTTTGCATTATATCGGTGAAGTAACATTTCAAGATGGGTATGTATTTCACATGGCAGACATACTCAATGATGCAAATCCTGCAATGTATTTCTGGGTAGATTTTCTGTGGCTGTTTATCCTATTCGGAATAGGAATGTTCGCTCAAGTTATTAACTTCAATCTCGGTGCACTACGCACACTGATTTTAGCGGCAATAATTATACTCGGCTCAGTATCAGCATACTTCTTTATAAATTTAACACCGCTGTTTGAATTTATTATCAATGAATATCTGCTGTTTCTTCATCTGCTTGCGCTCGGTTCATTAGTACTGCTGGCAGCATCTTATTTCATGATGAGAAATGCACCACTTGAACGCGGCGACAGAAAAATATTTAAAGCCAATACTGTAAACTAATAACGAAGAACACTTAATGCTTAATGCAATAAGTGTTCTTTTTAATTTCCGATATTGTTTCATCTATAACCGTTTCGATTAGTTTTACCTTCTCGTAATAATCATCAACGCTCTCTTCGAGACTGTTTTGATTAACAGGTACTGCCGCGGTTAAGAGTGAAGTTCTCTTCTGTGTCGCGTCCGGAATGACCTGCTGCAGTTTTCTGTTTAAGACTGCAGCGAAGTTATTCTTGTTCTCGATAAATTTATCGTATCCTGGAAGGTCTTTAATCTGATTGTGCGGTTTGTATGGATTCGTTTCGTAACGAATGCCGATATCTTTGACAGTATTCCCATTCTCGGAAAGCAAGTTGATGTATGTATCCACATGAATATAAAATGTATTGTCGAGCCCGGTTTCTTCAAATGACTCGTCGGACTTCCAGTTCGGCTTTGAAATTAAAAAGATAAAGTTATTGCGCCCTGCACCGCCGGCTTCTCCCCAGCTGATATTAAGTTCTGTCTCATCTTTAAATTTCTCCATTAAAATATTCTGCCAGCATATCTTCTGCTGCACTGTATCCATGGGAATTCCTTCCGTCAGAGCTTTCACAGGATCACTGACAGGTATGTAGAATTCATTGAGCTTCTCTTTAAAATCTTCAAGCAGCCGATTCAAGGCAGCGTTATTCACACTTGAGCCTTCATTTAGAAACGAACTGTAATGTACACTCTTAAATTTCGAACTGCCGGGCAGCACCGTCGTATCAAGTGTTAAAAAGATAAAATGAAACTCAGCCGCTTCAAGATTCAGTTTTCCTAAAATTCTTTGCTGGGCCAGTTCCGATTCATAGCGGAGCGTCTGCCGAATCCCTTCACCCGTGCCCAATTTATTTTCAATGATGATAATCTTCGGCACCTGTTTTTCTGTTTCATATATAACCATGTCAGGTGTACCGATTGGTTTGCCAAGTCCCAGTCGGTTGATCACTTTGTAGTTATAATTTTTATCCATTTTAAGATCTGCCGATTTTAAAAATTGATTTAGAAAATGTCTTGAATCCTCAAAGCAGTTTTTCAAAAAATCCGATATTACATCTTCCCGGTAAAAAATATTCAATGCGTCAAATGCGTTCATGCTGTTACCCTCTTTACGTTTAGTAAGATTATTTTACAATATTTTTGATGAATAGTTTTTATAAATTTGAATTAGAATTTAAATTTTTTTGGTGATAAGTTGGAAGGAAACACGGCAGATATCATCAAATCGCATCCAAAACGTCATAGGCCGGTAAAAATATCGAGAATTAGCGCATTTTTACTTTCAAAATAAGATAACTCCTCATAAATTTAATGACTTAGCGCATTTTCGTCTCCATTATGAGCAAGGTCATCCAAAATAACAGCATCCTGCTCATTTCCACCTTCATAATGAGCAAGGTCATCCAAAATAACAGCATCCTGCTCATTTCCACCTTCATTATGAGCAAGGTCATCCAAAATAACAGCATCCTGCTCGTTTCACCCCTCATAATGAGCAAGGTCATCCAAAATAACAGCATCCTGCTCATTTCCACCTTCATTATGAGCAAGGTCATCCAAAATAACAGCATCTTGCTCATTTCACCCCCAACAGAAATCAAAAAAGCAAGCATCCACCAAAGGATACCTGCTCAAGCTTCACTATATTCACTTATTATTATCACCCAGCATATCAAGCGGGCTGAGTTTTGCTTCAATCTCGGCTCTGTCTGCTTCCATAAACGGCGGCAGGTCTAATTTTTCTCCTGCTTCGATGCCAGGTGTCGTATCAACCAGCCCCGGACCATTCGTAGCAATTTCAAACATGATGCCGTTGGATTCCCGGAAGTATAAACTTTTAAAGAAGTGTCTGTCGACTACGCCTGTTGAACGGAATCCTCTTTCCGTCACCTTCTCGTCCCAGTACTGAAGTGTTTCTTCATTCTCTACATTAATCGCAAGGTGATGCACGCTCCCGCGTCCCGGCCGTTCGCGGTCGCCGTCTTTAAATTTAACTAGGATTTCGCTGTGCCCGTCACTCCCCGAAGGGCGGTACAATCGCTTAGTCTCATCGCCCGACACTTTCACGTAATCGAACAGCGTCGTCAGCGTTCTTTCCATCTTCTCAATTCTGCGGACGGTCATCTCCACAGTCCCCATGCTCATAATCTGATATTCTTCCGGCACATCTGAGCCGTCCCAGCTTTCGAATCTGCTGACCGCTTCATCATCCACCACCTGCAGTGCAAGTCTCAGTCCGTCGCCATCTTCAAAAAGCAGCGATTTTCTGCCGCCGTAGTTTGTTACATCACTGTACTCCACGCTGTACTCATCAAACCGCTTCTGCCAATAGGATAAACTGCTCTCACCTCTGACGAACAATCCTATCCGTGTAATAGCATTCGTTCCGCGTCTGGTGTTCGCCGCCATCGGCATCTCAAAAAACGACAGTTCTGTTCCCGGGCGCCCTTTATTATCACCATAAAATAAATGATACATTGACGGATCATCCTGATTTACCGTCACTTTAACTCTGCGCATGCCGAGCAGTTTATTATAAAATGTATTATTTCCTTGCGCATTTTTCGTCAGCATTGAAATATGGTGGTGTCCTAAAATTGTTGCCATTATATTGACCTCCGTATATTTTCACTGTAATTACATCTTAAAATAAATTAATCAGCACAACACCTGTCAGCATTATAACGAGTCCAATCAGCTGCACCGGTACAATTGTTTGTTTTGCCGAACGAAACATGCCGAACTGCTGTACAAGAATACTGCCGGTAATCTGGCCGAATAATACAAGTACAATCGTCGGGCCTGTACCGATTTCTCCGACAAGGAAGATATTAATCAATACGTAAAACCCGCCGAATATTCCTCCAAGCCAAACCCAGAACGGTGCCTTTTGTGTAATCGGATATTTCACCGGCACAAATGTTTTATCTCTTAAAGCAACAATTATAACCAGCGCTGCCGCACCGACAAAGAATGAAATAAATGCTGCAGTAAATGGCGAGTTCACCGCACTGCCTAGTTCTCCATTAATCGCTGCCTGGATTGATAACAGTGCACCGCCGGTAAAGCCTGCTGCGCGCCATGGCCACTTATTAATATTTTCATTCGCCTGTTCGAGTTTATAACGGCGCATCTTCATAATGTCCTGCAGCACAACCGCCAGAAAGACTCCCGCAAAAATCAATACGACCCCAAAAAAGCGTGTAATCCCAAACGGTTGAATCATCGAGTTAAACCAGCCGAAGTTATCGATAATCATACCTGTGATAATCATCCCGATAATCGGCATAATTGCAGTTTCGACACTGCCTATTTTTGGAAATATAAATATGTTCGTCGTCAGCGCAATAACACCGCATACTCCGCCAAGCCATATCCAGGCCGGCTGATTTGTAAATGCATCTGCCGGCGGCGTCAGCGGCAGGCCGTTGATCAGCACGATAATACTTAAAAATACGGTGCCGATGACAAATGAAATCATCGATGCGGTAAACGGAGATTTCACATAACTCCGGAGCCCTGAGTTAATCGCAGACTGCATTGACATCCCCGTTCCAATCGCAGCACCGAGCAGTGTAGTAAACATCGCGCTCACTTCCTCTGTATATTTGAATATCATCGTATCACTTATTAACGCAAAAATCCCTTTTGATAAATTATCAAAAGGGATTGCTGTTATTCTGCCGGTTCCATCTGCGCTTCAAATTCATCAAGCAGTCCACGGACTTCATCTGTTGTGTTCGTGCTCATCAGCTGGTGTCTCAGTTCACCTGCGCCTCTGATGCCGCGTACGTAAATTTTAAAGAATCTGCGTAATGGTTTAAACAAACGTGATTCTTCTTTTGAATATTTATCGAACAGGTCAAGATGCAGGCGCAGGAGACCTAAGAGCTCTTCGCTCGTATGTTCTCTCGGCTCTTTTTCAAATGCATACGGATTGTGGAAAATTCCGCGTCCGATCATGACACCGTCAATGCCGTACTTCTCTGCGAGTTCAAGCCCTGTTTTTCTATCAGGAATATCGCCGTTAATTGTTAACAATGTATCCGGGGCGATCTCATCGCGGAGCTTTTTAATTTCTCCGATTAATTCCCAGTGCGCATCGGCTTTACTCATTTCTCTCCGCGTACGAAGGTGAATCGACAGATTCGCAATATCCTGCTCGAATACATGCGTCAGCCAATCTCTCCACTCGTCGATTTCAGAATAGCCGAGACGTGTTTTAACACTTACCGGCAGGCCGCCGGCTTTAGCTGCCTGAATGATTTCTGCTGCCGTTTCAGGTCTCTGAATTAATCCGGCACCCTTACCTTTTGCTGCAACGTTCGGTACCGGACAACCCATGTTTAAGTCGATTCCTTTAAAACCCATCTCAGCCATACCGATACTCATTTCACGGAAGTGATCCGGTTTGTCTCCCCAGATGTGCGCTACAATCGGCTGCTCATCTTCAGTAAACGTTAAGCGTCCACGTACACTATGCACCCCTTCAGGGTGGCAAAAGCTTTCTGTATTCGTAAACTCCGTGAAGAATACGTCGGGTCTGCCCGCTTCACTGACAACGTGACGGAATACGACGTCTGTAACATCTTCCATCGGTGCCAAAACAAAAAATGGACGCGGTAATTCACGCCAAAAGTTTTCTTTCATATATATTTAAACCTTCTTATCTATTAGTATCTCGAATTTTTATCCATGACGATATTACCACAAAAAGTCAATTTACACAAAAGTATTACGACCAGTAAAAAGCCTGCAGAGACTAATCTTCTGCAGGTGCATATAAATTGTTGCGCATTTGATTTATCGCTGTAATCCAGTCTTCTCTTTTGAAGACACTGAACTTGAATACGTCATTATTATGCGTAATTATTTTAATGACGTTCGGGATGACTCCCATGCTGTTTTTCGTTTTGATTTCCTTAATATCTTTTAAATCAATAATCGTTTCAACCGATTCTATATACGGTCCAACCGAACCTTCGTGAAACAATGTTGTTTTCGTTAAATATAAAGGGCCTTCGACACCTCTCATCGGGCGTCTCATGTGTGCATGCCCTGCGCGGACAATATCACCTTTATTTAACCTCATAATGCATCACCTCAATTATATATTTTTAAAAGTATTATACTCCGCCTAATGCTATCACAATTGTGAATATTAGCAATCCTGCCAGTACAAGAATCAGGAAGCCCATAAACCACTTATTCATAAATCTCCGCTCCTTTAAAAATCACCATATATACATTATACACGTAAAAAAATCACTTCATTTCGAAAATGAAGTGATTTCATAAATTATTCATTAATTCTCATCTTTTTTAACCCGTGCAGGTACAAGATCTTCAATCGGTTTCGCACGGTAAACGAAGAACGACATTACTGCCGCAATTAACGTAATGACGAATATTACGAAGTAAACAAACTCTACTCCGGATACCATCGCTGCTGTCATTGCTTCCTGTGATTCAGGATTCGCAGCACCTTCCAGGTAACTCGCCTGTTTCGAGTTCAGCATGCCGATAAACACCGACACACCGATCGCTCCGGCTAATGGCTGCAGTGTCGATACGACCGCAGTACCATGAGGATATAAATGTTTAGGCAGCTGGTTTAAACCGTTTGTCTCTGCCGGCATCATCGTCGCTGAGACACTAAGCATAATCAGCATAAAACCGACAATGATTACCCACTGCGGCGTATCTGCATTAAGATTGCTGAACATGAACATCGTTACTGCCAGCACAATCGTTGCTGGAATCATCATGATTTTAGGGCCGACTTTATCGAATAAAGCACCCATAAACGGACTCATTGCACCGTTCAGCAGACTGCCCGGCAGAAGTAAAAGACCTGCTGCAGCTGCAGTCAGCCCCATCGGCCCCTGCATAAATACGGGCAGAATCAGTTCCGATGCGAACATCACCATAATAATAATGACGAACAGCACAACGGCATGTGTGAACATCGGGAATTTAAATACGCGTAAATCCATCAGCGGCTCATCTAGTTTCAGCTGGCGGAAAACAAATAACGTTATTGCAATTACACCGATAATTATCGGTGTAAATACAGACGCTGTCATAAAGCCGTTTGCACTTTCACCTGCGTGACTGAACCCGTAAATTGTTGCACCCAGACCGACAGTCGAATACACAATCGAAATCCAGTCGATTTTGGGTTTTGTTATTTCTGTAATATTTACCAGATATTTCAGCGCGAATAAAATTGAGAAAATCGTAAACGGCATGACGAAGATAAATAAAAATCTCCAGCCGAAGTATTCTACAATAACACCTGACAGCGTCGGACCGATTGCAGGTGCGAACATAATCACGAGTCCGACAATTCCCATAATTTTCCCTCTTTTATGCGGCGGATAAATCAAGAGAAACACATTAAACATAATCGGCATAATTAAGCCGGTGCCTATTGCCTGAATCATGCGTCCGAAAAGAAGTACACCAAATGACGGTGCGAGGGCTGCGATAACCGTACCGATGAAAAATGTGACCATCGTACCGATGAACAGCTGTCTGGTCGTAAACCAGCCCATTAAGAGCGGCGATACCGGAATTACAATTGCCATGACCAGCATAAAGCCTGTAGCTATCCACTGAACTGTTGAAAGAGTGATATCGAATTCCGCCATCAGTGTCGTTAATGCGATATTGAGCAATGTTTCATTTAAAATAGCGAAGAATGCACCGATAATTAATGCAATCATAATCGGCATTGTTTTAGCGTTTGGATCCTCCGATAAAAATTCATACTTTATATTTTTAGTTTCTGTCATTCTGCACCTCTTATATTTTTTCATACCGGAACGTGAGTGTATCCGGTACACATCGAAATGATGACCTAGTATAATATAAGCTATATGGTTACCATACAGTCAAGAGGTGAGTTTTATGAAATCGGAAATATATTTTACGACAGGTGACTTTGCGAAGCTTTGTGAAGTCACAAAGCAGACACTGTTCCACTACGATCATATCGGCCTGCTGCATCCCGCGCATAAGGATGACAAGGGGTACCGCTATTACTCGTACACGCAATTCGACGCGATGTACGTTATTGAGTCGTTGAAACAAATGGAAATGCCGCTCAGGGAAATTAAGGATTTTATCAGTGTAACGACCCCGGATACGATGATTGAATTGTTTAAGGAAAAATCCCGCAAAATTTCAGAAAAAATCGATCATCTTGCGAGTATTCAAAATACAATTGAAAAGAAAATAGCAATTACAGAGCAGGCGGTAAATACAAACTTCGATGAAATCGCGCTGACTGAAACCGACGTGGAATATTTATATTTAAGTGCGCCGCTCTCCAATCATGATGACGACGACAACCGGGCTGCGATATCCGATTTTTATAAAGTATGTATGCGGGAACTCCATGAAAAATATTCAATCGGTGCGATGATTAAAATAGATGATATTGTGCACAATGATTATGAAAGTTTTGAATACCTGTTTGCAAAAACAGACTACACCGTTAAGCTGCCGCTCATAAAGCATGAAAAAACACTGCAGGTAATCGGTTATCATACCGGACAGTATGAAAATGTATCTGGTACATACGATGCAATCTTTAAATTTATAGACGACAATCATCTGAAAGCAGTCGACTACTTATATGCAGAACCGGTACTCGACCGTATTTCCGTAAACGACAGCGATAAATACGTGACAAAGATAACGATACCCGTCGTTCGGCCATAGGATCACACGTTCATGGCGAGCAGACCGGCAATCCATTGCTTATTCAAAGGCAATGTTATATATTCGAATCAAATTAACGACTAATCATTTAAAAAGGAGCACACATATGAGCAAATCAACTTCTGTTGTTAAAACCGGTGTCGGATTCGGTACCGTACTTGCTATCACTATTTCATGGAGCGTCAATCAGTCAATTCTCTGGGCAATCATCCACGGAATATTCAGCTGGTTCTACGTTATTTACTACATGCTCGTCAGATAAACCGGCTATTCATGATGAAAAATTCCATTAACCGGGTATATAAAAGGTAAATAACCATATGGAGTGTTTCGATGATCACTTTAATAAAATTAATAATAACAGGTTTCATCTCCGGAGCAATTCTTGCGGCAACAGGAAAAACCATCCGTCTCGTCACAGGAAATAAAGCTGAAATTCTTCTGTATAACATGGATTATATGCCTGTTTTTAAAAGATGGAGCGATAAATGGATTACGGGAATTATCTTTCATTACATGACCTGTATCGTCAGTGCCGCTGCACTATTTTATATGCTCATTCCGTTCGGCTGGGAGCTGAATATATGGCCGTATATTCTCGTTTACACTGCAGGGAGTGCCGGATTATATTTCCTGAGCATGCTTACTGATAAACCGCCCGCTTCAAACAGTTTTTCATCATGGTTTTACTGGACGTTCAGCCACGCGATTTTCGGTTTTGCGGTCGGTGCTTTAATCAAATGGTGGGTATAATAAAAAAAGGCTGATGGAATTTAAATTCCATCAGCCTCTTTTAACGTTTTAAAGATGTACTTTCACATCTGAACTTTCCTTAAGGTCTGCAACTAATGCCTGTGCTGCTTCGCCTTCTTTTTGTGCTACTACCTGTTCTTTAAGCTGAGGCTCTATTTCTTCAAATGAAGGCGGTTCTTCTTCAGTTTCCATCTGCTTCATCTGTTCTATCTGAGCATCGTATACTTCCTGCAGTTCTTCTTTGGAAGGATCAATATCTCCCGCTTCTTCCGCGATCAGTTTATCGATTTTAACCTGCATTTCAACCTGAGACATGACTTCGTCTTTAGGCATATCCTGTTCTTCAAATGCTGCGAACAGATCGTCCTGTGATTCCATCTGGTTCTGCTCTACTAAATCATCAAGTACAGCATTTGTATCTTCTTCAGTCACTTCAAGCTTACGGTTGTCCGCTTCCTGATTTAACAGTTCCTGTGATACAAGTCCGTCCGCCACCTGTTTTTTAAGATCGTCCTGGTTCAGTTCTTCACCTGACATCTGTGACATCATCGCCATCTGCTGGAATTGCATGTTATATGCTTCTTCGAATGCCGGTTTCTCGATTTTAGTATCATTTACTTCCGCAACTACATCAGGTACACCTTCTAAATCAGGCTCGGGTGCTTTTGGCTGTTCTGCTGTTTCGCCTTCTTTTCCTGCAGCTTCTTCACCTTCTGCTGCAGCGCCTGCTTCAGGCTGAGCCTGCTCTTCTGTTTTGTCTGTTTCTTCGGTAGCTGCTTCTTCATCGCCATTACATGCACCGAGAAGCAGTAATGATCCTATTATTGTTACACTTGATAACCATTTCTTCATTTTTGTGACTCTCCTTTGATTACTTACTTGTCCGTCATTCTAACGCAGATTAGCGGCAGAGGCATTTAAAAAGCGGCTCAAAAGAAAATTCTTTTCAAAGTTTATGACTATTTAATGACAATCTATTTCCGATAAAACCCTCACGTCCCTTGCGTATCAGTGTATCTATCAGTTTCAAACATAAAAAAATACAGCAGATACTTAAAGTATCTGCTGCATCATATATTAACTAAAATTACTTCTCTTCTTTGTTCCAGCGGAACACAGGTTTACGTGAAGCTCTTGTTTCGTCTAAACGTTTAACCGGTGTTTTGTGTGGAGCTTCGTGGATGATATCCGGATTATTTTCCGCTTCATCTGCGATTTGAAGCATTGTGTTGATGAAGTGATCAAGCGTTTCTTTAGACTCTGTCTCAGTCGGTTCAATCATAAGTGCTTCTTCTACGATTAACGGGAAGTAAACAGTTGGCGGGTGGATGTCAAAGTCCATCAGACGCTTAGCGATATCTGACGTTCTGACCCCAAGTGCTTTCTGTTTGTTACCAGAGATAACGAATTCGTGTTTACAGTGCTGCGTGAACGGAAGTTCGTATTTCTCCTGTAAGCTTCTCATAATGTAGTTAGCGTTAAGTACTGCAAGCTCACTTGCTTTCTTAAGTCCTTCAGCACCAAGCGTACGGATGTACGTGTATGAACGGACGTTAATTCCAAAGTTACCGTAGAAGTTCTTAACCATACCGATTGAGTTCGGGCGGTCGTAATCCAGGTCGTATACGCCGTCTTTTTCTACTACAACAGGTTTTGGAAGGTATGGAGCAAGCTCATCAGTTACACCAATCGGGCCTGAACCAGGTCCGCCGCCGCCGTGAGGGCCGGTGAATGTTTTGTGCAAGTTAAGGTGAACTGCGTCAAAGCCCATGTCGCCGGGACGTGCGTAACCCATAATAGCGTTAAGGTTTGCACCGTCATAGTACATTTTACCGCCCGCTTCATGGATGATCTCTGACATTTCAAGGATTTGAGTTTCAAATAAACCTAATGTGTTAGGGTTTGTCAGCATTAATGCTGCAGTGTTTTCGTTAACAACTTTCTTAAGGTCTTCAACGTCAACTAAACCTTTATCATTCGATTTAACCTCAACGATTTTGAATCCTGCGATTGCTGCAGATGCCGGGTTAGTACCGTGTGCCGAGTCAGGAACGATAACTTCATTACGGTGTGATTCCCCGTTAGCTTCGTGGAAGGCTTTGAAAATCATAAGTGCAGTCCACTCACCCTGCGAACCTGCTGCAGGCTGTAAAGTGATTTCGTCCATTCCTGTAATTTCTTCAAGATGAACCTGAAGATCGTACATTAACTCTAGTGCACCCTGGATTGTTCTAGTATCCTGGTACGGATGAATGTGGCTGAAGCCCGGTAATCTTACAACGTCTTCGTTAATTACAGGGTTGTATTTCATCGTACATGAGCCAAGTGGATAGAATCCTGTGTGGATACCGAAGTTGCGGTTCGATAATCCAGTGTAGTGACGCATTAATTCCAGTTCATCAACTTCCGGAAGGTTTGCATCTACCTTACGAACGTATGTCTCACCAATTTCTTCTTCTAAATTAACTTCCGGAACATCAAGTGCAGGAAGGTTGTAACCCACTCTGCCTTCTTTACTGCGTTCAAAAATTAATGGAAAGTTTTCATTAGCCATTGTTGATATCCCCCAATTCTTTAACAAATGCATCGATTTCTTCTTTCGAACGGATTTCTGTCGTTGCAATCAGCATGTGGTTTTCGAACTCAGGGTAAATGATACCAAGGTCAAATCCGCCGACAATTCCTTTTTCAAATAGTTTTTCGTTAACTTCTTTAACAGGTTTAGAAAGTTTAACTGCGAATTCGTTGAAGAATGATCCTTTGAATGCCGCTTCTAAACCAGCTTTTTCAAGCTGTTTCTGTGTATATCTTGCTTTTTGCATGTTCAGTTTAGACATATCTTTAACACCGTTCTTACCAAGTGCACTCATTGCAGCTGAACTTGCTACTGCGTTTAATGCCTGGTTTGAAGTGATGTTTGATGTCGCTTTTTCACGTCTGATGTGCTGCTCTCTCGTCTGAAGTGCAAGCACGAATCCGCGCTGGCCATCCTGGTCAACAGTTTCACCCACGAAACGTCCAGGTACTTTACGCATTAATTTGTCAGTTGTTGCGAAGTAACCACAGTGCGGTCCGCCAAGCTGTGCAGGGATACCGAATACCTGTGTATCACCAACAACGATGTCTGCACCAAATTCTGAAGGCGGTGTTAAATAACCTAATGATAACGGGTTACTTGAAACGATCATCATTGTTTTAGGCTGTGCTTTAATTAATTTATTAATTTCTTCAAGTGGTTCGATCTGACCCAGGAAGTTAGGGTACTGAACGATTACTGAAGCAGTATTTTCATCAATTTCTTTTTCAAGCTGCTCTAAGTCAGTCTTCCCGTCAGTTAAACCGATTTCAACAATCTCAAGGCCTTTACCTTTAGATGCAGTTTTAACTAATTGACGGTACTCAGGGTGCAATGCTTCAGATACTAAGATTTTTGTCTTCTTAGTTTGAACGTTACTTAAGTACATTGCTTCTACAACAGCAGTTCCGCCGTCATATAATGAAGAGTTTACGATAGGCATACCAGTAATTTCAGAAACCATCGTCTGGAACTCAAACATAGCTTGCAGTTCACCTTGTGTCATTTCCGGCTGGTAAGGCGTGTAAGAAGTGTAAAATTCTTGTCTTGAAATAACGTGGTCAACTACTGAAGGGATAAAGTGATCGTATACCCCGGCACCTAAAAATGAACTGTACTCCTGCAAGTTGGCATTTTTAGCAGCCATTGCAACCATTTCTTTTTTAAGCTCGTACTCGCTAGTTGGTTCTTTCAGATTTAATTTTCTGTCCAGTCTTACTTTTTCAGGAATATCTTGAAAAAGCTCGTCTGTGGATTTTGCACCGATCTTTTCTAACATCTGTGTTTTATCAGCTTCTGTAGCTGGTAAATAACGAAAATCCATTACAATTTCCTCCCTGTTCTTCACATTTATAATATAATAATTAAGTATTATTATTTTATTTCCACACTCTATACTACCATATCGAACTAAATAAATAATCAATTCAGCAGCAGAGCGAATATGGGAAAACACTGAATTTATACAGCGCTTTCAGAAATAAGATGTTATTATCTGATATTTCTCCATACAATGTTTATTATAGTGTTAATTTGGGTATATTGCCAGTCGGATCTACTATAAAGCGGTTTCTTTTGTGCAAAAGTTATAGTGTGAATACATGAAGATAAGGAAAAGTGATGTCTGAATATAAGGATGTCCCGGCTGTTGGTGCAGTACACTGCTCACACCGTTGCCTGATAATGATTTAATGGATACACTGATTATACAAGCTGCACCTGTAGATGTTCCCGTATGAGAAACAAATCAGGACGGTCAGTTTGCATAATTAGTTTTGGATGGAAAGTAAGAGAGGGTTATATAAATGAATATTTTACTATTAGGTATGACAGGCAGAACCGGCAGTGAAATTGCCAAACTTGCACTGGAAGATAAACACCAGGTGACAGCACTTGTGCGGACACCTGAAAAAATAACTGTTAACGATGAAAATCTGTCTATTATAAAAGGTAACGTTACCGTTAAAGTAGATATTGAACGTGCCGTGAAAAATGCAGATGTCGTCATCAGCGCATTAAATACAGACGGCGGTGCTGCACTGACACAGAGCATGCCGCTGATTATCGATGCGATGAACGCTGAAGGTATTAAGCGCATTGTCACAATCGGTACTGCTGGAATACTGCAAAGCAGAGTTGAATCTGACGTGCTGCGCTATCAGTCCAGCGAGTCAAAACGCAAACTGACACGCGCAGCTGAGGAGCACCATAAAACATATCTGATGCTCGAAGAATCTGAGCTCGACTGGACAGTCGTCTGTCCGACTTACTTGCCGGACGGTGAAGCAGTCGGCAAATGCCGTGAAGAACGTGACTTCCTGCCAGAAGGCGGCAAGAAGATTACAGTTGGAGACACTGCAGTGTTTGTGTATAAGCAGCTTGAAAGTGATGAGTATATTAAGTCGCGGGTTGGGATAGCGTATTAGATAAAAAAGAGACCGCAGCTGCGGTCTCTTTTTTATTATTCCACCGTAACTGACTTCGCCAGGTTACGCGGTTTATCTACATCGTTGCCTCTGTGCAGTGCTGCATAGTAAGAAATCAGCTGATATACAACAACTGATACTAACGGCGTCAGCATTTCATCAACTTTTGGAATGACATACGCGTCGCCTTCCTGCTCAAGTCCTTCCATTGCCACAACACAAACATTCGCACCTCTGGCTTGAACTTCCTGCGCATTGCTCCGGATATTTAAATCGACTTTCGCCTGAGTCGACAGTGCAAATACCGGCGTGCCGTCTTCAATTAAAGCAATCGTTCCATGCTTCAGTTCACCGCCTGCGAATCCTTCTGCCTGTATATAAGAAATTTCTTTCAGCTTCAACGCTCCTTCAAGACCAACGTAGTAATCCATTGCTCTGCCGATAAAGAATGCGTTCCTCGCAGTTTCAAGATAGTTTTTAACGATGTTTTCAATTTTGTCAGCGTCTTCGATAACAGCTGTAATAGCTGTCGTAACTTTAGCCAATTCGGACATTAAGTCCATATCCGATACTTTGTTTAATTCTCTGGCCGTCACTGCAGCTGTGATTGCCAGTACTGCAATCTGTGCAACATAGGCTTTCGTCGATGCTACAGCAATTTCCGGTCCTGCGTGAAGGATGAGTGTTTCATCCGCTTCCCGGGATAATGTTGATCCCGGAACGTTGGTAATCGTTAATGACTTATAGCCTTTTTTCTTAATATCAACAAGGACCGCACGGCTGTCCGCTGTTTCTCCTGACTGTGAGATAAAGATGAATAACGGCTTCTTCGATAATAAAGGCGTGTTATACACAAATTCCGATGCCACATGTACTTCTGTCGGCACTCCCGCCCATTTCTCAAAATACTCTTTACCTATCAGTCCCGCATGATAGCTCGTACCTGCTGCGATAATATACAATCTGTCCGCATCATTCAGCTGGCTGATGATGTTTTTATCAATTTTAAGCTCACCGTAGTCGTCCTGATATTCTTTTATAATTTTACGCATTACCTGCGGCTGCTCATTGATTTCCTTAATCATGTAATGCGGATGAGTGCCAAGCTCCGTATCGCTCGCATCTATTTCCGCAGTATAAGACTCACGTTCAATTTCCATACCTTCGATATCTCTGATAATCAGCTTGTTCTCCATCATCTGAATCACTTCACCGTCCATTAATTCAACGAACTCATTCGTTAAGTTCAACATCGCCATCGCATCGGATGTGATGACGTTGAATCCGTCCCCTTTTCCAAGCAGCAGCGGTGATTTATTTTTCGCTGCGTAAATCGTATGACTATCTTCATTATCCAGCAGACCGATTGCATAGGAACCGTGGAGCAATGATAATGTCTTTTGAAATGCCTCAAGCGTTGATGACCCTTCTGCTGCGAACTTTGCAACCAGCTGTACAATAATCTCAGTGTCCGTATCCGACACAAGCTCTTTATCATTTAAATACTCTTCTCTTAACTGCTTGTAGTTCTCGATAACACCGTTGTGTACAAGCGTAAATCTTTCATCTGCGCTCTGATGCGGATGCGAATTCGTAACACTCGGTTCCCCGTGCGTTGCCCAGCGTGTATGGCCGATGCCGATTGTCCCTTTGAAATTTTCATCCACCCGCTTACGCAGGTCGGCAATTCTGCCTTTTTCTTTAAATACTTTCGTCTGTGAGTCGCTCTTTACCGCGATACCCGCTGAATCATAGCCGCGGTATTCCAGCTTTTCAAGCCCCTTTAATAATATTTCCTTCGTATCTGATGATCCAATATAACCAACAATTCCACACATAAGATAAACTCCTTCTTCAGGTTTAAGTTTTGTGGGGCATCTGCTTTGTCAGTCCGGTTGCCCGGAAATTTTAACAGATACACTTACGAATACTTCAGTATCCGGGACAGCATCCGCCGAATTTTCGATCGCTGTCCTCCTCGTCAGCAGTACCGCTGTACTGCTCAGGCGCTATTCCGATTAAATTTACAAACTGCCCTCCTTTTTCTTCAGAATAAAAGTGTAATTTATTTTTTTCTGCATTACAAGATTTTTTTACCTTTTAATGGAAAAAGTTTTGCCTGATATATATTTGAGTGACAATGTCGTTTCTACAGTGTCAGTTAAAGTGATTTGAGTGACAATGTCATTTCCACAGTGTCAGTCAAAGTGATTTGAATGACAATGCCATTTCCACAGTGTCAGACAAAGCATCCCGAGAGACAGTATTTTCCCCATCTCCGCCCGGCAACACGATAAATTCTTCACAAAACAAAAAAACAGGAACGATATCTCTATCGTTCCTGCCCACATAATATCCTATTCAATTATTTCTTTTACTCTGCCGACTGTAGCGTCGTCCAGCTTCACTTTAATACCGTGATGATGATTTGCTGAGTTTGTCAGTATTCTTGCGACAACGCCTTCTGTGAGTTCGCCACTTCTCTGATGCTGTTTCTGCACAACTTTCACCGTGCTGCCGATTTTAATATCCGCTCTTTTTGTCCCGTCCATAATAATTCTCCTCACACATTCTCATTAGTATATTCATAATAACATTTCTGCAAAACTTTTATCGAAATCAGTCTCAAATCCTCTACTTAACATTGATCAATATTTGTTCATTAAAAGTTATATTTATGTCTAAAAAGTGTTATAATATACAGGTCAGAGGAGGTCACATCATGAAAGGTAAAACACATATCATCGGTGGTGTCGCATCCAGTCTGGCAGTCGCTCATTTTACATACGCTGATCCGGTTTTATTAATCGGCGCCGGTATTGCGGGTTCGTTAATTCCCGATATTTGCCACGGCGGCAGCAAGATTGGTAAGACGTTTCCGGTGCTTTCGAAATTAATTAATTTCGTTTTCGGTCACCGTTCTTTTACACACAGCCTGCTGTTTATCGTACTGATTGCTTTTCTTGTCGACTACTTCTTTCCTAATGACGCGTTAAAACTCGGTCTGATTACAGGCATGGTCAGTCATTACATATTAGATATGGCGACTAAAAGCGGCATTCAGTTATTTTTCCCGATCAGTTTTAAAGTGAGATTTCCAATCACTACACGAACGGGGAGTTTTGCTGAGAACATTATTTTCAGCCTGCTGTGTCTCGTTTCTTTATATTTTGGATTTCAGGTTTTAGGTGTATACATATTTAATTTTATTAACGATTTCAATATGGGAGAGCTTTTGGCGAAACCCGTCTATTAGAATCACACATAAAAAGCGAAGCCGCATTCCGGCTTCGCTTTTCTGATATTATGAGTTTTATTTCAGCATACCGTGCGGGTCTATAACAAATTTCTTGGCAACACCGCTGTCAAAGTCTTTATATCCCCCCGGTGCTTCATCCAGGCTGATGACTGTTGCATTTACTGCTTTTGCGATTTGTGCCTGTCCTGAGAGAATTGATTTCATTAAATCTCTATTATATTTCATGGCCGGTGTCTGTCCGGTATTAAATGTATGTGCCTTAGCCCAGCCTTGTCCAAATCTTACCTTCAGCGATCCTGTCTGTGCATCTTTATCAGATGCACCCGGGTCTTCCGTTACGTATAAGCCGGGTATACCCAATCCGCCGCCGGCCTGAGTAATATCCATAATCGCATTCAGTACCTGCGCCGGTTTTTCTCCCGCATCTTCCCCGTGTCCGGATGCTTCAAATCCAACTGCATCAATCGAGCAGTCTACTTCCGGCACACCGAGTATTTGCTCTATCTGTTCTCCGAGACGATCATGTTTCGATAGATTAATAGTATATTGTGCGGAATTTTCAGTCAATAAAAGCTATTTACAATACCAAAAAAGTGCTGCTCCATGATTTCAGGAACAGCACTTTTTTAATTCTATTTGTCGAGACCCATTTCAGCTTCTACTACTTCTGCAATTTCCGCACTGTAGCTCGCTGCGAGTTCTTCAGTTTCAGCTTCCACCATTACACGTACAAGCGGTTCTGTACCCGATGCACGTACGAGAATACGTCCGTTACCGGCCATACGCTCTTCTACATCGTTCATAATTGCTTTGACCGCTTCGTTGTTCGTAACGTTGTGCTTATCGCTTACACGCACGTTTACAAGCTCCTGAGGGAACGTCTCAACCATCGCTGCAAGTTCACTCATTTTCTTGCCTGATTCTTTAACGATAGCCGCTAAATGAATACCTGTTAACAGACCGTCACCAGTTGTGTTGTAGTCCATCATAACGATATGTCCTGACTGTTCGCCGCCTAATGAATACCCGCCTTTACGCATTTCAGCAACAACGTATCTGTCACCCACTTTAGTCTTATCTGATTTCATGCCGTGTGCTTCCACCGCTTTATAGAAACCGAGGTTACTCATTACTGTAGATACAACTGTATCGTCTTTCAGTTCGCCTTTTTCTTTTAATGCATGCGCAAGGATAAACATGATTTTGTCTCCGTCGACAATCTCACCTTTTTCATCCACTGCAATGATTCTGTCCCCGTCTCCGTCAAATGCCAGGCCGAAGTCGCATTTCTCTTCTTTAACGAGTTCCTGAAGTTTTTCAGGGTGTGTTGAACCAACACCTGCATTAATGTTCGTGCCGTCCGGGCTGCATCCGACTGTAGCCGTATCTGCTTCCAGATCACCAAACAGATAAGGTCCTAAGTGATACGTTGAACCATGTGCACCGTCAAGGCCGATTTTAAGTCCTTCAAAGTCAGTATCAATTGTTGATTTTAAGTAGCTTAAGTACTTCTGTCCGCCTTCAAAATAATCCGAAATTGTACCGACTTCAACGCCTGTCGGTCTTGGAAGATTATCTTCTTCGCTGTCTATCAGTGCTTCGATTTCCGCTTCTTGATCATCTGTAAGTTTAAAGCCGTCCGGACCGAAGAATTTAATACCGTTATCTTCAACCGGGTTATGCGACGCAGAGATCATTATTCCGGCATCTGCTTCCATCTCTTTAGTCAGGTAAGCAACACCAGGTGTAGAAATCACACCTAAACGCATTACTTCAGCACCGATTGATAATAGCCCTGCAATAAGTGCAGATTCAAGCATTTCTCCGGAAATACGTGTATCTCTTCCAACTAAAACGCGCGGATGCTCCGAGCCTTTATTAAGCAGTGTGTATCCGCCGAAACGTCCTAATTTAAACGCCATTTCAGGTGTTAATCCTTCGTTTGCAATACCTCTAACTCCATCTGTACCAAAATACTTTCCCATAGTAATCTCCTTTTTAAGCAGCAATTATTCGTCTTTTTCTATCGTAACATCTGCTTCCAATACAGCAGGTTCACTTTTCGTTACATTTTCAGGTAATTCCAGCCGGACATCTTTCGTGCCCGATGTTGACATGCCATCGATATCCACTTCCGCTGTTACAGAAGAAATAGACTCCAATGTCTGGCTGTTACCATATATTTCAATTGTATCATGATTTAATTCCACTTCCGACAATGTTCTGTCATCTGCAACCTGGCCGGTTGTTACGAGGTTAACCGGAACTTCCTTACTCAGTTCTTCAACCTGGATTTCAATTCTCACTGTCGATGGTTCAATCGTTACATCCAGTTTATTATACTGCGCATCAAATGCACTGACTTCAGCTTCTTCCACACGTTCATCCATAATACTGGAAGTGTCGGACATCATTGCCCGGACGTACTGTATACGGTTCATCGTACTTTCTCCGCCTCTGACAGTTACTGTCGACGGTTCAACGTTGACTGAATCAAGCTCGTAGCTTGAGCCGACGCGTCCCTCGCTGACTTCAGCCTGGACTTCAAACGTCTGCGCTACAAGATTCTGTATCGTTACATTGGCTGTTTCCGGCTGTACAGTTCCCGACACATTGTCAGGCATTCCGTTAACTGTGAAAAACACTTCATGTTCACCGGGTTCACGGTTTCTAAGATCTAAAATCACTTCAAAATTACGTGTTGCCTGCAGTCGTTTGATGTTCGAGTTTGCACCTCCGAGTTCAACAGTAACTTCCGGCGGTACACCTGAGACATAATACGACTCTTCATCATAAAGTACCTCTACTGGCACTCCTTCGATAAATTCAGTATCATTTTCTGTTTCACTGTCGTCGCTGAACAGGTTCATATCTTCAAAGACATTGTTTGCGTTAACAAACATAAACAGCGCAAGAAGCAGTGCAACTATGCTGAGGCCCCATTTATTTTCGAGCAAACAAACCGCCTCCTTCCTTGCCGCCGGCAGTTACCATCCAGTGTTTCTGGAGAAGCTCTGTCAGTTTTTCCAGAGTGATTTCCTTGGACAGTTTGCTGTCGTATGTAACTGACACATTACCTGTTTCTTCCGAGACAATTATCGTAAATGCATCGGTCACTTCTGAAATACCGACAGCGGCTCTGTGCCGTGTACCGAGGTCTTTGGCAATTTTATTGCTTTCCGACAGCGGCAAATAGCTTCCGGCTGTCGCAATTTTATCGCCCTGAATAATCATTGCACCGTCATGCAGCGGTGTATTCGGAATGAATATATTAATTAACAGCTGCGACGTAATTTCGGCGTTTAATGGTACACCCGTCTCAATATAGTCCTTCAGGCCGGTTTCTTTCTCGAGCACAATCAACGCGCCGATACGGCGCTTCGCCATATAGCGGACAGCGGTGACCATATCCTGCCGCATCTTCTCATGCTCCGAAGCATCGCTCGCAGTGCTGCTCCTGAAGAGGCTGCCGCGTCCGAGCTGTTCAAGCGCACGTCTTAATTCCGGCTGGAATATAACGATGACGGCGAGGAAACCCCATTGGAGCACCATATCGAACAATTGTGTTGTCGTTGTTAAATCTAAAAAATTACTTAATGCCCGTCCAATAATTATGAAAAATATCCCTTTGATTAACTGTACAGCTTTCGTCCCTTTAATGACCGTCAATATCAGATAAAAAACGTACCATATAATCAGGATGTCGATAATGCTGGTTATTACAAAAGATGTAGAGATATTATCAAAAAAGTTGGCTGTTTCCATAATGATTTTCCTTTCTATTATGTTATAAGCCACCTAATCTCCCGGTAAGTTCTTTATACAGACCACTTATTTGCGGTATACTGGAAATTTCCTTATCGGGCGCTGGTATCGCTTTTAATAACTGATCAGCCTCTTTAACTTTGTCCAGCTGCCACAGACTGTATGCACGCATAATACCGGCATCTGTTTCACTGCTGTCTCCTGCGAGCTCCAGTGCATCTTTATACTTGCCAAGTTTAACGAGGGTCAGCATTTCATACTTCTTAAGTTTTTCTTCTTTATAAGTAATATTCAGTCTGGATGAAATCTGTTTAATATCTGTTGTCAGTCTGTATGCAGTATAATACTGTTTAAATATAATATAACATTTTACAAGTGCAAACCGTAACTTAATATCAGAAATATTCAGTTCACCAAACTTGGTCGTCAGATAAACCGTCTCTTCAAGTATGTCTATCGCCGCGTCCGTTTCGCCATCTTCAGCAAGCAGCTCCGATTTTAACAGCACAGCGTTCACATAGTGCTGATTGACAGCAATAGTAGACAGCTTTTGCAGTGCTTTATCAGTATGCAGTTTCGTTCGTTTTAAATCCCCTTTAAATTTAAAATAACGAGCATAGATTAAATGTATTCTCCCGCTGTCCGGCAGCGGTACATCTTCAATCTGTTCATACTCTTTGTCGATAAAATGTTTCACAATCTCGTAATCTTCATTATCCACTTTAAGTTCGTAGTGTCCGATTTCACGCAGAATTTCAAAATTGTTATATTTAAAATGTGAAACTTCCGCCATGAAATCATTTACCGTGCAGTTCAGCCGTTTACTCAGTTTAACTAATACGTTAGTGGACGGCTGCACCGTACCTTTTTCAATTAAACTTAAATAAGTTCGGGAGATGATCCCGTCAGCAAGTTCTTCCTGGGTTAAATTGTTATTATTGCGTATTTCTTTAATTCTTTGACCTATCATACTCATCCCCCTAAGTACTTAACATTTTAATAATACCAAATTCACAATTGTGTAACAAATATTCTCATTTATTAAAACAGTTTAATTGACTGTATTTACACTTTACATGATAATTAAAGAAAAAGTATGTGGAGGATATTAATGGAAAAATTGCTCATCATTAATGAGTTGGATCAGCTTAAGTCAATCAGCGACCCATTTAGACTGCAGTTGCTCGGCATGATGGCGGACGAACCGAAAACCGGTCAGATGCTTGCCGACGAACTCGAACTGCCGAGAGCTAAAATACATTACCATTTAAATCAACTGCTGGCCCATAACATTATTACTCTGTCGCACACCGTTGAAAAAAGCAGTATTATTCAGAAATTTTACCGTCCTGCAGCAGAAGCAATCGTGCCTTCCATCAATATTTTTAATTTCAATAAACAGACCGGTGCTGAACCATATGCCGCCTATACTATTTCTCCGGACGATAAAGAACTCGAGATTCTCGATTCCCAATTAACCGGGCTCGAGAACGGAAAAAAGGTAAAAAAAGAAACAGCTACTGCTGATGAGTATGCTGTTTACGTGTTGAAGACTATGAGAGAAGCCTGAAGCTTCTCTTTTTATATCTGGCTCTGTCCGAATATGTACTCTGAAATTACCACTGCTTTTTCTGCAGTTTCATTACAGTTATCAATGAGTGGATTCACTTCAACCAGATCTGCTGATACAAGCAGTTCCGTCTTACTCAGTATGTTTAAACCGAGCAGCATTTCCGACAGGAAAATGCCGCCGTCAACTTTCGTTCCCGTCCCTTTAATTTCGAGAGGATCGAGGCTGTCCACATCCAGTGATAAATGAATACCGTCGCAATCCTGTAAGTGCTTCAGTGCTTTTGTAATAACAACATCGAGACCAAGTCTCCGGACATCGCTCATCGTATAGCATTTAATTCCATGTTCTTTAATATAAGCTTTTTCACCTGTATCTAAATCCCGTACACCAATCAGTACAATATTCTCATGTTTAAGTTTTGCTCCTTCATGATGAATATCAACAAGCGATCTGCTTCCTTCCCCGAGGAGCACACCGAGCGGCATACCGTGTATGTTTCCTGTAGGTGATGTATCACTGTTGTTAATATCACCGTGAGCATCTATCCACAATACACCGAGATTGTTATATTTCTTAGTTACACCGCTTACTGAACCGATTGACAGGCTATGATCGCCGCCAACGATAAATGGAAAACGGTTATTGTCCAATGAACCTTCAACAGAGGCGGCAAGTGCTTCACTGAAGTCTTTAACCTGATTGAAGTTCATAAGTCCTTCTTCGTTTCTTTCACTGTGATTACCGTACTCTGCACGGTACTTTCCGTATACATTCCCCTTGTCAGCCACGTCGTGGCCAAGCTGTGATAAATGTTCTTTCAAACCACAAAGACGCACCGCATCCGGTCCCAAAGATACCCCTAACTTTGGTTGTCCAAATGCTGTAGGCGCGCCTATGATGTCTATTTTAACCACTGACATCCCCCCACCAAACTATTCCTTTGTCTAGTTACAATATACTAAAGAAAGCGCTTTTATACAACCCTTTATAAATATTAATTTCCAGATATTTTATGCATAAAAAAACACCTGCTAAAATAGCAGGTGTTTCGTGATGAGCCATGCAGGATTCGAACCTGCGACCCTCTGATTAAAAGTCAGATGCTCTACCAACTGAGCTAATGGCTCTAAATATATTAAACTGGGCTGGAAGGATTCGAACCTTCGCGTCACGAGACCAAAACCCGTTGCCTTACCGCTTGGCTACAGCCCAAAATCTATGGTGGAAGGGGGCAGATTCGAACTGCCGAACCCGAAGGAGCGGATTTACAGTCCGCCGCGTTTAGCCACTTCGCTACCCTTCCAGACAAAAAATGGAGAATGACGGGCTCGAACCGCCGACCCTCTGCTTGTAAGGCAGATGCTCTCCCAGCTGAGCTAATTCTCCATATTGAACTATATAATTAAAAAAATGGTGACCCGTACGGGACTCGAACCCGTGTTACCGCCGTGAAAGGGCGGTGTCTTAACCGCTTGACCAACGGGCCAGACACAAAAAAATGGCTCCACAGGTAGGACTCGAACCTACGACCGATCGGTTAACAGCCGATAGCTCTACCACTGAGCTACTGTGGATTAATCAATTAATTATAAAAATATTAGCCTGGCAGCGTCCTACTCTTGCGGGACGTCAGTCCAACTACCATCGGCGCTGGAGAGCTTAACTGCTGTGTTCGACATGGGAACAGGTGTGGC